>CAWEWX010000098.1:0-4192 GCA_963812655.1 uncultured delta proteobacterium | reverse complement strand
TACCATAGGGCAGTCCAAAATTATTGGGACAGCCCGTTAAGTAAAACCTGGTATTTCCAAAGAAGGAGGGCTAAGCAGTGGGAACGGCTGACGCCAAGATCTCCGGCGCGACCCCCGCGGTTGGGAAGATGCGGCGGGCGGTGGGGATCATCCTTGCCTTTCTCGTCCTGATAGTCCTGTACTTCATCCCGTTTCCGCCCTCCTTGACGCCGGTGGGACATGCCCTGCTCTGCGTGATGCTGTTCATGCTGGTAATCTGGGTCTCGGAAGCAGTGGGCTATGCGGCCAGTTCGTTCTTTCTGATCGCCTCCTTTACGCTCTTGGTGGCCTTGTCCCCGGGAGCCGCCAATCCCGGCAAACTGGTGGGAACCGAGGCAGCCCTGCGCATGGCCCTCTCCGGTTTCAGTTCGCCGGCCTGGGTGCTGGTGGTTTGCGCCCTGTTTCTGGCATCCGCTTTCGAGGTAACCGGGTTGGGACAGAGAATCGGCCTGTTCATCTTGGGCCGCATGGGGGCCAGGCCGAAACGGGTGCTCTTGGGAATCCTGGTGATGGCTTTTATCTTGACCGTCTTTATTCCGGCTCAGGCAGCCAACGCCGCCTTGATGACTGCGATATCCATAGGGATTATTAAAGCCTTCGGGTTGGACTTAAGAAGCAACCTGAGCAAAGGGATGTTGCTCCTGGTCGCCTTCGGCACCGGAATAGCCGGGATGGGCATTCTGACCTCGGGCGCCCCACCCATTCAAACCGCCATGTATATTTCCCAGGCTACCAACCACCATATCACCTGGCTCCAATGGGCCATCTATGGCATGCCCTTTGCCCTGACGATGGGGGTGGTGCTCTATCTCCTGGTTCTCTATTTTTTCCCGGTGAGCAAGGAAGAATTGGCCGGCGGGGCCTCGGTCGTTCGTGAGCATAGCGCCAAATTGGGGCCAATTACCACCGGAGAAGTCAAACTTTTGATCATCATGTTGGCTACCATCTTCCTGTGGGCCACCGGAAATGTGTTGCACCGGCTAGACCCCAGCACGGTGGCGCTTCTGGCAGTGGCGGCCATATTTTTTCCCGGACTGCGAGTGGCCACCTGGAACCAGTTGGTGGGTAAAGTGAATTGGGGAACGCTGATACTGTTCGGCGCCGCCATTTCCCTGGGAATCTGGCTTTTAAAGAGCGGGGCGGCGGCCTGGGTCGCCAAGAACACCATCATCGCTCTGGGGGTGGACCGATGGCCCTTGCTGCTGATGATCGCAGCCGGCGGCTTGTTCTTCTCCATCTTTTCTCTGGCTTTCTCCGCCCGGTCCGCGGCGGTAGCCGCCCTGGTGCCCACAGCCATTGGCTTTGCCCAGGGCCTCAACATCCCCGGCCTCAGCGTCTGGGGCCTGACTCTCGTCTTCTACTACACCATTCAGTTTTCGGTAATCATCCCGGTGAACACCCCCATGTCCATGGTGGCTTACTCCACCGACACCTTTAGTTCTGATGACATGATGAAGGTGGGTATTCCTCTGGTGATTATCGCTATTCTGGTTATGGTCATCTTCAGCGCCACCTATTGGCATTGGCTGGGATTGGTGTAAGCGGCCCATTAAGTATGGGAAGATGGTCAAGCCAGGAGAGGAGTTTCCTTTTATGAGGCTGGAGCTGCGCAAATTCACGATCCAGGATGCCCGGTTCGGAGAGAGCACCAGCATTGAACAGGGGACCCTGGTTATCAACCAACCGGAATTGGTGGGATTCCTGAACCGGGAGCAGGCGTTTGCGAAGGTGGAGGTGAAGCTGGCCCGGCCTGGGGAAGCGGTCAGAATTGTGCATATCATGGACGCGGTAGAGCCGCGCCTTAAGCTAGCCGGTGGCGCCGCCACCCCCTTTCCCGGAGCCCTGGGTCCCATGGAGATTGCCGGCCGGGGGCAGACCAACGCGCTGGCTGGGGTAGCCGTGCTGCAAACCGGCAAGAGGCAGGGTATTCAGGAAGGGATAGTGGACATGGCAGGGCCGGGGGCGTGCTACAGCATCTTCTCTAAAACCATCAACGTGGTGCTGCTCTGCACTCCCCATCCCGCCACTACGGATGCGGAGTTTGACCGGACCACCCGCAAGGCGGCGCTGGAGGCCGCGGTCTACCTGGCCGAACCCACCCGCCACCTGGCTCCCGACCATGTTGAGGTGTTTGACCTGGAGGTGACGGCAAACCGGGATCACCATCTGCCCCGGATCGTTTATTTCTATCACCTGCAATCCCAGGGGTTGTTGCGGGATACCTTGGTGTATGGCGAAAACGCCCGGGAACTGTTGCCCACCCTCCTCCACCCCAATGAGGTGCTGGATGGGGCCTTGGTCAGCAGCAACTACATCATTGCCTGCCAGAAGAATCCCACTTATCTCCATCTGCACAACCCGGTGGTCCTGGAATTGGCTCGCCGGCATGGCCGGGACCTGATCTTTGCGGGAGTGGTGATAGCCAATGAACATAGCACCTTGCGGGAAAAGGAACGCTCGGCGAAATTTGCCGCCAAGCTGGCCTGGCAACTGGGCGCCCAGGGAGCCGTCATCACCCAAGAGGGCGGTGGTCACGCGGATACCGACCTGATGCTCTGTTGCCGGGAAAGTGAAAAACTGGGCATTAAAACCGTCATCCTGGCCAACGAGATTGCCGGGGCCGCCGGGGACCTGCCGTCGCTGGTGGATAGCGTCCCCGAAGCCGACGCCGTGGTCACCACCGGCAACAACGACGAGTTGGTGGCTTTGGCTCCCGTGGGGCAGGTTTTAGGAGGCGAGGAGATCGCCGGGGTCGCCGGGCCGCCTGATTCCGGGCTGACCATCCCCCTGGGACGCATCTATACGGCTACCAACCAGTTGGGGGCCACCCATCTGTCCATCAGGGAGTATTAAGGAGGCGCCCGGATGATCAGAGTAGTCCATTATCTTAATCAGTTTTTCGGTCAGATTGGCGGAGAAGACCAGGCCGGGGTGGCTCCCCGGGCAGTGGCCCGCCCGGTGGGGCCGGGGATAGCTCTGCAAGCCGCCCTGGGCGAGAAAGCCCAGGTGGTGGCCACGGTGATCTGTGGGGATAACTTCTTTGCCGAACAGCCCCTGGAGGCTACTGAAGAAGTGATTCAGCTCATCAGGTCCTTTGGGCCTCAGTTAGTCGTGGCCGGTCCGGCCTTCAACGCCGGGAGGTATGGCCCGGCCTGCGGGGCCGTATGCCAGGCCGTGCAAGCCCGGCTGGGAGTTCCCGCAGTGACCGGCATGTACCCGGAAAATCCCGGTCTGGAACTCTACCGGAAGGACATCTTCTGCGTGGAAACCGGCCCCTCAGCGGCCGGCATGCGCCAGGCCGTTGCGGCCATGGCCGTCCTGGGTCTAAAATTGGCTGGGGGCGAGGCCTTAGGCCCACCCGAGGCCGAAGGTTATCTGCCCCGGGGAATCCGCAAAAACACCTGGGCTGAGAAGACCGGCGCGGCGCGGGCGGTGGACCTGCTTTTGGCCAAATTGCAGGGGCTGCCTTACCGCACGGAGCTTCCCATGCCTACCTTCGAGAAGGTCCCACCGGCTCCCCCGGTGAGCGACCTCAGCACCGCCACCGTGGCCCTGGTGACCGAAGGCGGTATCGTCCCCAAGGGCAACCCGGACCGGCTAGAGTCGGCCCGGGCCAGCAAGGTTCTCAAGTACAGCCTGGAGGGCATCGAAGACCTGTCGGGGGAGGAATTCCAGTCCGTCAACGGTGGCTACAGCAATGTCTTTGCCAACGAAGACCCCGATCGGGTATTGCCGGTGGATGCGCTCCGGGACTGCGAGCGCCAAGGCAAGATCGGCAGGTTATACCCGTACTTTTTTACCACCACCGGCAACGGCACCAGCCTGGAAAACGCCCGCAAATTTGGCCAGGAGATTGCCCGGGATTTGATTGCCGACGGGGTACAGGCGGTCATCCTGACCGCCACCTGAGGTACCGGGACTCGTTGCGGGGCAACGATCACCAAGGAACTGGAAAGGGTTGGGATTCCCACGGTGCAAATCTGTACCATTACGTCCATTGCCCTAGCAGTGGGCGCCAACCGGATCCTGGCGGCTGCTGCCATACCCTACCCCTTGGGCAGTCCCGACCTGAGCCCCGACCAGGAAAGGGCAGTGCGGCGACAAATGGTGGATCGAGCTCTGGCGGCTCTGCAATCGCCGGTTGGCGAGCCAA
>CAWEWX010000097.1:0-3237 GCA_963812655.1 uncultured delta proteobacterium | reverse complement strand
GCCATAATGAGGCCGGATTACCGGGCCGGCCATGCTCTGCTGGGAAAATCCTTGGCGGGACCCCCTTAAGTGCGGCCGGAGGCCAGGAAGGAGTTATCTCTCATGATCCACATTAGCCTTATCAAGCCGATAGCTGAGCATCTCCGGGAGCAGGCCCAAAAGCACGGCAGCCGGACTGCGTTTTTGGACACCAAGACCTCGGTCACCTACCTGGACCTGGAGCAACGTACTGCCCGGTTAGCCGCCGCGCTCCAGGAAATGGGGATTAATCCGGGGGATAAGGTGGCTATCTATCTTCCCAATTCAGTCCCCTGGATCGAGTCCTGCCTGGCTGTAGTTCGCCGGGGCGCCGTCGCCGTGCCCATTAGCTATGACGCCGCGGAAGATGAAGTGCTTTACCGGCTGGCGGACTCCGGCTGTTCCGTGGTCATCTCCACCGCAGAGCAGGCGGGGAGACTGGACAAACTTCGTCCCCAGGTGCCGTCCATCAAAGCCATGGTGCTAAGCGGAGTGGCATCGAGTGGCGAGCCCCACCTGAAGGGGTTGGAGTCTTTGCTCTCCGGTCCATTGAGGCCGGATGCCGACCAGGGGACCGACCTCGACGCCCCGGCATTTCTTCTCTATACCTCCGGCACCACGGGGAAACCTAAGGGCGCGCTGCTTACCCAAAGAAGCATGCTCTGGGTCGTCGCCGCCTGCTGGGTGCCCATTGCCGGGCTGGGGCCGGATGATTACCTGCTTTGTCCTCTGCCCCTGTTTTTTTCCTATGCCATCGATATAGCAGTGTTGGGAACCCTGGCAACCGGAGCCACCACCCGGGTCATGGAGCGTTTTTCGGTGGGCGAGACGCTAGCGCTGTTAAGCAGCGGCGAGTTCACCATCTTTCCGGGCGTGCCCACGATGTTTCACTACCTGCTGCTGCGGGCCGGGGATACACCCCTTAATTTTGGCAAGCTGCGCCTTTGCATCTCGGCGGGGGCCATCATGCCGGCCACGCTCAATGCCGAATTCGAACGGCGCGCCAGGGTTCCCTTGGTAGATGGCCTGGGGAGCACCGAAACTTCCACCATGATTACCCTGAATTGGCCGGGCAGTGAGCGGATCATGGGATCCTGCGGGCCACCCATCCTTGGCCAGGCGGTGAGAATCGTCGATCCCCAAGACCCGCCTGGATGCGCCGCCTGGCAGTGAAGGCGAGTTGATTGTCCGAGGCCCCAACGTCATGTTGGGATACCATAATAAGCCCGAAGAAACGGCCAAGGCGTTGGTGGATGGTTGGTATCTGACCGGTGACCTGGCCAGATTCGACCCCCATGGGCTGATCACCATCACCGGCCGCCTCAAGGAATTGATTATTCGCGGGGGAGAGAACATTGCCCCCGCAGAGATCGAGGAAGTCGCCCTGAAATTCCCCGGAGTGGCGGACTGCGCCGTGGTAGCTGGCAAGCATCAGTTTCTGGGCGAGGTTCCGGTCCTTTTCGTGGTCAGCCAGCCGGGCGTTCAGGTTGACCGCGACGCCCTGAAAGCCTTCTGCGGCCAGCACCTTTCGGCTCACAAGGTTCCCGACGACATCCGTTACCTGGACCATATTCCCCGGACAGGATCGGGTAAGACCTTGCGTTTCGAACTGAAAAAACTCCTGGAATGAGATCAAGCGGATATGGAAATTCGTTTACCTGGCATAAACCCGGAGGGGTTCCTTTTTACTATCCAGATTGATATGCAAAGGTTTTGAACTCTTGCCGGTAGAACCTCCTTTCTCCGGCAGGGTCTTGCTGGCGCCCCAGGGGAAGGCCCAAATTTAGGAAATCTACCGCCGGTTTCTCCCCCCCACAGGAGTGCCCCCATGAAAGTCTTCTTTGAGCCGCGTTCGCTGGCCCTGATCGGCGTGACCCGGCAGACCGGTCCCGGCGCCTTCAACAATTTAGAAATGCTGCAGCGCTATGGCTATTCGGGGAAAATTTACCTGGTCCATCCCCAGGTCCAAGAAATCCTGGGACAAAAAACCTTTCCCCGGGTGGCCGACCTGCCGGAGACCCCCGAGTTGGCCGTCATTTCCCTGGGCCGGGATCGGGTCCTGCCGGTTTTCCGGGATTGCCTCCAGCGGGGCATTAGACGGCTAATGGTTATCAGCCAGGGCTTTGCCGACGCCGATGCCCGGGGAGGCGAATTGCAAGCGCAACTGGTGGAGCTGGCCCATAAACACGGGGCCCGGGTCGTGGGCCCCAATACCATGGGCGTGGTCAACGCCTTTTCCGGCTTCAGCTCCGCCTTCATCGATATCCCCCGGGAGATGGCGCCGCCGCCCCTGACCCTGGTGGTCCAGTCCGGGGTCTTCCAGGCGGGCTACCATAACCTGACCGGGCGCCTGGGGAAATCCATCGATATCGGCAACGGTTGCGACGTGGACTTTGTCGATCTGCTGGAATTTTTGGAAAACGATCCCCAGACCCAGATTATTATGCTCCACATGGAAGGCCTGAAACGGGGCCGGGAGTTCCTGGAGGTCGCGGCCCGCATCGCCCCTCAAAAACCCATCCTGGTGTTGAAAACCGGGCGCAGCGCCGCGGGGGCCCAGGCCGCTCTATCCCACACCGGCTCCCTGGTAGGGGAAGACGCCATCTTTGACCTGGCCTGCGCCCGAGCCGGCCTGATCCGGGTCCGGAACCTGGTGGAACTGCGGGCCGCGGCCAAGGCCTTTCTCCATTTCCGGCCCCTGGCCGGACCGCGCCTGGGCATGGTGACCGCCACCGGCGCCTTCGGCATCGTGGCCGCGGACGCCTGTGCCGACTATGGCCTGGAATTGGCCCCCTTCCCGGAACAGATCCGGGCGGAACTGGAAGACCCCCACATCCCCTGGCACCACCTCCGTAACCCGGTGGATATCTGGCCCCTGGGCATGGTTGCCGGCTCCTTTAGCCGGGTGTTCGCCAAAGCCGCCCAGGGCTTGCTCCGGGATGAACAGGTGGATGCAGTGCTGGGCGTCGCCCCGTCCTGGGGGTCGCCGCTGCATGCCGATATCGACATGGTGGCCGCGGTCCGGGAAATCCAGGCTGCCAACCCCGGCCAGAAACCCCTGGCCCTGTGCCCGTACGGCGACGAAACCTTGCGCCAGAGCCAGGCCCTGGACCGGGAACCCGGGGTCGCCTGCTTTGATACCCTGGACGAAGCTATCCTGGGTCTGGCTGCCACCTGGCGGTGGCGGAGGATGGTGGGCGAGCTGCAGGGAGAGCCGGA
>CAWEWX010000096.1:0-6386 GCA_963812655.1 uncultured delta proteobacterium | reverse complement strand
TACTGACCACTGACTACTGGCTACTGACTACTGACTACTGGCTACTGACTACTGACTACTACCCCAGCAGCCACTCCAGCAGGGCCTTTTGGAAGTGGAGGCGGTTTTCCGCCTGGTCCCAGGCCGCGGATTGGGGACCGTCCAGGACTTCGGCGGTGATCTCCTCCCCCCGGTGGGCCGGCAGGCAGTGAAGCACAATGGCCTCGGGCCGGGCCAGCTCCAGGAGATCGGCGTTGACCTGGTAGGGTTTGAAGATCTCCCGCCGGGCCGCGGCTTCGTCTTCCTGGCCCATGGAGGTCCAGACATCGGTGTTGATCACGTGGACCCCCTGCACCGCCTGGCGGGGGTCCTGGGAAAGATAGATATGCCGTCCGCTCCTTTGGGCCTCCCGCAGCAGGGCGGGGTCAGGCTCATAGCCCTGGGGGCAGGCCAGGTACAGGGAAAAATCGAGGTGCATGGCCGCGGTGATCCACGAGTTGGCCATATTGTTGCCGTCCCCCACCCAGGCCACCTTCAGACCGGAGACCCGGCCGAAGCGCTCCTCCATGGTCATCAGGTCGCTGAGCACCTGGCAGGGATGGTGGGCGTCGGTGAGGCCGTTGATCACGGGAATGGTGGCGTGCCGGGCCAGCTCGGCCACGGTTTCCTGGGCAAAGGTGCGCACCACCACCCCGTCCACGTAGCGGGACAGGACCCGGGCGGTGTCGGGGATAGGCTCCTGGCGGGCCATCTGGGTCTGCCCCGGACCCAGGTAGAGGCTGGCGCCCCCCAGCTGCGCCATGCCCACCTCAAAGGAAACCCGGGTGCGGGTGGAGGGTTTGTCGAAGATCAGGGCCAGGGACTTGCCCTTCAGGGAAGCGTGCTCCACCCGGCGAGTCTGGAGGACTTTTAACTCCCGGGCCCGGACCAGCAAGGTTTCGATCTCTTCCCGGCTCAGATCCAAGATGGTCAACAGATCACGTTTCATGGGCTTTCTTCTTTCATGGCGCCTGCTTCGCTGAGCAGGGAGGCGGGTTTAAAACCCGCCCCTACAATGAACCCAACGCTTCTTCCAGGACCTGCAATCCCCGGTTTAGTTCCTCGGTACTGACGATCAACGGCGGCAGCAGCCGGATGACGTTGCCCTGGGTGCAATTGACCAACACCCCCCGCTCCCGGCAGGCGGCCACCAGGGGCGTCCCTTCCCGGGCCAGCTCCAGGCCCCACATGAGGCCCAGGCCCCGTACCTGGCGGATGACGGGAAAGCCGGCCTGCAGCTTCAAGAGGGCCTTTAGCAAATAATCGCCCTTGGCGCGCACCGCGGCCAGCAACTTTTCGTCGCTCAAGAGGGCCACGGCGGTGGTGGCGGCGGCGGCGATCACCGGCCCGCCCCCGAAGGTGCTGGCGTGGGCGCCGGGGACGAAGGCCCCGGCCACCTCCGCGGTGGCCAGCAGCGCTCCCATGGGCAGGCCGCCCGCCAGGGCCTTGGCCAGCGTCATAACGTCGGGCTGGATGCCGAAGTGCTCGTGGGCGAAGAGCCGCCCGGTGCGGCCCAGACCGGTCTGAATCTCATCCAGGACCAGCAGCAGGCGCTTCTCCGCACACAGCCGGCGCACCCCCATTAAATAATCGGCGTCCGGCAGGCAGACGCCGCCCTCCCCCTGGATGGGCTCCAGGAGCACGGCGCAGACGCTGTCGTCCACCGCCGCGGCCAGTGCTTTGAGGTCATTGAACGGCACAAACAAAAAACCTTCCAGCAAGGGCTCGAAGCCCTCCCAGAATTTGGACTGGCCGGTGGCGGACAGGGCCCCCAGGGTGCGGCCATGAAAGGAGTTCTGCGTGCAGATGATGCGGTGCCGGCCGGGCCCGAAGCGCTCCCGGGAGTAGCGGCGCACCAGCTTGATGGCCCCTTCGTTCACTTCGGCGCCGCTGTTGGCGAAAAAGACCCGGTCCGCAAAGGAGAGGCGCACCAGCAGCTCCGCCAGCTTCACCATGGGAGTGCTGTAGTAGAGATTGGAGACGTGCACCAACTGCGCCAGTTGCGCCGCCGCGGCCCGGGCCACCTCCGGATGGGCGTGGCCCAGGTTGCAGACCGCCAGGCCCGCCACCAAATCGAGGTACTCCCTTCCCTGGTCATCCCACACCCGGCAGCCTTCACCCTTTACCAACACCAGGGGCTGGCGGCCGTAAGTGTTCATGACCACCTTATCGGCGCGGGTCATCCAGTTATGGCTCACTTAAGTCCCTCGCGGCTGTAGGGGCGACAGTGGCACAGGCTTCCAGCCTGTGATTGGGTCGCCCTGCTGTCAGCTTTCAGCGGTCAGCAAAAACGATAACGATTTCGGCATTATTATGTAGCCGCAGGCTTCAGCCTGCGTTGTTTCTCTTTCCAAGATATGATTTTCCGGCGGCCACAGGCCGGCCCAGGTTTTCTTTGGGTGGCACAGGCGTCCCGCCTGTGCGGCGCAGGCTAAAGCCTGCGGCCCCTTACTTCCGCCGCCGGGGGCGGCGGCGCTACATTTCTTTTTTAAAGGCGGTAGCGCCAATGTTTGGTGCGCAGTGCGCACCCTACTGCTCACTGCTCACCGCTCACAAAATATACCTGCTCAAATCCTCGTCTTCGATCAGATCGGCCAGGCGTTCCCGGACGTAGTCCGCGGTGATGGTGAGGGCCCGCTCGCCCAGGTCCGGGGCGGTGAAGGAGATCTCCTCCAGCAGCTTCTCCATGATGGTGTGGAGCCGCCGGGCCCCGATGTTTTCGGTGCGTTCGTTCACCTTGGCGGCCAGCGCGGCGATCTCTTTGACCGCTTCCGGGGCAAAGGTGAGGTGAACCCCCTCCGTTTCCAGCAGCGCCTGGTATTGCTTGATCAAGGCGTTCTCCGGCTCGGTGAGGATGCGCTCAAACTCCGCGGCTCCCAGGGACTGGAGTTCCACCCGGATGGGGAAGCGCCCCTGCATCTCCGGAATCAGGTCGGCGGGCTTGGAGAGGTGGAAGGCCCCGGAGGCGATGAACAGGATGTGGTCGGTGCGCACCATGCCGTACTTGCTGGTGACGGTAGTGCCTTCCACAATGGGCAGCAGGTCCCGCTGCACTCCTTCCCTGGAGACGTCCGGCCCCCGGCCGTGGTCCCGGCCCACGATCTTGTCGATTTCGTCCAGGAAGATGATGCCGTGCTGCTCCACCTTGCGCCGGGCCTCTTCCACCACCCGGTCCATGTCGATGAGACGGCTCGCCTCCTCCTGGAGCAGGAGTTCCCGGGCCTCGGAGACCTTGACCCGCCGGGTCTTGGTGCCTTTGGGGAAGAGGTTGCCCAGCATCTCCTTGAAGTTGAATTCCATCTCCTCCATGCCGGCGCCGGAAAAAATCTCCACCACCGGGGTGACCCGCTGGCTGGTCTCCAGCTCCACGAAGCGGTCTTCCAGGCGGCCGTCCCGCAGCATACTCCTGAATTTTTCCCGCGTGCCGGACTCCCCTTCGGCTTCCTGGCCAGGGGCCTGGCCAGGGACCTGGCCGGGGAGGAACAGCTCCAGCAACCTCTCCTCCACCGCGGCGGCGGCCTTGACCTGAACCCGGTCCCGCTCTTCGGCCTTCACCAGGTTCACCGCCAGCTCCATCAGGTCCCGGACCATGGACTCCACGTCCCGGCCCACGTAGCCCACTTCGGTGAACTTGGTGGCCTCGATCTTCAGGAAGGGCGAATGGGCCAGTTTGGCCAGGCGCCGGGCGATTTCGGTCTTGCCCACTCCGGTGGGGCCGATCATGATGATGTTCTTGGGGGCGATTTCGTCCCGGAGACCCTCGGGGACCTGCTGGCGGCGCCAGCGGTTGCGCAGGGCGATGGCCACCGATTTCTTGGCGTCCTCCTGCCCCACGATATATTTATCCAGCTCCGCCACGATCTCCCGGGGAGTGAGATGGTCCCCGGAGCCCCGGAGCGCTTTCAGCAATTCCATATTAATTAGTCCTCTTACTTTATTATGAAAATACCTGGTGAGGCGGGCCTTCGTGGGGCGGGCGTCCCCGCTCGCCAACCTTAGACCGGCGGCCAGGGACGGCCGCCCCACCTATTTTGTTGTTAAAATGTAGGGTGGGCACAGCCCACCATTATCCTTATAATTCCTCAATAACAATCTCGTTATTGGTATAAACGCACAGCGAGGCGGCGATCTCCAAGGCCTCCCGGCAGATGGCCGCGGGGGGGAGATCGGTATGGGCCAGCAGGGCCCGGGCCGCGGCCAGGGCGTAGGCGCCGCCGGAGCCGATGCCCATCACCCCTTCATCCGGCTCGATGATGTCGCCGGTGCCGGAGATGAGAAAGGCCCCGCTTAAGTCCACGGTGAGCAGCATCGCCTCCAGGCGCCTCAGGATCCGGTCGGTGCGCCAGTCCTTGGCCAGCTCCACCACCGCCCGGGTGAGGTTGCCCTGGTGGGCCTCCAGCTTGGACTCCAGGCGCTCGAACAGGGTGAGGGCGTCGGCCACCGAACCGGCGAAGCCGGCGATGATCTTGCCGTGGTAGAGGCGGCGCACCTTTTTGGCCCGGTGCTTCATGACCATCTCCCCCAGGCTCACCTGGCCGTCGCCGGCCACCGCCACCTTATCCCCCCGGCGCACCATGAGGATGGTGGTGCCGCGGAATTTTTCATTGTCCATCAAGAAGACCTCACGCAAAGACGCCAAGAAGGTAATGTGGAACAGCCGACCCAGGCTGATTTAAAAGTGGCACAGGCTTCCAGCCTGTGGAGATCACAGGCCAGAGGCCTGTGCCATTTTAATCTTTTCCTCCTAATGTCGCACTAACTGTAAACTTTACTATGCAAAACTCGTCGGGCTCATAACCCGAAGGTCGCAGGTTTAATCTCTCGTTTTTTCGTTCCCAAGTACAACTTGGGAACGAGATCAAACAGGTTATTGGCAGCCGCAGGCCCCTGACAAAAAAGCAAAAAACCGGCGCGGCACAGGCGAGACGCCCGTGCTGCCGATATCTGGGTCATTTACTCCGGGGATGCGCCTTGTCGTATTCCTCCATCAGGTAATCCAGGTCCGTATGTAAATACCGCTGGGTGCTGGAGATGGAGGCGTGCCCCAGCAGCTCCTGGACGGTCCTCAGGTCGGCTCGGCCCTCCAGCAGGTGGGTGGCGAAGCTGTGGCGCAGGCCGTGCGGGGTCAGGGCCTGGGAGAGACCCGCCAGCCGCGCCCACTTGCCCACCAGGCGGGCCACCGAACGGGAGCTGAGGCGGCCGCCCCGCCGGTTGAGGAACAGAGGAGCAGCCGCCGGCGCCCCGGTCCGGTCCAACTTTATGGTTTTTTTGGTTAGGGCCCGGCGTTGGGCCAGATAGGCGGCCATCGCCTCCCGGGCCGGCTTCCCCAGAAAGGCCAACCTCTCCTTGCCGCCCTTGCCCCAGACCCGCAACACCCCCTGGTCCAGGTCCAGGTCCCCCAGGTCGAGACCGGCCAATTCCGACAGCCGCAAGCCGCCGGCGTAAAAGACCTCCAAAATAGCCCGGTCCCGGCAGGCCCCGAAGGCGTCGCCGGCGCAGGCGCCCAGCAGATGGAAGGCCTCGTCCACCGTCAAAAAATGGGGCAGGGGCTTCTCCAGCTTGGGGCTGGGGGCCAGCTTGGCGGGGTTGCCGGCCAACACCCCCTGACGCTGCAAATACTTGCAAAAGGTGCGCAGGGCCGAGAGCTTGCGGGCCACCGTGACCTTGCGCCGGCCCTGGAGGGCCTGGGCCAGAAAGGCCCGCAGGTCCGGGTAGGACACCTCCTGCAAAGCAGGGTTTCCCGGGCGGTCGCGGTAAAATTCCAAAAACTGGCTGATATCCAGACGATAGCTGCGCAGGGTGTGGGGCGACATCTGGCGCTCCACGCGCAGGTACTGCAGGAAATCTTCCAGATAAGCGCGGTCGTCCATCAGATTCGGCCCGGCGCCGGCACCAAAAAAACCCAAAACCCCGGCGACCTGAATTCCATGAAACTTAATAAATATCATACATTTACCATAATGCAAAACAATTCTCGGCCTCCCGGCCCCGGGCCTCGAATTCGGGTTAGAACTGCGATCTTGAACGCGGAGTGTTTCATCATTAGACGGACATATATCGGGACCGGAACGCTGGACTTGGCGATGTTATAAATAATGGGGCGGCCTGTAGCCGCCAAAATTCGGCGGGGACAGCCCCCTAGGAGTTCGGACACAGTCTGGAAGCCTGTGCCACTAAAGCCCCTTTTACCGAAGCTTTACCGTGAAACCCACAAATCCCCCTTTTCCAAAGGGGGCAGGGGGGATTTCCATCCGCGGCGGGTGGCCGATATCGGCCCTGACCTTTTAGCCTGCCCCGCACAGGCGAAACGCCTGTGCCACCAGAAAATGTTCGTTTGCCCGCAAACCAGTTAACGTAGCTGTGCTACC
>CAWEWX010000095.1:0-14593 GCA_963812655.1 uncultured delta proteobacterium | reverse complement strand
ACACCAGGGGCGTAAAATATTTTTCCCTGAACCGCAGGGCCACGTTCACCAGGCTGATGAGCACCGGCACCTCCACCAGGGGGCCGATGACCGCGGCGAAGGCCTCCCCCGACCGGAGGCCGAAGACCGCCACCGCCACCGCGATGGCCAGTTCAAAGTTGTTGCTGGCCGCGGTAAAGGACAGGGTGGCGGAAATCCGATAGCCCGCCCCGGCTTTGGCCGACATATAAAACGTCACAAAGAACATGATGAAGAAATAAATGGTCAGGGGGATGGCGATGCGCACCACGTCCAGGGGGAGTTCCACAATATACTCGCCCTTGAGGGAGAACATCACCACGATGGTGAACAACAGGGCGCTGAGGGTAATGGGGCTGATTTTGGGCAGGAATTTTTCTTCATACCACTTGAGCCCCCGGCGCCTGACCAGGAAGAACCGGGTGAACATGCCGCCGAAGAAGGGAAGGCCCAGGTAGATCATCACGCTTTCCGCCACCTGGAGGATGGAGACCCGGACTTCCAGACCCGAGGCGATCCCCAGCCAGGTGGGCAGCACCGTGACAAAAATATAGGCGTACACGGAAAAGAACAGCATCTGGAAGATGGAGTTGAAGGCCACCAGCCCGGCGCAGTATTCGGTATCCCCCTGGGCCAGGTCGTTCCAGACGATGACCATGGCGATACAGCGGGCCAAGCCGATGATGATCAGACCCGCCATGTAATCCGGGTAACCCCGGAGAAAAGCGATGGCCAGCAGGAACATGAGGATGGGGCCGATCACCCAGTTCTGGATTAACGACAGGGCCAGGACCTTGATATTTTTGAAGACCTGGGGCAGTTCCTCGTAACGCACCTTGGCCAACGGCGGATACATCATCAAAATGAGGCCGATGGCGATGGGAATATTAGTGGTGCCTACCTGGAAGAAGGTCAGAACCCTGGTAAATCCGGGCAGAAAATAGCCGAGGAAAACCCCGGCGGCCATGGTCAGGAAAATCCACAGGGTCAGCAAGCGCTCCACTAAACCCAGGCGTTTGGCAACGGTAGCGGCCATCAGCGCTCCTAGTTCTTGGATATTCGGATAACCGTTTTCATGGGTATTATCTGGTCAAAAAAAATTTAGGTTTCAGGTAGCCAATCCGTAGTTATTCAGCCCCTGACCAGAACAAGAACCTGAGAATTTGCAGCCGGGTCTTGTCCGCCAGGGATTTGCAGAAGCTGGCCTCAGGGCTCATTATGCTTCTTTATAACCGGTTATCCGGGTAAGTCAAGATAAAAAATCTGCTTAAAAAAGACCTGGATAATAAGCTCAGGAGCAGGAACAGGCGGCGGCTTCTTGGCCCTGCCCTTTGGCCGCCAGCCACTGCTCCAACCGCTCCCGCAGCGCCTGGGCCTCCGGGCGGGAACTCAAGATCTCCGCCAGCAACTTTAGCTGTTTATCCTCCGGGCTGCCGGGGGTGACGCTAAGCCGATAATTCATCCACACCCCTTCCCGGCGGTCCGTGACCCAGCCCAGATGAAAGAGATAACGCAGGTGCCGGGAGGCCTTGGATTGGGTGATGCCCAGGACCCCCATGATGTCGCAGACACAGAGTTCTTCTTTCGCCATCAGGAGCCAGAAGATCTGCAGCCGGGTTTCGTCGGCCAGGGATTTAAACAGGCGGGCTTCGCTTTTCATAAATTTTATATAACCGGATAACCGATTATTGTCAATTTAATTTTGCTGGTTATCCCTAGAGACCTGGCTGCGGCATCACGAGGGCTTGCTGGCTCAGAAAAATTTCTGGCTCTTCCCGGTCCCTAAGATTTGACAAGGGGTGCAGATTTTTTGTAAAATCATTTATTCAGGCAATTGCGGGACCAGTAGGGCTGTTCCAGAAGGGGGCCTTTACCGGTCGTACCTCTATTTTTTTGCCTGGAATTTCTTGGAGGTCGTAATGAGAGTTAGAGGCAAGGTCAAGTGGTTCAGTGATTCCAAAGGTTACGGCTTTATTTCCCAGCCCGATGGTCCCGATGTCTTCGTGCACCACAGCAACATCTCGGGTGAAGGCTTCAAGAGCCTGGAAGAAGGCCAGGAAGTCGAGTTCGAAGTGGTCGAGGGGAAGAAGGGCCCCCAGGCCCAGAACGTGGAAAAGGTCTAACTCCGTTTCCACACCAGCGCCAGCCCGGTCGGTCCGGGGACCGGAAACCCGGGAGGCTTTTTTTGTCCAGGCCACCCGCCCCGGTCCCGCGGGCTACGGGCAGGTGTGCCCACACGGTTTCCCCACGACAATCATGGATCAATAACTGCGGCAGGCGGCAAACCCTCTGGAAGCCGCTCGAGCCCAAGGAGAGTCTATGGCCAGAGTAAAAAAGGGCGATTTTGTGCAGTTGCACTATACCGGCAGCCTGGAAGACGGCACCGTTTTCGATAGCAGTGTCGATCGCCAGCCCCTGGAGTTTCAGGTGGGCGCCGGCGGGATCATTGGCGGCTTTAATGATGCCGTCATCGGTATGGAAGTGAACGCCGAAAACCAGGTGACCCTGAGCCCGGAGCAGGCCTACGGCGAGCTGCGAGAGGACCTCAAGCGGGAATTTCCCAAGGAAATGCTGGGGGACCACCCCATCGAGGTAGGCCAGGAACTCCGGTTCACCAGCCCCCATGGCCCCGTTTCCGGAACGGTTTTGGCCATCGAGCCCGATAAATTCGTGGTGGACTTCAATCACCGCCTGGCAGGCAAGACCCTGGTTTTCAAGATCAAGCTAAAATATTTTTCCCTGAACCGCAGGGCCACGTTCACCAGGCTGATGAGCACCGGCACCTCCACCAGGGGGCCGATGACCGCGGCGAAGGCCTCCCCCGACCGGAGGCCGAAGACCGCCACCGCCACCGCGATGGCCAGTTCAAAGTTGTTGCTGGCCGCGGTAAAGGACAGGGTGGCGGAAATCCGATAGCCCGCCCCGGCTTTGGCCGACATATAAAACGTCACAAAGAACATGATGAAGAAATAAATGGTCAGGGGGATGGCGATGCGCACCACGTCCAGGGGGAGTTCCACAATATACTCGCCCTTGAGGGAGAACATCACCACGATGGTGAACAACAGGGCGCTGAGGGTAATGGGGCTGATTTTGGGCAGGAATTTTTCTTCATACCACTTGAGCCCCCGGCGCCTGACCAGGAAGAACCGGGTGAACATGCCGCCGAAGAAGGGAAGGCCCAGGTAGATCATCACGCTTTCCGCCACCTGGAGGATGGAGACCCGGACTTCCAGACCCGAGGCGATCCCCAGCCAGGTGGGCAGCACCGTGACAAAAATATAGGCGTACACGGAAAAGAACAGCATCTGGAAGATGGAGTTGAAGGCCACCAGCCCGGCGCAGTATTCGGTATCCCCCTGGGCCAGGTCGTTCCAGACGATGACCATGGCGATACAGCGGGCCAAGCCGATGATGATCAGACCCGCCATGTAATCCGGGTAACCCCGGAGAAAAGCGATGGCCAGCAGGAACATGAGGATGGGGCCGATCACCCAGTTCTGGATTAACGACAGGGCCAGGACCTTGATATTTTTGAAGACCTGGGGCAGTTCCTCGTAACGCACCTTGGCCAACGGCGGATACATCATCAAAATGAGGCCGATGGCGATGGGAATATTAGTGGTGCCTACCTGGAAGAAGGTCAGAACCCTGGTAAATCCGGGCAGAAAATAGCCGAGGAAAACCCCGGCGGCCATGGTCAGGAAAATCCACAGGGTCAGCAAGCGCTCCACTAAACCCAGGCGTTTGGCAACGGTAGCGGCCATCAGCGCTCCTAGTTCTTGGATATTCGGATAACCGTTTTCATGGGTATTATCTGGTCAAAAAAAATTTAGGTTTCAGGTAGCCAATCCGTAGTTATTCAGCCCCTGACCAGAACAAGAACCTGAGAATTTGCAGCCGGGTCTTGTCCGCCAGGGATTTGCAGAAGCTGGCCTCAGGGCTCATTATGCTTCTTTATAACCGGTTATCCGGGTAAGTCAAGATAAAAAATCTGCTTAAAAAAGACCTGGATAATAAGCTCAGGAGCAGGAACAGGCGGCGGCTTCTTGGCCCTGCCCTTTGGCCGCCAGCCACTGCTCCAACCGCTCCCGCAGCGCCTGGGCCTCCGGGCGGGAACTCAAGATCTCCGCCAGCAACTTTAGCTGTTTATCCTCCGGGCTGCCGGGGGTGACGCTAAGCCGATAATTCATCCACACCCCTTCCCGGCGGTCCGTGACCCAGCCCAGATGAAAGAGATAACGCAGGTGCCGGGAGGCCTTGGATTGGGTGATGCCCAGGACCCCCATGATGTCGCAGACACAGAGTTCTTCTTTCGCCATCAGGAGCCAGAAGATCTGCAGCCGGGTTTCGTCGGCCAGGGATTTAAACAGGCGGGCTTCGCTTTTCATAAATTTTATATAACCGGATAACCGATTATTGTCAATTTAATTTTGCTGGTTATCCCTAGAGACCTGGCTGCGGCATCACGAGGGCTTGCTGGCTCAGAAAAATTTCTGGCTCTTCCCGGTCCCTAAGATTTGACAAGGGGTGCAGATTTTTTGTAAAATCATTTATTCAGGCAATTGCGGGACCAGTAGGGCTGTTCCAGAAGGGGGCCTTTACCGGTCGTACCTCTATTTTTTTGCCTGGAATTTCTTGGAGGTCGTAATGAGAGTTAGAGGCAAGGTCAAGTGGTTCAGTGATTCCAAAGGTTACGGCTTTATTTCCCAGCCCGATGGTCCCGATGTCTTCGTGCACCACAGCAACATCTCGGGTGAAGGCTTCAAGAGCCTGGAAGAAGGCCAGGAAGTCGAGTTCGAAGTGGTCGAGGGGAAGAAGGGCCCCCAGGCCCAGAACGTGGAAAAGGTCTAACTCCGTTTCCACACCAGCGCCAGCCCGGTCGGTCCGGGGACCGGAAACCCGGGAGGCTTTTTTTGTCCAGGC
Organism: uncultured delta proteobacterium; assembly: GCA_963812655.1. Classification (GTDB taxonomy): domain Bacteria; phylum Desulfobacterota; class Desulfobaccia; order Desulfobaccales; family 0-14-0-80-60-11; genus JAPLJC01. The sequence continues at coordinate 9,649 of CAWEWX010000095.1, read as the reverse complement.
CACCCGCCCCGGTCCCGCGGGCTACGGGCAGGTGTGCCCACACGGTTTCCCCACGACAATCATGGATCAATAACTGCGGCAGGCGGCAAACCCTCTGGAAGCCGCTCGAGCCCAAGGAGAGTCTATGGCCAGAGTAAAAAAGGGCGATTTTGTGCAGTTGCACTATACCGGCAGCCTGGAAGACGGCACCGTTTTCGATAGCAGTGTCGATCGCCAGCCCCTGGAGTTTCAGGTGGGCGCCGGCGGGATCATTGGCGGCTTTAATGATGCCGTCATCGGTATGGAAGTGAACGCCGAAAACCAGGTGACCCTGAGCCCGGAGCAGGCCTACGGCGAGCTGCGAGAGGACCTCAAGCGGGAATTTCCCAAGGAAATGCTGGGGGACCACCCCATCGAGGTAGGCCAGGAACTCCGGTTCACCAGCCCCCATGGCCCCGTTTCCGGAACGGTTTTGGCCATCGAGCCCGATAAATTCGTGGTGGACTTCAATCACCGCCTGGCAGGCAAGACCCTGGTTTTCAAGATCAAGCTCCTGGGCGTCACCGACCATCCGATCCAGCAGTCGGCCTGCTCTTGCGGCTCCAGTTCTTGCAGCCCCGACTCTTGCGGTCCCGACTCCTGCGGTCCCGGCTCCTGCGGCCCCGGTTGCGGCGACTAAATAGATTCCCCCTCACCCTGACGCTCTTCCCCAGCGGGGGAGAGGGGATAGTAAGGGACCCCATGACGCTCCCATTACTATCTCGGCGGGAGGGCGTTTAAACCCAGATTCGCAATCCCGAACTTGGTCCCCAAATACGGAGGGGCGGGTTGATAACCCGCCCCTTTGCATTTGGGGAATTTTTTAGGGGGCCAGCCCCGCCTTACCGGCTGGTCGCCGGAGGATTGGCCTGGGTCTTGGGCTGATTGCCGGGGCAGGCCCCCGGCCCGGCCTGGGAACCCTTTTGTTGCGGAGCGGGGCAATTCTGTTTGCCCTGTTTAGGGGGAGGGTTGACCGCGCAGGTCCCACCCGGCCCAGGCGTACACAATTGGTTGCCCTGCGCCGCCGGGCGGGCCCCCGGGCCGCCGCCCTGGTTTTGGGCCAGTGCGGGCCCAGCCAGGAGCATCACCCCAGCCAAGGCCAGCGCCCAGACGCTGGTAACGCACCATCTATTCTTCATGATATTCCTTTCCATCTCGAAGTATTCCCACCCGGGAGCCTTAATCAGGAGCGCCCGGCCCCCTGGGGCCATCTGGTTTGCCAGGGCCCATCCCAGGGCCCATCCCAGGGCCCATCCCAGGGCCCATCCCGGGGCCCATCCCGGGGCCCGGCCAGGGGCCCGGCCAGGGGCCCGGCCAGCCCGGGGGACCGCAGGTCCCTGCCAGGGCCTGATTCAGGCGGCCCTGAATCAGATCCAGGAAGGCGACTTTTTGTTCAGGTTTCAACCCTTTCCGGATCTCCAGCAAAAACCGCATCTCCTCCTCTTCCAGCTCGCCCTGGAGGGCGCTGATCTCCCCGATCTTGGCCCGTACTTCGGACATGGCCGGAGCCTCACCCTTTAGCAGATCGAAGAGCTCCTGGCGCTTTAGGAACAAGGCGCTGCGGATTCCGGCGATCTTGCCCCGGTGCTCCGGCAACAAGCCGTGCAGGGCCTGCCGCTGGGAGTCTTCCAACTTCAGGGCGCCCCACAGGGCCCGCATGGGCAGGGGGGGCGGCATCCCCTGGTGCAGCCAGTGCCCCCGGTCCTGATAGCGGAGATAGACAAAGGCGCCTATGGTCCCGAAGTTCAGGGCCAAAGAAAAAATTACCAGATATAAAAGCCCGTTGCGTTTCACTTGCCGTTGCCGTTGACCTCGTCTCCCTGATAGGAGGCGAGAACCATTCCCATGGACCCCTGGGGAAAGTCATAAAAGGCATCCAGGCTGGCCACTTCCGGTTCGACGCCGGTTTCCCGGGTCAGCGGATAAAAATCCCGGCCCATCGTGCTTCCCAGTAGGATTCCCAAGACCAGGGAGGCGGCCAGGGCCAGGGACTGCCAGCCGCGGCGCGGCGGCCGCGGCAGCCGGGCCCTCACCTTTTCCGGCAGCCCCGGGGGCAGCGCCGCCTCGGGCAAGGACCCCAGGGCTTGCTCCAGGGATTCCAACTGGGCCAGTTCCCGGCGGCAGCCGGCGCAGCTTTCCAAATGCCGGGCAACTCCGGCCACTACTTCCGGGGCCAGTTCGCCGTCCAGCCAGGCGGAAAGATGGTCCTGCACCTCGGGGCACTTCATGGACATCTGTTAATCTCCCCCGAAACCTTATCTTTATTTATTAATGGGAGCGGAAAAGAGATTAAATTCCCCTTCTTCCTAACCCCTTCCCCCATCGGGGTGGGGGAGGGGATAAATAAGGGCCTCATAGTGCGATAAATAAGGGCACCCATAATACTCCCGTTAATAACATAACACCCAAAATCGCCAAAACCGGCGCGGCCCCCGCGGTTGCCCGGCTCCAGGCTCCCGGCAGGAAAGGGTTTTCTTGCGCCCGCCCGCGCCCCAAAAGAGATAAAGGAATTCACTGGCAAGTAGCTGGGCCACCACCGGGCTGAACGCCTTTGCGGAGGGAGGCGGAAGGCGGCCAGGCGACCGCTATTAGGCCTCCACACCCTAGGGGCCGCTGGATTTTGGCAAGAAAGGCGGCGCCGGGGGGGCCTCCGGCGCTTGGGGGGTGCCGGGAAGGACCAGGGGCCCCAGTTCCCGGGCCATATCCGGGTCCAGGGTGCGAACCGACAGAAACTCCATGCGAGCCCTCCATTTGTCGCCCATGTCCAAATAAATGAGCGACAGATTATAGTGGGCCTCGACACACTTGGGATCGCGATGGATGGCATCCTGGAAGGATGCAACGGCCTGCTGGCGGTTGCCTGCCCGTATCTGGGCGATCCCCAAATTGTTGAGGGGCCCGGGGGACTTGGGGCTGCTCTTGGCGGCCTCCTCGAAGGCCCCCGCCGCATCACCGAATTTCCCCTGCTGGAGCAGGGCCAGTCCCTGCTTGTTGTTGGCATTGCTCAACTGGTTTTTAATTTCGAGGGAATCGGGCTTGAGCTTGCTCAACTTCTCCAGGTACTTGGCGGCCTCTCCGTATTCCCCCCTTCCTTCCCGCAACTTTTGCAGCTCAGTGAGGGCGTCAGCGTAGTCGGGCCTCAGCTCGACGGCCTCCTGCAGGTACTTGAGCGCCTCCCGGGGACGGCCCAGCGCCTCATACTTCAAGCCCAGCTTGTAGTTGGCCTCGGGGTCCTGGGGGTTATTGATGACTGCCTGGCGCAATTGCGCCAAGGTGGGCCCTTTTTCCCCCCAGCTCGGGGAAACCAGCAGGAGGAAGCACAGGCAGGAGAGCATTAATGGGACTAACCGGCGGTTTTGCACGGGTTTACTCCTGATCGCGGCGGTGGCGCAGCGGCCCACCCACAAAACCCTTTCTAGAAAACACATATAGCACAAATTTTTCCGGCTTGCTGCATTAACTGAGGCGTTGCTTCTCCCCTGGAGCCCTGGCCCGGAGGTGGGGCGGTGCACCATTCAGTCGAGATACTCCTTAAGGGCCTTTTTAAGGAACTGGCGGGCCCGCTTCAGCAGGCCGTCCACCGCCTGGGGACTCAGTTCCAGGGCCTCGCCGATCTCCTGATAGGAGAGCCCGACGAAACGCTTCAAGATCAGGGCCCGCCGCTGGTTCTCCGGCAGCTCCTCGAGCAGCTCCTCCAGACGGCGGTGCAAGTCCCGCTCTTCCAGAAGCTCCAGGGGATTGGCCCCGGGGTCCGGAGGCCCGGTCCCGTCCTCCTGGTCCAGGGACCCCAGCAAAGGACGCCGGCGGCGCAGCAGGTTGAGGCAGTGATTGGCGGTAATGCGATGGAGCCAGGCGGAAACCTTCGCCTTGGGTTCAAAACGGTGGGCGTTCTCATAGACCTTGAGGAAGACCTCCTGGACTGCGTCTTCCGCTTCCAGATGGTCCCGCAACAGCCGGTAGGCTATTTGGTAGACCCGCTGCTGGTAGCGCCGGACGAACTCCGTCAGGGCCGCGGCATCGCCCCGGGCCAGGCGCCGGAGCAAGGCGTAATCAAGATCGGTGGGGTCGGGGCTCAAAACCGGGTTAGGAAGATGCCCTGGTCTTTCTTGCAGGCCCGGAGCATTTCCAGGTGTCGCAGCACCGCAAACTCCCGGCGCACTTCGTCTTCGCTGATCCCCAGGGCCGAGGCCGCATCCAAGTAAAAGACCTCCCCCCTTTCTTTGACCAGCTCATAGAGCTGCTGCTGCCGGGCGGTGAGGATGATGCCGCCTGGAAGGTCCTTGAGGCTCCGGGCGCAGTGCACCGCCCAGGGGTCGCAAGTGCGGACCGGGCTGAGGGCCTCCACATAGCAGTCCTCGCAGAGGACCTCGCCAAAATAGCCCCGGGGCTCCTCCTCCTGCAACCCGGCGCCGCACCTGGTGCAAAAATTCTGGCTCATCAAGGTATCTTCAACTCCAGGCCCCTTTTCCCTCCCCGCCGGGAAGGGAAAGGGGCCTTGCGGCATCTGGGATCAGGGGCCGGCAAGCGCTTGCCGGCCGGACCTTACAGGGTGTAGTCGCCTTCCATCGCCAGAATAAACTCCCCGGGCTTCTTCGACGGGGTCGTCGTAAAGGTGCCGGCCCCCTTCAGGGTGCTCAACTTGCCGATCCCCTTGTAAACCTCCCATTTGCCCTTGGTCATCGCCCCCATTTTATCCCCCCGAAAGCGGGAATAGACCGCGCCGTTCTCATAAATGGTCGTGGCATAGCCATGCATGGGGCCGTCGCCTTTGATGCGGTCGTGGAATCCGACGCTGCGCCGCGAGACGAAGCCTCCGGCCACCCCGGGGACGTAATCGATGGGCTCTCCCTCCAGCTCGGTGAGCATCAGGCAATGGTCTGGCACGTCACCCACATAAAGGGCCTCCCGCCGGGTGATGAAAATTTTGAAGCTGGCTTTGCGCTGCATGATCTTCCCTCCTCAGAAGTGAATTAGCTTGGGTCGCCAGGCGTTAACCCTCTCGTCCGCACGGCTCGTTATCATTTAATCAAAGTTAAATATCCAGTTCATTAAGTTCAAGGACGTTGTTCTGAATAAATTCGCGCCGGGGCTCCACCTTGTCCCCCATGAGGATGGTGAAGATATTGTCCGCCTCGTAAGCGTCGGCAATATTCACTTTCAATAGGGTCCGGGTCTCCGGGTCCATGGTGGTTTCCCAGAGCTGCTCCGGGTTCATTTCCCCCAGGCCCTTGAAGCGCTGGATATTGATGCCTTTCTGGCCCTCCTCCAGGATAAAGGCCACCATCACCTCCAGGGACAGGAACTCCCAGGTGCGGTCCTTGCCTTCCAGGAGGTGCGGCGGGTTCTTCAAATCCTCGATCGCCTGACTGAGGCGCACCAGGGCCTGAAAGTCGCTTCCTGACAAAATTTCCCAGTCTATCCGGATTTCTCCTTTGTCACGCACACTTGAGGGAATGAGAAATGCCCAACAGGTGTGCTCCTCGTCAAACTCCAGGCGCGCCGCCACGTTGAGATCGGACTGCAGCGCCTGCACCAATTCCCGTAGCGGCTCTTCCTGGCGCAGGCTCTCCTTGGAGACGATCCCGTTATCCAGCAGCGCCTGCAAAACCTTGCGGTCCAGGCCCCTTTTTTCGAAGCGCTGCAGATATTCCTGATAAGCGATGACCTTTTCCAGGGCCTGACCCAGGGGGACGCCTTCCAGGGTGCGGCCGGCTCCCAGGCGGAGGCGCTTTTTCTCCATGCCCCGTTTCAGCAGGTACTGTTTGAATTCGCTGTCATCCTTCAGGTAGGTCTTCTCCGAGCCCCGGGTGAGGCGGTACAGGGGCGGCTGAGCGATATACAGGTAGCCGCCCTCTACCAGGGCCCCCATCTCACGATAGAAGAAGGTGAGGAGCAGGGTGCGGATGTGGGCCCCGTCCACGTCGGCGTCGGTCATGATGATAACCTTGTGGTAACGCAGAGACACCAGGTCGAGTTCTTCCTGGGAGAGGTCCGAACCCAGGGAGGAGATCAGGGTGCGGATCTCCGAATTCTCAAACATCTTCTCGGGCCGGGCCTTTTCCACGTTGATGATCTTGCCCTTGAGGGGCAGGATGGCCTGGAAGCGCCGGTCCCGGGCTTGCTTGGCGGAGCCGCCGGCAGAGTCGCCCTCCACCAGGTAGATCTCCCGGCGAGCGGGGTCCCGCTCCTGGCAGTCGGCCAGCTTCCCCGGCAGGGTCATATCCCCCAGGGCTCCCTTTTTCCGCACCAGGTCCCGGGCCCGCCGGGCCGCTTCCCGGGCCCGGGCCGCTTCCAGCAGCTTGGCCAGGATGTCCCTGGCCACTCGCGGATTCTCACCCAGATTGCTGAGCAGGTGCTCATACAATAGATTTTCCACCAGGCCCTTGACCTCGCTGTTGCCCAGCTTGGTCTTGGTCTGTCCCTCAAACTGGGGATGCGGCAGCTTGATGCTGATCACCGCAACCAGGCCCTCCCGGACGTCCTCTCCGGTGAGGTGGCTGTTCTTCAGGTTTTTGGGCAGGTCGCTGGCCGCCATGTACTGGTTGATGGCCCGGGTGAGCCCGGCCTTGAAGCCGCTCAGGTGGGCGCCGCCTTCCCGGGTGTTGATGTTGTTGGCGAAGGTGAAGATCTGCTCGTTGTAGGTGTCGTTGTATTGGAAGGCAATCTCCAGTTGGATGCCGTTTTTGCCGCCGGTGAGATAAATGGGCTTCGGATGGATGGGGGTCTTGTTCCGGTTCAGGTATTCGACGAAGGAGACGATCCCCCCTTCATAGAGAAACTCGTTCTTCCGGCCGGAGAGTTCGTCTTCCAGGAAGATGCGCACCCCGCCGTTGAGGAAGGAAAGCTCCCGCAGGCGCTGGGCCAGCAGGTCGTAGCTGAAGGTGGTTTCCGGGAAGATTACCGGGTCCGGTTTGAAGGTCACCGTGGTGCCCCGGCGCTTGGTCCGGCCGGTATTGGCCAGCTCGGTGGCGGTAATACCCCGTTCGTAGCGCTGGTGGTAGACCTGGCCGTCCCGCCGGATCTCCACCTCCAGATATTCCGACAGGGCGTTGACCACCGAGACCCCGACGCCGTGGAGGCCGCCGGAGACCTTGTAGGCCCCGGAGTCGAACTTGCCGCCGGCATGGAGGCGGGTCATGACCACCTCCACCGCGGGCAGCTTCTCGGTGGGGTGCGGCTCTACGGGGATGCCCCGGCCGTTGTCTTCCACCGTGACGCTTTGATCCGAATGGATTTTTACCTTAATTTCGTTGCAATGGCCGGCCATGGCCTCGTCGACGGAGTTGTCCACCACCTCGTAGACCAGGTGGTGCAGTCCATCCATGCCGGTGTTGCCGATGTACATGGACGGGCGCTCCCGCACCGGCAGGAGGCCCTTGAGAACCTGGATCTGTTCGGCGCCGTACTCATGCACCGCGGTGTCGGGGGCCAGGGTTTGGTCCGGCAATTTAATGCTCCTCCTCAAAATGAGCCCTTTGAGGCACTTGGCAGATTTTCAGTTAGCGCTGATTTTGCAGCCATCCTGAGCGAAGCGAAGCATCCGGCTGGCTAAAACCTGCCGTCCCGTCGCTCAAGTTGACAAACCCAGCATCCCTCACTCCCCCGGAGCTTGCTGGTCCCTTTAAGCAGATCATTCATGTTTGGGGGGGAGGGATAGTTTGACAGAGAAGCTTTTTGACGCCCTTCCGGAACCGGTCCCGCTCGGTGGGCTGACGTGTCCCCATGGTTAAATTTATATCAGGAAACGCCTCTTTAATCAATCGGGAATACTGGCTGGACTGGCTTTAATCCGGGGCACAACTTTAATTTCCAGCATCACCTCGCCATAGCCGCCGCATTCGACCCCCACATCCAGACAGCGGACCTGATGCATGAAATGAAACTGGTTGGGGTCCTGTCCTTCGCTCAGGCGTTCGTTGATCAGGGCCACCGGCACCACCAACTGCGACATGGCGTAAACACAGAGTCTGGGGGGACAAAACTTGGGGAGGAAATTGCCGTCCACATCCAGGATGAACCGGTCGCCCACCCGGTAGCCGGAGTTGCAGTGGCGCGCTTTGACCACCTCGGCGGCGATGGAATAGCGGGCCGCGGCCCGGGCCAGCCGCTCAATCTGCCGCAGCCGCGGGTCGCCCTCCGGGATCTGTTCCCTCTCGGCGTCGCGGTAGCCGACCCGGTCCGCGTAACGCCTAAAGATTTTGTCCTTTTCCATCAAGGTCCCCAACTGCGGAACCTTCCGGGCGCAGTGGCGCCCTACAGGCTCATGGGCATGATGATGCTGAAATAGTGGGGATCGCCCTGGTCCACCAGGCGGCAGGGACGGTCCTTGTCGTTGAGCTCCAGGATCGCCATCTCGCTCTCCATGGCGTTGAGGGGTTCCAGGAAATAACGGGCGTTGAAGCCCACCTCCAGGGGTAAGCCGGCCGGGTCGCCGGCCTCCATGAACAGGGGCACGATTTCCTGGCCTTCCCCCACCTCCGGATTGGTGAAGGAGACCTCCATCTGCTCGCCGGAGAGCTTCAGGACCACGCCCTTGAAGCGCTCGCTGGACAAGAGCGAGATGCGCTTGATGGCCTCGGAGAACTCCCGGCGGTTGACGGCGAAGCGGTAGGCGAAGGTTTCCGGGATGATGCGCCGGTATTCCGGGAATTTCTTGTCCAGCAGCAGCCGGATAAAGAGGTAATGGTCATCGGCCCGCAGGGCCAGGCTCTGGGTGCTCAGGCCCAGGGAGACCTTTTCCTCTTCCGCCAGGAACCGGATCACCTCGGCCATGCCTTTCCGGGGGATCAGAATGCCCTTTTCGATGGAGAGGTTCTCGCTGCCGGGCAAGGGGCGCTCGATCAGGGTGAGGCGGTGGCCGTCGGTGGAGATGAGACGCAGCAGGAAGCCGTTCTCCACCTCCAGGCGCTCCCAAAAGATGCTGGAGAGATGATATTGCAGATCGTCGGCGGAGACCGAGAAGATGGTCTTTTCGATCATCTCCTTCACCATGTGGCTCTCCACCTCCACCAGGTTCTGCTCGGCGATCTCCGGCACCGGGGGAAACTGGTCCGCGGGCAGGCCGTTCAGTTGGTACCGGGAGTCGCCGGCCAAAATTTTCAACCCCCCTTTATCCGTGGCGCTCAGATCCAGAGTGTCGCCCGGAAGTTCCTTGATGAGGTTGAAGAAGTAATGGGCCTGGATGGTGACCGCCCCGGGCTCCAGAATCTCCGCCGGGTAGAAGCCGCGGAAACTCACCTCCAAATCGGTGGCGGCGATGCGCACCTGGTTGGCCTCGGTTTGCATGAGAAAATTGCCCAAAATGGGCATGGTGCCCCGGCGATCCACCACTCCCAGGGTCCGTCCCACCCCCTTCAACAAGGTTTCCCGATTGATCTTCACCTGCATGTCAAGGTTCTCCTAAAATAATAAGAATTTTTAATAGTCTTAATAAGGGCCTGGGGTTTTGTCGATAACTGGGTCAAGTTACTTTTTTTATTAGGTTTATTATGAACCATCACTTTAACCGATACCGCGCTGGCCTACCAGTTATTGGACCTGCACCCGGGAGCCGACCGCCGGGAATGTCGAAAAGCGGAACGGTTGGATAAGTCCTCTCTCAGATCCAGACGAAAACCTAAAAGCGACCGGC
>CAWEWX010000094.1:0-7680 GCA_963812655.1 uncultured delta proteobacterium | reverse complement strand
GAAGGCACGCAACTCATCATCAAGCTGAAAAAGTCGCAAGAGTCGGTGGGCCAGATCTCCACCCGCCTGGCCGGGGTTCTGAACCAATCTTTGGCCGGCAACCATTTTGAGATCATCGGCAAATCGGAGATCGGCGCCTCCATCAGCAATGATCTGCGCAGCAAGGCCATCGTCGCCATCATCCTCTCCATGGTGGGGATCATGGCCTATATCGCCTGGCGCTTCGAATTCATCTTCGGGGTGGGCGCCGCGGTGGCCACCCTCCATGACGTTCTGGCGGTCCTGGGGGTCTTCTGGCTGCTTAACCGGGAGATCACCCTGCTGGTGGTCACGGCGCTGCTCACCCTGGCGGGCTATTCCCTGACCGACACGGTGGTGGTCTTCGACCGCATCCGGGAGAATCTGGCCAGGCGCCGGGGCAAACTGGCCGAAATCATCAACCTGAGCGTCAACGAGGTGCTCTCCCGGACCATCATCACCAGCAGCACCGTGTTCCTGGTGGTGGTCGCCCTGTTCTTCTTCGGCGGCGTGGTCCTCCGGGACTTCGCCCTGGCCATGATCATGGGGGTCGTGGTGGGCACCTACTCCTCGGTCTTTGTGGCCAGCCCCGTGGTCTACGCCTGGCGCAAAGAGGCGCGGCGAGTGGTGGTGAAGCGGGAAAAGGTCGTGGAACTGGCGGCCCAGAAACAGAAACGGGATGAGAAGAAGGCGGCCAAGGCGGCAACCCCTAAGAAAAAAGGCGGGAAGAAATAGGGGGAGGGGAGATAAGCGATAGGCAAGAGATTTGGGGGGATGGCCAGCCAACCCGCATAAGGGTCTGGGAAGGCGGGCTGCGCCCGACTTCCCAGACCGGAAAAAATTGGTGGCACAGGCGTCCCGCCTGTGTGAAAAAGGCCGTGGCGATAAGCATATTTTGCATCCTTCTTCACTGACCGAGAGCCAATATTGAATGGTTAATTCTGGTTTACAGGTTGATGAATATTCGAGTGAAAGGATGGATTCAGCCCATCTGTCACCTCGACTAATCATAGATAAGCCGATATTGCCTTCTATGACACTATGGGTGAGTTCTGATGGGCAAGCAGGAAGATTGCAACGTTGGTATGACGTTACACCAGAGGTACTTGATAAAGTAGGAATAAGAAGTCTCGACTTCATTCCTGATGGGGTTGTCAAATTAGTAGATAAAAATGGAAATGAAATAAAGAGTATTCAGGCAAAGCTTACAGAAGAATTTGACGGCCTCCCTTTAATACTTGCACGCATAGAGAAGGCCTGGTCTTCTACTCAATTAGCGGCGGAGTTCTGGGATAAAGTCTGCAATATCTTAATTCGCTCTCAAGTTCCAATTGTTAAGGAGATATTACCCGATATCTATGTTGTGTGCCGAACGGGCTGGTTGGAACTGGCTTGTTTTTGGATTGCTTTCTTAGCGAAAGTACGACATGATGATGGGAGTCAACCTGAGTGGGAATTTCTTCTTTCTGGAGATCAGCTAATATTTAAATATATTGATATTTACAACGACTCTCCATTCAGGGGACCAGAATTACGTGAACCCCAATATCAAATAGACCGAATTAATCTTGGAGCATTACTCGATATTGTAAGAAAGGCAAAAAACAACATTGATAAGAAAATTTCCTTAGAATCTCTTGCAGATGTCATGCTTAGTGGAGTTTCCGGATTTGAGGTACTGCCGAACAGATCTACATCTACAGGTGAGATTGACCGCATTGTGAGAAATCATACCAACCATCCGATATTATCTCGATTTGGGTCACATATTCTTGTTGAATGTAAGCATTGGAAGAGAACTGTTGGAACCGATCAAGTGGGTTCTTTCATTACCGACATACAGGATGCCCGTTTGACTTCTGGCTTCTTTTTCTGCCGCAAGCCCATATCTAGGCCAGCAAAGCGACGTATAGATAATTTTTATCAACGGGACAAATTTTTTATCATAGTCATAACAGAAAATGACATTCAGGCTGTATGTGACGGAGCAAATTTTACCCACATGCTCGTTGAAAAGTTTGAAAGCATTATTTTTCAGCGATAATATTTCCGTAGGGTAAGCATTTCCCAACAAAACTATTAAGTTATGGTTATGACGCAAAATTCTGGAAAAAAAGAAAACCGAAAACCGAAAACCGAAAACCCGGCACCAAAGCCGAAGGCCCTGGTGCTTTATGGCTACGGCCTCAATTGCGACTACGAGACCGCCTTTGCCCTGGATTTGGCCGGGGCCGAGGCGGTCCGGGTGCACACCACCGATCTTCTGGAGAACCCCGCGGCCCTCTGGAACTATCATCTGCTGGCGGTGCCGGGCGGCTTCAGTTGGGGGGATGAGCACGGCGCCGGGGTCATCCTGGCCCTCCGGCTGCGACTGGCCCTGGGTTCGGCCCTCCAGGAGTTCATTGCGGCGGGGCGCCTGGTGATCGCCATTTGCAACGGCTTTCAGGTCCTGGTGAACCTGGGGCTGCTGCCGGGGCTGGCGGGACGCCCGGGGGAGAGGTTAGCGGCCCTAATCCCCAACGATTGCGGCAACTTCCGGGACGCCTGGGTGCATCTTCAGGTGACCCCGTCCCACTGCGTCTTCACCCGGGGGTTGGATCACCTGGAGCTGCCGGTGCGCCACGGGGAAGGGAAATTCTTCGCCGCCCCGGAGGTGCTCCGGGAAATCCAGGACCGGGGCCAGATCGCCTTGAAATACGCCCTGGCCGACGGCACCGCAGCCGCCGGGCGCTTCCCGGATAACCCCAACGGCTCGCTTAAGGACATCGCCGGCATCTGCGACGCCAGCGGCCGGGTCCTGGGCCTCATGCCCCATCCGGAGGCCCACGTCACTTCCTTCCAACACCCCACCTGGACCCAGGAGAAGGAAGCCTGGCGCCGCCGGGGCCAACCCTACCCCGGACAAGTTGGCGCCGGCCTGGCCATCTTCCGCAACGCGGTGGATTATTTGCAGAAGGTCGCAGGATAAACCTCACGCCAAGACGCTAAGACGCCAAGAAAGACGCTAAGATATAAAAGGAGGGGTGAGCCTTGCTTACCCCTCCTTTTACTATAAGTTTCTTTGCGCCTTGGCGTCTTGGCGTGAATTACCGTTCCAATAACCGCGGCAGCAAATCCGCCGCCTGCTCCAGCAGGAGCCCCGCATCCCGGGCGGCGGCCTCGGTGTAGGGGCGGGGCTGGTCCCCGGGGGTGCGGGAGTCGTAGAGGATGTAGGGGACCGGTTCCGGGCTGTGGGTGCGCAGGCTCAGGGGGGTAAAGTGGTCGCAGAGCACCAGGAGGCGATGATCTCCCAGGGTCTTTAAGCCGGCCAGCAGCGGCGCGACTATTTGGGCGTCGAAGTCCTCAATGGCCCTGAGCTTCAGCTCCAGCTCACCGCTGTGTCCGGCCTCGTCCGGGGCCTCCACGTGCACGAAGACCAGGTCCCGATGCTTCAGGGCTTCCAGGGCCGCGGCCACCTTGCCCGCGTAATTGGTATCCAGGAAGCCGGTGGCCCCGGGCACCAGGATGGGGGTCAGGCCGGCGTATTTGCCGATGCCCCGGATCAGGTCCACCGCGGAGATCACCGCGCCGGAGAGGCCGAAGCGCTCCTTCAGGGTGGGGAGCTGCGGCGGCCGCCCCTGGCCCCAGAGCCAGATGGAGGTGGCGGGTTTTTTCCCCGCCGCCCGCCGCCGCCGGTTAACCTCGTAGTCCTGCAAGATCGGCCAGGAGGCCCGCACCAGCTCCCACAAGGGCGCGGCGGCCCCGGCCTCCATCAGGTGGCCCACCTCCCGGCCGCTCCAGTCATGGGGCGGATAGGTGCGCCAGGCCTCCCCCCCGCTCGCGGCCCAGACCAGCAGGTGGCGGTAGCTGACCCCGGGGTAGAAGCGGCGCCCCTCCCGGCCCAGGGCCGAATCCAGGACCTGGATGATCTCCCGCGCCTCTTCGCTGCTGATATGCCCGGCGGAGTAGTCCTCCATGAAGATGCCGTCCGGATCAAAGCGCAGGGTCACCAGGTTGCAGCGAAAGGCCACCTCCCGGGGGCCCAGGTCCACCCCCAGGGCGGCGGCCTCCAACGGGGCCCTGCCGGTATGGTAGCGGAGCGGGTCATAGCCCATGATGGCCAGGTTGGCGATATCACTCCCCGGGTCCATGCCGGGGGGGATGGTGCGGGCCAGGCCCAGTTCCCCCCGCCGGGCCAGTTCGTCCAGATTCGGGGTGGCCGCGGCCTCCAGCGGAGTCCGGCCCGCCAATTGGGCCAGGGGGTAATCCCCCATGCCGTCGCCCACCAGGATGACGTATACCATCCTCAAGATTCTCGCTGGTTAAAGGGTGGTCTTCGTCTGCAAATCGTCATTATCCTTGCCCAGGGTCTGTTCCAGGTAACTTTCATATTTATACCGGTTTTCCGTAAAGCGGCGCTTCAACAGGACGGCGTCGATATTCCAGGTCCTGGACTTGGAAAGCCCAAAGAAGATGCGGCCATCCTTGGAAAAGCGGTATTCCCAGAGTTCGCCCTGATGGTGCGCCAACGGCTGGGAATATTGGACCGCGCTCCGGGACGGAATAGCCGCTCCGGCCTTCAGGGCCTCTATGCCGGTATTATTCAGGGTGGCCAGGGCATCGGGAAGGGACGGGAAGATATCCGGGGAATTCTGGAGATCCAAGATATCTTGCAGGGCTCGCCGGGAGAAATGTAGGTTCCGATAAACCATATTGAGCCAGAGAAACTCCTGGGGCCTCCTGGCCTTCTTTTTAGCAGGGTCGGGATAGTTCAACTCCTCCACTTCCTTTAAGGCCTCCAGTTCTTTCATCTCCTTGAGGATTCTCTCCCGGTCCATTTCAATGATCTGCATCTTTTCGAGGGCTTCATTTCTGGCTGATTCGGCTTCTTGCAGGCTTTCCTGCATTTTCTTGCTTTTCCTGGATTGATGTTGGACGGCCTGCTGCAGCGCCTCAATGGTGTCATTGGCGCCCCTCAGACTGGCCTGGGCCTGTTCCTGGCTCCGGTCCAGGAGCTCCAGCCGCAGGTCCGCAGCCCCGATGTTGGTTTCCAGGTTTTGAATGCGCAATTCCCTGGCCTCCAGTTCAGAGGCATACCGGCTTTCCCGAAGTTCCTGGGATTGTCTTTGATACCGGGCGGTTATGGCGCAAATGCCGGCAAACCCAACCAATGCCATGAAATAGCTGAGAAGGCTAAAGGTAGAGACCATATCGTAAGTGGGCAGCAGCCGACCCAGCCCCTGCGGCTCCTTCTCCACCAAATAGAGCCTGCCCAAGGCTGCCGACTCCACCTCGGAGACTTGCGAGGCTGGGGCGCCGGTGTACGGCCCGCGACATGGTTGGGTGGCCGGATCCTTAAACAGATCATAGTACTTCTTGCCTTTCAGGAGGGCGGCGCCCCGGTTTCCGGGAGGCCAGGAGTCTGGGGCGTACTTGAGGTTTCCGACCTTATCCGTGAGCACCACGGCGTAAGGTCCGAGATTGGCGCTAAGGATCTCCTTCAGCAAATCCGGCCGCTGCTGCTCTTCCAAATAAGCAATGGCGTAAGGAAAGATGCTACAGATACCCGCCAGTTCCTGTTGGCCGGATTTGGTCAGGGCCTCTTGCCGCGTTAAATTATTCTGCCAGGAGCCGAATACCAAGATGGCAATGAACATTGCCAGCCAGACCCCCAGCCAGATGATATACGGAGATAAAACCCTGTCCTTCATGCAGCCGCTCTCAAATGCCCCGGTTCCAAGAGCACCCGTTCGTAGAGGCTCAGGTCGCCGAGAAACCGGAAGCCTACCCCTATGCGCTCCCAATCAAGGATAGTGCTATTTAACTCTGAACCTCACCCCCGATTAAAGGGATTTAGGTTGTTCAGGTGCTCCTTTGTTACTTTGGTTTTGCCCAAGAGGTCTTTACGGATGGCGAGGAAGATGAGACTAACTAAATCGCCTTCCCTGTTAAGATCGTGTTCTTTCATATCCGCATATCTCACCCATGCATCATATGCCTTGATGACATCGTCGCTGCCATAAAGCAGCAGCTGATCTCTGGCTAACATCCGGTTCCGGTCTGCATCCTTTCCTGAGACGTCCTCGTCATGCATGACAGCTACCGCTATGTCTGTGAAGTTACGCAGAAACCTGGTGTATGCCTCGCGTTTTTTCTCTGCAATTTTGAGTTTCAATTCCTTGTTCTTTTGGAGCAGGTAGGGAATCACAGCTCCGAACACGGCAATGAGAGCGACAATAATTTCCTTATAAGGATAAATGTAGACGAGCACGAAATGCCCCGAGCACCACGCGGACGGCCACAATAATCCTAGGTTATTCATTTCTCCCTCTCCGATAGGAGCCCGGGCGCCAGAAGCCCGGCAATCCGCCGGCGCCGCCCCTCAAATCCTGGCGGAGTGAAGGTGCGGGTCTTCGATGCGGTAAAAGATAGCCGGTGGGGAGACCACCGGCAGTTGGTCGATGATTTTGAGGGCCTGGCGGACGTCGGCCTCCCGGGCTTCGTGGGTGATCATGACAATGGGCACGGTGCACGCCACTTCCCGGCCCTTCTGGGTCACCGCGGCGATGCTGATGCCGTAATTGCCCAGGATCCCGGAGACCTGGGCCAGCACTCCGGGGCGATCCAGGGCGGCGAAGCGGAAATAGTAGTTGGTCACCAGATCATTCAGGGGTTTGATGAGCCGGGTCGACTCCAGGGCGGTGCGGCAGCCCAGGGGCGGCACCCGGCCGGCGCCTCCCCGCATCAGGTTGCGGGCCAGGTCCAGGATATCGCTCACCACCGCGCTGGCAGTGGGCATCATGCCGGCCCCCTGTCCGTACAGCAAGATGGGCCCGGTGGCGTCGCCGGTGACATAAACGGCGTTCATGGCCCCGTTGACCTGGGACATGATGTGCTCCCTGGGAATCAGGGTGGGATGCACCCTGGCCTCCACCCGATGGCCATCGTCCCGGGTGATGGCCAGGAGTTTAAGGCGGTAGCCGAATTCCCGGGCGAACTGCAAATCCAGGGGATCCAACTGACTGATGCCTTCCACCGCGATGGCTTCCAGGTCCAGGCGGGCGCCATAGGACAGGCTCATGAGGATGGCCAGCTTATGGGCCGTGTCGGTGCCTTCCACGTCCAGGGTGGGGTCAGCCTCGGCGTAGCCGGCTGCCTGGGCCTCGGCCAGGGCCTGGGCGTAGGGAATGCCCTGTTGGGACATCTGGGTGAGGATGTAGTTGCAGGTGCCATTCAGGATGCCGAAGAGCTCCTGGATGCGGTTGGCGGCCAGGCCCTGGCGCAAGGCCAGGATGATGGGGATGCCGCCGCACACTGCGGCTTCGAAGGCGATCTCCACCCCTTTGGCCGCCGCGGCGGCCAGGAGATCGTTGCCGTGATGGGCCAGCAAGGCCTTGTTGGCGGTGACCACGTGCTTGCCCCGCTCAATGGCGGCCAGGATATAGTCCCGGGCGGTGGTAAGTCCGCCGATGAGCTCCACCACGATGTCGATCCCGGGGTCATCCAGGATCTCCTCAGCCCGGGAGGTGAGCAGCTCCGGGGGGACGGCCGCGGCCCGGGGACGCTCCAGGTCCAGATCCGCCACCTTGGCCAGCACCAGGTCGGCGCCCAGGCGCCGGGCCAGCAGCTCCCGCTGCTCGGTGAGGAGGCGCACCACCCCGGCGCCCACGGTGCCGAAGCCTA
>CAWEWX010000093.1:0-6443 GCA_963812655.1 uncultured delta proteobacterium | reverse complement strand
ACATGGCCTTGGGAGCCGCAACTTCGGGAGCCGGCGCCTTTTTCACTGCAACCGGCAGCGCCTCAGTCTTGGCGGGGTTGGCGGCCGCGGCGGCCTTGGCCGCGGCGGGAACCGGCAGCGGGGTTACAGCCGGCGGAGTTGCCGGGGTAACTGGGATAGCCGGAGCCGCCGGGGCGGCGGGGCCGTTTGGCGCGGTTGGGGCTACCTTCCCTTCGCTGAACTTGTCGTTCGTAAAGCCTGCTCCGGCGACCAACACTGCGAGGACCATCGCCAGCAGGGGGGCAAATATCCGGAGATAAAACCGACCACACGGGTGCGTCACCAAGTACTCCTTTGAATTAAATATGCGGCGCGGCCCAGAGCTCGCCAGCAGGTAAAGCAGTCCAGGCTTCTCTATCAGTTAATTTAGAATATCGGGATGCGGTTAACAAAGGAATAGGGGATACCGGCGTACCCCCAATCGGTTTTATTTTAAAACCTTCCCCAGATTTTGTCAATTAAAACTGACCTGCCACTCTGGCGCTTCCGGCCCCCAAAAGTTCCAATCATGAGTAGAGATGCTCTTTGTTACTTTGCGGTAACAACTGTTCTTGTCTATTGGTAACGCAATAAAGAACATCTTATTATCAACGGGCAATCAACTGATGGTGACCTGCCCCCCAAAAACTAATCCCCGCCGGGAGGGGCCCCAGATGGCGCCGGGGAAGGCGGAACGCCTTCCCCGGCTGGATAACAAAAGACTTGGGTGAGAAAAGATTCTGGGAGAACCTTTAATAATTTGGGACGTTAAGGCGAGCCGCCGGCCTCTTTCCCCAAGGCTCCTTCCCCCACCGGTTGGATCGGCAGGTACCTCATGCCCAGGTCGAAGATCAGGATAGCCATGGCCACCAGGGCCGCGGTGATGATAATCTCCACCGCCGAGGGGAAATAACCGAACTGCCGGTAGCCGATATAGGCGGTGAGGCTGACGTTGAAGCGGTTCAGCACCACCCCGAAGGCCGCCAGGCCCGCGGTCCAGTAAAGGCCCTTCTCGCTCCGGCGTATCTCCGGGAAGCACAAGAGCAGGGCCGGCAAGACCACGGTGCCGAAGAGCTCCACGAAGAAGAAGAAATGGGGTTTATCCCAAACCCAGACCGCGGTCCCCCGGGCATAGAGGTCCGTGACCTTCATGGCAAAGTAGATCAGCAGGACGATTCCCAGCCCCTTGCCCAGGTCCGAGAGGATGCCGATTTTCGGCGGCTGCCGGTAGACCCGGGAGGCGATGAGGCTCTCCAGGGTAATGACGCTCATGCCGCCGATGACCGCGCTGACCAAGAAGAGGGGTCCCATGGCCTGGGTGGCCCACAGGTCGCTCATCTTCTGGGGCATCAGCAGGAACAGGGCTCCCAGGGAGGACTGGTGCAGGGTGGAGAGCATGACCCCGGCCACCACCAGGAACAGGTAGATCTCGCGGAAAAACTTGACCCAGCTCTCCTCGCCGTAGCGCTCCAGGCCGATGATGAACAATTCGATAGCCAGCACCGTGGTGTAGAGCATGACGCACCAGGAAACCTCGAAGAGGACCGAGTGAGGGTTCCACATCACCATGGGGTGCCAGATGCGCCAGGGCTGGCCCAGGTCGAAGAAGAGCCCCACCACAAACACCATATAGCCTACGAAGGCCGAGAGCTTGGCAGGCCGCAGCAGGGGCTCGAACTTTTTCAGGTTGAAGATATAGATGGCGGCGGTCATGGTGAAGCCGCCGGCGGCCAGGGCCACCCCCGCCAGGACGTCGAAACTGATCCAAAGGCCCCAGGGGTAGGCGTCATTCAGGTTAGTGGTGGCCCCCAGACCCAAAAACATCCGGGCGCAAGCGGCGATCAGACCCAGCACCAGGAGGATATAGAGGACGGCTTTCCCGGTGGTCAACTTTCCTTCGCCGGGATACCATTTTTCGATTTTTCCGGCCATGGCTTAATCCTCCTTGGGCTCTTTGGCCTCGATGGCCGCCCGGCGTTGGTTGAAATAATGGAGGCCCACCGCCAGTCCACCTACGGCCACGGCCACCATGGGCACCTTGGACATCCATTCCCGGCCGCGGAGACCTTGGGGAGCGTCCCCCAGATCGGTGCGGAAGCCCACCTGAGTCAGGCCCAGTTCTTCAAAAGAGAGGGGGGTGAGATAGAGCTTGGAGGTGCCGCCGGCTATCTTCTCGCCATAGACCTGGGGATAATATTTGTTCGGATCCAAACCGATGCGCCGGTGGGCTTCCGTCAGGAGTTCGGCCCGCTCCCCGAACAACAGGGTGCCGGTGGGGCAGGTGGTGGTACAGGCGGGAGCCAGACCCACGGCCTGCCGGTCGGCGCAGAAGGTGCATTTGCGCACCAGGGGCACCGCCGACTCCCACTGAAACTTGGGAATCTGGAAGGGACAGGCCATCATGCAGTAGCGGCAGCCGATGCACCTTTCGTCGTCATAGACCACCGGCCCGGAGGGCAGCTTCACCAGGGCGGCCACCGGACAGGCGCTGACGCAGGCGGGATCGAGGCAGTGCATACAGCGCCGGGAGATGAAATGCCATTCCAGCCGCCCATCGGCGCGGGGAATTTCCCGGAAGACGATCCGGGTGTATTGGTTGCTGCTCAGGTATCGCGGGTTGGACCAGGTTTCGCTGAAGGTAGCCTGGCCGCCTTTCAGGTCGTTCCAGCTCTTGCAGGCCACCTGGCAGGCCCGGCAGCCGATACACTTGGTGGTATCGATCAAGATGGCTTTGCTCATAACCGTTCCCCTTTAGGCCGGCTCGCCTAGGCCTTTTCCAGGTTCACCAGGAATACCTTGTATTCTGGGATCATGGTATTAGCGTCCCCCACCATGGGCGCCAGTTGGTTGGCGGCGTAGTTCTGCTGAGGATTGGGGCCGCCCGTGATCAGGCCGAAGAACCCGAAGTGCCAGGGCAGGGCCACCATCTCCACCGTATTCTGCATGGGCGGCTTGCCACAGGTAAAGGACGCCACCCGGTGGGTGACGTTGGCCCGGGCCAGCACTTCGCCGCGGATACTCTTCACCTTGACCCAATCACCCGCCTTGACCCCCTTGGCCGCGGCCAGGCTGGGGCTGATTTCCACGAACATCTCCGGCATCAACTCCGACAGCCAGGGGAGGTTCCGGGACATAGCCCCGCCCTGCCAGTGCTCGGTGACCCGGAAGGTAGTGGCGATGATGGGATAACGAGGATCACAGATCTGGGCTACCTCGTCCAGCGCCGATTTCCAGACCTTCATCACCGGGTTGGACTGCTGAGGCGACAGGGGGTTCACGTAGGGGCACTCCAGGGCCTCGTAGTGCTCCGGCAAGGGCCCTTCCTTGCAGGCCCCGCCGGGCACGAAGATCCGGCTCTTGCCTTCGGGCAGCATGATGAACGGCGCCTTGGCGGACACCTCCGGCGGAATCTGCTCCTGGGTCTTGGGGTCAATCCAGCCGAAATCGGGCACATCGAACTTGGTCCAGGTCTTGGTGACCGGATTCCACTTGAACAGGACCTTGTCCTTGTTCCAGGGCTGGCCCTGGGGGTCCACCGAGCAGCGGTTGTAAATGATCCGCCGGTTCACCGGCCAGGCCCAGGACCAGTTAGGGTAGAGCCCCAAGCCGCTCGGGTCTTTTTTATCCCGCCGGGCCATGAGGTTGTGGTTCTTGTCCGGGCCGGGGTAGGAACCCGAGTAAATCCAGTTGCCGCAGGCGGTGGAGCCGTCGTCGGCGAGCTTCGTGAAGTTGACCACCTGCTTTTTGTCCGCCACGGTGTAGCCGTTGATCTCTTTGGCCACCAGGTGGACGTCGGGGTCGTCCCCGTAGTTCCACTCCAGCTTGACAATGGGGTCGGGAGACACCGCCTTGGGGTCTTCCTGGTAAAGCTTCTTCAGTTCTAGGGCCAGGCGGTTGACGTACCACAGGTCGCTTTTGGCGTCCCCGTGGGGCTTCACCGCCTGGTAGCGCCACTGCAACCAGCGGCCGCTGTTGCTAATGCTGCCTTCCTTCTCCAGGGAGTCCGCCACCGGGAACAGGAAGACCTCGGTCTTGATGTCCTTGGTCTGGGCCCCGGGGCGCATCCAGAAGTGGGCCGTGTCCGTCTCCCAGAGGTCGAAGGCCGCCAACCATTCGAGCTTAGCCAAGGCTTGATAAGCCTGGTTCAGATTGGGGGAGCTTATGGCCGGGTTCATGCCCCACACCAGGAGGCCCTTGATGCCGCCGGCCCCCATGGACTCAAACAGGGGAATCCAGGAATACCCCGAGTTCTGATACCCCTTGCCCACCTTGGGCAGGTAGTCATAGGCGAAGTCGTTGCCCGGCTGGGCCGCCTCCCCCCAGAAGGCCTTGAGGAGGCTGACGAAGAACTTGGGACGGTTGACCCAATAGCCGCCTTTCGGGGTCGTGGCAATATAATCCTTCAAGGTGGGGGTCTTGGCCTCCGAGGGCGTCGGCATATAACCCGGGAGGATGTGGAACAGGAGTGCCATGTCCGTGGAGCCCTGGACGTTGCTCTCCCCCCGCAGGGCGTTGATGCCGCCCCCGGGGATCCCCATGTTCCCTAATAGCTGTTGCACGATCGTATAACTGCGGATGATCTCCACCCCGGTGGTATGCTGGGTGCCGCCCATGGCGTAGAGGAGGGTGCCGGCCTTGCCCGGCTGCCCGGTGGCGCTGAAAATCGCCGCCATCTCCAGGAACTGCTTTTTGGGAACCCCGCTGATTTCCTCTACCATCTCCGGGGTATACCGGGAATAAAACCGTTTCACGTTCTGAAAGACGCACTGGGGGTCGGTCAGGGTGGGGTCGGTCTTGGGCTTTTTCTCCGCATCCACCTGGTAGCTCCAGGTCGCCGGGTCATAAGTGTGCTTGGCTTTGTCATAACCGGAAAAGAGGCCGTCATTAAAACTAAAGTCTTTATCCACCAGAAAGGGCGCGTTGGTGTAGTTGACCACGTACTCCTTGTGGTAGAGATTGTTCTCTATGATGTAGTTGATCAGGCCGCCCATCAAGGCGATGTCGGTGCCGGGCCGCAGGCGCACATACAGGTCGGCCTTGGCGGCGGACCGGGTGAAGCGTGGATCCACCACTATGAGCTTGGCCCCTCGTTCCTGGGCCTTGGTGATCCACTTGAAGCTAATGGGATGGTTCTCGGCCGGGTTGCAGCCGATGATCATGACGCAATCACTGTTGCCGATATCGTTCCAGTGATTGGTCATGGCGCCCCGGCCAAAGGTGGGCCCCAACGAGGCCACCGTGGAGGAGTGTCAGAGACGGGCCTGGTGCTCTAAATAGACGATGCCCAGGGCCCGGGCCATCTTGACCAGGAGATAACATTCTTCATTGTTGATCGCGGCCCCACCGATGGCAGCCAAAGTTTCGGTGCGGTTCACCGGCACGCCGGTGGGGGACTTGGCGATAAAATCCTTATCCCGCGTGGCCTTGATGCGCTGGGCCAAAGTGGCCACAGCCCAATCCAGGTCCTTTTCCTCCCAGTGGTCGCTGCCCGGGGCCCGATAGCGCACCTTCTGCAAACGGCGGGGGCTGGTAACCACTTCGAAGACCGCCTGCCCTTTGCTGCACAGGGTCCCCTGGTTGATGGGATGGTCCGCGTCGCCTTCCACATCCACCAGCTTGCCGTCCTTGGTGTAAGCCACCAGGCCGCAGCCCACCCCGCAATAGGGACAGATGGAAGTAGTCGCGGTGGCCGAGGTGATTTTGGCGGGGGCCACCAATCCGGCCCACCCGGGGCGCCACAAGATGACGTCCGAGAGGCCCAGGGCGGTAAGCCCGCTCCCCAAACCCTTAATAAAGGTCCTCCGGGAAATGCGCATGTCTACCTCATCTGTTTGGTTTCGGCAAGAAGATGGTTGGCGGGGAATTAATTAATCAAGAATTGACCGGTTAACGCCTTGCTCCTTAGTGAACATGTTAAAAGGCTTTCTCACAAATGTCAAAAAAAATGTTATCCTGGAACAGTGGGGTTTTTAATTTTCCCCCACCGGGGAATTAGAGGTTGACTTGCGGAAAGAATATGCTGATATTAATGAGTTAAAGCCAACTAGCCATCGGCGGGGCGGGTTTGCAACCCGCCCCTGCATTTGCCGGTGCAGGTCGTGCTCCCGCAGTTGCTAGAGAACCGTCTGGTTTTCAAAGTGGGAAGGCTAGCCGAGCCCTACACCCCAACAGTGCGGGCCAGGCTCATCGGCTTGGCGGCGGCAAACCACCCCAACCGCCTCCCTTGACTAAAGGTTTATGGAGACTTGCATGAAGAAGATGACCTTTCGCATCCTGCCGTGGCTTGGCATCATTTTGCTGGTCCTGGGCCTCAGCGGCGGGGCCGGAACGGCGGCTGAGGAAGTCAGCGTGCCGATCCTGCTCTATCACCGGTTCGGTCCGACGAGGGCTGACAGCATGACCGTAACCACCAAGGTGTTCGAAGC
>CAWEWX010000092.1:0-13082 GCA_963812655.1 uncultured delta proteobacterium | reverse complement strand
GCGGATGTTCCCCAGGCAAACCGCTGGCGAGGCTTAAGGTGAGGGCTTTGCCGGGCGTCGCAGCTCGAACCTTGCCCTCCCGTAATTTCCTCCCAAGGTTTGCCACACCTTCAATTTTGCGATGATTTTTGGGATGAACAGGGAGAAAATAAAGAGCCCCAGGGAGAAGAACACCTTCCAGGTCAGTAGGTTGGCCCACTGGCCGGTGGCCCAGACCTCCTTGACGGTGCCCACGAAGAAGGTGAAGATGAAGGTTCCCGCCAAAATGCCGAGTCCCGTGCCCCAGAGGTAATCCCGATAGCGCACCCTGGTCAGGCCCATCCCGAAGTTCATGGCCGTGAAGGGGAAATAGACCAGGCGCAGGTAGAGCACAGTGGCAAAGCCGTTTCGTTCGACGGCTTCATCGTATTTCTTGAGCCGGTCGCCGATGAGGGAGGCGGCGAATTCCCGCCCCAGGTAGCGCCCGATGAGGAAGGCGCCCGCCGCGCCCAGCATCGCCGCCACCCAGACGTAGACGAACCCCCAATAGGGGCCGAAGATGGCGGCCCCCAGGGCGGTAAGCAGGGTCCCCGGAATGAACAGGCAGACCCCCAGGGCATAGATCAGCATAAAGGCCAGGGGCCCCCATATTCCCGCGGCCGCCAGCAGGGTCCCCAACTTTTCTACGGTGAGAAATTCTCTGACGCCGGTAAAACGGACAGTTACCACCGCGGCCACGATAAAGATTAGCAGGAGGACGGCCTTAATTAGGGCTACCCTGCGAAATTTGCCGGTCTGCATGTCTGCGCCTCCCCTTGGGCTTGCCGCCCGGGCTTCCCGGGCGGACCCCATGGGTCAGCCCTCCATGGACTTGCCAGGTGAGCCAGGAAAGTTAGCCACTGCCGAATATGCGGCCCAGGAAGCCTTTCTTTTGCGGCTCCAGCTCCGGCAACCCCAGGTGCCGGCGGATAACGGCCTCCAGTTTATCTTCAGCGACGTCCGCGCCTTCCACCACGATTTCCTCCCCCACCATGATGGCCGGGGCCGCGGGCAGGTCCAGCTCGAAGTATTCATCCGTCTGGTAATCGGCAATGGGCTTGGAGATAACCTCCGCCTCGAATGCATACCTTTGGCCCAACCTGGGCACCATTTCCTGGAAGTGCTTTCAGGGCTTGCCGTTGGGCTCGTTGTAAAAACATCTGACTTTTAACATAACTATTCTCCTTTTCAAATAGCGCTATTTCTGGGCGGCGGCCATGCGGGACAGCATCTGCTCCGGCGGCAGGTAATCCACCAGGCGCAGGTCCCGGCGCTCGTTCCCCCGCCCATCCAGAAAGACCACCGTGGGCACTCCCTTGATCCCGTACCGGCCAAGCAGACGCGCATGCACGGGGTTTCCTTTCTGGGTCAGGTCCACCTTGATCATGATAAAATTTTGGTCCGCCAGTTTGACGACATCGGGATGATGGAAGGTGATCTCGTCCAATTCCCGGCAGGGGGCGCACCAGGTGGCGTAGAAATCGATGATCACCGGTTTCTGCTCTTTCACAGCTTGGGCCAGGAGTTGGTCCGCATACGGCTGCCAGGCTACTCCCGGGCCCCGCAGCGCCCAGGACCCGGCCAGGAAGGTGGCGAGGATCACTCCCGCCAGGGCGGCGACGGTCTTGAGCCATTGAAAACTCCGGAACCCCGCGGTGGTGCGGTCCAGCCACCCCAGGTGAATGGCCGCGGCCAGGGCCACGGCGGCCAGCAGGAGCACGCCCGCGGATTCTGGCAGCAGCGGCCTGATGAAATAGGCCGCCATACCCACCAGAACCCAGCCCATGAGCTTGCGCACCCAGAGCATCCACTCCCCGGATCGTGGCAATTTCTCCAGGCTGCCGGAAAACATGGCCAGGATAAAGAGGGGCAGGCCCAATCCCAGGCTGAGGGTAAAAAAGACCAGAAAGCCCAGCCAGGGCGACCCCAGGCTGGCCACCCAGGTGAGCAACCCCAGCACGAAGGGGCCGATACAGGGCGCGGCCACCAGCCCCAGGGTCAACCCCATGAACAAACTGCCAAAATAGCCCGCATAGGATTTGGAAGCGGCCTGGGTCAGGCTGCCCGGCAGGCGCAGTTCCCAGAAACCGAAGAGGCTGGTGGCAAAGAACACCAGGATGCCCGCCACCACGATCAACACCAGAGGATTTTGCAGCACTGCCCCCATGAGGCCGCCGGTCAAGGCCGCCGCCACTCCCAGGATGGAGTTGGTCAGGGCCAGCCCCGCCAAATAAAAG
Source organism: uncultured delta proteobacterium (assembly GCA_963812655.1). GTDB lineage: Bacteria > Desulfobacterota > Desulfobaccia > Desulfobaccales > 0-14-0-80-60-11 > JAPLJC01. The sequence goes on along the minus strand of CAWEWX010000092.1, from coordinate 10,827 downwards.
AGTCCGTGCGCCACCAGGCGCCCCTGACCCTGGCCGCTGCGGCCGCCAAAATAAGAGACGGTGATGGGGAGCAAGGGATAAACGCAAGGCGTCAGGTTGAGGGCCATGCCGCCCACAAAGAGGCCCAACAAGGTCCAGACCATGGCCCAACCGGCGAGGGCACCGGGAGCCTTGGCCTCCGCCGCGGTTTCGGAAAGGCCCAGGGGCGCACTGGCCACGGGCAGGCCGTTCTTCAGCCATTCCGGAAACCCCAATGGATCGCGATAGACGTTTTGGTAACCGAGTTTAACGGCCACCCGGGCCGCCGAGTCGCTGCGGACTCAGGCCAGGCCCGCTCAGTAAAAGACTATGAGCCGGTCCCGGTCAGGCCCCAGGAATTTGGCCAGGGACCCCTGGGAACGCCACCGCGACCAGGCGGTGGGCTCTATGGGAAAGTTCACGGCTCCCCGAAGGTGGCCGGTGCGATATTCCCAATCCTGCCGGGTGTCCACCAACAAGAGCTTGCCGGCGTCCTGCCGGTAGCGCGCCGCCAGCTCTTCGGTAGTGATCAGGCGGTAGCCGCCGCTTTGGGCTTCGGCCTTGACGACCTCCCAGGTGGCCTCTTGGGCGATTATCGGCCGCTGGAGCTGCCAAAGGACCACCAACGTCAGGGCCGCGGCCGCCAGGGCCAAAAGTGTGGTTCCCTTCCGCTGCATTTACCTGCCTCGTTGCATCTAAGATATCTTGCCTTCCCTCGACAATTTGGACATGAGGAAATTGGCTCCCCGCTCAGACAGCCCGAGCTTACGGGCCAGGTCTTCGGGGCTCAAGGGGCCGTGCTCTTTAGCCAGCGAGACCACCTCGTTTTCCAGTTCATCCAGCCAATCTTCAAACAGGACCAGGAGTTCCGGGTCGGCGACCGCCAGCAGTTGCCGGGATTGCGCCACCCGTTCCACCAGGGACTGACACATGTGCGTTGGATCGACACCTTCGTCCAGGCATTCCGCCAGTCAGAGGTGCACCATACTGGCCACCTGGTCATCGCTGGCCCCGCCGATGAGCTGGACCACAAAATTCAGCCGCTCCTCCTCCGTAACCACAGGCAGGAGGGTTTTCAGCGCCGCGGCAATTTCGCCGAGGGCTTTTTCCGGAGCCATGCGCTCTAAACCTTCTTTAATTCCGGCCATAATGATGAATCACCTCCACCGGGCGGTTAATAAATTTTCCGCGCCGCCAGCAGATCCGTGGCCAGGTCCTTTAAGGCTTCCAGTATTTTCGGGATTCTGGCGTCGGCGATTTCATAGTAAATGAAGGGCCCCCGCCGCTCCACCTTAACCAGCAGGGAGCGGCGCAATTCCTTCAGGTGGTGGGAAACGAGAGGCTGGGACAGGTTCAGTTCTTCCACAATGCCGGAGACCGATCTCTTCCCGTTATTAAGGCACAGGAGAATCCGCAACCGGTTTTCATCCGACAGGCTCTTAGCCACAAAGCCGACGGTCTGGAGGCAATCTTCGAGAACCGGGGCCTTTTTAGGATATGCGGGGGTCAATCCCTCCCTCCCAATTTCTTTGCTCATCCCTTGGGTAGGTGCGCAGGGCGCACTCCCTTACAAAAATACAAAAAATACGAAAAATATGAAAATTTTCGCCGGCCGATCCGCCTGCCCTTTTTCAATATTCCGAGTGCCGCCCGGATCAATCCAGCAAAGATAGCCTCACCGGCCATTATTATATAAATTAACATTAATATGTTTATTTCGGCAAGGGAAATTCCTCCACGGGGCACAGGCGCCCTTCTAGGGCAATTGGTGCAGTACAGCCGAGGACGGCTGTCCCACCCCCGCAGGGGTTTCTCACTTGCATCGATTAAGAATAATGCTTACTTTCGGATCATTAAAGCCCGAAAGGAGCGAAGGTTCCCTGGCCCTTGAGGACTTCGAGAGGTGTCAATGAGCAAAGTGATGGAGTTCAGCAAAACCACCTTGATTGGGGGCCTCTTGGTCATCCTGCCGGTCGCCTTGATCGGCTTACTTCTGCTAAAGGTGATGACCGTAGTCCTACAGGTTCTGGAGCCGATAACGTCTCTCCTTCCCAATGAGGTGTTCCTCCCAAGAGTGATCGCACTCCTCATCATTATTGGCTTCTGCTTTCTCACCGGACTTATCCTCAAAACCAGGATCGGCCAGCTAATCTACCTGATCGGTGAGCGCCGGATATTGGAGCGCCTCCCTGGTTACACGCTAATGCGCAGCCTGAGCCGGCAGCTTGCGGGACAGGAGGAAGGGGTGTCCTTCTCGCCGGCCCTGGTGGAAATCGAGGCGGCCCTGGTTCCCGCCTTTCTGGTGGAGGAGCACGAGGATGGGAGCTATATGGTCTTCGTCCCCGCCAGCCCGACGCCCACCATCGGATCGCTCTATATATTGCCGCGAGAGCGGGTGCATCCGCTCGATGTCCCTTTTGCCAAAGCGGTTGAATGCGTGAGCCAATGGGGAATGGGGTCCGGGAAGTTGTTGCGGGCGATGCAGCGCCCCTCGACTACGGCCTAGAGCTCAGCGGGCAGAGATCACCCTGCCTTAGGTCAGGTGAAACACGGTTACCTCCGGCCGGGCGTTCAACCGCACCGGAGTAAACGTGGTCCCGATCCCGCGATTGACGTAGAGATGGCAGTCCTTCAGGCGGTAGAGGCCCTCAGGATAGGGGGTCATCAAGTGGGCCAGGCTGAGGTCCACTCCTGGCAGGCTTAACTTGATTTGACCCCCATGATAATGGCCCGCCAGGGTTAGCGGGATGCCCTGGCCGGCGGCCTGGGGGAAGATCTCCGGGTGATGCGATAGCAGAATCGTCGGCAGGGCGCCATCCAGCCCGCGCAAGGCGGCCGAAAGTGAGGGATGCCCGGAGAAGAGGTCATCGATGCCGGCCACTGCAAAAAAGCCCTGGTCGCTCTGAATCACCTGATGCGCGTTGAGCAGGAAGGTGATCCGGTGTTGCCGGAAGATCGCCAGGATCTCACTCAACTCCCCATACCAGTGTTCATGATTTCCCATGACGGCGAAGGTGCCGTAGCGCGCCTGGACCCGGGCCATTTCTTCCACGCAGCCTGGAAGAAACTTCATGGAGTTGGAGATGTAGTCCCCGGTGAGGAGGAACAAGTCGGGCCGCAGCGCGGCGGCCTGATCGACGATACGTCGCATCTCTCCCCGGGTCATGTAAATTCCGGCATGGATGTCGCTGAGTTGGACAACCCGCAAGGAACGGCCGAAGGGCAAGCTGAGTTCACAGACCTCGTAGGCCTTAGCGGCATAGGCTGCACCGTATCCCGAAAGTACCAGGGGCCCGGCAAAGAGCCCGGCCACTCCGGCTTGCAGAAAGCGACGGCGAGCGGGGTTTACGGCAATGGCAGACCCCCGGGTGACCCGGCCACGACCTAATCGAACCGCCACCCGCCCCAACCCCACCAGCAACTGGACCAGAACTAGAAGCAGAGCCGAAAAGATCGACCCCAGGCCCCACACCGCCGCGGGATAGAAGAGGCCAACCTCTATCGCCGCCGGCGGGTCCACCCAGGGGATGGGCCTGAACAGGATATAGCCGTTGATGACAAAGAAAAATACGATGGCTGCGCCCGCGGCGCCGATGACCAGGAATTTCCAGGGCTCGCTCCGGCGCCAGCCTCTGACTGCCTGCCGAAGTCGGAGAAAGAGATATATTTGGGCGAGCACCGCCGCGGTCTGGATAATCAGGCGCAGGGTGGCAAACTTCACCCCGGATATTATCATGGTGTGACCGCCCAAGTAGGGAAGTGCGGGCAAAAGATAACTTCCTTTCAAGATGGCCTGGGAAATAACCTTTTTACTACAGTCTCATCTTACTCTTCCCGGGGCGGCGTGTCCGCCCCGACTTTCCAAGGGCCGGAACCGCGGGAGATACGGGGCAGAAAGCGGGGCACCCGGCGGCGGTATTCGTCATAAGCCAGGCCGAAGCGGTCCCGTAGTTCTTTTTCTTCCAGGCGCACTATGACATAGATGCCGGGCAGCCAGAGGGCCGCTACCAGGTAAAGGACCAGGTAGTTGGCAATGAGGGCGCTGCCCAAAAGGCCCAGGAATAACTGGACATAGCGGGGATGGCGGATAACGGCATAGACTCCGGTCGTGATGAGGCCCTGCGGGTGCCGGTCCGGCGCCAGCTCCGGTAGGCCCATGATGGTCTGAAAGCTCATGCGCCGAAACCAGACCACGCCCAGCCAGGCCGAGACAGACATTAGCAAGAAACCCGGGGCCGTGAGATAGTAGTTGGTCCCGAACTCCACGGCCAAGAGGGCGTGGCGCATCCGGAAAAGGCCCGCCATGCCCAACGCCCACAAGGACCAAACGATGCCGCAAGTCCACCCGGGCCCCAGCCGGCGCCAGAAGCGGACGAAGGGGTGGATGAGCAGCCAACAGAAGGGGGCTGGCGCCAGCATGACCACCATGAAGAGCGCCACATAGTAACGAACCGCGTTCATGGCAACCCTAAATGCTCCAAGACTATCGGGAGAGAGATTTTAAAAAGATGAACCAGATGATTCAGCTTAGTCGAATTCGAAACTTCTCCACCAAATGATGGGGGTGGTATGACATTTTTGCCGTTCGCAGCCCCGGTAACCCCAGATCCTGCTCCCGGTTAATGAATGGCGCCTGGGACCAGGAATGCCGGCAAAACTCCCGGTTGATCGCGGCATATAATCCCGAAATCATGGGATTGGCCTTCTCGATATGGACTACCGCGGTTTCTTTATTGAGAAGTTCCCCCAGGGTGAAGGCTTCAACCTTGCCATTAATCAGGATCACCCCGCCTTGCAAGTTGAGATCATGAAAATTTTGCAAACCCGCTTTTACAGCTTCCCACTCCCCTTGAAGACTCAAATCTTCAGCGCATTTTTTTTGAGCGCACCATTTTTCTGCTAAATCCAGACAAGCAGAGATATGGCTTTCTTGGAGAGGCTCATAGGAAAAGGCATAGGAACGCTGCAAATGCTGAATATGGTTTCGCTGCCCTTGATACCTGTTTCCCGTAAGCTGAATAAGGTCTTCAGATCGATAGACATAATCGAAATGATCCCTTGCCGGTTCGATAAGAAAGCGAGAGTCATGAGCCAGCTCCGCCACCAGCCGGCTATCCGCACGTTCAATACTGGGAATCTTTATCCCTTTTATTTCCTTGAGCCATTTGAGTAGTTGGTTGCAGGGTTCCACTCTCGGAGAAGGCCCGATGGGTAGAAACGTCCAACTTCTGCCGTCGGCAGAATCACTAATAATTAACAGCCAGTCGCGATCCAGTGACCAGGCAAAATTATAAAAATCCTTCCAGATAAAAAGGTTGGTAAAAGTTAACTCTGAAGTTTCCGGTTGATAATCCCACAGGAGCCGTCGGAAAATATCCCTATCCTCCAGGCCGAGAGGCTTGAACTCTGGAAAAAGGGGCTGTGGGGCAAAAGAGATTCCCATATATCCAAGACTTCGGGGAAGCGGTGCGTCAAGTCATTTAATATTTCGGAAACTAATCATTGGAGAGGGAATATCAAGAATCGATCTCTCCCGGATCAAATCCGGCAACTGAGTCCAAACCTACCGTGATCGGTGGCGATTCCCACCCGCTTGGCCAATTCAAAAGTCATCAGGAGGCGTCCTTGAGTTTCCGGTAGCGGAGGATCAGGGTGTTCGTCGAACTATCATGGCCGAGCCGGGGCTCCTCCTGGCTCTCCAGTTCCGGGATAATGCGCTGGGCCAGGGCCTTGCCTAGCTCGACGCCCCACTGGTCGAAAGAGTTGATGCCCCAGATGGTCCCCTGGGTGAAGACGCTGTGCTCGTAAAGGGCCACGAGTTTGCCCAGCGTTTCTGGGGTAAGGCGCTCGGCGAGGATCGTGTTGGAGGGGCGGTTGCCCTGGAAGACCCGGTGGGGCACGAGCCAATCCGGCGTGCCTTCGGCTTTTACTTGCTCGGCCGTCTTGCCGAAGGCCAGCGCTTCGGTCTGGGCAAAGACATTGGCCAGGAGCATGTCGTGGTGCCGGCCCAGGGGGTTGAGCGGCTGGACGAAGGCAATGAAGTCACAGGGGATAAGCCTGGTTCCCTGATGAATCAACTGGTAGAAAGAGTGCTGGCCGTTGGTGCCCGGCTCGCCCCAATAGATGGGGCCGGTTTGGTACGCCACCTCGGTCCCTTCCAGGGTGACGTGCTTGCCGTTGCTCTCCATGGTGAGCTGCTGCAGATAGGCCGGGAATCGCTTCAGATACTGCTCGTAAGGCAAGACCGCCACGGTCTGGGCGCCGAAGAAGTTGTTGTACCAGACGGCCAGGAGGCCCATGAGCACCGGCAGGTTGCCCGGGAACGGGGTGGTGCGGAAGTGCTCGTCCATCTGCTGGAAGCCGTCCAACATGGCCCGGAAGTTGTCCGGGCCGATGGCCAGCATGGTGGAAAGCCCGATGGCCGAGTCCAGGGAGTAGCGCCCGCCGACCCAGTCCCAGAACTCGAACATGTTGGCGGTATCGATGCCGAACTTCGCTACTCCCTCAGCGTTCGTCGAGACCGCCACAAAATGCCTGGCCACCGCTTTGTCATCGCCCCCGAGACCCGCCAGCGACCAATTGCGGGCCGTGTGGGCGTTGGTCATCGTCTCCAGCGTGGTAAAGGTTTTGGAAGAAATGATGCAGAGGGTTTCCGACGGATCAAGATCCTGGACCGCCTCCGCGAAGTCGGTGCCATCGACATTGGAAACGAAACGGAACGTCATGGCGCGCTCGCTGTAGTGCTTGAGCGCCTCGTAGGCCATCACCGGCCCCAGGTCGGAGCCCCCGATGCCGATGTTGATGACGTTGCGAATACGCTTGCCGGTGTGGCCCAGCCAGGCGCCGCTCCGGACGCGGTCGGAAAAATTAGCCATCTTGTCCAGCACGGCGTGGACCTGGGGCACCACGTTCTCGCCGTCCACGATGATGACTGCTCCCTTCGGGGCGCGCAGGGCGACGTGTAGGACGGCTCGTTTCTCCGTAAGGTTGATCTTTTCTCCCCGGAACATGGCGTCAATCCGGGCTCGCAGGCCGGATTCCTCGGCCAGTTGCAGAAGCAGCTTGAGGGTTTCGCCGGTGATGCGATTCTTGGAGTAATCCAGGTAAAGGCCCACAGCCTCGGCGGTCATCCGCTCGCCGCGGCCGGGATCGTCCCCAAAGAGTTTCCGGAGATGCAGCTCCCGAACCTGCTGATAGTGGGCTTCCAGGGCCTTCCAGGCCGGGCGTCCGGTGAATGGTGCCATGCCCGTTGTCATGTTCGTGCTCCTTTCGTCCTGTCAAGTAAGAGGACCTAGACTGTCGTCGCTCACTGCCGATCCTGCCGCGGTCGCGGCCTGGCTCCGACTACTTAAGCGCGTTATTCACGATCCGCTGGGCTTCAGTCACCATGGCGTCCAAATGGGACTGGTCTTTAAAGCTTTCGGCATAGATTTTGTAGATGTTCTCCGTGCCGGAAGGCCGGGCCGCGAACCAGCCCCTTGCCGTCATGACCTTCAGGCCGCCGATGGAGGCATTGTTGCCCGGGGCTTTGGTCAGCTTGGCCGTGATGGGCTCGCCGGCCAGCTCCGACTCCTTGACGGCTTCGGGGGACAACTTAGCCAGCCTCGCCTTCTGCTCGGGGGTCGCCGGTGCGTCAATCCGTGTGTAGTATGGGGTGCCGAACTCCGCGGTCAGTTCCCGGTAGTGCTCCCCCGGGTCTTTGCCGGTGCGGGCGGTGATCTCCGCCGCCAGCAGGTTCGGGACCACCCCGTCTTTATCCGTGGTCCAGACGGTGCCGTCACGACGTAAAAAGGTCGCTCCCGCGCTTTCCTCGCCGCCGAAGCCCAGTGAGCCGTCGATAAGTCCTTCCACGAACCACTTGAACCCCACCGGAACTTCCACCAGCCGCCGGTTCAGCCGCGCGGCCACCCGATCTATCATGCTGCTGCTGACCAGGGTCTTGCCCACGCCCACCGCTTCCGGCCACTCCGGACGGTTGGCGAATAAGTAGGCGATGGCGACGGAGAGATAGTGGTTCGGGGGGAGTAATCCCCGGCTGTGGCTCACGATCCCGTGGCGATCGGCATCGGTGTCGCTGGCAAAGGCAACGGCAAAGCGGTCCTTGAGGTCGATCAGGCGCGCCATCGCGTAAGCCGAGGATGGGTCCATCCGGATTTGGCCGTCCCAGTCAATGGTCATGAACCGGAACGTGGGATCGACGCGGTGATTCACGACCTCCAGGTTGAGGTGGTAGCGCTCGGCAATGGCGTCATAATAAGCCACGCTGGCGCCGCCCAGCGGATCCACCCCCAGGTGAACCTGGCTGTCTTGAATGGCCTGCATGTCCACCACTGAGGAGAGATCGCCCACATAGGCGTCCAGGAAGCGATGCTCATGGGTGGTGGAGGCCTGGCGGGCGCGCTCAAAAGGGACTCTCGCCACCCCCTTCAGTCCGCCGGTGAGGAAGGCGTTGGCTTGCCGTTCGATCCATTGGGTTACCTGGGTGCCCGCCGGGCCTCCGTGGGGCGGATTGTATTTGAAGCCGCCATATTGCGGCGGGTTGTGCGAGGGCGTAATGACGATGCCGTCAGCCAGGCCCCGGCGCCGGCCCCGGTTGTAGGTGAGAATTGCATGCGAGATCACCGGAGTCGGCGTGTAACCCCCGGCCGCATCCACCATAACCTCGACGCCATTGGCCGCCAGGACCTCCAAGGCACTGGCAAAGGCCGGCTCTGACAGCCCGTGTGTATCGATGCCCATGAACAGCGGCCCGTCGATACTTTGCTGCTTGCGGTAGAGGCAGATAGCCTGGGTAATTGCCAGAATATGCGCTTCGTTGAAGGCGTGGTCCAGCGACGAGCCGCGATGCCCGGAGGTTCCGAAGGCCACGCGCTGCGCCGGCACGGTGGGATCGGGGCGATTGACATAGTAGGCGGTGACGAGGCGGGGGATGTTCGTCAACATCCAGGGCTCGGCGGGTTTCCCGGCATAAGGAGAAATACTCATCACTTTCCTCCAGTGGCAATCAGTGGTGCCATAAAATTAAAGATATTTCCAGCGGCACGGCGACGCCGGGAAAGTAAGGGATGAGACGCGGGGTGAAATCGCTCGCGGGCCGTGTCGCCGGCGCGGGCGCGGTAAACACGTAAGCTCCTTCCCGGTCCGGCAGCTTGTCCCCCCGGGCCATCGGCTGCCGCCAGGGCCGGCCCTCGGTCTCCTCCGCGAATAATTCCACCTGCACCGCCTGGGGATCCACCCTGCCGAAAATCACCTCCACCCGGAAATGATGTTGTCCGTCACGGGTTTCTATCTGCAGGTCGCCGAAAGAAATGGAGTGCCATTCCTGCTCAATCTTCCGCCGCCAGTTCGCCAGGCGGATCCCGAGAGCGCTTTGCTTCGACCGGCGGGCCTCATAGGCTTCCGCTGCCGGTAGATAATACTCCGTGGTATATTGACGAACGGCGCGATTGGCGGAAAAACGGACCGTGAGCGTCGTCATGCTCGCCCTAATTTTGGCCAGCCAATCGGTGGGGAGACCATCGGCATTACGGGCATAAAATGTTGGGATTACTTCCTTTTCCAGGATGCCGTATAATGCCGCGGCCTCAGCCGCATCCCAGCCGGGATCATCACCATGCTCCCGGCCATCGCCCAACGCCCAACCCACCTGGGGCGAATAGGCTTCCGCCCACCAGCCGTCCAGTTCCGAAAGATTGAGGCCGCCGTTGGGCAGCACCTTCATGCCGCTGGTGCCGCAAGCCTCCCAGGGACGCCGGGGGGTGTTGATCCAGACGTCGACGCCACCCACGAGCTGCTCGGTCAACAGCATGTCGTAATCGCTCAAAAAGATCACGCGTCCCAACACTTCGGGACGCCGGGTGAATTGCACCCATTGTCGGATCATTTCCTGCCCCGCCCGGTCAGCGGGATGGGCCTTGCCCGCGATCAGGATCTGGACCGGGCGCTGGGGGTCCGTTAACAGGCGAATCAAGCGCTCCGGGTCATGCAACAGCAAGGTGGGACGCTTGTAAGTGGCAAACCGCCGGGCGAAACCCAGGGTTAAAGCCTCGGGGGCCAGAATCTGTCCGGCCTGGGCGATTTGCTCCGAGGAGGCGCCGGAGGCGGCCAGTTGTTGGGGGTAACGTTGGCGGGCATATTCAACCAACGTGTGCCGGGAGGCCTGGCGCATGGCCCATAATTCCTGGTCGGACACCCGGCGGTTCACTTCTTCCACCTGGGTCGTCTCGCCCAGCCAGCGCTCTTGGCCGCAGTGCCTGGTCCACAACTCGTCCGAAGCCTGAGAATCCCACGTTTGTACATGGATGCCATTGGTAACGTGGCCAATCGGCACCTCGTCCTGGGGCCAGCGGGGGAACAGGGGTTGGAAGATGCTTTGGCTGACTTTCCCGTGCAACTGGCTCACACCGTTGACCGCGCCACTGCCGCGGAGGGCGAGATATGCCATGTTGAAGGGTTCCTGGTCGTCGCCGGGATCAAGGCGTCCTAACGCCATCAAATCGCGATATGACAGGCCTAAATAATTCTCCGCATAATAGCCTAGATGCTGCCAGATCAATTTCGGCGGGAAGCGATCAAAGCCGGCTTCCACCGGGGTGTGGGTCGTAAAGAGATTGCCGGCGCGGGTCACCTGGAGGGCGACCTCAAAAGGCAGCCCCGTCGATTTCATGAAATCCAAGGCTCGTTCCAGTATAGCGAAAGCCGCGTGGCCTTCGTTCAGATGGCACACTTCGGGATTCAATCCCAGCGTGCGCAAGAGCCGCCAGCCGCCAATGCCCAGCACGAGTTCTTGGATAATGCGCATCTCCAGGC
>CAWEWX010000091.1:0-3497 GCA_963812655.1 uncultured delta proteobacterium | reverse complement strand
GCTCGGCGGTCACATAATAGATAATAGCATTGAAGGGTAAAAAAATACTACCGTAAACCAAATAGAATAATGAGTTTGTTGACTTAATTAACATTAGATCAATAAAAATAGAATCATTAATATCATTAGAAACTCTAATCTTATAGAATTGATTGTATTAATTATTCATATTTAGATGTTTCCCATCCTGTGATTTCAAATAATACAGCACAATCTTCTTTTTTATTCCAAATAGTTTTGGGTAAATTCCAATAATAGAAATAAGTTGTAGTTCCATCATTATTCTTTGATGTGCTAGGGGTTCCGGTTGTTGTATATAAGATAACATTATCTCCAGAGCTTACATCATTTTTGCCAAACCAATAAGCGTTGCGCTGAAGGCTTGATATGCTATCTGGTGAAATATACATTGTGTCGAAAACGATGTAGTACTGCAAATTTGTATTCTGTAAGACTTTTAACCACAGTCTTTCTTTATTAACAACGCCGCGGTCAACAATTTTTTCAATTTTAAGTTTCATTGTTTTACAATTCGTCCGAAGGTAGCACCTATTATCAAACCAATGCCAATTAACAGGCAAATAGAGCCGTAAAGTGCCCCTTTTTCCCAGAAAAATGGGGAAAGTCCAACAATGGAACCTCCAAGACCGACGCCGACCCCAAAGAAAATATTGATCGCCGTATCTCTATTAACTTTTTCCCCCAAAACCTCTGCTCGTTTGTCGGCTGCATGATAAGCGTCAACATAGCTCTTGTATTCATCACGGGAAGTTTCAGCCTCTTCAAGCATATCAAGAAGCAATTTCGGAATACCTGGGCTTTGAAGTTCTTCGTTAGTGAGTTGTCTGCGTAACCCGCCAAATGAAGGACGCCTGCTACGAGATGGTGCCGTGCCTACAATTTCAGTTGAAGCCGGCTCAGGAACTGATTGCTCAGTTTCTTCTGAAGGCCCCTGGTTTTTGGTTTCTTCTTCCATTTTTTGGCTTTTTATTTATTTACATGCCATTAGCGATATCTTATATCAAATTTTTAATCAATAATGAACTTTTACCGGTTAAGCAGTTTATTTTCTCGGCAATTGATTTTGCTGATGGCCAAAAGCTGAAATCTCAAAATGTCATATGAACCGCGGACTTACCGCAGCCGCATGGCCCGGGCCGGCCTGGTGGGATTCCGGGTGGTCGTCAAGGAGACCGACCTCTGGGTCCTGGCCGCCCGGGACTTTTCCGGAAAGGCGCGGGAGGTGGTGCTCCATGAGCGCCGGCAATTGGAGGCCTACATCGCCGGGCACCCGGGATTTCTGACGACCCTGACCCCCTGGCCGGAGGACCCCCTGGCCCCGCCGGTGGTGGGGGAGATGATTGCCGCGGCCCGGCGGGTGGGGGTGGGCCCCATGGCGGCGGTGGCCGGGGCCCTGGCGGAGCGGGTGGGCCGGACCTTGCAGCAAGAGCCCTTGGGCTCCGAGGTCATCGTGGAAAATGGGGGCGACCTCTACCTGGAAGTGACTTCCCCGGCCATCGTCTCCCTGTTTGCCGGAGAATCGCCGTTGAGCCACCGGGTAGGCTTGCGGATCGAGCCGGAGCTGTCTCCCCTGGGGGTGTGCACTTCCTCGGGGAGCGTGGGCCATTCCCTGAGTTTCGGCAGGGCCGACGCCGCCTGCATCCTGGCGCACAACGCCTCCCTGGCCGATGCCGCGGCCACCGCCCTGGGCAATCTGGTCCCGGATGCCGGGGCCATTGGCGCCGCCCTGGCCTGGGCCGCCTCCGTCCCGGAAATCCTCGGGGCCGTGGTGGTGGTGGGCGACAAACTGGGGGCCTGGGGCCGGGTGGAATTGGTCCCCCTGGCCGGATAAGCAAAACCCCCTCCAGCCTCTACCACCCCAGAAAATTTGCCTCTCTGCAAAAAGTTCTTGAATACCCCCCATGGGGATGATATGTACCATACCAGGGTAGGGTAATTATGATTATTTCCAGGGAGGTGGAGGACGTCGAAAGGGATCGGAGTCTGGGCTTTACTGAAAACGGCGTCCATTTGGGCCTGGGCTGGAGGTTTTGAGGGGGAATCATGTACCTTCCGGAGGAAGTGAAGGAAGAGACGCAAAGGAACGTCATCTCCCGGTTGAAGAAGATCGAAGGCCAAATCCGGGGACTCCAGGGCATGGTGACCGGCGACCAAGAGTGCGAAGCGATTCTCACTCAATTGAGGGCGGCCCAATCCGCCCTGAAATCGGTGACCGCCCTGGTGTTAAAGAGCAACCTGGTGAAGTGCTACAGGGAAATGGCTGGGAAGAGCGACCCTGAAGGGTTGGACCACAAGTCGGAAAAGACGGTCAGGCTATTGACCAAATTCATCGGGGCGTAAGGAACGCCTGGCTAACGGTCCCGATGGCAACTGCCAGCCGCCGCCAGTCCCCATCCGGGATTTGAGGAACGGCTGCATTTATCCCCAAGGATGCGCAGGCGCAATTAAGGAGGAGGCAGCAATGAATGGACCGCAGCAACCAAAGGAAAGAGCTTGTTTTATCTGTTCCCGCGACACCCTGGACGGCGCCTACCCCGCTCTCATCCTGGGCATTAACGCCGCCCGGCTGGGCATGGAGACCAAGTTGTTTTACACCTTCATGGGCATAAATCTGGTGCGCAAGGGCGGCATCGAGAAGGCCAAATTTATCCCCGCGGGGGTCATGGGGGCGGTGCCCGGCATGTCCACCATGGCTACGGCCATGATGAAGAAAAAGATTGAAAAGGCGCAGATCCCCAACCTGCCGGATCTCATGGAGATGGCCCAGATAGAAGGGGTGCAACTCATCGCCTGCAAGATGACCTTCGATATGATGGAGCTCAAGGATGAGGACATGAGCGAAGGCGTGGCGATCTGGACCGCGGAAGAATTTTTGAAGTACGCCAAGGAAGCCAAACTCTGCCTGTTTACCTAAACCGACCCAATAAATCCGGGGCGCCCCAGGCGGCGCTGGCCCTGGCCGGATAACCAGTTGAGAAAAGGCTTGATTTATGATATAATTCCATCTCCAACGCCACTGAGGAGGTTGGAATGGATCGATTTTTCGTGGACCAGCTCTGGCAGCTCTGGCAAACCATGGAAATGGTATGGTCCAGAATGAAGGCCGAGGTAAGCAGCCATGTCCTGCTGGCGGCGGCCTTCGTGGCCATCGTCGTCCTCTTCTGGTTCTTCTTATCGCCGGGGATTAAGAATAGATAGCCGGCCCGCCGGAACTGCGGCGATTTTGGTTCCTGCCCTCTGACCCCAAAAACCAAAAATTGCGCCGGAGCGGGCCGCGGGCGCCTGGGGACCGCGGCTGGAGAAATCTGCCGGTTGGACGCCGGTCTTTTCCTGATCTCTGCTCACCTTGCTTTCCGGAGTTCTCACCAGAGCCTGTCAGGCTTTTGCGCCCCTAGAAAAGATTCTGCTGCTTTTGACGGCAACCTGGTATTAGAATAACCGGCAAGATTCATGGCTCGCAGCCAGCATCTCTTGAA
>CAWEWX010000090.1:0-15491 GCA_963812655.1 uncultured delta proteobacterium | reverse complement strand
ACTTATAGGCATGATGGTTCTATCTGTCAGCTAACAGCTTTTTGGGAAATCCTTCCTTAGCTTTTGCGGTTGATCTTTTGCCTTTAGCTGCTAGCCGATAGTATTGCGTCCCACGGAAACGTTGCATAAATGCTTTGCCTTTTTCCCTCCCCCTTGAGGGGGCGACACCGGGTGGGGGTGGTAATTTCTCTTTCATTTACCAGATGTGGCCACCCTCCCCCCAACCCCCTCCCCTCAAGGGAGGGGGGGGTTATCTCAAATATTTTGTTAGGGTAATTGTGAGACATCACAATAGTTGGCAACTACAAAATTATTCGATTTATCAATTATGGGGCCTTTGGGCCATTAAAATACTTAACATTTTTTGAGCGACGGTATTATTAGGGTTCTCTTTGAGAACCTCTTGAAAAATAATGATGGCTTGATCAATATGTCCTTGTTTCACGAAAGCTAATCCTAAATTGGTGTAAGCCCCTGAGAAAGCTGGTTTTAGTTGGATAGCTTTTTGGTACCTAATAATGGCTGCCGCGGTTTTCCCCTGTTTCGCCAGGGCCACCCCCAGGTTATTATAGGTCTCGGCCAGATCGGGATTAAGGCGCAGGGCCTCGGCATATTGGGCCACGGCTTGGTCCAACTTGCCCTGGGCCGCCAAGGAAAGTCCCAGGTTGTTATGGGCCTCGGCATAATCGGGCTTCAGGCGCAGGGCCTCGGCAAAATGGGCCCTGGCCTGATCCATCTTGCCCTGTGCAGTTAAGGCAAGTCCCAGGCTGTTATGGGCCTCGGCATAATCGGGATTAAGGCGCAGGGCTTCGGCATAATGGGCCATGGCCTGATCCAGCTTGCCCTGGGCCGCCAGGGCCAGCCCCAGGTTGTTATGGGCCTTGGCCAGATCGGGATTAAGACGCAGGGCCTCGGCATATTGGGCCACGGCCTGGTCCAGCTTGCCCTGGGCCGCCAGGGCCAGCCCCAGGTTGTTATGGGCCCCGGCATAAGCGGGATTAAGACGCAGGGCCTCGGCATAATGGCTTACGGCCTGGTCCAATTTGCCCTGGGCCGCCAGGGCCAGCCCCAGGTTGTTATGGGCCCCGGCCAGATCGGGATTAAGACGCAGGGCCTCGGCATATTGGGCCATAGCCTGATCCACCTTGCCCTGCGCCTCCAGGGCCAGCCCCAGGTTGTTATGGGCGTCGGCATAACCGGGCTTCAGGCGCAGGGCCTCGTCATACTGGGTGATAGCCTGATCCGTCTTGCCCTGCGCCGCCAAGGCGATCCCCAAATTGTTCCGGATTATGGGGTTCCCCCTGGTCACCTGCAGGGTATGCTCATACAGCGAAATGGAATCGCGCCAATAACTGACCTGCACCCAGGTACAAATCATTAAGGCCGCCAAGACCACTCCGGCGCCCACCGGCAAAAGGAACCTGGGGGCGCGCCAGCGGGCCGCCAGGTCAGCCACCCCCCAGACTACCACGATAAACAGCCCGATGCCGGGCACATAGGTATAGCGGTCCGCCATGGCCTGCACCCCCACCTGCACCAGGCCGATGACTGGCAACAGGGTGCCCAGGTACCAGAGCCACCCTACCAGCAGATAGGGATGCCGCCGGGCCTGCCGGAGAGCCAAAAGGGAGAGCGCCGCCAGCGCCAGGCCGGCCGCCGGCGCCTGCCAGATGGGCAGATGATGACCCGGAAGAGGGTAGAGAACGGCCAGGCGCGCGGGCCAGAACATCTTCTCCAGATAGCCGACGCAGGCCACCAGAGCGTTGGCCAGGCGATCGGGAATAGGAAGAGCCTGCAAAGGAAACATAGCCCCCGTTCGCTTTTGCGCATAAAAAGTGACCACGGTGGAGAGGGCCGCAATGGCCAACAAGGGTGACTTTTCCCAGAGCAGGCGCTTGAGGGTGACTCCTGGAGCGGGCTGGGGAGATGCTGCGGCCGCCGCGGGGCCTTTGCAGGACAGGCGGCCCAAGGGCCAGTAGTCCAAGAGCAGGAGCGCGCCGGGCAGGGTCACCAGCATGGGCTTGGCCATCAGGCCCAGGCAAAAGCAGACCAGGATTAGCGCGTATCTTCCTAATCTTGGACGCTCTGCATACCAGACGTAGGCCCACATGGTAAGCAGCCAGAAAAAGGTGCTCAGGACGTCCTTCCGTTCCGTGGCCCAGGCTACCGACTCCACGTGCAGGGGGTGGAGGGCAAAGAGGGCGGCCGCCAGGAAGCTGCGCCCCGGGGCCCGGGTGGTCCGGAGGAGCCAGCCAAACAAGAGCAGGGCGTTGGCGAGGTGGAAGAGCAGGTTGGTTAGGAGAAAGCCCCCGGGGCGCAGCCCGAAAAGTTGGCTGTCCACCATGAAGGAGAGCCAGGTCAGGGGAATCCACATGCCGGTATGCAGGGTGGTGAAAGCCCAGACCAACCCCGTCAGGGTGAGGCCCCCCTGGACCGGGGGATTATCAGTGACATATATATTATCATCGTAATTGATAAATTGATGGTTTCTCAGATCGCCATAGGTCGCCAAGGTGGCCACGACCAGGAATAGGCAGGCTAATATTATCCAGCGACGATGCGGCATGCAGCCTCTAATCTTAAACTACTGTTTTCCGTTTTCCGTTTTCTGTCTCTGGGGGCCTTTGCCTTTGGTTTTGCCTTTGAGTTCACAGAAAACCGCAAACAGATAACAGCTTCTCTAGCGAGGGAGAATCGCGGCAGTCTCAACCAGACAAGCGTAGGATAGCACAAATATACCTCAACATGTATTCAACTAACCAGGGGAGTATGGCCGCCAGCTCGAGGGTGGACGATGCATTGACCGTTATCCCTGGTGGCCCCGCAGGCCGCAGGATCTCTTCCGTCTCCCAGACCATCTCTGGCTGCAAGCCTGGCCTTGATCAAGCTGTCCAAGGGATGTCTGCCGGGAGATAAAATACCTCAAATTGTGCGGATAATTCTTGACAGAACCCAAGGTTTATAATTACTATAGTGTCTGTAAGATTTGCTTGGGGGAATTAGCATCCATTAAGGGGGGATATCATGAAAACCCGCACAGTTTTTGTGGTTTTTGGGCTTTTCCTGGCCGTGGCCCTGGTCGCCCTGGCCGCGCCGGCCAGCGCCGAGATGTACGTGGAAGGTTACCTGGGTGGGGCGGTGGCAAACAATATGGGTCAAAACTTTGTCGTCCACGAATCCAAACCGACACCGCCACCGCCGACAACGATACCGGATAATACAATTGGCGACTTCGGCTTGAGTTATCCCGGCAACACTGATCCCAGCGTGATTGGCGGCGTCAAGCTGGGCACCTGGTTCGTCCATGAGGGCTTCGCCGGGTATAGCGGCTATCCAGACTGGATGAAGTACTTCGGGTTTTAACCGATTTTAGCTACCAGCGCCTGGAAATGCCGGGCCAGCGGCTCACCGGGGCTAACTTTTTTGGCAACGGCGCCTCGGGAGTGGCGGGAACCATCAGCTCTCAGGATGGCATGGCAGCCACCTGGGCCTTCATGTTCGCCGGCCGCTACGGCTTCTATCCGGATTCGGAAGTGCCCTTCGGCCGCCTGCAGCCTTATGTGGCCGTGGGACCGGCCGTCATGTGGACCACCATGGACCCGAAATTGCAGGCCAATGGTTTGAGTTTGGCCCCGGGGAGTGATACGCAGGCCGTCATCGCCCTGTCGGTGGAGTCCGGGATTCGCTACATGGCCTTGAAGAACGTTTCCATTGACCTCTCCTTCAAATATCGTTATGCCCAGCCCAGCTTCTCCTTTAGCGGGGCTAATGCGGCCGACGGCGCCCCGGCGAGCTTCAAGCTGAACCCTACTTACAACCTGTTCAGCGGGGAAATAGGGGTGGCTTACCACTTTTAATCTAAATTACTTGCAGAGATTTAAGAGGCGGCCTGCGGGCCGCCTTTTTTGTGCGCCGGGCAGGCACAGCAGCTGGGAGGTGGCAGCCCTCTCCCACCCCGCGGGAGGTGAGGGGTTAGCGAAGCGTCAGGGCGGCGCCGGGAGGCGGGGTCTACAGGAAGCGTGGCGCCAGGCCCTGACCTGACGGACCGAAACCGGATACCAGGCATTGTCTGATATGCTACAGAGGTGAAGCTAATCCTCTGACTCCTTAACTTGCAGGAATATTTGCTCATATCACTCACCTGGATGGCTGCTCGGCCCTCGGGGTAAAAATTGCAGCATTTGCTAGACCAGATTTGGGGCCCCACTTTTCCGGGGGCGGATTTTTATCTTTGGATTTCAGGCTATTAGCGAAAGAAGCCCTGCTGGTACAAGTCTTGCCCTAATAGCAATGGTTGGGGCCTGGCCCTCATTAGAAGGAATTCACCGGCCTGACCTTCCCGGGGGTCTTTGCCAGGCTTTCCCGCCGGTATGCTGCTAGGGGGTATGGACTGTCCGCTGAAGCCATCCCTCACCCGGGGTCGTCCCCTTGGCAGGTAGGTGGGGCGGGCCTCCGTGCCCGCCAAACAGGGCAGGCAGGGACGCCTGCCCCACCGAAACCCCGCCCCTACGCGGGGGGAGGGGATTTAGTGGCAACGGTAGATTATGTTGATATCGCTGAAATTACCTATGGTCTAAAGTTTAACTTCGCGATAGGGTAATCTCCTCCAGGCAATTTTGTGAGCCGGACCCTACTGAGCCCAGGGGGCTTATCACTCCTCAGAACGAGAAAGGAGCTCGCATGGATCTTTACGAAGCCATTCATCACCGCCGCAGCCACCGCCTCTATCGGCCGGAGATGCCGCGCCGGGACGCCCTGGAAAGGGTAATTGACGCCGGGCTGTGGGCGCCGTCCGGCATGAACACCCAATGCTGGGATATCACGGTGATGGCCGGCAAGGCCCGGGATGAATTTGTCGGCCTGGTCAACCTCTCCATTGAGAAAATTATCCCCATCATGCAACAAACCGGGGTGGCAGAAAAGAACCAGCAGCGGGTGGTGGCTTTTTTCAAGGACCTGGGGGGCGCCCCGGTGGTCATTGCGGTGACCGTGTGGCCGTGGGGCGACGCCACCGGCGCCGCCAACATTCAAAGCGGCGCGGCGCTGATGCAAAACCTGCTCCTGGCGGCCCACGCCGAGGGCCTGGGGACCTGCTGGATGACCGCGGGCAGCCTGGTGGAAAAGGAAATCCTGGGGTACTTGGGTAAAGGCGACCAGCAACTGCTGGCCATCACCCCCATCGGCTACTCCGCCAAAGAGCCCCCGTCGCCCCCCCGTAAACCCCGGGAAGTGCGCTGGTTGGGGCTTTAATCCGGAGCGCCTTGGCGCCCTGGACGGGAAACCAGTTATTAATCAGAGGATTAAATAGATTGCATTTTAATCGAGTCGCGGCAAGCCTTGGCTGGCGCAGGCTAAAGCCTGCGGCTACAGTTAATCTAGGGTGGGCGCTGCCCACCAATTCCTTAAAAACCTCTAGTCCTTCTTTATCCCCTCTCCCCCGATGGGGGAGAGGGTTAGGGTGAGGGGGAATTTAATTTCTTTTCCGCTCCCCTTAATAGCAGCAACTTTCTTTTCAGGAGGAGTGCATGGATTTCCAACTCACCGATGAACAGCGGATGATCAAGGAAACCGTCTACAAATGGTCGGTTAATGAGCTGGGGCCGTTGCAGGAAAAGATCGATGAGGAAGATTGGTTCCCCCCCGATTTTTTTAAAAAATGCGCCGAGATCGGTATCCTGGGCATCACCATCGATGAGAAATACGGGGGCCTGGGCGGCGATGTCCTGATGCAGACCCTGGCCATCGAAGAGATGAGCCGCATCTGCCCGGCGCTGGCCATGACCTATGGGTCGCATTCCAACCTGTGCGCCCACAATATCCACCGCAACGCCAGCGAAGCCCTCAAAGAGAAGTATCTGCCGCCCCTGGTCCGGGGCGAAAAAATCGGCGCCATGGCGCTCACTGAGCCCAACGCCGGCTCGGATGCCATGAGCATTCGCACCCGCGCCCTCCGCCAGGGTGACCAATACCTGCTGAAGGGTACCAAGATCTTCATCACCAACGGGCCGGTGGCCGACACCTTGCTGGTCTATGCCAAAACCGCGCCGGAGCAAGGCGCCAAAGGCATCAGCGCCTTCATCGTCGAAAAGGACTTTCCCGGGTTTTCCGTGTCCCGCTCGCTGAAAAAGTGCGGCATGCGCGGTTCACCCACGGGTGAGCTGATTTTCGAGGACTGCCAGGTGCCGGCTGAAAACCTGGTGGGGCAGGAAAATCAGGGCGTCCACGTCATGACCAGCGGCCTGGACGTGGAGCGCATCGTGCTGGCTGGCGGCTCCATCGGCATGGCGCAACAGGCCCTGGAATATTCCATCCGCTACGCGGTGGAGCGGGAGCAGTTCGGCCAAGCCATCGCCAATTTCCAGATGATTCAGCAGAAACTGGCCGACATGTACGCCCGCACCGAGGCCGCCCGGCTGCTGGTTTACCGGGCCGCGGATCTGGCCCAGAAAGCGCCCCGGGGGGGCAAAGGCACCGAACTGACCCGGTTGGCCGCCGCGGCCATCCTCCTGGCCGCGGAAACCGCCACCTGGGTGTGCGACCAGGCCATCCAGATTCACGGCGGCTACGGCTACTGCCTGGAGTTTCCGGTGCAAAAGCTGTGGCGCGACGCCAAACTCTATGAAATCGGGGCGGGCACCAGCGAGATCCGGCGCCTGATCATTGCCCGGGAACTCACCCGGGAGGCCTTTGCCCGGAAGGCGCAGCGCTAGCCGTGCCAGCGATGAAGGCCATGGAGGACCCAGTAGTGTTCGGCTCACAAAATTGCATGGAGAAGATTACACTATCTCGCAGTTACACTCTATGGCATTGTAATTTCAGCGATATCAACATATTATACCGATGTAAATAAATCCCCTCTCCCCTGCGAGGGGAGAGGGTTAGGGTGAGGGGTGGCTTCATCGGCCTTCCATACCCCCCTCACCCTGCCCTCTCCCCCCTTGGGGGGAGAGGGAGATACCTTGTAAATTCCATGCATTGATTAGCTAGTGGGCATGCCTAAGTTCTGCCTGCCTCGTAGCAAAAACCTTGCCGGACACTATTGTGGAGGACCCGGCTCGTGGGCTTTAAGATCGCGGACCCGGACTTCGAAAATCGAGTCCGAGCCAGCTTTGGCAGGCAGAAGCTCATGGGCGTCATTGGCGCCGAATTGACCAGGCTCGTGCCTGGAGAAGCGGAGATCAGCCTTAAGTATCGGGATGATTTGACGCAGCAACATGGCTTTGTCCATGCCGGGATTATCGCCACCATTGCGGATACGGCCAGCGGCTATGCCGCCTTCAGTCTCATGCCCGCCGATGCTGCGGTGTTGACGGTCGAATATAAAATCAACCTGATATCCCCGGCCGTCGGTGAACTATTTATTGCCCGGGGCCGGGTCATCAGGCCGGGGAAGAGGCTCAGCGTCTGCACGGCTGAGGTCATGGCGTACCATCAGGGCCAGGGCAAAGTGGTAGCCACCATGCTGGCGACCCTGATGGCCCTCCCCAATCAAGAAGGTCTGACCGGCTAGGGTCGGGCCATAAATTATCGGGCCATGATTTTCTGGCCTTTATGGGGGCTTTTTCCTTTCCCCCTTTTTTTCCTTGAGGAGAAAACCGCGTTGGCGTTATTGAGGAAGCCTCAGCTTTAGGCAGCAGACCCATTAGCGACGGAGAAATTATGAGTGAACCGTTAATTCTGGAGGAAAGGCAAGACCGGGTGGCCGTGCTCACTCTAAACCGCCCCGGGGTGATGAATTCCTTCAATTTCCCGATGCTGCTGACCCTGAAGGAACGGGTGGAGGCGCTGCATTTTGATCCGGAAGTGCGGGTGGTGATCATCGTGGGAGCGGGCCCCAAGGCCTTCTGCGCCGGCGCCGATCTGAAGGAGCGGGCTTCGATGAGCGAGATGCAGGTGCGGGAGTTCATCTTTACGATTCGCAATCTCTTTACCTTTATTGAATACCTGAACAAACCCGTGATCGCCGCGGTCAACGGCGTCGCCCTGGGGGGCGGCACCGAGTTGGCCCTGGCCTGCGATATCCGCATTGCTTCAGCCACTGCCAGCCTGGGACTGACCGAAACCAGGCTGGCCATCATCCCCGGGGCGGGCGGCACCCAGCGTCTGCCGCGCCTGATCGGCCGCGGCAAGGCGAAGGAACTCATCTTTACCGGGCGCCGGGTGGAGGCCCAGGAGGCCTTGCAGATCGGGCTGGTTAATCAAGTCTGCCCGCCGGAAACCTTGCTGGACGAGTGCCGGGCCATGGCCGGGATGATCTGCGAAGCCGGTCCCATTGCCGTGCAGCAGGCCAAATATGCCATCAATTACGGTCTGGAGGCCGATTTACATACGGGCCTGGCCATTGAATCCACTGCCTACTGGGTGACCATTCCCACCCAAGACCGCCTGGAAGGTCTGGCCGCGTTTGGCGAAAAGCGCCAGCCGGTGTATAAGGGTAAGTAATGGAATAATGAGAGGCTAGCGTGCAGCCCTCAGGTGGGATTGAGTTAATATGACTGCATCCGTCAAGATTAGCCGGGAGGCTGAGATAGCCTGCGTCATGCTGAACAGGCCTAACGCCTTTAACGCCATGGACCTGGACCTGGTCGAATGCTTTGCCGCGCAGCTAATAACTCTGGCCGCCGATCCGGAGGTGCGCGGCATCGTCATCTCCGGCCAGGGCAAGGCCTTCTGCGCTGGCGGCGACCTGAAGTACTTCCAGGCCACCCCCGAGGGGCCGGCCCGCACCATCCATGCAGTGGCCTCCTATTTTCACCAGGCCATCCTGGAGATTCGCCGCATGGCCAAGGCGGTGATCGCCGCCATCAACGGCGTGGCCGCCGGCGGCGGCTTCTCCCTGGCCCTGGCCTGCGATTTCCGGGTCATGGGCGAGTCCGCGGTGCTCAAGCAAGCCTACACCTCAGCCGGCCTCAGCCTGGACGGCGGCGGCTCTTTTACATTGCCCAGAATGGTGGGGTTGGCCCGCGCCCTGGAAATCGTCGCCTTCGACCGGCCGATCTCGGCCCAGCAGGCCCTGGCCTGGGGACTGGCGACCAAGATCGTCCCGGACGCCCAGGTCATGACAGGGGCCATGAATATGGCTCACGAACTGGCCGGGATCTCCCTCAACTCGTTCGGTTGGGCCAAACGCTTGCTCACCGACTCTTTTGACAGCGCCTTTGAAGCTCACCTGGAACGGGAGCGCCGGGGCCTGTCAACCTGTGCGGCTGATCCCGATGGGCAGGAAGGCTTGAAGGCCTTCCTGGAAAAACGCCAACCGGCATTCATGAAATAGGCAACCTTAATCACCACGCACGCCAGTGAACACCGCAAGGGAGCAAAATGCCAGATTTTGCGGGGCAAAACCGAGCCCATTGGGAAAATGAAGAACAGCAACTGGAGGCGCTCGTCCAGCAGGCCATCTGGCCCGGGGGCGAAAAAGCGGTCCAGCGCCTGGTCCAGCAAGGCAAACAGCCGGTCCGGGACCTGATCGGCAAACTCATCGATCCGGGGACGGAATTCTTTGAATTCAGCCGGATAGCCGGGTTTGGCATGAATTACCCCGACGTCCCGGATGTGCCTTGCGGCGGGCTGGTGACCGGTTTGGGCAAGATTCACGGCAACTGGACCATGATTTTTGCCAATGACAGCCGGGTGAAGGCCGGCACCTATTTTCCCATCACCCTCAAGAAACACATGCGGGGCCAGGCCATTGCCGAGCGCTGCGGTTTAAACTGCGTTTACATCGCCGACTCCGGGGGGGCCTATCTGCCCATGCAGGCCGAGGTTTTCCCGGATGACCAGCAATTCGGCTCCATGTTCTACAACATGGCGCGCATGAGCGCCCTGGGTCTGAAGCAGATCACCCTGAGCACCGGAGGGAACACCGCGGGCGGCGCTTACCTGGTCTTCATGGCCTGCCAGTCGGTGATGATCGATAAAATGTCGTACTCCTTTCTCGGGGGGCCCCCCCTGGTCAAAGCGGCCACGGGGGAAGTCATTTCCGCGGAAGATTTAGGCGGGGCCCGGGTGCATACGCAACTCTCCGGGGGCGCCGACCATTTGTGCCAGAACCAGGAGGAGGCCATCGACCAGGTTCGAGAAATTCTCTCCCTGGAGCCGCCGCAAAAGCTCTATAGCCACCGCTACCAGGAAGTGCCGCCCCGGGTGCCGGCGGAGGCCATCTACGAATCGCTGGCGGCCAATGTCCATCAGGCCATCAACGTGCGCGCCTTCCTCGAGGCCGTTGCCGATGACAGCCATTTTGCCGAATACAAAAGGCCTTACGCCCCCGGACTTGGAGACAATATCGTCACGGGGAAGATGCGCCTCAAGGGCATCCCGGTGGGAGTCGTCGCCTCCAACGGTATCGGCATCATTTTTACGCAAGCCGCCCAAAAGGCCACGGAATGGATCATCCGCTGCTGCCGGGACAAGACGCCGCTGCTCTTTGTCCAGGCCTCGCCGGGCTACATGGTGGGCTCGGAATCCGAGCACCTGGGCATCGGCAAATATGGGGCGGATATGGTGCGGGCGGTGTCCTGCGCCCAGGTGCCCCGGGTGCAGTTGGTGATCGGCCCCGACAACGGCGCGGCCAATTACGGCATGTGCGGCCGGGGGTATCGCCCCCATTTTCTCTTTTCCACCATGCGGGCGCGCACCTCGGTGATGAGCGGCCGTTCCGCCGGGGAAGTGCTCATGTCCATCGAGGAGCGCAAACGCGGCAAACCCATGAGCGGCGAGGAGAAAACGGCCTTCCGCCAGCAAATGATCGACAAGTACGACGGCGAGGCGCATCCCTTCTATTGCGGCGCCCGGCTCCTCAATGACCGGGTGTTGAAATTCCGGGAAATCCGCGACTGGCTGCCTCTGGCCTTCGAAGTTAGCCTGCTGCGGCCCATCGGGGAGCCGTCCTTTGGGAATCCGCGGTTTTAAATGAGGATTTGACATGGGGTTGATGCCCTTCCCTAAAAAAGTGGTTCTGGGCGATATCACGGTAAGGGACGGCTTTCAGCACGAAGAGAAGTTCATCCCCACCGACGCCAAGCTTTGGGTGGCGGAGCAACTGGTGCTGGCCGGCTTCCAGCGCCTGGAGGTCACCAACTTCGGCAGTCCCAAAGGGATGCCGCAATTTAAGGACGCCGATGAGTTGCTGAAGCGGCTCCGGGCCAGCAAAAAGGTGGGCCACCTCCTGAAAGACGTGGAACTCACCGCCATCACCATCCGGGAGCGGGCGGTGGAGCGCGCCATCCAGGCCCGCCGGGAGGGCTACGGTCCCGACCGCCTCCTGTTCATGGTGTCCACCAGCGAGTCGCATCATAAAGTCAATTCCGGCCTGTCCCTGGCCGACTACTGGAAGATGTGCGAGCAGTACATCCCTTCGGTCCATGAGGCCGGCATGAAAGTCTGCGGCACGGTGAGCACCATCTGGGGTTGCCCCCTCGAGGGACCCACGGAGCTGAAGAAAGCGGTGGAATTCACCCGGCGTTGGCTGGACATCGGGGCGGATGACATCGAACACGCCGATCATGACGGTTCGGCGCCGCCCCATAAGGTCTATGAATATTTCTCCATGATCCTGGAGGCCATTCCGGACCCCGCCAGGCACCTGGCCCATTTTCATGTGACCCGGGGCTGGGGGCTGGCCAATGTCCTGGCGGCCCTGAATGCCGGGATCACTCATTTCGAATCCACCCTGGGCGGCATCGGCGGCCAGCCGGCCAACTTTGTGGACGGGGTGCCGGTGGCCGGCACCGGAGAATACTATTATCAGGACCCGAGCCTCACCGGCCTGGTGGCCACCGAAGACCTGGTGGTGATGTTGGATGAAATGGGGATCGACGTCGGCGTGGACGTGGATCAGGTGCTCGCCCTGGGCCGCATGGTGGAGCGCATCGTCGGCCGACGGCTGCGCTCGGAATGCGTCCACTCCGGCAGAATCCCCAAGACCCTTACCGGGCGGCGCTAACCGGCGAACTTTGACAAAAAAGCAAAAAAAACAAAAAAGCCCCGCCGGGCGCCGCCGGAGGCCTTGATCTTCGAGATGGCCGGTCTTGTCTAATCCAGTCGAAAGGAGGAAGCACGGAGAGGTTTACGGCTCTTAAGGCAGTGGCAGAATTCCGCGGCACCATAACCATTGCATAACCCGCCAGGCAAGGAGCTACTGGGATGAGCGACCTAAAATCTTATCAGGATTTTTTGAAAAACCAATTCGATATTGGACAGCTTTTTGACAAGCCGGAACCGCTGGCAGGCGTCAGGATCCTGGAGGTCTGCTACGTGGTGCTCGGGCCGGCGGCCTGTGATTACCTGGGGGAATTCGGCGCCGAGGTGATCAAGTTCGAGGGGCAGAAGGGGGATCAGATGCGTTTTGTGACCCCCTATGCCTATTTCTGGAAAAATCTGTCGCCCGGCCTGGAGATCGAAAACCACAACAAGTACTGGGTCGGCATGCACCTGGGGCACCCCCAGGGCAAGGAACTCTTCCTGGAACTGGTGAAAAAGTCCGACGTGGTGGCGGACAACCTCACCCCGGGCCGCATGGCGGAGTGGGGGTTGAGTTATCGGGAACTCAAAGAAGTGAACCCCCACATCATCCAGTTGCACGTTTCCGGCTATGGCAGTTGGGGGCCCTGGACGGGCCGGACTTCCTATGACGCCGTGGCCCAGAGCATGGGCGCCCTGTCGCCCATCACCGGGTTCGAAGAGCGGGGGCCCATCAAATCGGGGGTCTGGATCGCCGACTGGATCACCGGGCTGATGTGCTCGGTGGCCATCATGGCGGCCCTGAATTACCGGGAGAGAACCGGGGAAGGCCAGTTCATCGACTACATGCAGGTGGAAAACGTCATCCGCTGGCTCGATTGGACCTGGCTGCACGCCTTTAAAACCGGCGAGGACCGGAAGCGCTCCGGCAACCGGGACCTGGCCATCTGCCCCTCCGACCTGTGCGAATGTAAGGACGGCTGGGTGGCCCTGGCGGCCTTCAGCAAGCCCGAATTCAAGGGCCTCTGCGAAGCCATGGGCCAGTTGGACCTCTACGACAAGTTTGCCGATCCCACCAAACGGCTGCAAGAAGCGCAACCCGTGCTCGACCTCGTCGCCCGCTGGACCAAGACCAAGACGGTGGCGGAGGTGGAGGACATGGGAGACAGATACGGCTTCGCCGCCTCCCGGGTGTTGGACGCCCAGGAAGCCTATCATAGCCCGCACCTCCTGCGGCGCGGCGCCATCCAGGAATACGATGATCACCTTTATGGCGCGATGCGGCAGGAGTGCTATCCCCCGAGAATGAGCGAGACCCCCAGCCGGGTGAAATGGAGCAGCCGTCCGGTGGGGTTCGATAATCGCTACGTCTTCCAGAAGATTCTGGGCCTGTCCCTGGAGGAGATCAAGCGCCTGGAATTCGAGAAGGTCATCTTTCAGTGGAATCCGGCTGTCCCCTCGCAGTGTCCGCCTCCGGACTGGGATGGCAAAAGTGGTTTGAAGCTGCCGTAGCCTTGGGCTTCCGTAAACTTTCTGGGAGGAAACAGCATGGATGACAAAAAAATTGTCGGTTTGGCGGTCAACCAGGAGTTTGCCCGGTGGGCCTACCGGGAAACCTACCCCCCGGATGCCTACAAAAAGCCGGAAGCCCTGGATGATATGTTGGTGATCGACGCCAGTCATGGCTCGTTTGCGGGACTCTTTGCTTCTTCCATCCTGGCGGAGATGGGCGCCGAGGTGATCCGCATCGAGCCCCCCGGAGGAGATCTGGCCAGGAAGATGTCCCCTTACGGCCTGATGATCGGGGATTCCGGCCTGGCTTATATCGTCGAGGCCCGCAACAAGTTCCATATCACCCTGGACCTGACCAAGGCAGAGGGCCAGAAGCTGTTTGCCAGGTTGGCCGGCAAGGCCACGGTGGTCATCGAGACCTTCAAACCGGGTTACCTGGACGGCCTGGACATCGGTTACCGGCAACTGCGCGAGGCCAACCCCGGCCTGATTTACTGCGCCATCAGCAGCTACGGCCATTACGGCGCGGACGCCGAGAAACATGCCAACCAGCCGGGCTATGACATCCTGGATCAGGCCCGGGGCGTCATCATGTCCATCACCGGGGAACCGGACCTCGATCCGGAAATCGCCCCGACTTACAAGCGGCCTATGAAGCATGGCAACTGGATGGGTTGGTATGCCGGCGGCGCCTGGTCGGCCCTGGGCATCCTGATGGCCATGTTCCATCGCCGCAAGACCGGCAAAGGGCAAATGATCGACAGTTCCCCGCCGGAAGGGTTGCTGGCCATCTCCAATTACGCCCTGCAATATTTCCACATGTCCGGGGAGCTGATGCCCCGGGCCGGCAATTACGACTATGCCGTCTTCCCTTACACCTACGTGAAGTGCAAGGACGGCTACACCTTCATTTCCGGCTTCACGGATCCCAACTTTACGGCCTTGTGCGAGATCATGAACCGGCCGGATCTGCGGGCGCAGTTCCCCACGATCAAGGAGCGCCTCACCCCCAAGAATCAGCCGACGATTCAGCACGAAATTGAAAAATTCACCGAGAATTACACGGCCGATGAAATCCAGGACATGGTTTACAAGTACAGCAAGCGGGAGGATAAGAAGGGCACGGTGGTGTCGGGCCGGCTGGAAAATCCGCAGGATGTGCTCACCCGGGATCACTGGCAGGAGCGGCGCACCTTCCTCAAATGGGACGACCCCAATTACGGCGAGCTCCTGATCCAGAATTCCTCCTTCAAGGCCATGACCCGGACCCCCGGCCGCATAAAATGGGTCTGCCGGCCCATCGGGGCGGACAATGAGTTCATCTATCACCGCTATCTCGGCGTGGGACCGGGGAAGTTGCAGGAGCTGCAACAGGCCGGGGTAATCTGAGGGGCCTGTAAAACCTTAGTTCCAAGGGTATTAAAGTCCCCCTTTGGAAAAGGGGTATTTAGGGGGATTTAAGGAGGTTATCCTCTCGTTCCCAAGCTCCAGCTTGGGAACGCACCTTTGGCGCCAAGCTCTGCTTGGCGAAAGCCAGCTTGCCCTCGGGATTACCTGTCACTGAGCAAAGCAGGAGCTTTGCATTAAAAATGGGTTCCCAAGCAGGAGCTTGGGAACCAGAAAATAAGTCAGGTAGGGTGGGCACTGCCCACCATAACCATAGATCTTTTTGAACTTAGGCGTGCCCAGCAGTATAATGTTTCAGGAAAACCTTGAAAAAAGAACCGCTTTATTCCCTCCCCCTTGAGGGGGCGACACCGGGTGGGGGTGGTAATTTCTCTTTCATTTACCAGATGTTGCCACCCTCCCCCCAACCCCCTCCCCTCAAGGGAGGGGGGGTTATCTCAAATCTTTTGTTAAGGTAATTGTGTGACATCACACTAGCTAATCAATTCATGGACTTTACCAACTATTTCCCTCTCCCCTCGCGGGTAGGTGGGGCGGGCCTCCGTGCCCGCCCACCAGGGCAGGCAGGGACGCCTGCCCCACCGAAACCCCGCGCCTGCAGCAGGGTG
>CAWEWX010000089.1:0-26353 GCA_963812655.1 uncultured delta proteobacterium | reverse complement strand
TTGACTCGAAGCGGCCAAGGGTGCCGACGGTTTTCTCAACCTCACAACCCAGATGGACCGTTATGTTCCTGCTTTCGAGCACCTTTAGCTTCATATCCGTAGCCATCGCCACAGGAGCCAGTCCATCAACCGTATGCTCCACCTGGGTACCAAGATACCCGCCCAGGTGCGCTTCCTTTTCGACAAGATGAACCGGCACACCCCGATCGGCCAGGGAAAGGGCGGCGTGCATCCCACCGATGCCCCCCCCGATCACCAGGGCGGTCTGGTTGATCGGCAAGGTGCTCACCTTAAGGTCGGCCTTAAACTTGAGCTTTTCGATATCCGCTTTGATTTCTCTGGCGGTCCGTAAGGTCCAGTCCCCGGTGGACGACTCGACCATGCCCCTCCTGGCAACTCCGAACAGATCAAAGATCTCCACCAGGGAGGAGTTAAATCCTGCCTTCCTGGCGCTATTTTTCAGCTTCCGCCTGTACATGAATGGCTGACAGGCCCCGATCAGCAACCGGTTGCAGGTGGTCTTGCCGAGGGTGTCTTCGAGAGCCGTTTCTCCATCCTCGTTGCAGATGGAATCGATGACCTGGACAGCGCCCACTCCAGGGTAGCGTTTCAATTCATTGCTGAGAAGCTCATAATCGAGTCCTGCTGCCCCAGCCTTTTCACCGCATTTACAGAGGGCCACCGAAACCAGGGGCAACTCCCGCCTATGGGCGTCCGGCTCGGCAATTTCCTCCTCCTGCAACCTGTCAACGCCGATCGTGGCCAGAAATTTGGTGGCCTCACCCGCGGCGGCAATACCGCTGGTCATTGCCTCACTGACATCCGTGAGCCCCATCAAGGAGCCGCAGAGAAACAGGCCGGGTTTGCCGGCAACCCTGACCTTACTCCCCTGTTCAGTAGCAAGAAGGCCGCGCCCATCCAAAGGCGCATTCATCAAATCGGCCCATTTCTTATGGGTCTCAAAGGGTACCTGGCCTGTTGACATCACCACCAGATCGTAATCCTTCACAAAGAACTCGTTGGTCTCGGGATCGAGATAACGCATCTGGAGAGTGCCGTCAGGCTGGACCATAACCCCCTGCACCCTGCAGCGGATAAGCTTCACCCCAAGCTCGTCGACGGCCTTATCTCGATACTGTTGAAAGCCTTTGCCAAAGGTCCGCAGGTCCATATAAAAAATGGTGGTGTCAACCCCCGACCCGCCTTTTTCCTTAGCCAGGACGGCCTCTTTCAGAGCGAACATGCAACATATGGAGGAACAATAGTCTCTTTTCTGACGTCTGTTTCGAGATCCCATGCACTGGATCCAGGCAATGTTTTTCGCAGGCCTGCCATCGGACGGCCGTCTGATCTCGTCAACCTGATAGGTGCCGGAACTGCTCAGCATCCGCTCAAAGGCCAGTGAGGTAACGACATCCGGCGATACCGCGTATGACTTGGCATCCTCGAACTCCTGCGTATTATAGAGCTTCACCCCGGAAGCCAGGATAAGGGAGTGGACTTCCCTGGTCTCTAATTCGTCCTGGGCCTCCAGATTGATCGCTTCGGCCTTACATACCTTGAGGCACTCACCGCAACGGGTGCAGGCCTGTTTGTCGATGAGCAGCATCTTGGGGGTATTATGAGGGACCGCCTGGTAGATTGCCTTCCGCTTGGTCAGCCCCTGGTTGAACTCATCCTCAACCTCGACGGGACAGACGTCGATGCATTCTCCCATCTCGTTGCAGATGGCCGGGTCGATGAAGCGGGCCTTTTTCAGGAGGTCGACCTGGTAATTCCCCCCATCGCCTTTAACCGAGGCGATCTCCGTAAACGGCAGGATCTCGATATTTTCATGAAACAGGCTTTTTCGCATACAGTACTGCGAAGCATACTCGCGGCCCACCAGGGGCAACATTCTGCACATGCCGCAATGATCCGTGGGGAATTGGTAATCGAGTTTGGCCAGGATGCCACCCATCTGTGGGGAATCGTCGGTCAGGATAACCTTATAGCCTGATTCAGCCAGCTCTATGGCCGCCTTGATCCCGGAGATGCCGGCGCCAGCCACCAGGACTGTGCCTGTGGGCTTCTTTTCAGCCATCATACCGCTCCTATTTGGCTTGACCAGTCACTTCAAACAGTTCATCCGATTTGAATCCAGCCAGCGGCTGCTCTTCAGCGACCGATCGTCCCGCCTGATAGTTGAATCGGGCCTGAGTCTTATCGGCGCACGCTCTGAACAAAGGCATCAGATCAATATTATTGGGGCAGGCGCTCGTACACTGGCCGCAACCGACACAGAAAAGGCTCATATGGTTCATACGGGTCAGATGATAGAACAAGGTGTCGTTAGGCATCTTCAGCGTACCGCTCTGATCCGCCCACATAATGAACTGCTCGCCGGTGTGCCGGAAGGTATCCGTGATGAATACACATTCCTTGCAATAGCAGACCGGGCAGGCAACCCGGCAATTGTAGCAGTTGACACAGGGAGCCAGTTTGTCTGCCAGCGCCTCAAAGGTGCTGACCTCAGCCCGAAATTCAGCAAATTTCTTATCCCTGGCCTCGGTACGCGCCGCAACCAGCTTCTTCACCGCCTCGTCCCTGCCGGCAGGTGCTGCACCCGCCTTCAAGCCTGATTTTTCCAGGGCCTGCCCACCTTTTTCGGTTAAGGCTTCGATGAAGAAAGCGCCACTTCCCGCGCCTATGGCGCACAATCTCATATCGACATTGTCAGCCGTGGGAAATTCACAGATCTTGCAGGCGCCGACGATATCGAAATCCGAAATGGAGGTCTTGCCGGCCTGGGCATTCTCCAGGAAAGACTCGGATGTCCCTCCCAGCTCCTGGAATTTGGCGAAATCGGTATTTTCATAGCGGCCGAGACAGTCCATGCCGATCAACAGGACGTCATCGAGGTTCACCTGCTTTAATTTGGAGAGCTCAACCACGGCCCGAATCTCACAGGGGCGCAGGACCATGGCAATCTTGCGGCCGGACGGGCGCGAGGTGAGCGACTGAGGCAATTTTGGCGCCGCTGACGGCCGCGATGGGGGCAAAAGGATCCACCTGGGCGGTATGGTCAGCAGAGGTAATGAGGGTCAGCCGGACCCCGTTCTTCGCCTGAGCCATCGGCACCAGGACAGCATCGACCGCGCCATTTTTCAGCATGCCCTTGAAAAATGCGGACGCTTCCTTATTCAATTCGCCTTTCTGAAAAGACAATTTTGCGAAATTAGCCATTTCGGTCTTCTCCGTGTCTTCAAACTGCCATTTGACCCATGTTCCGAAGGGGGCTCGGTCCGAGCTCTTTCAATTTTGCAGTCATGTCAATTGCAACTTCCCTCAGCATGGTTCCCTCACTGGCGGCGATCCACCGGAGCCAGAAACGGTCTTCACCGATCCCATACTGTTTCAGAACCTCGGTGAGGTTGGCCACCCGGCGCCGTGCCTTCAGGTTGCCATTGATGTAATGGCAATCCCCCGGCCAACAGCCGCCGATCAAGACGCCATCCGCGCCGTTCAGGAAGGCCTTGAGGACGTATTTCTGATCGACCATGCCGGTGCACATTACCCTGATGATCTTGAGGTTGGGCGGGTAGGAAAGACGTGAAGTACCGGCAAGATCGGCGGCGGTGAAGGTGCACCAGTTACAAAAAAACGCCACTATTTGGGGTTCAAACTCGCTCATCGCCTAAACTCCTTCGTGAAGTAAAAGCCCGTCTATTTCGGCAAAGATCTGTCTATCGGTAAAGTGTCTCACCTTGGCGGCGCCGCTTGGACAAATGCCGGAGCAGCTTCCACATCCTTTACAGATAGCGCTGTTGACCTCGCTGACTCCGGCATACGTATTGAATTCGATGGCCGAATAGGCGCAGAGCCCGATGCAGAGTTGGCAGCCGACGCAGATGTCCGGGTCGATGCTCGATATCATGGGCGGTATCTCAACCTGACCCGCGGAGCTCAACGCCAGGCATTCCGCTGCGGCTCCCTTCGCCTGGGCCACCGTGTCCGGGATATCCTTCGGTCCCTGACAAGTCCCGGCCAGGAAGACTCCGCTCGTGGGGGTGGATACCGGCGCCAGTTTTGGATGCTCCTCCTGGAAGAATCCGTCCGAACCGATCCCTATCCCGAACTTCCGCATGACATCGGGGGCATCCGGCCTGGCTTCCATAGCGGTGCAGAGGATAACCATCTCCACCTGGATCTCGATCAGGCGGTTGGAAAGCGTATCTTCTCCCTTAACGGTCAGGATACCGTTCCCATCCTCGGTGATGGAACCGGCCTTGCCGCGGATCATCTTGACTCCTTCGGCCTGGACCTTCCTGTAGAATTCCTCGTATCCCTTGCCGAAGCAGCGCATATCGATATAGAAGTTATAGATCTCGGTATCATGCCCGCATTTATCCTTCAGCAGATGCGCATACTTAAGGGCATACATGCAGCAGGTGCGGGAGCAGTATTCATGGTAGTTTTGGTCGCGGCTGCCTATGCAATGGAGAATCGCCACGCTCTTCGGCGCCTCGGTGAACTTCAGCGGATCTTTCAGATCACGTTTCAAGAGTTTGCCGGCTGTCGGCCCGGTGGCGTTGGAAAGACGCTCGAATTCGATATTGGTAAAGACGTTCCGGTACTTGCCGTAGCCGTACTGGGTCATCTTGACCGGATTCATCGGATCGAAACCGGTGGCAATGATGATGGAGCCGACGTCGATGGTCTCCTTCTTATCGGTCATCCCATGGTCAATGGCGCCGGCCTTGCACTCATCGATACAGAGCTTGCACTCGCAGCAGCCACCGCAATCCACGCAGCGGGCCGCCTCTGCCCTGGCCTGCTCCTCATCGAATCCCAGCTCTATTTCCCTGTAATTGTCGAGGCGCTGGGCAACCGGAAGGATGGGCATCTTGGCGCGGGGCAGGGACTCGACCTTTTTCGGAATCGGCTTCCAGTCACTCCCGGCCGGTTTGGCAGGTCTGTTTTCCCCGAGCTCCTCGCCCAGCAGATACTTCTCTATGGAGATGGCTGCCTGCCGTCCCGCGGCCACAGCCTCGACGGCGATGGACGGACCGGTAAACAGGTCCCCGCCGGCAAAGATGCCCGGGAAGGTGGTCTGATAGGTCACCGGATCGGCCACCACCGTCCCCCACCGGGTTAATTCGATCCCTTCCGTGCCTTTAAGGAAACTGCTGTTGACCCGCTGACCGATGGCCGGGATAACCATGTCACATTCGACCTCGAATTCCGAACCCTCAACCGGGACCGGTCTCCTTCTGCCGGAGGCATCCGGCTCACCCAGCTCCATCTTGATGCAACGAAGCCCGGAAACCTTGCCGTTTTCGGTCAGGACCGCAGTGGGACTCACGAGCAGTTCGATCTTGATGCCTTCTTCCTCCGCAGCCTGGATCTCATGCTTGGCGGCCGGCATCTCCGATCTGCTCCGCCGG
Source organism: uncultured delta proteobacterium (assembly GCA_963812655.1). Classification (GTDB taxonomy): domain Bacteria; phylum Desulfobacterota; class Desulfobaccia; order Desulfobaccales; family 0-14-0-80-60-11; genus JAPLJC01. The sequence continues at coordinate 20,927 of CAWEWX010000089.1, read as the reverse complement.
TAAAGGATCTTCACCTCGGAGGCGCTCTGCCTGAGGGCCTCACGGGCCGAATCGATGGCCACGTCGCCACCGCCGACCACCACGACCTTCTTGCCGGTCTTGACCGGTTTCCGGTAATTGAGAGATCCGAGATAATCGACGCCGTGCAAGACGCCTTCGGCATCCTCGTTCTCGATCTTCAGCTTCATGCTGCTCTGGGCGCCCACTGCCAGATAGACGGCCTTAAATCCCTCCTCGAAGAGACCGGCAACCGGACGCTCCTTGCCGATAGATACATTCAGTTGGATGTCCACGCCCAGCCTCTTGATATAGTCGATCTCCTGTTCCAGGATCGCGGGCGGCAACCGGTAGTCCGGGATACCGGAACGGAGCATGCCTCCGGCAAAGGGCGCCTTTTCGAAAATGGTCGGATGATACCCTTTTTTAGCCAGGAAATAGGCGGCGGAAAGCCCTGCCGGACCCGCACCGATGATGGCCACCTTCTCGGTTTCAGGCTTCTTCTCGATTGCCGGCACCGGCAATGTGGCCCAATCGACCTGGTCCGCCGCGAACCGTTTCAACTGGCAGATCGCCAGCGGGGAATCGACCTCCTGCCTGCGGCACTGGGTCTCGCAGGGGGCGGGACAGATACGGCCGAGCGTGCCGGGAAGCGGCATGTTTTCCATGATCAATTTGAGTGATTGCTGATACTTGCCGACCTTTATCAGGGCGACAAATCCTTGAATATTGATACCGGCGGGACAGCTCTGCACACAGGGACCCCGGTCCTTTTTATCGATCGCATAGCGAACCGGCACAGCCTGGGGGAAGGAGATATAGATGGCCTTGCGCCTCTTCGTGCCCACATCCCATTCGTTCGGGGCCTCGACCGGACAGACCTGGGCGCAATCTCCGCAACCGGTACAGTTCGTCCCCACATAGCGGGAGCGCTGATTGACATTGACTTTAAAGTTGCCGACAAAACCGCTGACACTCTCTACCTCGGTATTGGTCAGCAAATGGACGTTCTTGTCCTGGCCGACGGCCACCATTTTCGGCGTACCGATACAGGCCGCACAGTCCAAGGTCGGGAAGGTCTTGTCATACTGGAGCATGTGACCCCCCACGGTTGGCTGCCGTTCCACCAGATAGGCCTGATTGCCGGAGCTGGCGATATCCAGGGCCGCCTGCATGCCGGCGATGCCGCCCCCGACCACCAGGGTGTTCGGATTGACCGAGAATTTGCTCGGGAGGAGCGCACTTTGATTCGTGACCCGCATCAGACCGGCCCTGACGAGAACGATCGCCTTGGCCGTAGCCTCATCCTCGCTTTCCGTCACCCAGGATCCATGTTCACGGACACAGACCATATGAAAGGCCCGATAGGGATTCAACCCCGCCCTCTGGCAAGCGGCCCGAAAGGTCTTTTCGTGCATGCGAGGCGAGCAGGAGGCCACCACCACATGAGTGAGGTTTTGATTCTTGATTTCCTTTTCGATGAGATCCTGTCCCGGATCCGAGCACATAAACAGATAATCTTGGGAAACCAGGACACCCGGAAAGGTGGCCGCATATGCCGCCACCTCCTTCACTCTGACACGAGAGGCAATGTTGATCCCGCAGTGGCAAATGAAAAACCCGATTCGCTCAGACATGAGCTTCCCCCTGAGAAAGCCTCATATTGATTTTTCCGGTTATGGCAGGTGCATCCGACAGAGCAACCGACTGCAGAAGCAGTTCCGCCAGGTCTTGGACTTTTATCTGTTTCCGACACCCATTCTGGCGATGGACTCATTGAGCGTTCGAATGCAGTAAGGGCAGGCCGTGGCGATCACCCCCGCACCGGTGTTGATGGCCTCTTTGATCCGAATATCTCCAAGACTTCCTTTTCCATTACCGTCCTTCCATGGCCCGCCGCCGCCGCCACCGCAACAGAGGCTTCGCTCCCGGTTATTCTGCATTTCAATCAGGCTAACGCCCGGTATGGATTCAAGGATTCTCCGGGGCGCCTCATATATGGAAGAATGTCTGCCAAGATAGCAGGGATCATGGTAGGTCACTTTGAGATCAAGGGCGTTGACGGGTTTGAGGGAGCCCTCACGAATGAGTTCATCCAGAAGCTCGGTAGAGTGAGTAATGGCTAGGTCCTTCAGCCCTTCATAATTTTTTTTGAATGAATTCAGACAGTGAGGGGAGGGGGCCAGGATCTTGGAAACACCTGCCTCCAGAAACATCTCGGTATTCTTCCTGGTGAGATCGCCAACAACCTCCGCGGCTCCGATCTTATCGGCCACGTCGCCGCAACAACTCTCCTTGGTTCCAAGGGATCCATAGGAGACCCCGGCATATTCGAGCAGGCGCAATAGAGCGATGCCCGCCTTTTGGCTGCCTTTGTCGGCGCTCGTGTCATAGGCCGTGGTACAGCAGGTGAACAGGCAATACTCATGTTCTTTGGTATAAGTTGGCAGCTTGGCGCCCTTGGCCCAATCCAGGCGATTTTCCCTTTTTCCCTTCCACGGGTTGCCGTCTTTCTTCAGACTCTGCACCACTGCCGCAAAAGATTTCGGCAGGAATCCGGCCTCGACGACATGGCGGCGGATGGATCTGATCAGGTCAAGAAAGCTGACCCCGCGGGGGCAGGTTTCGACACAGCTGTTACAGGTGGTGCAAGCCCAGGAGGCCTCATCGACGGATACGTTTGAGGACTTGTCCAGAGAGATATCGCGGAGGATCTTCCTGGGACTGTAGCTCGTAACCTCGCTCCAGGGGCAAACCCCGGTGCAGGCGCCGCACTGCATACAGCTCTGGAAGGTCTCACCGACATCTTTCCGGATCGTAACCAGGTCAGCCTGAGATTCACGCAAGGCCTTTTCTTTCAGGGTCGTCAGGAAGATGGCTAAGGGCCGATACATCAGATGCGAGAGTTTGCCAAAGGGCATCATGAGGCAGAGCATGCCCACACAGATGGCGACATGGGTCACATAGGTCGTGTAGGTCATGATCGGCAGTCCGGCAAGCCTGAAAATATGGACCAGGATGCCGGTGACTGCAATGGTGATGATCAACACCAGGAAGAACACATCCGTAAAATCCGAATACCTGTGGAGCTTCGCCTCCTTCTTGAACCAGCGGCTGTACAGCATGCTCGTGGAGCCAACCATCAGGGCGATAGTGGCGTAGTAGCCCAACATCCGGGTCGGATACCAAAAGGGATGGACAATATCGGTCTGGAAGGCCGAGAGGTACCCCATAACCAGGATCTCCATCGCCACCCAGCCGGAGAACAGGAAGAGATGTCTCCACCAGGCGCTACCTGGGCCGGTTCCACATTTCCTCCACCGTTTCTGGGTGAAGTAGTTGATGAAGAACACCGGCGCCTGGGTTATGTAGAGGCGAAGCGGTATCTTCGTGCCCTGCATGATCCCGGAATACATGTGGGCCGCATTCGAGAAAAGCATCATAAAGACAAAACCGATCATGATCTGGTCACCGAGGTGGACCCAGTGAACCGGAGCGAAGGTGGTGAGTTCCACGCGGTTGGTAACGACCGGCCCATGAAAGATCAGAAAAAGCATGACAACAAATAGCGCAATGCCGAGAAACGCACCGACCTCCGTTTTCGGCGACGTATAAAATCTGCTGGCAAGTCCCGTCCAGTCATACTGGGTCATCAACCAGCGCCGAGCCGCCATCATGGTCTCGGCGGGTTCCGCGCCTCGGGGACAGTCGGTATTACACTCGCCGCAATAATAGCAGAGCCAGGGTTCCGGGGATTCCAGGAGCTTGTCTCTCAGGCCGAGTTGGAGATAACGATAAATTTTTCGTGGAAACGTGTTTTCCCCTGTCGACAAGGGACAGGCGGAGGCACAGTTGCCACATTGCATGCAGGCTTCCATATCCCTGGCCCCAAGCCTCTGGACCTCACGGTACAAATCAGGGCTGACACTTGTTTTTCTTCACAATCTTCCCTTTGAAAGTTCACATGTGGCTGTCACTTCCTTCACGAATTAGGCAAGACCCATGCCATTTGAATAACTTATTGATTTACCTTGATAATTTAAATTTGACTAGGCCTCCCTGGGCGCCTCATTTGTCGGAAAATCCTACAGCACCCGGAGGGCTAATGGATAAGTTATTGATTATTCTAGAAAAAAGTAAATTTGGAAAATCCGACAGGTCTTAAAGGGCCCTGGTGGTTATGAACAGAGCGAGGAGGGCGATGGCCGGGGAGGCAACTATTAAGGCCGGAAACCTGAGATAAATCTTACGGGCACATTCCACCTTAGGGAAAAGTGGTCCCGATTATGGGAGAATGGATCGAATGGCAACTAGTCTTGCCAGGATCGGCACTTATCGGTGGGGTGGGGAAAATTGCGGATATGATCTGGATAGGGAAAGTTTTTAGCTTCGTGATAAATTTTTAATTATAGTGCTATACCTCAGCCATTTGATCTTTCGGCCTAGGGGGTATTATCAAGGTAACCAGGGTTCCATGTCCCGGCTTGGATTTTATCTTCAGATGACCCCCTATGTGGTTCAGCCGCTCCCGGATGCTGAAGAGACCAAATCCGACAGCCAGACTGGTGGCAACATCGAATCCCACGCCATCATCTTCTACCTGAATCCGCAGCCGGTCCTTCGCATTGGTAATGACTACCTTGGCGTGGGGCGCCTGGGCGTGTTTAGCCACGTTCATTAGCAGCTCGCGGACGGCCAAGAAGAGGAAGATTCTCCAATCATCAGTCAGCGGCGTGGGAAGCGGCTCTTGTTGTACTTCTATCTCAGTCCCACAGCTCTCCTGGAACCGGCTGGCGAGCCATTGGACCGCATCACCAAAACCCAACTCGTAGAGTATGGGCGGGCTGAGGTCAAAGGTCAGGGAACGAGTTAATTGAATACTATGGTCAATTTGATTCAGGAGTTCGTTCAGGTCTGCGGCCAAATCCGGGGTGGCCGCCTCGGCGTACAGCGTCCCCAATTTGATCCGAGCAAAGGCTAAAATCTGGCCGATATTCTCATGGAGTTGAATGGCTAAATGGCGGCGTTCTCGTTCTTCCACCAGGGTCAACTGGGAGGCCAGGGATCGAAGCTTTTCCTGATAGGCGCTGAGGGCCTCCTCGGCCTGCTTGCGCTCGGTGATGTCGGTGAGCATGCCCACGTAGTTGGCGATCCCGCCTTGTTGGTCATCCACCGCCCGGAGGGTGAGCCAGGCAGGAAAGGCCTCCCCATTCTTGCGACGGTTCCAAATTTCGCCCCGCCACTCGCCGGTTTTTCTCAAGGAGGTCCAGATTTTCCGGTAGGATTCGGCGCCCTGCGCCTCGGCTTGCAGCAGCTCCAGGGGTTGGCCGATAATTTCTTCAGGTGGGTATCCGGTGATTTCGGTAAAGGCCTGGTTGACCGTGATTATTTTGCTTTGCCGGTCGGTCACCAGGATACCTTCCCCGGCATTCTCGAAGACCTTGGCGGCCAGGCGCATCTGCGCTTCCAGGTAATGCTGGCGCAGGGCCCGCTCAATGACCATGGGGAGCAAATCGAGATAGATGCCCTCGACGTCTTTGACCACATAGTCGAGGGCTCCCAGCTTCAGGGCTTCCACCGCGACCTGCTCGTTGCCGCAGCCGGTGACCATGACAATGGGCGGCAAGGGACCCCGGGAAGCCAGGTGGCGGAGGACTTCGAGGCCGCCTAAGCCCGGCATGGCCTGATCCAGGACCAGCAAATCATAGTCACCTGACTGGTACAGGGTCAAACCCTGTTCACCGTCCGGAGCATGGTCCACCACCAGGCCGGCCCTCTCCATCTTTTTCCGGAAGAGCTCAGCATCCGCGGGAGAATCCTCCATCAAGAGGAGGTGGATAGGTGCTTTGGGCATAGGGCTTAAAGGTGGTCTTTGCCGAGTTAACCACAAAAGATGGGCATTTCTCGGAGATAATGATTTTTTTGTAAGCATGATTTTTATAAAAGTCAATATTTCCATAAACTACGGGCATGCCAGACCTTTAATAAATAGGGGATTATTGTTGTTACAACCTATGAACTTCACGCTCAGGATAGAGATAACCGAAGTCATAGCAGATGGCTTTTATTCTTTCTGTAAAGATTCTCGATAATTCAGTTTGACTTTAGGCAGATGGCAAATCTTGGCGGGATGCCAGCAGGTAATAAATCACCGGGACCACCACCAGGGAAAAGGCGGTGGAGGCGAACAGCCCGAAGATGAAGGACCAGGCCAGGCCTGAAAAGATGGGGTCCAGGGTGATGACCCAGGAGCCGAACATGGCGGCCAAAGCGGTGAGCAGGATGGGCCGGAAGCGTACGGCCCCGGAGCGCAGCACCGCTTCCTCCAGAGGGACCCCCCGGTCCAGGTTATGGTGGATGAAGTCAATGAGGATGATGGAGTTGCGCACCACGATGCCGGCCAGGGCGATCATGCCGATCATGGCGGTGGCGGTGAAATAGATGGGATCGGCGTAGCCCTGGACCTTCCCGGCGAAGAACAGGTTCAACAGGGCAAAGCCCGGCATCACCCCGATCATGGTCAACGGGATGGCCACCATGATCACCAGGGGCATGGTGTAAGACGAAGTTTGCAAGACCAGCAGGATATAGATGCCGATGAGGGCCCCCGCAAAGGCAATTCCTAAGTCCCGGAAGACCTGCACCGTGATCTTCCACTCCCCTTCCCCGGCGTAGTTGACCCGGTAGCCGGGGGCCAGGGGGTGCGCCTGGGTATCTGCCATCAAGTCGAGGATGGCGTTCACCGGGCTCAAGCCCGCAGTATCCCCGGTGACGAAGACCACCCGCTCCAGGTTTTTGCGCATGATGGATTTGGGCGCGGTGTCCAGGTCAAAGCGTCCCAACTCTTGTAACGGCACCAGCGAGCCGGTCGGGTTTTTAAAGTAAAGCTGGCCCAGCCCGAGGGTGGAGGAGCGCGTGGCAGTGGGCCAGCGCAGCAGAATGTCCAGGGGCAGGCGCTCGCTGTCCAGGTGGACCCGGCCCACCGTCTCCCCGGCCTGGGCTATGGCCAGGCCCCGGGCGATTTGGGCCGTGGCCAGGCCACTCAGGGCCGCCTTGTCTCTATCCACCAGGAACCGAAAGCGGGGTTCCGCGGTTTCCACCGAGGTGTTCACGTCCACCACCCCCGGCGTGTTTAGGAAAAAATCCTTGACCTTGTCCGCCTGGTGAATAAGGCTGGTATAAGTCGCGCCCGGCGGGCCATAGACCTCCCCCACCAGGGTCTGTAGGACCGGCGGGCCCGGGGGCACCTCGGCGATGGCCAGGCGAGTCTGGTGCTTCCGGGCGATCTCCGTCAGTTGCGGGCGCACCCACAGGGCAATGGCGTGGCTGGCCGCACTGCGGCGCTCCTTTTCCGCCAGGTTGACCCGGAGCTGGCCCACGTAAGTCCCCTGATTAAGATAGTAATGGCGCACCAGGCCGTTGAAATCGATGGGTGCGCTCACCCCGGCATAAGTCACGACGCTGGCCACTTCATTCACCGTGGTGAGATAACGGGCGAAATCCTGCAAGGACTCCTGGGTGGACTCCAGGGGAGCGTCGTTGGGCTGGTTGGCCACCACCAGAAAGTCGCTCTTATTGTCAAAAGGCAGCATCTTCAGCGGCACCAGGCCCAGGACCGGCAAGGCTACTGAGATGAGCAACAGGACCACGACCGTCAGTAGGAACAGGTGGGCGCGGCGGCGGGACTCCAGCAGCGGAGTCAGGAGGCGGGTGTAAATCCGATAAATCCAGGTCTCTTCCAGGACGAAGGGCTTTTCTTCTTTGCCGTACTCCTTTTTCAGCAGGTGGTAGGTGGCCCAGGGCGTGACCGTGAAGGCGATGAACAGGCTCACCAGCATGGCCAGGGGCACGTTCAGAGGCATGGGGCGCATGTAGGGGCCCATCATGCCGGTGACGAAATACATGGGGATGAAGCTGATGATCACGGCGAAGGTGGCGAGTATCGTGGGGGCCCGGACCTCGTCCACCGCCACCAGGGTCGCTTCCAGCGGCGGATGCTGCCGCAATTGGAAATGGCGATGGATGTTCTCCACGTCGATGATGGGGTCGTCCACCAGCAGGCCCAGGGAGAGGATCAGGGCGAACAGGGTCACCCGGTTGATGGTATAGCCGAAGAGCAGGTTGCCGCAGAGGGTGATGGCCAGGGTCAGGGGCACGGCCAGGGCGACGATGAGGGCCTGGCGCCAGCCCAGGAACAGGGTGAGGAGCACCGTGATGGAGAGCACCGCAATGAGCAGTTCCCGCATCAGTTCGTTGACTTTTTCATTGGCGCGTCTGGCCGTAATTCCGGGTGACCTTCACCTGGATGTAAGGCGGGATGACTTCCTTCTTCAGCGATTTCGAGCCGGTCCAGTAAGCTCTGGGCCACGGTCACGGCATTGGTGCCCAGGCGTTTGGCTATGGCCATGGTCACCGCCGGGTAAAAACGGCCCCGCTCATAGCCGGGCGGCGCCTCCTCGGCCGGGCCGAAGGAGATCTGGCTGGCCGCCACCGGCTCCTCCGGGCCGTCCACCACCTGAGCCACGTCCCGCAGATAGACCGGTTTCCCCTGATGAACCCCCACCATCAGGTTGGCCACCTCGTCCGCGGACTTGAGGAACGGTCCAGCCGTAACCTCGTATTCCCGGTTCTGGCGGCTGAAATGCCCCGCCGGCAGGTTGACGTTGCTCACCTCGATGGCCTGGGCCAGGGCGGCCAGGTCCAGGCCATGGCCCGCCAGGCGGGCCGGGTCCGCCACCACCCGTACCTGGCGCCGGCGTCCGGCCACCACGTAAGACCGGCCGGTGTCGGGAATGGCTTGCAGGCGGTGCAGCAGTTCGTCGGCCACCCGTCTGAGTTCGTAGTCGTCGGCCTTATTGCTATAAAGGGTCAGGGTGACCATGGGCACGTCATTGATGCTCATGGGCTTCACCACCCAACCCGTCACGCCCTGCGGCACCTCATCGATATTGGAGAAGGTCTTGTTGTAGACCTTGAAGAGGCTGGTCTCCAGGTTTTCGCCCACCTTGAACTTGGCGGTGACCACCGCGAAGCCGTTGCCGGCCATGGAATAAAGGTCCTCCAGGCCCTCCATCTCCCAGAGTTTTTTCTCCAGATTAATAACTGCCAGGTTTTCCACCTCCTGCGGCGCGGCGCCGGGAAAGCGGATAAGGATGTCCACCATGGGCACGGTGATCTGGGGGTCTTCCTCCCGGGGGGTGAAGAGCAGGGCCGCGGCCCCGGCCAGCAGGCTGAGGATGATAATCAGGGTGGGCAGCTTGGATTCGAGAAACCGCCGCACCAGGCGGGCGGTGAGGCCGAGGTGGAGGTCTTGGAAATTATCTGGCATGACTGTCAGGAAGCAAAATCTTCTCGCCTGGCTGCAACCCCGCCAGGACTTCCACCTGCCCCTTGATCTGCCGCCCCGTTTTCACCTGGCGCCATTGGGATTGGCCAGCTACCACTACTTTCACCATGGTAAGCTGGCCCACCAGGTGCACGGCCTCCTGGGGGATGAGGATGCCCGGGGCGCTCTCCAGGGGCAGGCTTAAGCGGGCAAACATCCCCGGCACCAGCTTTGGATCTTTAATCGGGGCGGTGCGCACCTTGAAGGTGTGGCTGGGGCTTTGGCTGATGGGGAAGATCTCGGCGATGGGGAGGTCCCCCTGCCAGTTCACCGCGGGCACGGCAACCCTGGCCGCCTTCCCCACCCTCACCTGGTCCCGATAGCTGTCGTTGACCTCCCCTTCAATCTGCAGAAGATCGGGATTATAGAGCGATACCAGGGGCTGTCCCGGTTGGGCCAGGTCGCCCACCGCCACCTTGCGGTCCGCCACCACCGCGGCCTCAGGCGCCCGGATGACGGTGTAGCCCTTCATGGTGTTGGCTTCCTGGGCTTGTGCCTGGGCCGCGGCCACGGCCGCCTGGGCCGACTTGAAGCGCTCCTGCACCGCTTCAAATTCCTGGGGGCTGGCCGCCCCTTCCTTAAGCAAATATTGAAAACGCTTATAATTGGCGGTCGCCTGGGTCAACTGCGCCTGTGCCTGGGCTACGCCGGCCCGGGCCTGATTCAGGCGAGCCTGGTATTCCTCTCCGGATAGGGTGATCAATGGGTCGCCAGGCTTCACCCGGGAGCCGGCCTCCACCCAGATTTTGCTCACCTTGCCGGGAACCTGGGCCGAGACCTGGGCCAGGCTTGAAGAGATGACCTCCCCCAAGACTTCCAACTCCCGGGGAATCATAGTCTCACTGACGATCAGCACCCGGCCCGCCGTTGGCGCCGCCTTTGGGGCCACCAGCCCCGGGGCGATCTTGCCGAAGTGAAGCAGCCCCGCCAGCCAGGCCATAAAGAGGAGGGCTGCAACTACCAGGGCGGCCAGGCCCACGCTCTTCATCCTGGAGCCATGCTGTTCCGACATAGGTTAGCCTGTTAAAGGTTTGCGCCGGGGCGGGGTTGCCACCCCCGCAATATTACTTCTGCACTCCCGCAGCCGACTCCGCCGCCGGCCCGGAAATGGTGCCCAGGGCCAGTTCCAGACCCGCCTGGGCCAGATGGGTGTCAAACAAGGCCCCCACCTGACTCAATTCCGCGGTTTTCAAGGCGTCTTCGGCGGTGAGCAAATCGAGTAAAATAGTGAGCCCGGTCTCGTACCTGAGGCGGACCAGGCGCAGGCCCTCCCGGGCCTGAGCCGCCGCGGCCCGGGCCACCTGGAGGCGCTCCTGGGCCGTTTTCAAATTAAGGATGGCCTCCGTCACCTGGTGGCGGATGCGGTCTTCCAGTTCCTGTTGCAAATCCCGGGCCTGGGCCTCTTTGGCCCGGCTCTCCCTCACCCTGGCCAGATCCGTCAAACCGTTGAACAGGTTGAAATTCAGCAGGGCCATCACCGTGTAGCTATCGCCGCCGGGGCCGAAGAGGCGGCGCTGGTCCACGTCGTATTCGGCCACTACGTGCAGCCGGGGCAGGTAGTTGAGGCGGGCCTTGGCATATTCCTGCTGGGCCGAGCGGGCCGCCAGTTCCAGCCTCCTGAGGTCCGGGCGTTGCTCCTGGGCGGTGCGCTGGAGGTCCGCCAATTCTTTGGGCAGCTGCGCCGGTTCCTTGGGTGGCGGCGCCAGGGTCCGGGAACCCGCCTCCGGCAGGCCCAGCACCGTACCGAGGGCGCTTTGGCCGATTTGCACCTGGCTGGCTGCGGTCATTTCCTCCTGGGTGAGTTTGGCCAGATGCACCTGGGCCGATAAGACGTCAGCCTGGACCACGGCGCCGGAGCGAAAACGGTTTTCGGCAATCTTCAGATGCTCCGCCGCCGTGCCCTTGGCCTTCCGGACCACCGCCAGGTTCTCCTGGGCCAACTGCAGGCCGTAATAGACCTGGGTCACCTGGAAGAGCAACTGCTGCCGGGCGCTCAAGACGATGGCGCCGGCCATCTCCCGGCTCAGCTTCGCCTGCTGGTAGCCCAGATAGGCCTCCCCGGCCTGAAATAAGGGCTGGCTCACGGTGAGGCCGGTACGGAAGTTGCCGAAAGGGTTGGGGAAATTGAGGTTGTTTAAGGAAAAATCCTGCTGGGTGAAGATCCGCTCATTCAGTTTGCTCATGAAGACCTGGGAGGGGCTGTCGGAAAAATTGTAGGTCTCGCCGAAATTTACCTTCGGGAGAAAACGGGCCCTGGCCCGGGCCATCTCGGCTTCGGCGGTCTCCACGGTCATGCCCGCGGCCTTCAGCCCGGGGTTGTGCTTCAAGGCCAGGAGCTGGGCCTCCCCCAGGGTCAGAGGCTGGTCGGCCGCCAGGGTTGAACCTGGTAATCCCAAACAGAGTATTATCGTCAAGATTGCCGCTATCACCCTAGAGGCCCTCGCCGCTGATCTTTGCCGCCATTATAGTGCCTCTGCCTCGCAGAGACAAACACTTTAGATGAAATATAGTTCAAAACCACATCCGGTTCCTTTGGGAAATATTTTATTGAGATATATACCATACTGTGGTATGGTAATCATAGGAATTAAATTCCATGATTGATTCCAAACCCTCTTCTAAAGGAACCAGGCCTATCGGCTATCCGGGCGTGGAGGACATGGGGAGAAGCGGGTTGCTTTGGCGCCGATTGGCGAGGTGGGGAGCATGAGCCTTAAGGGCTTATTATTTTTAGGTAATCATAGGTAACCATGTATCCATCGGACGAATTGAAAAAGCAGATGCAGCGGGATATTCAATCCCGGCTAAAAAAAATCGAAGGCCAGATCCGGGGCCTGCAAGGCATGATTGACGCGGACAAGGATTGTGAGCAGATCCTTACCCAGGCGAGGGCCGCCCAAGCCGCTTTGAAAGCGGTGGGCAATCTTATTTTAAAGGTTTACCTGGTCAAGTGCTATGCGGGAAGCGGAAGGGAGCAGAGCCCCGTGGAAATATTCAGCAGGCTGGATCAGGCCATAAACATGCTCTCCAAGTTCGTGGACTGATAAGGCCCCGAGCAAAGCCTATCCAGAACCAGGATAGGCGGTGGGCCCGGGACCGGTTAAGCGAGGGAGGGAAACGATGACCACTGCAGATCTCACAACCCTTAAGGCCGCGGCGGTGGTGGATTGCCGGGGCAGCGCCTGCCCGGGGCCGCTGATGGAAGCCAAGAAGGCCATCGCCCAGGTGAAGGTGGGTGAAGTTCTGGAAGTGCTCTCCAGCGATCCGGGCACCAAGGAAGATATCCCCCTGTGGGCCAAGAAAGTGGGCCATGAATTTGTGGGCTCACTACCCGGGGATGGCTACGACCGCATTTTTGTGGTCCGGAAGAAATGACCGGGGGCCTCATGGAGGCCGCAAAGTACCCAGGGAAGATCCTGATTCTGGCCGAAGATGCCTGCGCCTACCCCGGGGCCGACGCCGTGGGGCAGGGACATATGAGCTACCCGGCCAACACCTACATCCTGCGGGTCAAGGCGTCGGTGCTCTTCCCCGAGAAATTCTATCTGGACTGCTTCGACAAGGGCATTGCCGGGATCATCATCATGTCCTGCGGGGTGGAGTGCCCCTACCCGGGGGCCTATGAAGCCCTGGCCAAACGGATCGACCGGGTCTACGGGCTGATGAAGGCCCGGGGCCTGGATATTCGGCGGCTGCGGCTCACCGCCATCTGTACGGTGTGCACCCGGGCCTTTTTGAACGAAGTGAAGCAGATGCATGATTTGGTCTCGCAGTTGGGCCCGCCGGAGGGCGCCCGGCCGGCCGCGGCCGGCGCGGCCTAGGCTGTCCCGGGAGCGACAGGCATGGTTTTTCGGCAAAAGCGGCGCTACGACGCCCTGGTCCTGGGCGGGGGGATCGCCGGACTGGAGGCGGCCCTCAATCTTGCTGAGCAGGATTTTTCGGTGGCCATCGTCGAAAAGGACGCCTCCATCGGCGGCAAGATGATCCGGCTCTCCAAGGTCTTTCCCACCCTCGATTGCTCCAGTTGTATCACCACCCCGAAAATGGCGGCCGCGGCCCATCACCCCAAGATCACCATCCTCACCTGCTGCGAGTTGCAAACCCTCAGGCGCCGGGAGGGCGATTTGGTGGCCGGGATCGTGCAAAAGCCCCGGTACGTGGACGCGGAGAAGTGCATCGGCTGCCGCCAGTGCGAATATCAGTGTCCCGTGTTGGTCCCCGATGCCGAGCAAGGGGGCTTTGCCGCCCGGAAAGCCATCTATATTCCCTTCTCCAACGCCATTCCCCAGACGGCCCTGTTAGATCAGGAGAATTGCCTCCTCTGCGGCCGCTGCGCCAAGGTCTGCCCCACCCAGGCCGTCGACTACTTCCAGAAGCCGGAGGAATTCACCCTGACGGCCGCCACCGCGGTGATCGCCACCGGTTTTGAGATGATTCCCCTGGCGGACAAGGTCCAATACGGGCAAGGGCAGATTCCCAATGTGATCACCGCCTTGCAGATGGAAAGGTTGCTGGCGCCCCACGGCCCCTATAACCGCGTGCTCAGGCCCTACGACGGCAAGGAGCCGGATAACGTCGCCTTCATCCAGTGCGCCGGCTCCCGGGACCAGAGTCTGGGGGTGGCGTATTGTTCCCGGGTCTGCTGCATGTATGCCATCAAGGAGGCGATGCTTCTGTCCGGCGCCCTGCCCCTGGCGGACCTCACCGTTTATTACCTGGATATCCGGGCCTTCGGGAAGGGTTATGAACAGTTTTTCCAAACCGCCCAGGCCATGGGGGTAAATTTTGTCAAAGGCAAGGTCGCCTATTTGGACCCGGGCGAGAACGGCTCAGTTAAAGTCCGGTATGAGTCCCAGGAAGCCGCAGGCGGGGTGCAAACCGCGGAGCATGACCTGGTGGTGCTCTCTTTGGGCCTGGTGCCGGCCTGGGATCCTCGAGGCCGCTGCCATCTCTCCACCGGTGGGGATAACTTCATCAAGACCGTGAAACCCAAGACGGCCCCCACCTTGACCGATCTGGAGGGCGTCTTTGTGGCCGGGGCCGCAGCCGGGCCCAAGGATATCGTGGACAGCATTGTGGAGGCCGGGGCCGCAGCCATGGAGGCTTCCCGGTATCTGGCGGCGAAGGCGGTCAAAGCGGCAAGTTAAGGTGTGGCCGGGGAATGGCTGATGGCGAATAAAAAGAAATCTGCACCTGCGCCGAAGGCTAAAGTCGGGGTCTACGTCTGCCATTGCGGCGGCAATATCGGCGACGCGGTGGACGTGGACCAGGTTTGTGAGCAGGTGCGCCAGGTGCCGGGGGTGGTGGTGGCCCGGGCCAATATGTTCATGTGTTCCGATCCCGGCCAGGAACTGATCATCGCGGATCTGAAAAGCGGTCTGGTGGATCGGGTGGTGGTGGCCTCCTGCTCCCCCAGCCTGCATGAATCCACCTTCCGCCGCGCCCTGGCCCGGGCCGGGGCTAACCCTTACGTCTATGAACATGCCAACTTGCGGGAGCAGGTGAGTTGGGTGCACCATGGCCCGGAGGCCACCGCCAAGGCCACCCGGCTGGTGGCCGCGGCCGCAGCCAAGGCCGGGATGCTGAAACCCCTTGATCCCCTCAAGGTGGAGGTGCAGCGCCAGGCCGTGGTCATCGGCGGCGGGGTGGCCGGACTCAAGAGCGCCCTGGAACTGGCCGAGAGAGGCCTGGCCGTGATGCTGGTGGAGAAAAGCCCTTTTCTGGGGGGACAGGTGGCGCAGTTGCCGCGCCTGGCCCCCGGGGGCGAAACCGCGGCCGCCATCATCGGCGAACTCGCCGGCTCGGTACTCAAGCACCCGGCCATTAGCGTTTATACCTGCGCTGAGGTGGAGGGCTTTGAGGGCTACATCGGCAATTTCCAACTTAAAATAGTCAGGCAGCCTCCCACAGGCGCGGCCTATGCCGAAAGGCTCGAAAGGCTGAGCCATTCCGGCCGGGGCCTGGGAGAATACGTGCCCTTTGTGGGGGTCATGCCCGCGGCCATTCCCGAAAGCCGGGAGGATATTGACCTGGAGGCCGGGGTCATTATCCTGGCCACCGGTCTCAAGCCCTACCAGCCCCGGCAGGGAGAATACGGCTACCTCGATTTTCCCGAGGTGGTCACCCTGCCGGAATTTATCCGCCTCCTGGCTGCAGCCCCGGCGGAGGGCGACACCCTGGTGCTGAACGGCCGGCCCATTCGCAGCGCGGCCCTGATCCACTGCGTGGGCAGCCGCCAGATTCCCGGCATCCATGCAGAGAATGAAGGCGGCTATTTGAACGAGTACTGCTCCCGCACCTGCTGCGGCGCCACGCTTTATGCCGCCAACCTGATCCGGGATAACTATCCCCAGACCCGGGTCTTTGATTTTTACCGGGACATCCGCACCTATGGCCGGGGACAGGAGGAACTCTACACCCAGGCGGCCGCAAACCAGGTGGTGTTTTTCCGCTTTGAGGCCGGCGAGGAGCCGCAGGTTCTGAGGAATCCCGACCCGGAAGGGCCCCCTTTGCTGGTCCAGGTGAAGGACCTCCTGACCTTCGGGGAGGAACTGGCAGCCCCGGTGGACCTGGTGGTGCTGGCGGTGGGCCAGGAGCCCAACAACATCGCCGACCTGGTGGAGAAGATGAAGATCCCCGTAGGTGCGGACCGCTTCCTCCAGGAAGTGCACCCCAAACTGCGGCCGGTGGAAACAGCCGTGGCCGGTATCCTGTTGGCCGGCACCTGCCAGGCCCCCTTTGACGTGGGGGAGACTTGTGCGGCTGCGGGGGCCGCGGCGGTCAAGGCCGCGGCGATTCTCACCCGGGGTTACGTGGAACTGGACCCCTTCGTGGCGGAGGTGGACCTCAGCAAGTGCGCCGGCGCCGGCGCCTGCGTGGAGGCCTGCCTGGCGGAAGGGGCCCTGGCCATGGTGGACATGGAGGTGGGGGGCCGGAAGGTGAGGCGGGCCCGGGTCAACCCGGTTCGCTGTCTGGGCTGCGGCGCGTGCGTGGCGGTTTGTCCGGAAAACGCCATTAACGTCCAGGGCTGGACCCTGAAGCAGTATGAGGCCATGGTGGACATGATCGTCTCGGACGCCTACCTGGAAGGGGCTTGATTTTGCCGAAAAGGTTCTTAATCCGTGAGGTTTGCCGATGCCTGAGACGCCGCTAGAAACTGAGTCCGGGAAAGAGGCCCTGAAAAAACTGAAGGCGGCCCGGAAAGAGCAGATTGCCGCGGCCACCAGCCGGATGAAAGAGCAGCGTCGGGCGGTTAAAGCCATCAAGGCGAGCCTTGCAGGCGCGGAGCTGACCGTGCCGGAGATGGCCGCGGCCACGGGTTTGCCGGTGGCCGAGGTTCTCTGGTACGTGGCCTCTTTGAAGAAATATGGAGAAATCCTGGAAGGGCCCAAGGCCGGCAGCTATTATCGGTACCGCCTGGGCCAACCCGTGGAGCCGGAGACGGAGGCGGAGCCGGCGGAGTAGGTGGCCCGCCGGCGCGAGGAGCGGACATGGCCCTGGTAAACCTTGATTTTGCCGAAGAACTCAAAGCCTACGGGGTGGACACGGCCCTGGAGTGCTTCAACTGCGGCACCTGCGCGGCCATCTGTCCCTTGCTCTTTGAGCATTTTCCCCGAAAAATGATCCGCTACGTCCAGGTGGGGGCCAGAGATAAGATTCTCCAGCAGGCCCAGGACCTCTGGCGCTGCCTCCATTGCGGGCTGTGCACCCGGACCTGCCCCCGCCAGGCCAACCCCGGGGAACTCATCCTGGGATTGCGCCGTTTTGTGGTGGCGCACTCCAGGGGGGGCTAAGATGTTTAACCCCAGGGACATCATCGACCTCATCGCCGCCAATATCCGGAAGACCCGGAATCCTTTCGGGGTGCCCAACTCCCGGTTCAACACCTGGTGGCGTGATGGGGCCGGTTTCACCCGGCGGCCCGGGGACGCGCTCCTCTTCACCGGCCTGATGTATCAGGCCATACCCTACATTGAAACCACCACCCGCTACCTGGAGCGTTTGGAGGGCAGCCGCGGGGCCGGCTATCTGCGCGGCAGCCGCTTTATCCCCGGCTCCCTGCTGGGCCGGGGGCTTTCTTTCCTGACCTCCGGGGCCCAGAAGGAGAAGTTTAACGGCATCCTGCACTCCATCTGCCGCCTCCTGCAGAAGTCCGGCGCGGGCTTTTTCTATCACCCGGACCTGGATTTCTACAGCGGCATCCTGCTCTACGATCTGGGGGATCAGGAAGGCTTTGTGGAGCACGCCCGGTTTGTGGCCCGGACCCTGCGGCTGCACGAGGTTAAGCAAGTGATCACCGTTGACCCCCACACCACCTATGCCCTGAAAGAGCTTTACCCGAGATACACCGGGGAAAGCTTCGAGGTGACCCCTTATTTTAACTTACTGCGATTAAAGGAGGCGGGCGGTGGCAACGGCAAACCGCCGGTGACGATTCACGACCCCTGTTTTTACGGCCGCTACCTGGAACTCTCGGAGGGGCCCCGCCAGGTGCTCCGCAGCCTGGGCCAGCAGTACGTGGAAGTGAGGAACTGCGGCGCCTTCACCTCCTGTTGCGGCGGTCCGGCGGAGTCGGTCTCCCCGGCCCTGAACCGGGAGATCCTGGAGCGGAGAGCGGCTGAACTCCGGGCCCGCGGCGCGCCGGTGGTCACCTTCTGCCCCATCTGCCTGGCTAATTTGCTCAAGGCCGGTCTGCCGGTGGAAGACCTGGCCAGCCTGGCGGATCGTTATGGTTGAGGGGCGGCAAAAATGGTTTGACGGGGAGGGGTGAAGGCGCTGCCCCCGGCCCCAGTAACTATAATCTTAGAGAATAGGAGGGTTAACATGGTAGAGGAGAAAGAGAAAATCTTATTAATCGCCACCCATGCGGGAGAGGACCCGGAACGGGCCATCTTTCCCTTACTGCTGGCCAATGCGGCCCAGGCCATGGACGTGGAAGCCGTGGTGGCGCTGCAGGCGAACGGGGTGTACCTGGCCCAAAAGGGCTATGCCGACAACATTACCTTCCCCGGCCTCACCCCTTTAAAGACGCTGGTGGAAAACTATGTGGCCAATGGCGGCAAATTCCTGGTCTGAATCCCCTGCCTCGAGGAGCGCAAGATCAGTCAGGTTGACTTGATCCAGGGAACGGAATTGATTAAGGCCGGCAGGCTGGTGGTTGAGATGACCAGCGCCAAGTCCACCGCGGTTTACTAACAGTATGGCCGGACGCAGCCAGAGCCTAAGGCAAGGGCCTCTGGGCGAAGGCCGGGTCCGGCCAGGGTTGAGGGGCAGGGGCTTGGAGCTTTCTCACCTTGACCTGCCCCCATTAGCTTTATCAATATCCCCCAAAGGGCTTAGCGCCGGAAGGGGGAAATAATATGATTTCTCCTGGCAGGCACCATCCTGTCCGGCAAAAATATTCTTAGAAAGAGGGATGAATAGCGGATATCTTGCGAGACTGTCGAAAAAGTGCCGATACAACGTTTTGTCTATCCCTACATGTAGTAAATTAAACTACTTATACGTTATAATAAGCTGAAAAATCCGGGCTTTTAGTGAGTCACTGCCAAACCGAACACTTATCTCAGAGTAGTAGAAAATCCATATATGTCTTGTATATTGAAATGTGGTTTCAGTGGAGGCCGGCGCTGCAAATTTCTAAAAAGAAAGAATGTCAGGGGTATTAAACCTTGATGAAGATGCTGCCTGATTAGGTTTTAGCCATTGCAAGTGATCTTCTTTTTAGCGGCCACTTTTCTCACCCCGTAACCCGTAACGGTATGATTTTGGCCCCGGACTTGATCCCTTCCAGGTAGTCGGCCCAGGCCTGCATCATCTTCTTCCGTTCCGGCATGAACTCGGCATAGTTGTACGCCGCACGCACGCTGTTTCTTTCGGCATGGGCAAGTTGGCGCTCGATGGCGTCCCGGTTCCACCCCTGTTCATTCAACAATGTGCTGGCCATGCTCCTGAAACCATGGCCGCTCATCTCATCCTTGGCATATCCCATGCGCCGTAGGGCGGACAAAATAGCGTTGCTGCTCATCGGCCTTGAATCGGTCCTGGGGCTCGGAAAGACAAACCTGCCATGCCCGGTCAAGGGGTAAATCTCCCGCAAGATGTCCAGGGCTTGTCTGGATAACGGGACGATGTGCACGGCGCCCGCCTTCATTTTCTCTGCAGGGATTCTCCATTCTGCCGTCTCAAGATTGAATTCAGACCACTCGGCCTGTCGCAACTCCCCCGGCCGGACAAAAACCAAGGGCGCCAATTGCAGGGCGCAACGGGTCACGATACCACCCCGGTAATCGTCAATGGAGCGCAGCAATCCGGCGATTTCCCTCGGGTCAGTAATGGTTGCCATGTGCTTACCAGAGGCCGGAGGGATAGCACCGCGGAGATCCCCGGAAGGATCGCGCTCGGCCCGGCCGGTGGCTATGGCATAGCGGAAGACTTGGCCGCATACCTGTTTCACTCTGTGAGCCGTCTCAAGGGCTCCTTTCGCCTCGATTCGTCGGAGCGCTGCCAGCAGTTCCGGCGCTGTAATGGTTTTGACTGGTCTGGCCCCCAACCAGGGGAAGATGAAAAGCTCAAGCCGCCGGATGGTTGTTTTGGCGTGACTGGTCGCCCAGGAAGGTGAAAATTTGGCATACCACTCACGAGCGATGATCTCGAAGGTCTCGGTCTCTTGATTGCCCGCCGCCTTCTGCGCCTTCTTGGTCTCGCTGGGATCAATACCATTGGCCAGCAGAGCACTTGCCTGGTCCCGTCTCTGCCTGGCCTCGGCAAGTGAAGTTTCGGGGTATGTGCCGATACTAAGCGACTTCTCGCTACCCCCAAAACGATACTTGAACCGCCAGAGCCTGCCGCCAGTCGGAGTTACCAAAAGAAAAAGACCCCCTCCGTCGAAAAGTTTTTGGGGCTTTTCTGTCGGCTTGGTCGTTCTGACCTTGGTGTCAGTAAGCGGTGCAATCCTTTTAGGCATAGGGTTTCCCTCCTTTTTGGGGGTATCTCCGTTGGGGGCAGGGGCAAATACCCCTACATATACCCCCAAACCTTTCGGATTTCCCTATATCAATATGAGTGTTCTTGGACAACGGAAAGAGAAGGGCCTTATTTTTAAGGCCCTTCCGGAAGGTATCAGATGATAATGGATTTGATCTTGGTGGAGGCGGCGGGAGTCGAACCCGCGTCCGCCAATAGTCCCTGCAAGCGTCTACATGCTTAGCCGCTGTTCTAGTTTCGCCCCGAAAGACTTCCAACGGCAGAATTCTTTGGGACTAGCCTGCTAAGTTTTCGTCCACCGACCCGCCGGCCTGATCGGCAGCTTTGCCAAGAAACCGTCACCCCGGGTCCCTTCCTGGCGCAGGACCCGGCGTGCTAGCCTCAAGCGGCTAGAGCGTAGCCGTAGTTGTCGGCATTTATGCGTTTCCTACCCGTTTCGAGCGGACAGGACCTCGGCATGCAACTAACAGTTCCCTATTTACGTCGAAGCCGTTACGCCCCCTTTTTTAAATTATAAGGATTTCCTAGATTTTTGCAAGGAGAAAGGGGGCGACCCAGC
>CAWEWX010000088.1:0-7252 GCA_963812655.1 uncultured delta proteobacterium | reverse complement strand
CAACTCCCTGAGGGAATTTAGCTAATTATATGGAAAAGTTACAGGGGCAGGTCATCGGAACCATTGCTATAATTGCAGTTGTGCTTGGCATTGCTTGGTTCCAGAACGGGGGCGAACACTTCAAGAGCGTGGCTTTGATTTGTTATGGATTTCCCATCGGATGGTTGAATGGCTTCGTCATAGCCAGATCCGTCTATAGGAAAAAATAAGGGGAGCGGGTTAAAGACCTCGCGGGCCAATAGTTCCACATTTTTTTTCATTATCAATCGCCC
Source organism: uncultured delta proteobacterium (assembly GCA_963812655.1). GTDB lineage: Bacteria > Desulfobacterota > Desulfobaccia > Desulfobaccales > 0-14-0-80-60-11 > JAPLJC01. Next base: position 6,980 of record CAWEWX010000088.1, on the reverse strand, counting down.
CTCCTGGCCCCAGGCTCAGGCCCCCGCGCGGCGCAAGATCGCGGCAGTTTAAGGATCGCTTTACCTGGAGGAGACGGTTATGCGCGTCGGGCTGGCTGCGGACCATGGCGGTTTTGAGCTAAAGACCCAGATGCTGGAGGAACTCCGCACGGCCGGCCACCAGGTCGTGGATTACGGTGCCCAGGAATACGACGCCCAGGACGATTACCCCGATCTGGTCGCGCCCCTGGCCCGGGCGGTGGCCCAGGGGGAGGTGGAACGGGGCATCGCCATTTGCGGCAGCGGCGTGGGAGCCTCGGTGGCCGCCAATAAGATCCCGGGAGTCCGGGCCGCCCTGATTACCGACGCCTATTCCGCCCACCAGGGGGTGGAGGATGACGACATGAACGTCATGTGCCTGGGGGGGCGGGTCACCTGCTACGCCCTGGCCTGGGACCTCATTCAGATCTTTTTGAAGTCCAGTTTCCGGGCAGCCCCGCGCTTCCAGCGCCGCCTGAACAAGATCGCGGCCCTGGAGCGGGATTAGCCTGACGGGAGACCGGCGCATGCAAGAGAACCCTCTGCTCCAACTCCGCGGCTGCGGCCAGAGCGTCTGGCTGGACTATCTCAGCCGGCATCTGCTCGATTCCGGTGAACTTCGGCGCCTCATCGACGCAGACGGCCTGCGGGGGGTAACTTCCAATCCGGCCATTTTCGATAAGGCCATCAGCGGCAGCCTGGATTACGACGACGATATTGGCAAGCTCTCCCGGCAGGGCCAGGGTATCCAGGAGATTTACGAGACCCTGACGGTGTCCGACGTGCAGCGGGCCGCGGACCTCTTCCTCCCGGTGTTCCGCGGGCTGGATGGCGCCGACGGCTTCGTCAGCCTGGAGGTCAATCCTCACCTGGCCCACGACACCCCCGGCACCATCGCCGAGGCCCGGCGTCTGTGGGCCAAATTGGACCGGCCCAACGTCTTCATCAAGGTGCCGGCCACGCTGGAGGGCCTGCCGGCCATCCGCCGGCTCATCAGCGAAGGCATCAATGTTAACGTCACCCTGCTCTTTGGGCTGCCTCGTTATCGGGAAGTGGCCGAGGCTTACCTCTCCGGGCTGGAGGAGCGGGCCGCCCGGGGGCAGCACCTCAGGGTGGTTTCGGTGGCCAGCTTTTTCCTGAGCCGCATCGACACCCTGGTGGACCAGACCCTTAAAGGGCTGGCCGGAGCCGCGGCCTCCCTCCAGGGGGAGGTGGCCATTGCCAGCGCCAAGGTGGCCTATGCCATCTACCGTCAGGTCTTCGGCAGCCCCCGTTTTAAGGCCTTGCAGGACCAGGGGGCGCGGCCCCAGCGCCTGCTTTGGGCCAGCACCAGCACCAAGAACCCGGCCTACGGCGACGTTAAATACGTGGAGCCCCTCATCGGGCCGGAAACCATCAATACTATGCCCCTGGAAACCATCAACGCCTATCGGGACCACGGCCAGCCGGCCAGCCGCCTGGGCGAGGGTGCAGACCAGGCCGCCGCCATCTTGCAGCGGCTGTCAGAGCTGGGCCTCGACCTCGACCAGGTTACCCGGCAGTTGGAAGACGAAGGGGTGGAAAAATTCAACCAGCCTTACGACAATCTGATGTGCAGCCTGGAGGGCAAACGCCGGCAGGCCCCGGAGGCCTCGGCTCCGCCGGGGGGGAAGGAATGAACCCTACCACCATGTTTCTGGACATCGGCGGCGTCTTGCTCACCAACGGCTGGGACCGGCGCATGCGCCAGCTGGCGGCGGAGACCTTCAGCCTGGATGGCGACGAGATGAATGAGCGCCACCATCTCACCTTCGACACTTACGAGGGAGGCAAACTCAGCCTGGATGAATACCTGGCCCGGGTGGTCTTTTACGAAGACCGGCCCTTCACCCGGGAAGCTTTTAAGGACTTCATGTTCGCCCAGTCCCAACAGACTCCGGAGATGGCGCAAACCCAGGGGCTGATCAAGGGCCTGAAGGCCAAATACGGCCTGAAAGTGGCCACGGTGAGCAATGAGGGCCTGGAACTTACCCGCTACCGCATCAAGAAATTCAACCTGGGGGCCTACGTGGACTTTTTCATCTGCTCGTGTTTCGTCCACTACCGCAAACCGGACGCCGACCTTTACCGGCTGGCCCTGGACTGCGCCCAGGTCCTGCCGGAGCAGGTGGTCTACCTGGACGACCGGCTGATGTTCGTGGAGGTGGGCCGGAGCCTGGGCGTTGCCGGCATCTATCACACCGGTTACCAGTCCACCCGGGCTGCCCTGGCCCAACTCGGCTTGTCGCTGGAGGGTTAAGACCAAGGGAGTATCGCTAAAGAGGGCGGGGCGGCTCCGCCCCCAGGTTGCAAGTTAGGTGGGCGTCTCGCCCGCCATGAGCCGACATCCGGAGATTCGCTTATGCCCAAGCAGGGATGTGAGATCGGCGTCGTCGGTCTGGGAACCATGGGCCGTAATCTGGTCTTGAACTTCGCGGACCGCGGCTTTTCCGTAGCCGTTTACAACCGCACCGGCGAGAAGACCCGGGAATTCATAGCCCAGGAGGTGGGTTCCCGGGATATCCGGCCCGGCTATGAGCTGCAGGAATTCGCCGGGTTGCTGCGCCAGCCCCGGGCCCTGATCATCATGATTTCGGCGGGGGAACCGGTGGACGCCATGATCCGGGAACTCTTGCCCGTCCTGGAACCCGGTGACCTGCTCATCGACGGGGGCAACTCCCATTTCACCGATACTAATCGCCGCAGCAAATTCCTAACGGGCAAAGGCCTATTGTTCATGGGCCTGGGGGTCTCCGGCGGCGAGGCCGGGGCCCGCTTCGGGCCCAGCCTGATGCCCGGCGGCCCGCGGGAGGCCTATGAGCGGGTGGCGCCGGTATTGGAGGCCGCCGCGGCCCGGGTTAACGGCGACCCCTGCGTCGCCTACCTGGGGCGGGGCTCCGCCGGCCATTACGTCAAGATGGTCCACAACGGCATCGAGTACGGCATCATGGAACTCCTGGCGGAAAGCTACGACCTCATGAAGCGGGGCTTGGGCCTGAAGCCGGAAGAACTGCACGCCGTCTATGCGGCCTGGAATGAGGAGGAGCTCAATTCCTACCTGGTGGAGATCACCGCCCGGATCTTCCTGAAAAAGGACGAGCCCACCGGGAAGCCCCTCATCGACCTGATCCGGGATGAAGCCAAGCAAAAAGGCACCGGCATGTGGACCTCCTGGGAAGCCATGGACCTCCAGGTGGCTACTCCCAACATCGATATCGCCGTGGTGATGCGAGACCTTTCCGGTTACCGGAAAGAGAGGATGGCGGTGGCCCAGGCCATGGCGGGCCCCAAGCCCGCCTACCAAGGGGACCGGGGGCGGTTCGTGGCCAAACTGAAAAACGCCCTGTTCGCCGGGATGATCGTGGTTTACGCTCAGGGACTGGCGCTCCTCAAACGGGCCTCCGGCATGTACGCCTACGGCCTGGAGCTCGAAACCGTGGCCCGCATCTGGCGCGGCGGCTGCATCATCCGGGCGGCCCTGCTGGAAGATATCCGGGCCGCCTTTCAGGCCCGGGCCGACCTGGACAACCTGCTTTTGGACGCCAGGCTGGGCCGGCAATTTTTGGCCCGGCAATGGGACCTGCGCGAGATGGTGGGGGTCGCCGCCGACTTGGGTCTGCCGGCCCCGGGGCTGATGATGTCCCTGGCCTATTTCGACGCCTACCGCAGCGCCCGCTTGCCCGCCAATCTGACCCAGGCCCAGCGGGATTACTTCGGAGCCCATACCTTTGAGAGGTTGGACGCCCCCGGGACCTTCCACGCCCAATGGGACGAGGACTGAGGCCAAGGTTGAAATCTCAGCGAAAATCCAGGGTTAGGCTAAAACGGCGGGCACAGCCCGCCCTATAATCTGACCCATGTCTAAAAAACCAGAAAAGCTCAGGAGCCGAAGCAAGAGCCAGTCGATGTGTTACGCACAATGCTGAACACTGCGCCAGAGGTTCAAAAAAACATAAAGGGCAAAAAATATAGAAAATAACTTAAAATTCCCTATAGGTGGCTGCGTTAACAACCGCAAGAGTCTTAATATTTTCGGAACGGCGATAGCGTTATGTTAATTTTGAAAAGATTAATCTGGATAATCACTCTCACCTTCCTATGCGGGGTTGTGGCAAATGCTCAATCACAACGGCCAACTCCAGGTCGAGGTGAGAAAAATAAGCCACCACAAATACATTCACCCAATAGCCAACAGAAATCAGAACCCGATAAGCGCGGAACCGAGCAATCGCCTCTTATTGTGAAAACAATAAATCCCCCAAAGACCAAGACCGAAGCCGAACAAGAGAGGAAAGATCATGAGGAGAAATCGGCGCATGACTATCTTCTAGTAAGATATACTGGTATTCTTGCTGGTGTTGCTATTCTCCAATTCTTGGCCTTGGCTATCCAGGCTTATTATTTGAATAGGGGATTCCAGGCCACCAAACTTGCCGCCGATGCTGCTACCGATGGTGTGACTGTTCAAAAAACAGCTATGATCAGTACTCTACGCGCTTTCCTTTTTGTGGATCATTTTGATTTTCACCCAGCCCTTGATCCAGTAAGTAAACTTCCACAACAGTTGAAAATTAGGGCAAGATTTATGAATAGTGGCAGTACCCCAGCTATGAATGCAACAGTGATTTCTCATGCCCAATCTTTTAATAATCCTACACCTGACGAGGAAATTATTCCAGATATGTCTCAAGAAATAAAAAGTAACAAAATTTTTATTGGACCACATGTATCTAAATTCTCCAAGGATATAATAATTGAGAGAGAGGAAATGATTGATATTTTCAGCAATACCAAACGATATTTTATTTGGGTATTTATGGAATATAATGATTTTCACCTAACAACTGACTTGCACCATATAAATAGTTGTGCTGAAGTTGTAATTTTGCATGATCCTTCCAAACCTGTTAATGGTGAAGGTGCCGAAATGGCTCGGTGTCAAGCATTTGGGGATTTCGATTATGCTGACTAATATCATGAAAATAAATAACTTACTCTTAAACGCATAGACTTTCCCTTTCGGAGGGGGAGCTCCCCGCGTTTATTTAGTACATATTCGCCTTTGTAAAAGGGGGCAGTGGGGGACTCTAATGCCCGAAGCACAACAACAGGTGGTATATGTCAGCCGGGGCGACCGCTTACAAAAAAAGCAAAAAAGACCAAAACCCCAAAAACCCGCAGTTCACCAACCAGGGGGCAGACTTGATCCGCATCTTCGATGATCCGGAGGCCTTGAGCCGGGGCGCCGCGGAGTTGCTGGTCGGCATCGCCCGGCAGGCGGTGGCGGCCCGGGGCCGCTTCAGCGTCGCCCTGTCCGGGGGCGCCACCCCCCGGCGCACTTATGAGTTGCTGGCCGCGGCCCCCTACCGGGAGCAGGTGGACTGGGCCCGGACCCACATCTTCTGGGGGGATGAGCGCTGCGTCGCCGCCGACGATCCCCGGAGCAACGCCCGCCTGGCCCGGGAGGCGCTGCTCCGGCAGGTGCCCGTCCCCGCCGGCCAGGTGCATCCCATGGACTGCCGTCCCTCTCCCCGGGAGGGCGCCCGGCGCTATGAAGCGCTGCTCCGGGAGTTTTTCGCCCTGGCCGCCCCCGGTTCGCCCTGCTTCGACCTCATCCTGCTGGGTTTGGGGGAAAACGGCCACACCGCCTCCCTGTTTCCCGGGACCCCGGTCCTCACCGAGTCGGCGCGCTGGGTGGCGGAGGTCTACGTCCCCCAGCAGGAGCTGCACCGGCTAACCCTCACCGCGGCCCTCATCAACGCGGCTGCCGCGGTGGTCTTCCTGGTGGCGGGGGCCGCCAAGGCCGCGGTGGTCCGGGAAGTGATCCAGGGTCCCCGGGACCCCGGGCGCCTGCCGGCCCAGCTCATTAACCCGCAGCCGGGAGCCCTGCATTGGCTCCTGGATAGGGCCGCGGCCGGAGCCTTAAGCCGGGAAGATCTCCCCGGCCAGGTTGACTCAGGAGCCTCTTGCAAAAGTCATATTCCCTAGCGAAAATTCAAACTACGGTTTTTAACCCCCCTCAGAAATAGGAGGGATTCGATGAAAATAGATGATTGGTTTAAGCCTGCAACTTTGGGAGGGGAAAGGCCAGGATTGCCAGCCCTGAAGGTCCGTATAAAGATGAAAAGATCTAGTGAGAAGGGTTGTCGGCGAAGGCAACCGTGGGCGGTTAGATATTTTTCTACATCCAGATATGCAATATAGCTGGGGAGGCCCGTTTAACGGCCAGAAATTCAGACAGCGTGTATTTTTTGACCTTTTATACTATTTTCCGATCAAAGCTATTGTAGAAACTGGCACTTATTATGGGACGACAACGGCTTTGTTCGGTGCGACCTGCTTGCCCGTTTATACCGCTGAAATACATCCTCGCTACTTTTCCTATGCTAAGATGCGCTTTCTATTTAACCGAAATATTCATCTATATCAAGGTGATTCTCGCTCCTTTCTTAGAGACCTAAGTGAAAACAGCTCAGTTGCCAAAGAAGATGTGTTTTTCTATTTGGATGCGCATTGGGAAGGGGATTTGCCATTGTGTGACGAATTGGAAATCATCTTCTCAAAATGGAGAGGGCCTATTGTTATGATAGATGACTTTCATGTGCCTAATTCGGATTATAAATTTGACGACTACGGGCCAGGGAAGGTAATTAATCTAAGTTACATAGGTTCAGTAGTTTCGGCTCATAAGCTCTCTGTCTTTTTTCCAGCAGTGAATTCGTCAGAAGAAACAGGGGATAGAAGGGGAAGTGTAGTTCTTTGTCAAGAGATGTCAGGTTTGGAAGTGGACAAAAAAATCAAGACGCTCATTCGAGAAATATCTTAGACCGCTTAATGACAAAAACTTGGTGAACATTCTGAAAATGGGCAATTAATTATTGCGGGGTTGTCAGGTATATAATCGCCTTTTTCAAGACTTTAATAGCCTTGGAAAGATATTGACT
>CAWEWX010000087.1:0-103208 GCA_963812655.1 uncultured delta proteobacterium | reverse complement strand
GCCTGGCGCAGCAGTTGGGGGTCGGGCTCCGGCGCCGCGGTGGCGTTGAGGTAGATAGGCACCGAGGGGGCGTGAAAATCGAGGTTCGCCAGGGAGGCGGCGAAATCGAGAGTGGCGCCCTCCATCAGGGGAGAGTGCCAGGCCCCGGACACCTTTAATGGGACCACCCGGGCGCCCTCGGCCTTGGCCAGATTGCCGGCCCGGGCCACCAGTTCCGGGGCGCCGGAGATCACCGTCTGCTCCGGGGTATTGAAGTTGGCCAAGGCGATGGGGCCTTCCTTGGCCACTGTATGGATCAGTCCCTGGAGCTTTTCCGGGGTGAGGCCGATGACCGCCGCCATGGCGCCGGGATATTTCTCCGCTTCCCGCTGCATCAGGCGCCCCCGCTGCCGCACCGCCGCCAACGTGTCCACGGCGTTCAGCACCCCGGCGGCGAACAGGGCGCTGAATTCCCCCAGGCTATGGCCGCACACCGCCCGCGCCCTGACTCCGGCCCGCCGCAGGGCCTGGTAAAGGCAAAGGTTGACCACAGTGACCGCCGGCTGGAGATGCACCGTTTCGGTGAGCTCCTCCATGGGGCCTGAAAAGCACAGACGCTTCAAGGGAAGGCCGGTGGTCTCCTCGGCCAGGTGGAACAGCTCCCGGGCCTCCGGGTCGGCCTCGTAAAGGTCCTGGCCCATGCCCAGGTACTGGGAGCCCTGGCCGGGAAATAGCAACGCCAATTGGGACATGTTCACCTCAATAAAGGGATGGGATGCGGGAGTGGCGGCCCAAGCCCGCCCCTCCCCTGCCGGGCCGTCACGGCCAGCCTAATTTATCTCATAGCGAACTGTATCTGCGCAATAATGAATATTTCTAGGCGAGACCTCAGGCGGACATTACTGCGGCAGGCTCTATCTACTCCAATGAATTTGCCGGCCGGGAGAGGATCGGCTCTTTTTGCCTTTTTACTTTTTACTTTATTACTTTTGCCTTTCCCTACCAATCGCCTCCCTTAAGGCCCGAGCCGCGGCGCCGACCTCAGCGGCCGCGGTGACCGCACTCATCACCGCGGGGTGCCGGGCGCCCCGGGCCAACACCTGGGCGATGTTTCCCTGATGGATGCCGCCCATGGTGCTCCAGGGAATCCGCAGGCGGGGGGCGATGCGCGCGATGGCCTCCGGACCCAGGGGAGATACGGCGGGTTTGGTGGCGGTGGGGAAGATGGGGCCGATATTGACATAGCCGGCCCCGGCCTCCTGGGCCGCCAGGGCCTCTTCCAGGGAATGGCTGGAGGCGCCGATGATCAGGTCCGGAGCGATGCGCCGGGCCGCGGCCACGGGCAGGTCCTCCTGGCCCAGGTGAACCCCGTCGGCCCCCGCCGCCAGGGCGATGTCCAGACGGTCGTCGATGATCAACAGGGCTCCCCCCGCCTCGGTGCGCCGGCGAAAGGCCACCGCCAGCTCATAAAGGCCCCGGCCAGTTAGGTCCTTTTCCCGAAGTTGCACGATGCCCACCCCGGCGGCCAGGACCTGGTCCAGGACCGCGAGCCCGCTACGCCCGGCGCAGAAGGCCTGGGTGATGACCACGTAGAGGTCGGCCCGCTCAAAGGCGGCCAGCCGCCGGGCCAGGTTCATCAACCGCCCCCCACCAGACGCACCAGTTCCAGGATGTCGCCCTCGTTTAGCCGGGTTTCCCGGAAACCCTGGCGGTCCACGATCTCCCGGTTGCGCTCCACCACGGTGCCCTGGGGGTGGAGGCCCAGCTCTTCCAGGAGGCCCAAAACCGTGGCCGCCGCTACCTCCCGGGATTCGCCGTTGATGGTCAATTTCACCGCAGTGCTCCCTGGTTATGGTGGGGGGGCTTATTGTGGGGGGAGGGCCAGGGATACTTACAAAAAATCCTTGCCCTCCACCTATCCCCCAATGTGGGAGGGGGTCGGGGTGAGGGGGAAATCCAAAGCTTTGCCACCCCCACCCTGACCCTCCCCCCTCTCAGGGGGAGGGAATAAAATCAAAGGCTTGCGTGTGATAATGGTCCACTTCTTTTATAAAGCGTTACCTTTATAAGGCTAATTACCTATAAATTATCAGAATTGGAGAGGACATTTAATCTTATCGTTTCCATGACACCTTCTATGTTAGCTAAGACATCATTATTCCAGAACCTTAATATCCGGTAACCTTCGGCTAATAACCAATTATCTCGTTGCATATCTTTATATTGCTCAATTGCATGTTGACTACCATCGATTTCCAAGATTAATCGTTTCTCTAGACAAACAAAATCAACAATGCATTTCCCAATGGGCTGCTGCCTTCTAAATCTAAATCCTTCTAATTGTTTTCTCCGCAAATGCCACCATAACAAATTTTCTGCATCAGTCTGTCTTTTTCTCAGATTCCGGGAAAGACTAACAAGATCATGCATATTTTCCAGACGCCAGGATACCGCTTTTAATTCCCTCCCCCTGAGAGGGGGAGGGTTAGGGAGGGGGTGGAAAGCGTTTCTCGGTTCCGAACAGCCGTGGCAATTATGGTAGGCAGTGCCCACCCTAGATTTTTTCTTGTTCAGCAGTTTCCAAAGGTTTCAAGCAATCAGATTCCGGGAAAGACTAAAAAGATCATGCCTGGTTTCCCGACCCCAGGATACCGCTTTTAATTCCCTAACCTGCCATCCATGCCACTTCCCCCCCCACCAGGGCAGCAGCTCCTATTCCACAAAGGCCCGGTCGAAGTCTTTCCACACCGGGTCATAGCCGGCCTGGCGGATGGCGGCGACCACCTCGGCGGGGCTGCGGCGATCCTCCACTTCAAACTGCTCCAGGGCGGCGTCGCCGTCCAGATGGGCATAACCGCCGGGCCGGGTGGAAGAGCCGGCGCTCATCATGGTCACCCCCAAGGGGATCAGGCGGTCCCTGAGGCTGGAACTTTCCCGGGTGGAGAGGTTGAAGCCCACCTCCGGCAGAAAGATCCGCAGGGCCAGCATCAACTGGACCAGTTCCCGGTCGGAGGGGAGGTGCTCCACCTGGAACCGCTCCGGGGCGTGGCGCAGCCGCGGGAAGGAGATGGCAATGGCGCTCTGCCAGCACTGCTTCTGGAGGTGGCGAGCGTGCAGTCCCATCCAGAAGCCGTCGGCCCACCAGTGGTAGAGGCCCAGCAAGGCGCCGATGCTGAGGCGGCGGACCCCGGCCCGGCCCGCCCGGTCCATCGCCTCCAGGCGGTAGGCATAGTCGCGTTTCCGCCCCCGGCGGTGCACCTGGGCGTAGGTCTCGCGGTGGTAGGTTTCCATGTATAGGGTCACCCCTTCCAGGCCGCGGCTCACCAGCAGGCCGTAGTCCTCCTGGTCCAGGGCGTAAACCTCCACGGCCACCGCCGCGAAGTACTCCCGGGCGATGGCCACCGCCTGGGCCAGGTAGTCCACCGGCGCCACCTGGGGGGCTTCGCCGGTGAGGAGCAGGACGCTCTGAAAACCATGGCCGGCCAGGACGGCGCACTCCGCGGCGATTTCCGCCGGGGTCAGGGTGCGCCGCTCGCCCCTGCTCCCGGAGTGCAGGGCGTAGGCGCAGTAGGTGCAGTCGGAGTGGCAGATATTGGACAGATAGATGGGGGCGTAGAGCCCGATGGTCCGGCCGAAGTGCTGCCGGGTGAGGCGGTGGGCCTTCTCAGCCATATCCTCCAGGAAAGGCGCGGCCCGGGGGGAGAGCAGGGCCGCCAGGTCTTCCGGGGCCGGTTGCTCCCGGCCCAGGGCCCGCTTGACTTCCTCGGGCCCGGCCCGGGAGATCAGTTCCCCGAGGCGCGCCTCCGGCCAGGCAGCTAAGATCTCGGTGAAGTCGGCGGAAGTGGCTCCGGTCTTCATGCGCAGGTGGCCTCAATGACCAATATAATTTTTTTATTCTTCCCGTTCCCAAGTACCACCTGGGAATGAGTTGAAAAATGTTTTAATGCTGTTGTCATAAGAGAAAATAGTTAAGGAATCATCCTAAATTAATTGGCTAAATTTTCTATTCAGCTCATCATAAGCGACTTGATATACACTTTGCCTTCCGTGGCAGTAACACTTCACAGCAAGGCCCTCTGTATCGAACTTTTCATAGAAAACTACACCCGAAAGCAGCGGAGGTTCATGACAGAGATTTCCTGTTACGTCTCGCATTAGAGGAACCTGCCATAGGCCACCTCCACTTATACCTTGAAAACTTTTCGGGGCTACAGAGCGACCACCGTGACTAACTGGAAAGGCAAAGTAGTCGTGGTCCCCCACTAAAAACGCGGGTTCAGGACTGCATTGTCCAGTAAAGTTTAGAAATCCTTTTATTAAACTATATCTATCATGACCATGTTGCGTAATCGTCCCTTCATCGATGAATCCATTAACAAACCACTCTCCATCACTAACACGCGGTGGTGTCTTAAGAAGAATATGACGCCGTTTTTCAAGATTATAAAAAACTTTATTTGCCTGATTAGCCTGGATCGAAGCGGCAATATTTGGAGCAAGGATCACTGCCCCTAGATCCGGACCATCCGAGTCTTTAATACCTCTTGCGATTTCGAGATAATTGATTCCTTGAACATCGATAGTATACTGTTGCACTGATGGTGATAAAATGAGACCCAGTCTACCTGTTCGAGGAAGCACTTCGAGGACGTGGTGGGCTGTTAGCACTGCATGGGTTACTCCTACCTTAATAAGAGTTCCAGACCCAAGAAGAACAAAATCTTGGTCATGCAGTATATTATCTACACGAACAAACCCGATACTATACTGAACTAAATCATTCATAATAGATTCAAAAAGCAAATCGGGCAGTTCCAATTGGCAATTCCTCAATGGTTGTAATCGTTAAAGGCTATTTTCTCTTCACATTCCAAAGCTGGGCTTGGGAACGCCTTTAGCTGCCAGGCTAAGTCTGGCAACCATATTCGTTCCCAAGTACAACTCGGGAACGAGTAAGGAAAGAAATGGTGGGCAGTGCCCACCCTACATCCACAGGCTGGAAGCCACTTTACTCCAAAAACCCCGTCAACGGGGAGGAGGCGGAGGCGGCTGGCCGTTCCGGTCCCAGGCCGGCCAGATAGGCCAGGCGGCCGGCCTCCACCCCCAGGGCGAAGGCCCTGGCCATGGCCGCATGATCCCGGGCGTCGGCCAGGGCGGTATTGACCAGCACTGCGTCGGCCCCCAGCTCCATGGCCTCGGCGGCGTGAGAGGGGGCGCCCAGGCCCGCGTCCACCACCACCGGCACGCTGGCCTGCTCAATGATGATGCGGATCATGTCCCTGGACCTGACCCCCCGGTTGCTGCCGATGGGCGCGCCCAGGGGCATGACCGCGGCCGCGCCCATCTCCTGCAGGCGTTTGGCCAAAATGGGGTCGGCCTGGATGTAAGGCAAAACCACAAAGCCTTCTTTAATCAAAAGTTCCGCGGCTCTCAGGGTCTCCACCGGGTCCGGCAGCAGATACTTGGGCTCCGGGGTGAGTTCCAGCTTGACCCAGGGCGGCAGGCCCATGGCCCGGGCCATTTTGGCCAGACGCACCGCCTCCTCCGCGGTGCGGGCCCCGGAGGTGTTGGCCAGGATCAGGTATTTTTGGGGGTCCAGCACCGAAAGGATGCTGTCACTGGCCGGTTTGCCCAAATCCACCCGACGCAAGGCCACGGTGACGATGTCGACGGCCACTGCGTTAAGCGCCGCCTTCAGGGCCGCGGCGGAGGGAAACTTGCCGGTGCCCACCATAAGGCGGGAGTGGAAGGTGCGGCCTGCGATGATTAAGGGATCATTTGGCATTAATAACTCAACTCGAGGCTCTTTTTATATGTCAAAAACTTATTGGCCTTGGGTGAACTTTTAATCTAAAGCAGAGCGAAAAAAGATTTCCCCCTCACCCTGACCCTCTCCCCCATTGGGGGAGAGGGGAAAACCTTGGAAACAATTTGGTGCCCCGCTCATCTCCCGGCCCTTGCTTTTACTGCTCACTGCGCACCGCTTACTGCTTACCTTATCCCGCATAACGGGCAGTCGGGCCTTTTCTTTTCTCGTTCCCAAACTTGGCTTGGGAACGCCTTCTTTACCTGCCAAGTTAAACTTGGCAATCATTTCCGTTCCCAAGTACAACTTTGAAACGAGTAAGAATTTGATGCCCCGCTCATCTCCCGGCCTTTGCTTTTACTGCTCACTGCTTGCTGCTTACTGCTTGCTGCTCACTATCCCGCATAACTCGCAGTCCGGCCTTTTTACCCGATCCACGGTTTGAAATCTCCCTTGCAGCCCGTCATAGGCCAGGAGCCGGCGGGTCAGGTCCGATTCCCGGCCCAGGAGGAGTTTGAGGGTCTCCACCGCCTGGAGGCAGCCCATGACCCCGGCCACCGCGCCCAGGATGCCTGCGGTGCTTCCGCCAGGCACGGCTTCCGCCGCCGGCGGCTCCGGCACCAGGCAGCGGTAACAGGGATTCTCCGCCCCCGGCCGCGCCACCAGCAACTGCCCATGCCAACCGGTGGCCGCGGCGGACACCAGGGGAATCCCCTCCCGCCAGCAGCCCTCCGCCACCAGGAAGCGGGTGGGAAAGTTGTCGCTGGCGTCCAGCACCACCTCAAAGCCCTGCATCACTTCCCGGACCTGGGCCGGAGTGCGCAGGTAAAGGTCGAAGGTCTCCACCCGGCAGTGGGGGTTCAGGGCCGCCAGGGAGCCGGCCGCCGAGGCCACCTTGCGCCGGCCCAGGTCCGGGGTGCGGTGGATAATCTGGCGCTGCAGGTTGGACAACTCTACCTGGTCACCGTCCACCAGACCCAGGCGCCCCACTCCGGCCGCGGCCAGGTAGAGAAGGGCGGCGGAGCCGATGCCGCCGGCCCCCACCACCAGCACCCGGCCCGCGCCCCAGCGGGCCTGTCCTTCCCAACCCACCTGGGCCAGCAAGGCGTTCCGGGAATAGCGTTCTCTCTCCTGGGGGAACATTCCTCCCCTTCTGCGGCCCCCATCAGGCTTCTGCGCGTTGGCGGCCGTGACCCGCCCGATATCTCTGTTAAAACGGCGGGCCCAGCCCGCCCCAGAAGCCGGTGGGGAGAGGGAATTTTGTAGGGCGGCCCGTGGCTGCCGATTGCCCCTCTGCCGAATATCTTATGCAAATTATAAACTTCCGCAAGTCATCAGACAACCTGGGGGGCCCGGGGTTTACCCGGCGGCGCTCCTTCCGGCCTTGCCTTGACAGGCTTTCAGCATTTGGATAACTTTTAAAGGATTCGGGAGGATCTGATCCTTGGAGTTGGAAGCCGTCATCGGGTTGGAAGTCCACGCGCAACTGTTAACCGCCAGCAAGATCTTTTGCGGTTGCGCCACCAATTACGGGGCCGCCCCCAATACCCAGGTTTGCGAGGTCTGCCTGGGGATGCCCGGGTCCTTACCGGTGTTGAACCGCAAGGCCGTGGAATACGCCCTGAAGATGGCCCTGGCCACCGACTGCCGCATCGTCCCGCAGTCGGTCTTCGCCCGCAAGAACTATTTTTACCCCGATCTGCCCAAGGGCTACCAGATCTCCCAATACGAGCTGCCCCTGGCGGAGCACGGCCACCAGGACATTAAGGTCAACGGCGGCCTCAAGCGCATCGGCATCACCCGGATTCACCTGGAGGAGGACGCCGGCAAGCTGATCCACAGCGAGACCCGGTCGGTGAGCTTCGTGGACTTCAACCGCACCGGGGTACCCTTGATCGAGATCGTCTCCGAGCCGGACCTCAGGAGCCCCGAGGAGGCGGTGGAGTATCTCAAGGGCCTGCGCAACATCCTGCTCTATCTGGAGATCTGCAACGGCAACCTGGAGGAGGGCTCCTTCCGCTGCGACGCCAACATCTCGCTGCGGCCGGTGGGCGCTAAGGAATTGGGGGTCAAGGTGGAACTCAAGAACATGAACAGTTTCCGCTTTGTCAAGGCGGCCCTGGAATTTGAGAGCAAGCGGCAGCGGGCCTGGCTGGCCGCGGGCCGGGAGATCGTCCAGGAGACCCGCCTCTGGGATACCGCCCAGCACCAGACGCTGTCCATGCGGGGCAAGGAAGAGGCCCACGACTACCGCTACTTCCCGGACCCGGACCTGGCGCCGGTAAGAGTCACCGATGAGTATAAAGAAGAAATTAGGAAAAGTTTGCCGGAGCTGCCGGCTGCGAAGTTAAATCGCTTTCTGAAAGAGTATGGCCTCCCGGAATATGACGCCGAATTTCTGACCAGCATTAAGGACTGGGCGGATTACTTCGAGGACGTGGTCAAGGAGTTTCCGCACCCTAAGAAGGTAAGCAACTTATTAATATGGGGCTTGCCGCTTTATGCTGCAAAGTTTCGCAACGGCAAGGTCTCTCGCCAGAATTTTGCCAAGGTTCTGAGCTTCGTGGACCAGGGGACTATCAGCCTCAACATTGCCAAGACGGTGCTTGAGGAGATGATTGAGAGCAGCAAAGACCCGGAGACCATTATTAAGGAAAAGGGCCTGGCGCAGATCAGCGATACCGGGGCCCTGGAAGCCCTGGCCCGGGAGATTATCTCCGCCAATCCCAAGGAGGCCGCGGACTATCGGGCCGGCAAGAGCAAAGTCCTGGGTTTCTTCGTGGGCCAACTGATGCGCCGGACCCAGGGCCAGGCCAACCCGCAATTGGCCAACGAAATCTTTCAAAAGATGCTCAGGTGAGCCAGGGGAATTGAATTGTCGGAGCTGGTTTAAAACCCGCCCCTACCCCTGCACCTTCGAGGTTTTAACCGAAAACCGAAAACAGAAAAAAGGATGTTAATATGATCCCCTACTGCAGCATCTGCTGGGATATCGACAAGATTAAGCTGCTGGACCAGCGCCGCCTCCCCCGGGAAGAGGTCTATCTGGAGATCCGGGATTATCGCCAGGTGATCGAGGCCATCCGCACCCTGGCCATCCGGGGGGCGCCGGCCATCGGGGTGGCCGCCGCCATGGGCGCCGCCCTGGGGGCCCTGGAGATCCAAACCGGGGATGGAGCCGAGTTCCTGGGGCGCTTCCAGGAAATCTGCCGGGAAATCGCGGCATCCCGGCCCACCGCGGTGAATCTCTTCTGGGCCCTGGAGCGCATGCAGCGGCTGGCCCAGGACCATGCCCAGGAACCGGTGCCGGCCCTCAAGGATTACCTGGTGATCGAAGCCCAGGCCATGCTTAAGGAAGATGAAACCACCAACCGCCATCTGGGTCGGTGGGGGGAGATCCTCATCGACGAGGGGATGCGCGTCCTCACCCATTGCAATACCGGGGCCCTGGCCACCGGCGCCTACGGCACCGCCCTGGGAGTCCTGCGGTCCGCCTGGGAGGCCGGAAAGCGGTTTTCCGTGTGGGTGGATGAGACCCGGCCGCTGCTCCAGGGGGCCCGCCTTACCACCTGGGAGTTGGGGAAATTGGAGATTCCCTACACCCTGATCCCCGACGGCGCCGCGGCCACCTTAATGCACCAAGGCCGGGTGGACCTGGTGATCCTGGGGGCAGACCGGATCGCCGGCAATGGCGACACCGCCAATAAGATCGGCACTTACAGCCTGGCGGTCCTGGCCTACCACCACGGCATCCCTTTCTATGTGGCCGCGCCCTTGTCCACCTTCGATTTCACCATTGCCGACGGCAGCCACATCCCGCTGGAAGAGCGCTCCGGAGAGGAGGTCACCCACCTCAGAGGTGAGCCCGTGGCCCCGGCCGGGGCCCCAGCCCTGAATCTAGCCTTCGATGTTACCCCCAGTGACCTGATTTCCGGTATAATTACTGAGAAGGGGGTGCTGAAGCCCCCCTATACCTCCAGTTTTAAGCCTTTTCGGCCACAGGAGTGAATGAAGCATGCGTTACCGGTCTTTGCCTCTGGCGATTCTGCTAATCTTCACCGTCGGGCTGCCGGCCTGGGCCGGCGGGCCTTATAACTTCCGGCCGCCCGCCACCGCCACCGGCATCGATCCCCAGGCGCTGACGGTGATCGGCGCCCCGCAGCACCATGTGACCAGGAAAGGGGAGGACCTCCTGGACGTCGCCTGGCACTATGACCTGGGGTGGACGGAAATCGGCGCCATGTACCGCAGCTGGGACCCGTTCCTGGTGCCGCCGGGCGTCAATCTGGTCATCCCCACCCTGTGGATCGTCCCCACCGGCCATGATGCCCAAATCCTGGTGAATACCGGGGAGATGCGGCTGTACTACTTCATCAACCACGGCACCCAGGTTTACACCTATCCCATCGGCATGGGGGTCCTGGATTACCGGACCCCCACCGGCAAGTTTACGGTGGTGCAGAAGGAAGTGAATCCGGTATGGCACATCCCCAAGGAGTTGCAGGCCAAATACGGCGGGGATACCGTGGACGCCGGGCCGGATAACCCCATGGGCGCCTTTAAACTGGGGCTGTCCTGGGGAGACTACGGGATTCACGGCTGCAACCTGCCCTGGGCCGTGGGCCGGCTGGTGAGCCATGGCTGTACCCGGCTCTATCCCGAGGATATCAAGAAGCTCTTTGCCATGGTTCCCATGGGCACCCGGGTGGAGTATATCTATGAGCCGGCCAAGATCGGCTTCCGCAATGGCCGGGTCTTCCTGTCGGTGCACGATGACGTCTATTTCAAGATCCCCTCCATGCTCCTGCACGTGCTGGGCATGATTGAGCAGCGGGGTCTGGCGGGTCAGGTGGACATGCGCAAGGTGTTGCAGACGGTGGAAGAACAGACCGGCATGCCGGTGGATATCACCCAAGGGGCGGAGGGGGCCGGCAGCCAGATCAGCCAGTCCGGTTATTGAGGCGAGCCGCTTTACCAATCCCGGAATCCGGTCAGAGAACAGGGGCGTGAGTTGAGGCGCCCCTTTTTTTATGGCATCCGCAGGCGTGCGAGCTGGTGAGCCCTCAAACGTAGAAGCATGAGGGAATAATTTATGGCGTTCAACTAGCGATTTTCAATGGCCGCAGCCCTGAACAAAAACCTGGGCCTGGACGGGCGAGAGGCCCGTGCTCCCTGGAGATGAGCGACCTGGGAGGAGATCTCTGCGAAAATCCAATTAAGGACAGCCACCTGGGCGGTCAGACCCCGGTAATTACTGACCCTCCGGTCTATTCAGGGTAAACCCTCCCCTCAAAAGACAGAAGGTGTGGCGGGCTTGCGCCCGACCCACACCCTCTCTCTGTAAAGCGGGGCATAAACCCCAAATGTTTTTAGATTACTTTTCCGGAGCGGCCGGAGCGGCAGGAGCGGCCGCACCCTTTTTCACCGGCGGGCATTTAACTTTCTTGCCCTTTTTGTGGAATTTGTGGACCTTCATCATTCCCACGTGGGCGCAGCACTTTTCCGCGGCGTCTTCGGCCCTGGCGGCAGCAGCTTCAGCCTTGTCGGCAGCAGCAGCAGCGCGAGGCACAGGGACCTTGGCATCTTGCGCGGCCGCTTCAGCCTTTACGGCTGACGCGGCTGCCCGATCTGCAGAAGCTTTAGCTTGCTCGGCGTACATTTTGCACTGATCATAGTACGTTTGGCAGCAGCCAGCACCTCCCAGCACCAGGGCAAAGACCGCGAGGAGAGCCAAGGCATAGCCCTTTCTCATTGCCTTCCTCATCGATTACCCCCTTTCGGAGAGTATTATACTCTCCATTAGCTGATCAACCCGGGTGCTACTTCCGCATCCTCTTGGTCAGGCAGGCCTCAGCCTTTGCCGCTGCAGCCTCAGCCCGATCAGCCGCGGCCTCAGCTTTGTCAGCCGAAGCTTTAGCGTCAGCTGCCGCCATTTCGGCATTACGCGCCGCGGCGTCCGCCCTACCAGCCGAAGCCGACGCCTGATCGGCGTACATCTTGGCTTCGTCTACGCTTTTCTTGCAGGCGTCGCAGCAGCCTCCAACCATGGCAATGATAAATGCCATGATGATGGCCAAAGCAAACCCCTTCCTTACCAAAGCCTTCCTCATCATTTATCCCCCCTTCTACAAGAGATGGTTAAAGGTTAAAGATGCAGACATTTAATATCAGCAAACCAAAAAGATCAAGAAAAATATGGGTCCCCGAGAAATTTTTTTGATATGGCGCTTTCCGGCACCCATAAATTCTTAATTATCGATTAAGATAACTACGCTCAAGAAAATATCAAGGAGAAATCTGCAAATGGTCTATTTTTTTTGCCGGGGCGAACGCTCCCAATGATTTAACTATTTGGTATAATTGCTATTATCGCTACACATTTTTTTCATAGGGAGCCAATTCTCCCCAAGTTTTACCCACTCGCAGGTCCACCTCCAACGGCACCTTCAGGGGGACCACTGTCTGCATGACCCGGCGCACCGTGCCGGCCGTGGCCGCCACTTCCGACTCCGGCACCTCAAACAGCAGCTCATCATGGATCTGCAGCAGCATTCGGCCTCCCAGGCCCGCGGCGGTCAAGGCCGCTTCCACCTCCAGCATGGCCTCTTTGATGATGTCCGCCGCGGTTCCCTGGAGAGGGGTATTGATGGCGGCCCGCTCCGCCTCCTGGCGCAGCAGGCGGTTGGCGCTCTTCAGGTTGGGGAGGCGCCGCCGCCGCCCCAGAAAGGTGGTGACCCAGCCCCGCTCTTGGGCCGCCTGCACGGTTTCCTCCTGATAGGCCTTGACCCGGGTGTGGCGAGCGAAATAGCGCTGGATGAACTCACTGGCCACCCGCAGGGGCGCTCCCATTTGCTTGGCCAGGCCGAAGGGACTCATGCCGTAAATGATCCCGAAGTTGACCACCTTGGCCTGGCGCCGCATCTCGGAGGTCACCAGTTCCGGATGGATGGCGAAGATCTCCGCCGCGGTCTGCCGGTGGATGTCGATTTTTTCCCGGAAGGCCTTCAGGAGCACCGGGTCTTCGGAAAAGTGGGCCAGGAGCCGCAGTTCCATCTGGGAGTAATCAGCCCCCAGGAAGACATAGCCCGGGGCCGGAATAAAGGCCTGGCGCACCTGGCCCCCCAGTTCTCCCCGCACCGGAATATTTTGCAGATTGGGGTCCCGGCTGGAGAGCCGCCCGGTGGCAGCCACCGACTGCAGGAAAGTGGTATGGATGCGGCCGCCGGCGGGATCGACCAGCTTCGGGAGGGCCTCCACGCAAGTGGATTTTAGCCTTCCCATGGTGCGGTATTCCAGGATCTTGGCCGGCAGCGGGTGCTCCGCCGCCAGAGTCTGAAGCACCTCCACGTCGGTGGACAGGGCCTTGCCCTTGGTCTTCTTCTGGGGGGTGAGATGCAGCTTTTCAAAGAGAATCCGGCCCAACTGCTGCGGGGATTGGATCAGGAAGGTCTCTCCCGCCAAGTCATAAATCTCCTTCTCGAGCCGCTGCATCTCGGTTTCCAAATCCCGGCCGAAACGCCGGAGGAAGTCCTGGTCCAGGCGGATGCCCCGGGCCTCCATCCGGGCCAGGGTGGTCACCAGTGGCAGGTCCAGGTTGGCGTAAAGCTCCCATAGACCCTCCCGTTCCAGCTCGCCCCGGAGCAGAGGCCAAAGATTCAGGGCGGCTTCGGCCCGGGAGGCGGCATACAGGCAGCGCAAATCCGCGGGCAGCTCCGCGGCGCCCAGGGGGTGCCCGGCCAACTCCCGGGGCCCGGCCAGGTTGAGACCCAGGTAGTGCAGGGCCACGTTTTCCAGGTTCTGCTCATAACGGGCCGGGTCCAGCAGGTAGGAGGCCAGGAGGATGTCGCCGGCCAGGCCGGCGGACGCCTGGCCGAACCGGCCGGCGATCAGCGAGGCCGCCTTCAGGTCTGGGCCCACCTTCGCCACCCCCGGGTCGGACCACAGAGGTCCCAGGACCTGCCAGGCCGTCTCCGCCGGCAGCTCCGGACCGCAGGGGACGAAGGCCGCCTCCCCAGCCTTCCAGGCCAATCCTATCCCGGCCAGGGGCGCCAGCAGAGGATGCTGGTCCCCCTGCACAAAAAACACCGCCATGGTCCCGGCGACCCGGATTTCCGCGGCCACCCGCGCCAAATCCTCACGGCTCCGGACCAGCAGACAGCTCTCGGGAGGCCGGGTGTCGAACCCTAGCTCCTTGGCCAGCTTGCTGAACTCCAGCTCCATGAACAGGCGCCGCAGACCTTCCCGATCGGGGGGGCCAGGCTGCAAGGCCTCCAGATCCACCTCCAGCGGCACCTGGCATTCCAACACCGTGAGGCGGCGGCTCAGGCGGGCCTGCTCGGCATATTGGCGCAGGCGGCCGCGCAAGGCCGTCTCCTTGATCTCCTCCAGATGGGCCAGGAGGTTTTCCAGACTGTGGAACCGGGCGATCAGTTTTATTGCCGTCTTCTCACCGATGCCCGGCACTCCGGGGATATTGTCGCTGGCATCCCCGGCCAGGGCCCGCACCTCCACCAGTTCCTCCGGGGTGAGGCCGTATTGCTCGCGGATGACCCCGGGGTCGAAGCGCACCCCCTTCATGGGATCCCACATCTCCACCCCCTCCTGCACCAGGGGCAGCAGGTCCTTGTCACCGGAGATGATCTCCACTTGAAAACCCTGAGACCTGGCCCGGTGCACCAGGGTACAGATGAGGTCGTCGGCTTCGAAACCCTCCTGCTGCAAGGCCGGCAGCCGGAAGCCGTCGATGATCTTGCGGATCTCCGGGAGCTGCAAGACCAGATCTTCCGGCATGGGAGGCCGCTGGGCCTTGTAGTCGGGAAAGTCCCGGTGGCGCTGGGTGGGCCCCTTGCTGTCGAAGACCAGGGCGAGATAATGGGGCTGGCGCTCCTTTAAGACCTTGAGGAGCATGGTGGTCACCCCGTAAACCGCGTTGGTGGGAAAACCCGCGGAAGTGGCCAGCCCCCGGATGGCGTGGAAGGCCCGGTAAAAATAAGAGCTGATGTCGATGAGATGGAGTACCCGGGGTGCCGCAGCCATGGTCGCCCTCCGGGTTCACTTATAATCCTCCCGGCCCCCCCTGTCAATAAAGACCTCAGACCGGGGAGCGGGGGCGCCGCGGAGCCGGAATTTTTGTCGGCATAATGGTTAAAGAATGGTATCTTACCTTAAACTACTCGGTTAGCTGTGAGGTGTCGTATGCCCGAAGAGATCAAAGGCGCGCCGCCGATGCCCGACAAGTTCCACCGGGAACTGGCGGACCTGAAGGCCCGGTTGCTGGAACTGGCCCAGGCGGCGGAGGCCGCCATCGAGCTCAGCATCAAGGCGCTTTTGCACCGGGACCCTAACCTGGCCCGACAGGTAATCACCGGCGACCGGGCGGTCAATGACCTGGAGGAGGCCATCGACGGCGAATGCGTCCGCCTTATCGCCCTGTTCCAGCCCGTGGCCATCGACCTCAGGCAGTTGATGGCAGTGGACCACATCAGCGCCGAGTTGGAGCGCATCGGCGATTCAGCCACCAACATCGCCGAAGAGGTCCTGAATCTGCAGCATCTGCCGGCCAAGCCCATCCATTATGACCTGGCCCGCATGGCCCAGGATGTCCAGGAAATGATGCGCCGCTGCCTGCAGGCCTTTCTCACGCAGGACACCCGCCTGGCCCGGGAGGTCTGCCTGGCGGACGACGAAGTGGACGGCCTGGACCGCTCCATCATTCATAACTTGGTGATGGAGATGACCGTGGCCCCGGTGGCCGTTACTGCGGGGATCTGTCAGGTCAACATCGTCCGCAACCTGGAACGGGTGGGCGACCATGCCACCAACATCGCCGAACAGGTGGTCTACATGGTGGAGGGAGAGTCCATCCGCCACCGTTGCCAGGGGTAGAGGTAAAGGCGGCGTCCTGGGAAGGAACGGTCCCCGGGGGATTATTAGCACTTTCCGGGAGGTGTTGCTCGGCGGGCAAAAATCCCTTCTACTCTTGACAAATCCCGGCTAGCTTATTAGATTTTATATTTGAGATATGGCCATGGCATTGTTAATGAAGCTTTTGGGAGATCGGTACAACCAGGTCCTGAAAACCGTGGTGGCCCAGTATATCGTCAGCGGCGAGCCGGTGGGTTCCCGCATGGTGGCCAAGGTTTCGGGCCTCAACCTGTCGCCGGCCAGCATTCGCAACTTGATGATGGACCTGGAGGAGCAGGGCTACCTGCAGCAACCCCATACCTCCGCCGGCAGACTACCCACTCCCATGGGGTTCCGCTATTACGTGGACCATATATTGCCCATCCAGGAATTGGGGGCAGGCGTGCAGCAGAAGATCCAGGCGGCCTTCTCGCCGCCAGCCGGCGACCCCCAGGACCTATTCCGGCGGGCCTCCCGGGTGCTCTCCAGCGTCAGCGGCCATCCGGCCCTGGTCCTGGCCCCCCGGCCCCAAGCGACGCGGCTGAAGCATATCCAATTCATCAGCCTGAGTGGCGACGGGGTCCTCGCCATCCTGGTCTCCCAGGACAACCAGGTGCAGACCCGGTTCGTGCGGGGCGAGTTCCGCTACTCCCAAGACCTGCTGGACCGCTTCAGCAACTATCTCAACGAGCTATACCAGAACCTCACCCTGGGGGAGTCCCGCCAAAAGATCCTGGCCAAGATGGAGGAAGAAAAGAGCCTCTTTGACAAAATGGTGTCCCAGGCATTGAGTCTCAGCCGTCAGGCGCTGCAAAGCGACGAGGGAGAGGAATTATATATCGAGGGTACCAGCCGCATCCTGGACTACCCGGAGTTTGCCGAGGACGTGGCTAAACTCCGCACCATGTTCATGGCCTTCGAAGAGAAACATCGGCTCATCACCCTGCTGGATCAAACCCTGGCGGCCCAGGGGGTACAGATCATCATCAGCCCGGGCGAGCCCTTTCCCGAGATGCAACTGAGCCTGGTGGCCTCCGCATACGGATCCCGGCGGGCCTCCTTGGGCTGCCTGGGGATCATCGGCCCCATGCGCATGGATTATGCCCGGCTGGTTCCCATAGTACGCTATACCGCCTCCCTGGTCAGCGACTTGCTCAATGAGCGGCTGACCTGAGCCCCTCGCAAGTTCTGTAGATCAGCGACCTGCCTGGAGTGGCCTTTTGCCGGCAAACGAGAAGGAGAGATGGTTTTATGGCCGCAGTCAAACATCACAAGGGAGAGCAACCTAAGGGCGCCCCGGAGGCTCACCCCTTGCCCAAGGCCGCCGCGCCGGCGCCGCCGGCCGATATGCCTCAGTTACAGCTCCAGTTGGAAGAAAAAACCAAGGAAGCCCAGGAGAATTACGAGCGGTACCTCCGGCTCGCCGCGGAAATGGAGAACCTGAAGAAACGGCTGGAGCGGGAGAAGGCCGACCTGCTGCAATTCGCCAACGAAAGCCTGATCAAAGAGCTGCTGCCCGTGGTGGACCATCTGGAGCTGGCCCTGGAACACGGCCGGCAAGCCGCGACCCCGGCACCTTTCCTGGAAGGTCTCGAACTGGTGCAACAAGGATTTCTCAAGGCCCTGGGCCGGTTCGGGGTGACTCCTCTGGTGGCGGTGGGCCAGCAATTCGACCCGGCCTACCATAACGCAGTGATGCAGGAATCCGCCCCGGAGGTTCCCGACTGCACCGTGCTTAAGGAACTGCAGAAAGGTTACCTGCTCCATGGCCGCCTGCTGCGGCCGGCCATGGTGGTAGTGGCCCGCAATACCCAAGAGACTTCATCTCAAATCGATTCTACCGATCAGGAGGAGAGTTAAATGCCCAAACCCATAGGCATTGATTTAGGCACCACCAATTCGTGCGTGGCAGTTATGGAAGGTGGGGAGCCCAAGGTCATCGCCAATGTCGAAGGAGCCCGCACCACCCCTTCAGTGGTGGCCTTTACCGAAACCGGGGAGCGGCTGGTGGGCCAGATCGCCAAACGCCAGGCCATCACCAATCCCTTGAACACCATCTTTTCCATCAAGCGCCTCATTGGCCGCAAATATGACGATGCGGCGGTGCAGCGGGATATCAAGATTCTGCCCTATAAGATCGTCAAGGCCGCCAACGGTGACGCCCACGTGGAGATCCGCGGCCGCACCTATTCCCCGGCGGAGATCTCTGCGATGATCCTCACCAAGATGAAGCAGACCGCAGAAGCGTACCTGGGGGAGAAGGTCACCGAGGCGGTGATCACCGTGCCGGCCTATTTCAACGATGCTCAGCGCCAAGCCACCAAGGACGCCGGGACCATCGCCGGGCTCAGCGTCCTGCGGATCATCAACGAACCCACCGCCGCCTCCATGGCCTACGGTCTGGAGAAGAAGAAGGATGAACGCATCGCGGTCTTCGACCTGGGGGGCGGCACCTTCGATATCTCCATCCTGGAGTTGGGGGAGGGAGTCTTTGAAGTAAAATCCACCAACGGCGACACCCATCTGGGGGGCGACGACTTCGACCAGCGCATCATGGGCTTCCTGGCCGACGAGTTCCTCCGGGAGCAGGGAATCGACCTGCGCCAGGACCGCATGGCCTTGCAGCGCCTGAAGGAAGCCGCGGAGAAGGCCAAATGCGAGCTCTCCACCGCCCTGGAAACCGATGTCAACCTGCCCTTCATCACCGCCGACGCCTCCGGGCCCAAACATCTGCTTATCAAATTGTCCCGGGCCAAGATGGAGGCCCTGGTGGCGGAGCTGATCGACCAGACCGAACCCCCTTGCCTCAATGCCTTGCGCGACGCCAAGGTCAGCACCAATGAGATCGACGAGGTCATCCTGGTGGGCGGCATGACCCGCATGCCCCGGGTGCAGGAAAAGGTCCGGCAGATCTTCGGCAAGGAGTCCCATAAGGGGGTCAACCCCGACGAAGTGGTGGCGGTGGGCGCCGCCATCCAGTCCGGGGTGCTAAAGGGCGAAGTGAAGGACGTGCTGCTGCTGGACGTCACCCCCTTGTCCCTGGGGATCGAAACCCTGGGCGGGGTCTTCACCAAGATCATCGAGCGCAACACCACCATCCCCACCCGCAAGGGCCAGGTCTTCTCAACCGCGGCGGACAGCCAGACCGCGGTGACCATCCACGTGCTTCAGGGCGAGCGGGAGATGGCCGGGGATAACAAGACCCTGGGGCGCTTCGAGCTCTACGGCATCCCCGCGGCCCCCCGGGGCGTGCCCCAGATCGAAGTCACCTTCGACATAGACGCCAACGGCATCGTTCACGTGGCCGCCAAGGACCTGGGCACCGGCCAGGAGCAGTCCATCCGCATCACCGCCCCCAGCGGCCTTGGTAAGGACGAAATCGACAAGCTGGTGAAAGAGGCGGAACTCCACGCCGAGGAAGACCATCGCAAGAAGGAGCTGGCCGAGGCCCGCAACCAGGCCGACTCCCTGACCTACACCACCCAGAAGACCCTGGCGGACCTGGGGGACAAGGTGGATCCGGCCACCAAGGCGGATATCGAGAGCCGCATCGCCACCCTGAAGACCGCCATCGAAGCCAACGACCTCGAGGCTATCAAGGCCGGCAGCGACGAGCTGATGAAGGCCTCCCACAAACTGGCGGAGCAGATGTACGCCAAGGCCGGTCCGACTGGCGGGGCCGGCGGCGGCGCCGGGGAAGCCGGTCACGAAGAGAAGGACAAAAAACCCGAAGAAGAGGTGGTGGAGGCGGAGTTCGAGGAGGTCAAGTAGGGCTGGAGATCATTTTAATCTCTGCGGCCAAACCGAAATGGCGGGGTTCTCCCGCCATTTCGACTTTCCCGGCTCTTTAGCCCCGGTCTGCAAATCCCCGGGCAATTTCTTCCACTACTCGGCGGGCCGCCTCAGCCGGAGCGGCAGCCAGGCGGATGGGACGTCCCACTACGATATAATCGGCCCCGGCCTGGATGGCTTCATAAGGGGTGGTGACGCGGCTCTGGTCATCCCCCGGCACGGCGGCCCAGGCCGGCCTGATGGCCGGGCAGACCACCAGGAAATCCGGACCAAAGGCCGCTTTGACCGCTTTGGCCTCGGCGCCGGCGCACACCACCCCATCACAGCCGGCCTCCTTGGCCAGCTTCGCCCTCAGGAGAACCAGGTTTGTAGGATTCCTGGCATACTCCGGGGCAATGCCCATGGCTTCCAGGTCATCCGGCCCCAGGTGGGTAAGAACCGTAACCCCCAGAACCTTGACCCCATTTTTCAGGGCCTCGACACTGGCCTTCAGGGACTTGCGGCCCTGGTCCACGTGAACCGTGGCCAGTTTTGCCCCCTTCATCATCCGGGCTGCCGCACCTCTGATGGTGGCAGGAATATCATGAAATTTCAGATCGAGGAAGTAATCGACGCGGGCTTCCTCGGCCAGGAATTGCAGAAAAGCGGGGCCTTCAGCCACAAAGAGCTCCAACCCGACCTTAAAAAGTCCAACCTCAGCTTTTAATAGGGAAATATATCTCTCGGCTTCAGCCTTATTAGGGACATCCAGGGGAAAGATGAGGCGGTCTTTGGGCTGTGACATTTCAAGCCTTGGGGGACAAATTGCGCAATTTTTACCATCCTTCCGGCGCACTAGTCAACCGAATAATTCCCCCTCGACACCCGCGTTGGGGTATTCCCTGCTGGGACAGCCCCCCCCATGAGCCTCCGCCCCTCAAACAATTACCTTCATTTTCCGAAAATAATTTGTTATTTTTTTAACTTAACCTAAATTCTCGGGTGTTTAGGATATTAAGGATGAAGATCTCTCTGCCCAGGCTTTTGCCCCTCTTCCTGCTGCTCTGGCTGCTGCCGGCCTGCGCCGAACTTCCCGGCCTGCCGCCCTCCGGGCGGCCCGCGGGGACGGCGGTTACGGACGAGTCCCTGTTCCAGGCGGCGGAGGCCGATTACCACCGCCAGGCCTACGGCCTGGCCTACCAAAGCTATGCCCAATACCTGCAGCTCTACCCCAAGGGGCCGCACGCCTTTGAGGCTCGCCTGCGGGAAGCGGAGCTACTGGGGCTTAAGGGTGATTGGCAGGGATCAATGGGGCTTTATCTGGGCATCCTGGCCCGGCAGCCGGAGCCCGGCGTCGCCCTGAAGGCCCGCTACGGGATTGGCCGGGCCTATTTCAAGCTGGGCCAGTATCAACAGGCGGCCCAGACCCTGGACAGCCTCACCGCGGTGGGCGACCTGCCCCGCTCCCTGTGGTTCTCCACCCAGGCCTTGCTGGCGGAGATCGCCCTGAAGCAAGGCAACATTCCCGACGCCTATTCCCGGTTGCGCCTGGCGGCCCAGGATCTGCCTTCGGGTGACCAGGAGTGGTTTGAGGATCTGAAGACGCGGGTGGTGGAAGCGGCCAGCCCCGAGGACCTGGAGCGCCTGGCCGGCCTGTATCGGGACAGCCCCTTGAGCGCCGCCCTGGTCCTGCGCCTGGCCCGCCTCTCTCAGCAGGCCGGCCAATCCGGGGACAGCCAGAAATGGGTTAAACTTTTGCAGGAGCGCTACCCCGACAGCCCGGAAGCCAAGGCTGGCCAGGGCCTGCTGGCCGGAGGCCCTGGCGGCAAAGTCACCCTGGGGTGCCTGTTGCCCCTGAGCGGTGAACTGAGCAACATCGGTTTCCGGGTGCAGCGGGGCATGGAGCTGGCCGCCCGGCAGGCCCGGGTGGATTTGATCTTTAAAGATACCCCCAACGATCCCGAGACCGTCAGCCAACTGGTGCAGGGATTGGCCCAGGACTCTCGGGTGCTGGCCATCCTGGGACCCCTCAGCGCGGGGATCGCCCAGCCCGCGGCAGCCGCGGCCCAGGACGCCGGGGTACCCCTGGTGGCCCTCTCCCAGAAGGCCGACCTTACCCAGACCGGCAACCTGATCTTCCATGCCTTTCTCATCCCCCGCCAGCAAGCTCGGGCCCTGGTGCGCCGCTGCACGGAGATGGGCCTGCGGCGCTTCGCCATCCTTTATTCCGATTCTGCTTACGGCCGCGCCTTTCTGCAGGCCTTTCAGGAGGAACTGGCCGCGGCGGGCCTGCAGTTGGCCGCCCAGGAGGTTTATGCCCCCGGCGCCCAGGACTTCGGCCAGGCGTTGACGAGCCTGAAGGAGGCCCTGCCCGCCCAGGCGCCGGAGACCCCGGCAGCCACGGCACTCTTCATCCCGGACGACGCCGCGGCGGTTTCGGCCATCGCCGGGCAACTGGCCAAATCAGCGCTGCCGGGGGTCCAACTCCTGGGCACCAACCTGCTGCATAACCCGGAGATCACCCCAGAGCAGTCGGCCGCCCTGGAGGGGGTGTGGTTTTCCGACGCCTTCTTTGCCGGCGACCCGGATCCCGCCGTCCAGGCATTCGTGGCCGCCTACCGCCAAAAATACGGCGAAGCCCCGGATTACCTGGCGGCCCAGGGTTATCTGATGGTCAGGCTCTTCGGAAGGCTGGCCCGGTCAGGCGGCCCCCTGAGCCGCGCCGATCTGGCCCCCAAACTCCAGTCCCTCAAGGCCGCCTCCGACCTGCCATGGTTCCGGGGCTTCAACCGCCAGGGAGAAGAGGAAGCGGCCATCTACCTGCTCACTTTCCAAGATGGCCGGGTGCAGATGCTGGCGCCCCCGGCCGCCAGCCCCGCGTCGCCATAATGATTACCAAGGTTCCCGGATTCCAGGTGGGGCATGCCAGTGACTTTAAAAACCTCACCGGTTGCACCGTAGTCCTCTGCCCCCCGGGCACGGTGGGCAGCGTCGATGTCCGGGGCTCCGCCGCGGGCACCCGCCAGATGGACACCCTGGTAAAATATCACCTGGTCACCGAGGTCCATGCCGTCCTGATCAGCGGGGGCAGCGCCTTTGGCCTGGACGCGGCCGGCGGGGTCATGGAGTACCTGGAACAGCAGGGCCGGGGCTTCGACGTCACGGTCACCAGGGTGCCCATTGTCCCCACCGCGGTGGTCTTCGACCTGTCAGTGGGCAACCACCTGGTCCGCCCGGACAAGGCCATGGGTTATGCCGCCTGTCAGGCGGCCCGGGGGGAGCCCCAGGGCGACGGCAGCATTGGGGCCGGCACCGGGGCCACCATCGGCAAAATTTTGGGGATCACCCAGGCCACCAAAGGCGGGCTGGGCACCGCCTTCGTGGAAGGCCCCGATGGCCTGCAAGTAGGCGCCTTGGTGGTGGTCAACGCCCTGGGAGACGTGGTGAGCCCGGAAACCGGGGAAATCCTGGCCGGAGCCCGGAAATCCCCGGACAGCCGAGAATTCGCCGACTCCACCCGGCTGCTCCGCCAAGGGGTGGTGCGCCACCGGTTCGGGGAGCCCAACACCACCATCGGGGTAGTGGCCACCAATGCCCGCCTCAACCGGGAGGAGGCCAGGAAGATCGCCCAGTTGGGGCACGACGCCCTGGCTCGCTGCATCCGGCCGGTGCATACCCTGTTCGACGGCGACACCGTCTTTGCCCTGGCCCACCCCCAGGTCGACTCCGACCTGCAAATTATCGGCTTGCTGGCGGATACCGTGCTGCAGCAGGCCATCATCCGGGCGGTGAAACGCGCCGACAACTTGGGGGTCCTGCCCTCCTACCGGGACTTGCGGGGGAAGCGGGCCAGGTAGCCCGCCGGCGGCCGGCGCCGGCGGGTTTTTCGCCAGGCCCGCTAACCGGCGCCGGCCGAATCCACTCCAACTTCCGGTTTCATCTCTGAAAAATATGGCAGATTTATCCTTAAAGAAGCTCCCGGTAGATCTCATCGTCTTCGACCTGGATGGCACCCTGGCAGACTCGGTGCCGGATCTGACCAACGCCGCCAACTACGCCTTGCGCCGCCTGGGGCTGCCGGAGCGTTCCCGGGAAGACGTCAAAGGGATGATCGGCGGCGGCGAGCGGATGTTCATGGAGCGCCTCCTGGGCCCGGGGCGCCGGGCCCTGGTGGAAGATTGCCTGGAACTCTACCTGGACTACTACACCCGCCATTGCCGCGACCTGACCCGCCTCTATTCCGGGGTGCCGGAAACTTTGGAGAGACTCTCCGGCAAGAAACTGGCGGTGCTGTCCAACAAGCTCCAGCGGCTGACAGAGCAGATCCTGACGGCCCTGAGGATCGCCCGCTTTCTCGACGCCAGTCGCGGCGGTGGCGCCGGACTGCCTTTGAAACCAGATGCGGAACCCCTGCTGGCCCTGATCCGGGACCTGCAGGTGGAAGCCGGGCGGACCCTGATGGTGGGGGATAAACCCGCGGACGTGAACTGCGCCCGGGGCGCCGGGGCCCACAGCGCCGCGGTCACCTACGGTTACGGCGCCCGGGAATCCCTGGAAGCGGCCAACCCCGACTTCCTCCTGGACCACTTTGCCCAAGTGCTTGAGATCATTGAGTGATTAAGGACTGCCGCCTCCGGCCATTCGGGACTTGCCTTTCGCCCGGCCGGGTGATTTTGTTTGACAGGCAGGGCCAGGAGCACTATATTTTCAAGAGCTACGGCGGTGTAGCTCAGTCGGTTAGAGCATGCGGCTCATATCCGCAGTGTCCGGGGTTCGAATCCCTGCACCGCCACATAAATCACCGAACTTACCCTTGAGGGGAGGGAACCGGAGGGTTACCATGAAGAAAATCATCACGTTGGCCACGGCGGGGATATTTCTCCTGAGTCTGCAGGGCGCCAGAGCCCAAAAGGAGGTGCCAGCGCCGGCAGTGCCCCCCATGCTGCAGGGCCAGAAGCCCCTGGCCACCCCCGAAACCAAGGAACCGGCAGCGCCCCAACAGGGGCAGGCAGAGAAGGCCAAAACCAAGGGCAAGGCCCATACCGCCTCTAAACCCGGGAAAAAGACAGCCTCCAAAACAACCACCCATAAAAAGACTGCCTCTAATAAGAGCCGCACCTCAACCAGGGCCCACAAGGCAGCCAAAACCAAAGGCTCCAAGGCCGCCACCAAGACGAACCTTCCGGCGGCCGAGCCCGCCGCGCCCCCGGCACCTCCCGGTCCGAATGCTGGACCCCCGAAAACTGAACCGGGGTCTGAAAACTCTCGATGATGAGGAAGAAGCCCATGAAATTCAGAGGAACGACGCTGATGGCAGGCCTGGCCCTGTGCTTCGCCCTGGCCACCTTAAGTTTGGCCGCAGAGAACGGCTTTATGTGGGATGGCGCCCAGTGGCAAGCCCTGGGTTCCGATCTGAAAGTGGCCTACATTAAGGGAGTGGGAAATATGGCCGATTTCGAGGCGGGGGCCGGCGCCGGCGGCCAAGCCGGCTGTGTTTCCAAGGCGTTGGTCGCTGAGCTCAAGACCAAGTCCGTGGGCCAGGTGGTGCAGGAGGTGGATAAATACTACAAGGATAACCCCGGAAAAATGAACTCTCCGGTGTTGGAAGTGATCCTTCGGGCCAGCACCAAACTATGTTCGCCGGAACCCCCCGCCGTGGCACCGAAAAAATAGGGTAAAGCGCGGTCTCAGGCATGATTGGCAGCCCAGTCCCAGGGACGCCCATAAATGGCGCCCGGCAGATATGCCAATCCAGGCTCGCCTGGACCGGCTTGACAATCCGGGGGCGGCGCTTAACTTATAAAGCAATGCCGCTGGCGGAGCCACCAGCAGAGCAGACCATTTTTTGCCAATCCCAGCGGAGGTGCACGCATGAAATTTCGGGGAATGGTTGGCCTTCTTGCCTTGGTGGTAGTTCTGGCCCTGGCTGGCGGCGGCTTCGCCCAGCAGTCAAAGGGGTTTCTCTGGGATGGCAACCAATGGCCCCAGTTAAGCTATGACGCCAAGGTGGGCTATGTCAAGGGTGTCGGCAACATGGCCGACTTTGAAACGGCGTCCGCCAAAGGCAACGGCGCTCCCATTGCCCAGGCCTTTTCCAGCGAACTGAAAACCAAGAGCGTGGAGCAAATCATCGAGCAGGTAGACAGCTATTACACAGAGAATCCCGGCAAGCTGGGCACCTCGGTGCTGGAAGTGATCCTGATCCGCTGCACCAAGGGGATCTGCCCGCCGGGACTGACCAAGTAAGTCATCCGGGTTTTAGTGCCTCCGGCCCAGCGGCCGGCTTCCTCTGCCAACACTGCGAGAAGCCCGGGGGTCGGGGATAGCCGCCAGCAGCGCCAGAATTCGAGGATCTTGGGGATGGGGGGTCAATATCCACGCCCTCGTGACTTCCTGGATTACGGGGGTCCCGGGAGGCTTTCTCCCCGGACTTTCATGGCTGGGTAGTAACCGTCCCCGTTGCGCGGGGACCAACGCCTTAACTTTCAGGTGCAGGAGAAGATGCTGATGAAAAAAGCACTAGTTCTGCTAGTAGTTTTGGGCCTGGCCTTGGGGGGATGTTCGGGGATGTCATCCACCCAGCAGCGGGTGTTGAGCGGCGGCGCCATCGGCGCCAGCAGCGGCGCGCTCATCGGCTGGGCGGCGGGCTCACCCGCGGCGGGTGCGGCCATCGGCGGCGGCGCCGGGCTACTGGGCGGCTTTATCTACGACCAATATGAGAAATCCCGGGGCCATTAATCCGGCCTCGGTGCTCTAAGGATAAAAAAGTCGGCACTGATCGGGATGGGCTGAAAACCCGCCCCTGGCAAGCCACCCCGCTATCCGGCGGCTAAATCGTGGAACCGGCGCCGTCAGGGAAGCCTCGGAAGGGGAGAAGTGATGAAGAGAACCGTTGGCCTGCTGCTGCTATTGGCGGTCCTGATGTCCTGGGGCTGCTCCGAAACCAATTCCCAGAGCGAGGTAGTGGGCCGGGCCGCCACCTGCGCCATGTGCGGCGCCTCGGTGACCGGCGACTATTTTTACTATTCCACCGATCGAAACACCGGCCCCTTCGAAAGGTAAGGTAATGGCTGCCAGCTCTCGGCTCTCAGCAAAGACTTGCTAATCTAGCCCAAAGGCGGAGGTCCCTCAGAGCCGCCTTTTATTCCCCGTATCAGCCAATCTGGGGTGGGCGCTGCCCATCCTTTACCTGCCAAGCACAGCCGCGGTGGCTGTTCTACACTTTTCCACCCCGCCTTTTCAGATAGACCATCAAAATGGCCAGGGCCGCGGGGGTCACCCCGGAGATGCGGGCCGCCTGGCCCAGGGACTGGGGCCGCACCTCCTGCAGCTTTTCCTGCACCTCTGCGGATAGCCCCGGCAGGCCGCGGTAGTCGAAGTCCGGCGGGATGCGGCGCCCTTCCCCCTGGACGAATTTTTTGGCCGCCGCCTCTTGGCGCCGGATGTAGCCCTCGTACTTGTGTTTAATTTCCAACTGCTCCACCACTTCGGGCGGCACCGGTGGTTCTTCCCCGGCCAGGCGGTAGAGGGTGGGGAGATCCAGTTGGGGGCGCTTCAACAGGCTCAGGAGTGGCGCCGGGGCCTGTAAGGCGGCGCTGCCCCGGCCGGTCAGCTCCGCATTAACCGCTGCCGAAGGATGGAGGCGGCGGCGCGCCAGACGGGCTTCCTCTGCGGTCAGCAACCGCTCCTTTTCCAGGAGGCGCTCCAGGGCTTCCCGATCCACCAGACCCAGCTCATGGCCCCAGCGGGTCAGACGCTGATCGGCG
The DNA here is from genome assembly GCA_963812655.1 of uncultured delta proteobacterium. Taxonomy (GTDB): domain Bacteria; phylum Desulfobacterota; class Desulfobaccia; order Desulfobaccales; family 0-14-0-80-60-11; genus JAPLJC01. Next base: position 75,983 of record CAWEWX010000087.1, on the reverse strand, counting down.
TTGTCTTCCCGCAGCAGCAGGCGGTATTCCGCCCGGGAGGTGAACAGCCGATAAGGCTCCCGGGTGCCCCGGGTCACCAGGTCGTCCACCAGCACCGCCATGTAGGCCTGGGAACGGTGCGGCAGAAAGGGAGGGCGCCCCAGGACCTGGCAGGCGGCGTTGATCCCGGCCCATAGTCCCTGGCCGGCGGCCTCTTCGTAGCCCGAGGTGCCATTGATCTGCCCGGCCAGAAAAAGTCCCTGGATCAGCTTGGTTTCCAGGGTGGGTTTGAGCTGCAAGGGGTCCACATAGTCGTATTCGATGGCATAGGCCGGGCGCATCACCTCGGCCTCTGCCAACCCCGGGACGCTCCGGAAGAGCTGCAACTGCAGCTCCAACGGCAGGCAGTTGCCCAGGCCCTTGGCGTAGATCTCCGCGGTGTCCCGGCCTTCCGGCTCCAGGGTGACCTGGTGGCTGAGCTTGTCCGGGAAGCGCATTACCTTGTCTTCCAGGGACGGGCAGTAGCGGGCGCTCACCCCCCGGATGGAGCCGTTGTATAGGGGCGAGAGGTGGATGTGGTCTCTGACCAGGCGGTGGGTTTCCGGATTGGTTTGGGTGATGAAGCAGGGGAGCTGCTCCCGGGGCCCGGCCGGGCTCCGCCAGGAGAAGGGGCGGACCCGGGGATCGCCCGAGAGCACGCTCATTCCGGTAAAATCGATGCTGCCGGCCCGGAGGCGGGGCGGGGTACCGGTCTTCATGCGCCCCATGCGGAAGCCCAGCTCCCTGAGGTGGGCCGCCAGATCGGTGGCGGCGAACTCCCCGGCCCGGCCCGCCGGGATACGGGCCTCGCCGATGTGAATCAAACCATTCAGGAAGGTGCCGGTGGTGATCAGCACCGTCCGGGCCCGGTAAGCCACCCCCAGGGTCTCCACCACCCCCACCACCCGGCCCTCCTCCACCAGCAGCCGCGCCACCATGGCCTCCCGCAGATGGATGCGGGGTTCCCGCTCCAGCCGGGATTTCATGGCCAAACGGTAGGCCTGCTTATCGCATTGGACCCGGGTACCCCGCACCGCCGGACCCTTGGAGAGGTTCAGGGTGCGAAATTGGATGCCGGTGAGATCCGCCAGCTCCCCCATCACCCCGCCCAGGGCGTCGATCTCCTTCACCAGGTGGCCCTTGGCCAGGCCACCCACCGCCGGGTTGCAAGCCATCTGGGCCATGGTATCCAGCGAGAGATTGCAGAGCAGCACCTTGAGTCCCATGCGGGCCGCGGCCAGGGCCCCTTCGCAGCCGGCGTGGCCGGCCCCGATGACAATCATATCGTACTCTGTGGAATAAAAGGCCATGGCAGGAAATTTCGGGCTTGAATTGCGGCCGCCAGACGTTTATGCTAAACCTTCAAGCAACTCGCCCTGAGGAGGAAGTAATGGTACATCCGGTTTACGGAAAAGATCCGGACAAAGAAGAACACCGCACCTATAAGACTCTCAAACCGAAAGGGGAGATCGCCGTGGTGCAGCGTCCCGAAGGCGTTCTCAAGATAGTGGTCTACACCGGCAGCGGCGAGAAGCAGATAGAGCATACCGAGATTCTCCTCGACCGTCACAGCGCCTTCGAGCTGGCCATGGAAATCCTGCAACAAGCCTACCGCCTGGGCCAGGCGGAATGATGGCAGCCAGTGACCAGTAGCCGGTTTAATGGATTAATAGCTTTTTCCGTCTTTAAAGCTACCGGCTGCTGGCTCTACCGATCCAGTTCCACCTCCCGCACCAGGTCGATGAACTCCGGGGACTCGCCGTAGGCCTTCATGGCCTTCTGATAATCGATCCAGGATAGCCACAGGGCCAGCCACTCCCGGTTGTGCCAGTAGAAGGGGCTCTCCTGCCCTTTTTCGGTAATCCGCAGAAAATCTTCATACTCTTCCTGGCAAAAGGCGCACAGGCGGTAAGGACCCGGGTAGCGTTTATACATTTCGGAGGTGTCGAATTGGATCCCGCAACGGGCGCAGCGGGCCATGCAACGGGTACATTGCACCACCTTGCGCACCGTCTCGGTCTTCTTGGCCTTATCCACCCTGGCCTTTTTTTTCTGCTCCAGCTTCAGCCGGTCTTCGATATCAATGACTTTAGACATCTCTGGCCTCATCGGGGCGGGCCGGCAAGGTCTCGTCCTCGCTGGCGCCCTGCCTTTAAAATATCAAGAGAACTAGGACCGGTCAAGTGCGCCTGGCCGCCCAGGCCGCCGCGCCGCCGGTGATCAGAGGCTCGCCGCGATCTACTTCGCGTCCATCACCGTGACTGCTTCCCAATCGGGCCCGGGGGGGGACTCAATATACTTCTGGGCCTGCTCCAAGTAACGCCGGACGCCGCCGTCTTCAGGGTGAAGCTCCAAGGCCGCGGTGAAGGCGGCCAGGCTCTCCGGCCAGTTCCGCTCCCGGTAAAGGGCCAGCCCCCGATGGTAGGTCTCCAGGAAGCGGGCCAGTTCCGGGGGCGCCTCTCCTTCTCCCAACACCTCAAAGAAGCCGATGGCCTGGGCCTTGCCCTTGACCCGCACCCGATCCACCTCCCGCAGGATGAAGGCGTCTCCCAGGAGCGCCGCGGTGCTCTGGCTGATGAGGATGCTGGTTCCGTAATATTTGTTTAACCCTTCCAGCCGGGAGGCCAGATTGACGTTGTCGCCGATGGCGGTGTAGTCGAACAGCCGATCGGAGCCCATATTGCCCACCGCTACCGGGCCGGTGTTGATCCCCACCCCGACCTTCAGCGGCGGCCGCTCCTCCGCCTGCCACTTCAGGTTGAGGGCTCGCAGGGTGGCGACCATCTCCAGGGCGGCCCGGCAGGCCAGACGGGGGTGCTCCGGCTGGACCAGGGGGGCGCCAAACAGGGCCATGATGGCATCCCCCATGTACTTGTCGATGGTCCCCCCCTGGTCGATGATGATATTGCTCATGGGATTCAAAAAGTCGTGCAGCAGCCGCACCAGGGATTCCGGATCCAGCTTTTCCGACATGGCGGTAAAGCCCCGAATGTCAGTGAACAGAATGGTGATCTCCCGGCGCTCCCCCCCCAGGCGCAATTGCTCGGGATGCTTCAGCATCTCCTGGACCACGGCGGGAGCCACGTAAGACTCGAAGGCCTTGCGGATCCGCAGGCGTTCCCGCTCTTCCGTCAGCAGCCGCTGTACGGAAATGCCCACGAAGCTCAGGCCCACCGCCAGAAGGGGGTAGAAGAGCTCCAGTTGCAAGTCCAGGCGGCTGAACGCGAGAAAATTGCAAACCGTGTAAGCTCCGATGATCACCAGGGTCAGGATAAAGGCCTGGGGCGCCGACAGCCGGGGCAGCACCAGCCCCAGCAACACCACCAGCCCCAGAATGAGGAGTAGTATCAGGGGCTGGCCAAAGGGGGGATAGCGAATAAAATTGCCCTTGAGCAGATTATCCATCACCGTCCCCTGAATCTCCACCCCTGGGAAGATGCCGGAGAAGGGGGTGACCCGGAGGTCGTAGATACCTACCGCGGTGGCCCCGACGATGACGATTTTGTCCTTGAAGACCCCTCCGGGCACTTTGCCGTCCAGCAGAGCGGCGGCGGAGTAAGTGGGGATCGTCCCGGACTCTCCCAAATAATTGATCAGGACCCGGCCGTGACGGTCCACCGGGATCAGTTTTGCACCCAGGCGAATCTCGTCCACCCCCAACAAGGAGAGGGTGATGCCCAGGGGCGGGCGCCCTAGGTAGTGGTCCACGGTGACCAGGGCCTCAGGGGCAAAAAAATCGGAGCCGAAGAGGATGGCCAGGGGGAGCCTACGCACCGTGCCGTCCGCATCCGGGTCCATATTGAAATAGCCGTCCCCGGCGGCGGCGTCGATCATCACCGGCAGGTTGAGCTCTACTCCGGCGGCGCCCCTGAGGGGCACCTGGGACCTGCGGTTATCCAGGATGCGCACCAGGTTATAGGTGGAAGCCTGAACAAAGTCGGAGCCCATCAACCTCTCCGGCGACACCCCCCCGGCGGTCCACCCCACTGCCCGGAAAAAGAAACCCAGGATGGTGGGCGGACCCGCCTTGATGGCCTCCGCCAGGCGGCGGTCCACATCGGCCCGGCTGGCTTCCTGATCACACCAGGCCAGGATTTCCGGCGAAGCCAATCCTTTGCCGGTGATATCCCGGCGCAGGTTGGTCACCGCTTTTAGGGACTCGGTTTCCTGTTTTTCCGCAAAGATAATATCCAGGGCGATGACCCGGGGATCTGCCCCTTTCAGGACCTGGAGCAGGCGGGCCATGTCCTCCCGGGACCAGGGCCAGCGGCCTACCTTTTTTAGACTGTCGTCGTCGATGGCCAGGATGACCACCTCCGGAGAGGGCGGCCGGCTTCCCCGGAAGCGGAATTTCAGGTCATAGAGCTTGAGCTCCATGAATTCGGTAAAGTTGGGTCGCCAGAGCACTAAGAGCCAAGCCAACAGGGTGATCCCGCCCAGCCAGCGAACCAGGGGAGATTTAAGGAAATTGGCCAGGGGCCCGATCATGGCTCGAAAGTCTCCTGTCTTCCAGGGCTGGGGGGACTTCGGGATGCAGCTTAAAGGCGATTATCCTGGAGAAATATAATAACTGGTTTCAAGGTCAAGGCCCCGCTGGGGGCGATACTAACCGCCGCTCCCTCCCGTTATTATGAATCGGGGCGGCGCCGGCCTAGGGATAACCTCGGGCGGGGCCAACCGCGGGGTAATCGCCAGATCATTGGCGATGGCATTCACCCGATTGGTGACCGCCGGGCCCACCGCATCGGGGAGGTTGGCCGCCGGACATGGGAGAACCCCGGAGGAGGTTAGGGTCTGGGGACCTTCTTCTAATTGCCGCATGAACCACTGCCGGTCTTCCTCGGTGATGGTACAGGGGAGGGTAGGTGGCAGGCCCCGGCCCACCACGCTGCGCTGCATGTCCGCCAGCTCCACCGCGGGGCCCACTTCGGGAGAGATGTTGGCCACCCGCACCAGGCCGTGAAAATCCCAAAAAATGGTGTCGTTGGGGTTCAGGCGGATCCCCACGTCGGTACCCCGCACCCCCATCACCGCGGTTTGGGTCTTCACCAGAAAATCCGGCTCCCGCACCTTGAAGACCTGGGTGACCACCAGATGGGCCAGGCCCTGAAAAAGTTCCAACACGGCGCTGCGCTTGCCCTGGCCGGGGTCGAACAGGTATTCATTTATGGCGATCCGGCTCTCCGGGGAGATGGTCACCGTGGTATTGTCCAGGAAGGTTATCTGGGCCCGGGATAGCGACTTGGTGCGCAGGACATCCCCCGGTTCCACCCCGTCCTGGACCTTGGCCGCGGCGGCGGGCAGTTTGCCCCCTTTCAACAGCTCCACCCTGCCCTCCACCCGGGTGAGCTTCCCCACCGCTGCGGCCAGGGAAACGGATGGCAAGGCCAGTAGCAGACTAATTGCCATGATGATCAGGTGCCGCATGACGCCCTCCCACCTTGAAGCCGAAACCGCTGCTCTGAAACTGCAAATGATGTTTCATTAAATCAATAATGGTAGTTCAACTGGCAGCCGACGATGTGCCGGGTGTAATTGTAGAGGGCGGTGTTGGAGTTATCCCGGGTAAAGAAGTAGTGGACGTTAAAATCCAGACCCTTCCACAAGTTATAAGTAATCTGCACGCCGGGGATCAGGATTTTGTCTTCCCGTTTGTCGTTGACGACAAAGGGATTGCCGGCGATGTTGTCCACGGTTTCCCCGTTGAAGAACCGGTGGTTGAAGGGTTGGTAGATGAGGTTCAGGAAGGCGCCGAACTTCAGCTTCGGGGTGGCCGGGTAGAGGGCGGCCAGCAGCAGGCCGTAACTGGAGCTGTCCCAGTTGCTGCCGGTGGCGAAATAGCGCTCATAGCCGAAGCGGGCCTGGAGAAAGCCCGTCCGGTTCTTGAAAAAATAGTAGGCGCCGGCGCTGCCGCCCACGTCCTTGGAGCTTTGGTTATCCTGTGGCAGAGAGATGGGGAACCAGTAATATTGCCGGTTAAACCTGGTCGAAAACTCTATCCCCAGGTGCTCGTTTAACAGATGGAGCCAGGTGGGATTCACCAGATAGCCGGTGAAATATTTGTCCGTACCGACGTCCGCATAGTTGTAGCTGAATGGCAGCCAGACAGTGCCGTCCTGGTAACTGTAAGTGGGAATGAGCGCCGCATAATGGCTCGTCAGGTTGAAGTTGGAAAGGCGGGGATGGAAGTTTTGGAAAAAGGAGTACTGGGTCAGGACGCTGAAGGGCTTCCCGGCGTTGAAGTTGTATTCCAAGGTAGCGGTCTCGGTGAAGGCCACGTCCCCCCGGCCGGACACCTGGGCCGCGGCCGCGCCCCCCGGTTGCAGGGTGACGTTGGAGTCGAAATCGAAACCCGTGGTGACGGTGGCCCGGAAGGGTTTGGTCTCCTGCCAGCGTCTCTCCAGGAGCGCCGCATAGCGTTGGGCGAAATCCGCGGCCTGGCTCTGGGGATTCAGGGAGACGGACTCCTCCATGGCCTGCCGGGCTTCCGGCAGGCGGTTCAAGGCGACCAGGGCCAGGCTCGCCTGAAATTTGGCCGCCTGGGCCACCTTGGGGTCGGCCTCGGCCCGGCGGAAATAGTCCAGGGCCAGGATATATCTCCCCTCTTTGGCCTCCGCCATTCCCCGGAGGAGGGCCACCTGACCGGGCTCAAAGCCCGTGGGCTCCAGGGCCTGCAAGAGAGGCAGGGCTTCTTTGGGTTTGTCCAGGGCCAGCAGGGTGTCGGCCAGCAGGAGCTGGACCTGGGGCAGGTTGGGACGCAGCCGCAAGGCCTCTTCCAGGTATTCCCTGGCCTTGGGGTAATTGAGCCTGAGGCGGTGGGTCCGGCCCAACAGCAAGGCCTTTTCCCAGGTGTGGCTCCCCTTCTCCCAGGCCTCGTTCAGCTCTGCCAGGGCCTCATCGTAATTTTCCTGTTGCAGATCCCTGGCCGCCTTTTGCACCAGCACATCATCGTCAGGGCTGACCCCTAAAGCCGGGACGCTGGCCAGGAGGCCCCCTACGAGAATTAATGCCGGTATCAGCCATTTGGGGCGGATCTTCACCCGAAGGTCCCCCGATCAGTTAGCTTTTAGCCATAAGTTGCCAAAATTATTGCCAAATATGTGGATACCTTTTCGTTTCTCCAAACCCCTTGGCAGGATAGCAGAGATAAACCAAAAACCACAGTTATTTTTTAGAAGTTTCACCAGGACACTAAGGCCCCCTCTGAGCTGTTTTCGAGATTCGCAGGCCGTCGAAAAACTAGTTTTACCCTGGTCTTGAAAAGAGTGGCTAATCCAGGAGGAGTAACCGGGCGCTACTCATAGCGCACCGCGTCCACCACCTCCATGCGACTGGCCCGAATAGAGGGGAACAGGCCAGCCCCTATCCCTAATAACGTGCCGAAGGATAGACCCAGTACTATGCAAATGAGGAAAAGATACTCTGCCAGTTGAGAGCCAATGAAATAGGAAAAACATTCAACGCTTAATAGCCCGGTGATGATCCCCAGTAATGAGGCCCCCAGGCTGAGGATAATTGCTTCGGAGAGAAATTGTATAAAGATATCCCTATCATCAGCGCCTACGGCTTTTTTCAGACCGATTTCCCTGGTTCGGGAGCGCACCGCGGCCATCATCACGTTCCAGATGCCCACCCCTCCCAGGATCAGGGTGACCCCGATGGCTACATATACGAAGAATTCGGTCCACCAGAAAATCTGCTGCACCCTTTTCAGGCCTTCCCATAAGACTTCGACCCGCAATCCTTCCTTTGATTGATAGGTTTGCACCACCCCGATGATGGACCCAGCCACGGGTGCAACATCCTCCAAAGTGGCACAACGAAGGTAGACGCTGTCTGTCATGAGCGGCCCGGTAAAACGGTCTTCCACTGTCGTAATAGGTAAATACGCGGTTCCAGCCAAGTTTGAGTCAGTAATTCCCCCCAATACCCCGATAACCCGATAAGGCTCATTATTGATTTCCATCGAGAGGCCAGCGACCTTGCCATGGCCGAAAATCTTTTCCGCCAGGGATTGCCCCAGGACGCATTCCCTTTTTCTCCCGGTCACCGTATCCCGGCCGAATAGTCTCCCGTTGGACGCCCAGAAATTACGCACCTTCCAAAAGGCCTCATCTGACGCTAAGATGGGAAAAAGGTAATGCCGGCCAGTAGTCAATTCGGTCTTGCCCACCTGTAAGGCAATCGCGCTCATCTCTTGCACCCCCGGAAGGCTGTGCAAAGCCCCCAGGGTCCTGGCGCTAAACACCATGGGCCGAGCGGTGAGATGGTTATCAAAGGAGGCCTTGACCACCGTGACCCCGCCGATCAAGTCCAAATCCCTACTCAAATTTTTTTTGTAATCCCCGCTCACCATGATCACGGTGATGAGACCGCCGATCCCCAAGGTGATCGCCAGGACTACCCCCCAATAGCTCTGCCGGTGACGGATTATCTGGCGGACAGTGATGCGCACAAGATCATTGAATTTCACGTGGCCACACACTGCTCCCGGGCAAGATCTTAGCACGATGATACGACAGTTCATCTGAAAACCAGGGATTTTTTTAAATATAGTAACCATTGTCAAAAACTTGGTCAATCAGTGAATCAGCCATCCCAACAGCCCAAAATCAGCCGTGCGAGCCACTCTGCGATGATTCCTCAGGGCCTGCAAATTTTTGATCCTAAGCCTCAAAATCGGCAGATAATTCGCTCGAAATCAGGCTTTTCGGCTAACCGCTTGAAAAAAAGTTCGAAAACGCCAGGAACCTGTTAGAATGGGTTGGCATAAAATATCCCGGTCCGCAGATGTGGGCCGGTTGCCGTGGCGCGGCAAGTGGAAAATATTTATCTTCGCCATCTTTCAGACCGAACTTTAATTATTACCAATCGAGATGATCAGCCGGAATCGCTCCGATAAAAAGGCCATTCGGGTCGTCTTTCTCCTGCAAGATCTATATTTCGGGGGCACGCAGCGGCATACCCTGGAACTGGTTCGACGCTTGAATCCCTCCCTGTTCCAGGCGGAAATCTGGTTGCTCATGGCCGGTGATGATTTTGTGCCCCTGGCTCGCAGTTGGGACTTGCCGCTCACCTGGCTTGGCCGCAGGCGGTTTGTGGGGCCGGACAGTCTGGTCCGGCTCTGGTGGCGTCTGAAAAACCGGCCGGTAGATCTCCTGGTGCTCTTGACCGGCGTCCCCAATATCTGGGGCCGGTTGCTGGGCCGGTTGACCAAAGTGCCGATTATCGTAAGCACCGTGCGGGGAACCGGCTGTCCCGACAATAATTATGAGAGATGGTTATGGCCTTGCGCACATCACTTTTTGTGCAACGCCGCGGCGCTGAAAAGCATGATGATAGAGCGCTTTCGGGTGCCGGACGACCGGATGACCGTGATTCACAATGGCGTCAATCTGGAGTATTTCCGCCCGGCCGCGGTCTCCCGGCCGCCTGACCGGCAGGTGGTGCTCTGCATTGCCCGTCTGGTGCCGGAAAAGGATCATGAGACGCTGATTACCGCCTTTGCCCGGGTGGCGGCCCGCCACCCGGAAGCCGAACTCTGGCTGGTGGGCGACGGCCCGCGGCAGAAAGCGATCAGGCGTCTGGCCGATGGTCTCCCCTCTCCCCGCCAGGTGCGCCTCATCCCCGGACAATCGGACCTTCTGCCGCTGTTACAGCAGAGCAGCCTGTTGGCGCTGAGTTCGGTCCAGGAAGGCCTGCCCAACGTGGTTTTGGAGGCCATGGCGGCCGGTCTGCCGGTGGTGGCTACCAAGGTCGGCGGCCTCTCCGAGGTGGTGAAACATGGGGAAACCGGTTGGCTGGTGCCCCCCAAGGATGCGGCGGCTCTGGCAGACTCCATAAGTCAGCTTCTGGGCGACGACGCCCGGTGCGCCACTTTCGGACGGGCCGGCAGAAAGCTGGTGGAGAGCCAATTTGCGGTGGCGGACATGGTTCGCCGGCATGAAGAGGTTTTTCTCCAACTGCTGCACGGGGAGGACGGCTGGAGGCGCTCCTGCCATTAGGAAATAATGTGGCCGCGCGGCACAGATGGGGATCTGCAGAAAGCTCCCAGGGAATTGGTGCAGGCTATCGATCACGTATTCTCCAGATGATTTGTAGGAAAACTGCCAAGATTTGATCGCCCTTCCTTAAGGTGGCTATTGATGGCTCGGATATTTTACGGGGTAATGGGAGACGCCCGCGGTCACATCAGCCGGGCCCTGACTATTGCCCGGGAAATGCCCCGGCATGAATTTCTCTTCGCGGGAGGGGGGAAATTTTATCGGATTTTGCAAGAAAATGGCTACCAGGTGGAAAATGTGCCCATCACCCCCACCGTCATCCGCAAGCATCGTGTCGACATTGCGGCCACGGTGGCTTACGGCGCGGCGGGTTTCAGCGCGCATGGGCCCGGCCATCAAGAGGATCAAGACCATCATCCGGGAGTATGACCCCGATTTAATCATCAGCGATTACGAATTCGTCACCATGTGGGCGGCCAGGATGATGGGGCGCCCTTGTGTGAGCCTGGACAATCAACACCTCTTAACCGAGTGTCGGTATAATCCTCCCGCCGGACAGCGCCTGAGCCGGTATCTCACCTGCTTCTTGATCCGTTATCTCTTCAGCGGCGCCAGCCGCTACCTGATCACTTCCTTTCATCGCCTGCCACCGGCGGACCCCGCCATGATTGAGGTCTTTCCGCCTTTGATCAAACCACAGGTGAAGGACCTGACGCCTTCTATCGAGTGATCATGTCCTGGTTTACCTGAGAGGAAATAATTTTGCCGCGTTAATTGAGAGGCTTAAGGAGAGCCGTAGGAGGTTCTTCATCTACGGTTTGGGGGAAAAGCCGCCCCAGGGGAACCTTATCTTTAAGAAAACCTCCGAAGATGACTTTCTGACAGATTTGGCCTCCTGTCGCTATGTCATAACCACTGGCGGCCACTCCTTGATCAGCGAGGCGTTATATCTGGAGAAACCGCTTCTCTGCCTGCCTGTTCATTTTTTCTACGAGCAATATTTCAATGCCTATTCCCTGTCAAAAAATAACTTTGGCCACTATCTCTTAAATATTGGCTGCCGAGAGAATTTCATCGAGGCCTTCGAAGGCCGCGTTTCCCAGTATCGGGCCCAGATTAAGAAAAATGATTTCCTGGGCAATCCGCAGGTAGCCGCCAGGCTGGAAGAGCTGAGCCGGGGATAGGTGGCGGATCTATTTTTCTCTCCAATTAAATTACCCTAGATTTCTAGCCGCCGCGGGTCTTCTTTGGAAACCAGAAGATAGCGGAGGTAACGCCCGAGATCTTCGAGCATGATTTTAAGTTGAAAGCGAAAGTGGTTCCTTAGAAAATAATTACCGGCCAACAAGGCCGGATTGCACATCCCCCAGAAGGCCAGATTCCCCTTTAAGCGCTCTAATTCTTTGCAGCCCAAATGTTTAGTGCGGATATTGCTGAGAAAGCCATTATAGGTCCGGTAATCATGCAAATTGACTATGAGACCGGCCTCCAGCAGTTCTTGTCGCAGGGCCGTCTTCGGATAAGGGGTCAAAATTTGCAGGTATAAGGCGTCGGGTTTCAGGGAAAGAAGCTGGCGAACCTGTTTTTTTACCGACTCCCGGTCATCATTGGGATAGCCCACGATGCCCCCCGCAATAATACCCATGCGATGTTGGCGGAGCAGTGCCGCGGCCTGCCGGTTGATGGCCGGACTGGTGGGCTTTTTCATTTCCTTGAGTGCCGAGGGCTCCATGGATTCGAAGCCCACAAAGACGAAGCGAAAATTGGCGCGGTCCATATCCGCTACCAACTCCGGGTGTTGGGCGATTCCCACCGCGCTCACCTGGGTCATATAGGTCAAGTCATTCAAGCCATGCTGGACAATGGCCTGGCACACCTCACGGAAGTGGTCGGTATCATAAGTAATATTGTCATCCGCAAAAAATACCGCTTGAGTGCCCCGCTGGCGGATCGCCTGGAGGTCTTTGATAATCCGGGACAGGGGGAAACGGCGGAAATGATTGTCGTACATCCGGTTAACGCAGCAAAATTTACACTTAAAGGGACAGCCGCGGGAGGTTTCGGCTACGTCCATGGACATATCTAAATAGAAAAAGTCCTCGGCCAGGCGCGCCTCCCGGCGGGGGGGAGGATCTGGTCCAGGTCCAAGAGGCCGCGCTCCGGATTATGCTCCCAGCTATTCGAATCCCCACGGTAGTAACTCAAGCCGGCAATCTTACTGAAATCGGGCTGGGCACTCTCCAGCTCGCCCACTAACTCAGGTAAAGTTGCCTCACCTTCGCCCCGCACCATAAAGTCAAAAGGCAGCGGTCCGCCTGCGGTCAACTCCTGGGCCATGAGGCTGGGATGGTACCCGCCGACGGCGATTTTGAGGCGGGGATCGAAGCGGCGCACCACTGCCGGCCACTTTGAGCAAGGTGTCGAACTGGAAGGTCATGGCGCTCAAGCCCACCAATTGAGGCCGGAAAGACGCCAAAATCTCTTCCACGGCCTGGCGGATGTGCGGCCGGTAGGCCACCAGATCCATGACTTTCACTTCGTGGTCCGGGAGATTGCCGGCCAGGGAGACCAGGGCCAGGTTGGGGATGCGGGTCGTATTATCGACGAAATCCACCGTATCCGGCATGGCCATTAACAGAATTCTCATGTTATCCTCTGCAACTGAACTGCATGGATTTCTGGAAAAGTTCCAGAACCCGCCGATGGTTGCGTTCCGCATTAAAATCGAGACAGATTCGCGATCGGCCGCGCTCGGCCAGGGCCAGAGCCGCCTCCCGGTCCCGGATCAGGCGTAACACTGCTTCGGCAATAGCCTGCGGATCTTTCGGGGGGATGAGCAAACCGGTTACTCCGTCTTCAATCACCTCACCGATACCCGCCACGTCGGTGGCGATCACCGGCAGCCGATGCAGCAAGGCCTCCAGGATCACAGTGGGCAAGCCGTCTCGATTTCCGGAGGCATCAATAGTACCGGGCATGAGGAAGATATCAGCCCGGCAAAATTGTTCGGCTACCCGGTCATACGAGATGAATCCCGGAAAAGAAATCTGGGCGGCCAGACCTAGACGGCGGGCGAGCTGCTTGAGCTGCCGTTCTTTGGGGCCGCTCCCCCCCAGGGTGAGATGAAAGTCGAGCCCGCCATCCTTTAAAATTTTGCAGGCGGCAATGAGAAAATCAAAGCCCTTGGTGCCCACCAGCCGACCCAGGGCCAGGAGGCGGTAGGGCTGCTGCATCGCCACTGGGGCCAGGGCCGGCACGGTTAAGGGCACTCCATTATAGGTCAAGCGAAATTTACCGCTTTTTCTGTCGGTCAGGCCGTTAAGTTGCTGCAGGACGGCCCGGGATTCGCCCCTGACAAAGGCGGCATCCCGAATCTTTTCCCGCAATAGACTGTCCGGGGTGAAGACATCGTGGGCCCGGCCGGTGAAACTGAAAGGGATGCCGGTCAGGTGCGCGGCTACCCAGGCCGCGGTGGCCGGCCCGCAGGCCCAAGGCGCATGGATGTGGGTAATCTTCTCCTCCTGGAACCGCCGCGCCAGATAAAAACCACACAGGGCGCCCCAGAGACTCTCAGCTTCCCGTTCCGGACCGCGCCAATGACGGAATACCACGGTTTTCAAGAGCCGCCAGGTCACGGCTGGCTGCTTAATCCACCAGAAGAGAAAATTCTGCCAGGCCGATCTTAAATAGGGGAGCCCCAATCTCTCCACCCGGAGAGAGAAAGATTGCATCTCCGGGGAGAGATCCCGGGTTAATGGTCCGTACAGGGTAAAAACCTGGAGGTCCAGGCCCAGTTTCCGGAGGTTAGCCACTTCCCGAAAGATGAAAGTTTCGGAGGGCTTGGGAAACCACAACAAGACATAAGCTATCCGGAGCTGGGTCATCTATGGCTCAATAAGAGGTTAACCGGAATCGGGCCGATAAAAGGAAATTAGGCGTGAGCCCGCGAGGCTCGTCCGGATTTGATATTTTAAACTATTTTCCCCCGGTTGGGTTCATCGAGCCCGCTCCGGGAGATGCTCCTGAGGAGCAGCAGTCTGATAAGGGCGCATATCCAGGAGCCACATGTGTTCGTCCAGTTGCTGGCGCGGAAATGCCCTCGAGTCCAGCAAGGCAAATCGTTGCTGCGCGCCCTGAGCCAGGGAGCGAATCTGTTCGTCAAAAGGGGCAAAGAACGGGCACCAGAGCTGCTCCACCAACCGGGGTTTGGGAATTCCCAGTCGGGCGCGCTGCTCGAAAGGAAAATAAAACCAGCCCCCTGCCAGAAAGTCCGGGGCGAAATGGCGGTCGTCAACCACCAGGAAGTCGATATGGTAACGCCGGCAAAAGGCCTTAACCACCTCAGGGTCGCTGGCATAATAAGCCATAAAAAAATCCTCCAGCCGCGGCTTAAGCTGCTGCCAGTAACCTTTAGACCAGACGTGCGCCAATTTATAAGTGGCGAACGCCCGGCGTCGGGCAAAGGTCGGCACGGCATCCATCAGATTGGGCTGGCCGGCGATGAGGGCATCCTTGGGAGTCTGGGCCAGGGCTGCACATAAGGGCCGGGTGGCGGAATAATCATAAAGTCCCACGTTTTTGAGACGGAGTCCACTAAGGACCAAGGCCACCATTACCATCAGGACTGCCAGAGTCCGGGGCCAGTCGGCCACCCGTAAGGCGGCGGCCCAGCAAAGGGCCAGAAATATGCAGTAACCAAGATTGAGGCTATAGATGAGATAGCGGTCGGGAACGAATAGTTTGAGGAGAAACCAGCGGGCCAGCAGATAGACCAATAAGGAGGCCAGCCCCAGGTACCCAGCCGGCCCCAGTTTGGGCTTCAGGGAGCGCCAATCTACCTTACAGGCCCCGAAGAGGGTGAGCCCTACCAGCAGAAGACACTCCGATGACTCCTCCGATTAATCCGCCTTCCCTGATGGGGGCGATATACTCCCAAGGGCTGATGAGTTCCCAGAAAATGGAGGGCACCGGCAGGATGGGGTACCGGCCGTAAGCGCCAAACTCGGGACGGTTGGCCATGTCCGCCGCGCTCACCAGGGGGCCAAAGCCCGCAACATTAAACTGGTGATCCATGAGAAGCACCAGGCAGGCGGCTGCCGCCAGCAAGGCAAAATGCTCCGGGCGCCTGGGAAAGGGGGGCAGATTGCCGCGACCGGCTCGGGCGGCCACATAAGCCAGCATCACCGCGGCCAAGGCTATCATAAAGATATATGGGATGAACAAGGCCTGCAACAGGAGCGCCAGCCCCATTCCCCAGGGACGTCCCTGGAGCCAGCCAAGCCAGAAGAAAGCCAGCAGTGGGGCGGCAAAGGCCCGGGCCAACCCTCCGGCCAGATTATCCAGGAAAAAAGGCATCAGCCAGAAGACGGCCACCGCCATCCAAGCCAGAGGCCGGCCTCCCAGGACTTCGCCGATTTTAAAGAGGCACCCCCCCAGAAAAACGAACAGGATCCCAGGCAGCACTCTGGAAAAATCCACCGGATTCATGCCCAAGGCTGCCAGCCGATAGATCCCCTGAACTCCCCAAGTCACGTAATGGCGGGCATAATCGCTGAGCAAGTCGCCTCTAAAAAGTTCCGGATCCTGCCACTGCTGCATCCAGAAAATTTGCTGGCGCACATCGTCATTGATGATAAAAGGATTGGTGAAGGTCTGCAGGTGAGCGTAACCGAAGATAACCGCCGAAAACAGGATCACCAGCACCAGGTCCGCAGCGGTCGCCCGGTTTAGCCCCTCAGCATCCCGCATATTCAGATGGCCTTTCCCAGGATTCAAAAGATGTTAAATTCACCGGCCCTAAAGGCTGAAAAAGCTTTCATTAAATTTACCGGAAAGGTCGAGATTAAATCTCGACTGATGCAGATAATGCCTTTTCCAAGTGTGGCCAGACCTCTCCGGACTTGCCCTATTTTTCATCTTAGCAAAATTCCTTCAAATTATGAATCCCCGTTTTGGGCAGATGATTAATGGTTGACAATCCTTAGAGTTTACGTATCATGGTCCCAAGTATCCACCGGGAGCAGAGACCTGAAAAGATAGTTGCGAGTAAACATCAATTCGTCTTGAGTTAAACTTCTATAAACCACTAAGCCGATATATATAAGATAACCCGGTGTTTAAAGAAGATGTAACCGAATTAATTGAATTTAAGGATCTACTCTATAACCTGGTGATCCGTGATCTTACCGTGCGCTATAAGCGTTCGGTGCTCGGCTTTTTCTGGAGCATGCTCAATCCGCTGTTGAATACCATCGTCTTTACCATTATCTTTTCCACCATTTTCCGTTTTGGGGTAAAAAGCTTCATCATATATTTCCTTTCCGGATATCAACTCTGGAATTTTTTTGCCCAGAGCACCCAAGTGGCCTCCAATTGTCTGCTCCGGAATGGGCCGCTATTTAAGAAAATTTATATCCCCAAACCGATATTTGTCATCTCCGTGGTTTTATCTAACATGGTGAACCTGGCATTCGCCTTAATTCCCCTCTTCATACTTCTGCCCATTTTAGGGAATGGGTTTCATTTATCTCTGCTGTTTCTGCCAGTAGCAATTTTATTTGCCGTTATGTTTACCATCGGAATATCTTTCGTCCTATCGGCCACCGCAGTATTCTTCAATGACATAATAGATATGTATCAAATATTTATTTTGCCCTGGATGTATCTCACCCCCATTGTATATCCTATCGATATTGTTCCAAAAAAATTCCTACTATTTCTTAAGCTGAATCCTATGTACTACCTGGTCGAATGCTTTCGCTTGCCCATCTATATGGGAGAGTTACCGCACTTTCAGACGGTCTGTTTGGCCTTGCTGGTATCGGTCGCGACTCTGGTGATCGGATACCTGGTGTTCACCAAATTATCGGATACTTTTGTTTATTATGTCTAGCTGACGTGGTATCGGTGTCCATGGAATTCCCCATCGCCCTGCAAGATGTTTCAGTGCGCTACCGCTTGCCTAAAGAGCGCATCCGCTCCGTTAAGGAATTCGTCATCAAGTCTTTCCGAGGCCGCATTGAATATGAAGAGTTCTGGGCTTTGAAGAATATCACTTTTCAGGTGCCTCCCGGGGAGATGCTGGGCATTATCGGCCGGAACGGCGCCGGCAAGAGCACCCTGTTGAAACTCATTGCCCGGGTGATGAAACCCATATATGGCACGATTCGAGTCCCGGGCAAGGTGGCCCCCATGATCGAACTGGGAGGGGGGTTCGACCATGAGTTGAGCGGCCGGGAGAACGTCTATCTATTCGGTTCCATTCTGGGAATCAATCGGCGGGAGATGGATAAGAAGTTCGCCGCCATCGTGGAATTTGCCGAACTCAAGGATTTCATAGAAGCCCCGCTGCGGGCCTACTCTTCGGGCATGATCATGCGCTTAGGGTTTGCCGTGGTCATCGCGGTGGACCCGGAAATTATGATCTTGGACGAAATCATGGCCGTCGGCGATACGGCTTTTCAAGAAAAATGTCAGGCTCATATTGCCAGGTTTCGCCAGGCCGGGGGCACCATCCTCTTTGTCTCTCATAGCCTCGAGCAAATCCTGAAATTTTGCGACCGGGCCCTCTGGTTGGAGCATGGAGAAATGCGGGAATGGGGCAATACCGCAGAGGTGGTGCATCGATATACGAATTACTTAGAGTCGATGGTATCCCGGCAAATCGCCCTCCCGGAACAAATCTGACCTCATGCGCAAATTCAACACAGGTCTGAGATTCTATGTTCATCTTGGCCGCCTCTCTTGGGAAATCCTGCGGCTTCATGGAATGAAGAGCCTGTGGCTCGCCTGCTGTCGGTATTTTGAAAAAGTGAAGGGCGAGCGGCGGGAATATTATCCCCGGGTCAATGATTACACCATCGGCTTGGTATCGGTGGCTATTCTGACCAAAAATCGTCTGGACTTGATCCGGCCTTGCCTGGAGGCGATCAACCGGTTCCCCAGTAATAAATATAATCTCGAGATATTGCTGGGCGATACCGGAACTACGGAGTCCGAGGTCTGGCAATATTACCGCCAGGCTGCCCACCACCATAACAAAATAAAAATAATTAAATTTGATTCGTATAATTACTCAAAGAATTATAATTGGCTAATTGAAAATCGGGCCCGGGGCCAATATCTAGTGCTGCTAAACAACGACACCACGGTCACCGCTAATTGGCTGGATAATTTAATCGATCCCCTTCTCGACTCTCAAATCGGTTTGGTCGGGGCCAAGCTGCTTTATGCCGATAACACCATTCAGCACGCCGGCATCGAATTTAACGAGGCAGGGCATCCCTTCCATATCTTTGCCAAGGAACCCAGGGATTTTCCCGGGGCCAATTATCCGGCCCTGGTGCCGGCGGTGACTTTCGCCGCGGCCGCCATGAGGCACGACGTCTTTGATCGGTTTCAGTTGGATGAAAATTTTACGGAGGAAGCCCAGGATACGGATTTCTGTTTACGGCTGGCCGAGGCGGGATTTAAGGTGATGTACAACCCGGCTGCCGAGATTTATCACCGGGAATGCGCTTCCCGGGACTGGCGCGCCGGCTCGCTCGATAGATACCGGCTCCAAAGGATTTGGGCGGCGAAAATCAAGGGCCTTCGGGCCCCAGCGCCCCAACGCCTGGCGTTTGATCCCCAGGAATTCCGCAATGCCATCACCATCATGCGCGACGACGGCATCGGTGACCTGTTGATGGGAATTTGCGCCTTTCAGAAACTTAGGGAGCGCTATCCGGGAAAAAAGCTGATTTTGGCCACCTACCAACGAAATATCGAGATGATGGCGGGGTTTAAGATTTTTGATCACTTCATTGCCATCCCCGATGGCCGCAAATTCTCTCCGTTGCCGATTCCCCGCGCCTCAGAAGTCCATAACTTTATCCGCCTGGAAGTGGACTTTGAAAATATTTGCATCCCCAACGACGATAATAAAGTCCACCGTCATCTGGTGTACACCCGGGACCTGGGTCTGGAGCAAGACTATAAATTGGTGCCTATGCCGGAATACCGGAAAGCCCGGCAGCAAGTGCGCCAATTGCTGCTCGAGATGGGGGTCGATTTAACCCGGAAATTCGTGGTCCTCTGCCTCATCGCCACCAATCCCGCCAGGAGTTGGTGGGAACCTTATTATCCGCAGCTGCTCGCGGCCTTAAAGGTCATGGGATTAACTCCCCTGGTGGTGGGGACCAGGGATAGTAAATATTTCCAGGACCCAAACATCATCAACCTGTCAGGAAAAACCCCCACCATCACCGAGTATATTGAAGCGGTGAAATTGGGAAAATATGTCATCAGCACCGACACCAGCGCTTACCACATCGCCGCCTTATCCCGCATCCCCTTTTTGGCTCTCTTCACCGGAGGCATGAAACCGGCGGCAAGATTGAATTTCTACTCGAACTACGAAGTGGTCGAACCGCCGGCCAGCTTAAGCTGCTATCCCTGCTGGGACCTGGGCTGCAAGGATTTTTCGGTGCGTTGGCAAAACGATCCCTGCCGCTGGCAAGTGACGCCGGAAGAAGTAATTGAGAAGTTTAAACGGCTAATGGCGAGATTTCCCATTGCCTAAGTCACGCTAACCTGAAGAATATAAAATCGAGGCAAGGCAAGCTAGCTGAATCTCCATGGGAAATTCGGGCTATAAAGAATCTCCAGGAACGCCATCCGGAGACCAACCCGGTTTGGGCCACTGTCTAACTGCATTTTCCCATATTTAAATAATGACTACTGGAAATTATTCAAGAGGCATAAATATCCTGGGAATAACTGCGGATCAGTTCTTCGTAAGGTGTCTCCGTCTGGAAATGCCCTTATTAAATTTGAAGAAAAATGGTTTAATAAATAATTTCTTTATAACCGACACTTATTTAAGTGATGTTCCGGATGATGCAAGTTTCAATGTATTGTGGTTGCAAAGAGTGGGCAACAGCTCATTAATAAAGCATTTGGCAGAGAGTGGTAAATAATAAATATCTATACGATCTAGATGATTTAATGCTTGCCAAGAAAGCCTATGGAGATGATAAATATTATGATCATAGAGCCGGACTGATTCTGGCTCTTAATAATTGTCAAGTGCTCAGCGTTACTTCCCCGCGCCTGTGCTCCCTGTTGGAGCGCTATACGCAACTGCCCTTGGCGGAGAAAACCGTGGTCTGCCCCAACGGCTTTGAGTTTTCCCGGTCTCTGCGGCCCCCCCAGGTTCCCGCCGGGATCTGGTGGACCTCCAGCGATGCCGCCGCGCTGACTACGTCCCGGGAGACCGTGGTTAAAGCCATCGCCCGATTTGCCCGAAAAAACGACTTGACCCTGTATAGCTCCGGTTTACTGGATGAGGAAATCAAAACCGCCTTCGGGAAAATCATTGACCTGGGCATGGTTTCCTACTGGCACCATAAAGCAATCGCCGCCAGCTTGCCGGCGATGATCGGGGTGGCCCCCCTGGAAACCCAGGCGGACCGGGACACCCTAGATTTTATCAGCGGCAAATCTGACGTAAAGATGGTGGAATTTGGCGGCTTTGGCCACCCCGGGGTCTACAGCCAGGCGCCACCGTATGCGGATACGGATCTAGAGACCGGCGTTCTGGTGGAAAACACGGAGGACGCCTGGCTGGACGGCCTGGAGGTCATCTTCCGGCAGGGCTGGCAGCAAACCGCCCAGGAGCAGAAACAGATCATCCAACTCCGGCATATGGACCGCCTCACCCGGGAGTGTTGGTCGCCGGCCATTGACCGGGTGATCCTGGCGCGCCCCGTTTCCGGAGAGGAATTGAAACAATGGATAGAGAAAGATTGGCGTGAAAAGCTGCGGGCCGTTTACCGGAAATCAACCTTCCTTAAGCAGTGTAAAGGAAAACTACCTGCATCTGTGGCTCAATGGCTGAGAAAGATCATTCTGGGAGGACCGTAACCGCCATGGGGAAGAAAAGTCTGGTAACCGGCGGCGCGGGCTTCATAGGCTCGCACGTGGCGGAAGAGCTGCTCAACCTGGGGCATGAAGTGCTGGTGCTGGATGATTTGAGCGGCGGCTTTCCGGAAAACGTGCCCCCGGGAGCTAAATTTGTCCAGGGATCCATTAATGATCACGCGCTCATTGATACTCTCTTTGGGCAGAGCCACTTCGACTATGTTTACCATCTGGCGGCTTATGCTGCTGAAGGTCTCAGTCATTTCATTAAGAGATTTAATTATGAGAATAATCTCATCGGCTCCGTCAATTTGATCAATGCCGCCATCAACTTCGAGGTCAAATGTCTTATCTTTGCCTCTTCCATCGCGGTTTACGGTACCAACCAACTGCCCATGAGCGAGGACATTCAACCGCTGCCGGAAGACTCCTACGGCATTGCCAAGTATGCGGTCGAACTGGATTTAAAAGAGAGTGGCAAGATCTTCGATCTCCCCTATATCATCTTCCGGCCCCATAATGTCTATGGAGAGCGCCAGAACACTGGGGACCAGTACCGGAACGTCATCGGCATTTTCATTAATCAGCTCATGCAGGGCCAGGCCATGACCATTTTCGGGAATGGTGAACAGACCCGCGCCTTCTCCTATATCGGCGATGTGGCCCCGGTGATCGCCAGGAGTATAGAGTTTCCGGCAGCCTACAACCAGATCTTCAATGTGGGCGCCGATAAGCCTTACACCGTCAACCATCTGGCCGAAGTGGTGGCCAAAGCCGCAGGGGTGCCGTACCAGGTGGTGCATCGCGAGGCCCGCCAGGAGGTGCAACACGCCTACTCTTCCCATCAAAAGGGGGAACGGATCTTCGGCGCCAAAGCGAAAACTTCCTTGGAAGAAGGGGTGCAGAGGATGGTGGACTGGGCTCTGAGGGCAGGACCCAGGAAGAGTAAGGCATTTGAGCAAATTGAAATCATGAAGAATCTGCCACCCAGCTGGCTCTCCCAATAACCTCTGGCCATGCCTTGAATTTCTATACTGATTACCAGGTGGCGGCACCGCCGGCGGACCTTGACTGCTCTCCTTGCTGGGACGTAGGCTGCAAGAATCTGTCGGTCCGTGGGGAAAGTGATCCCGGTCGATTATCAGGGAGCCGGATGAGGTAATTGAGAAGTTTAAACGACTGGTGGCCAGGTTTCCAGCCGATTAAACCGGGAACCGCAGGGAAGAAACAGGTTCAAGGAACCAGGAGGCCGGTTCTTGCCGGCTTGGGGACCCGTTATGGCAACGGTCGGTTGGTGGCTGATTTTCCGGAAAGGCGCCCTGCTGCTCATCATTTTCCTTGTGGTATTCGTGAGTTATGTAAACAGCCCCATCATGACCGGATCCGACGCCAGATGGATCATTCCCACCTCGCTAAATATCATCCATAAGGGAAGTATCGAGTTGGATGACTATTATGAACGAATTAAAGAAAATAATATTGGTATCGTCACCATTAATAATCACTATTATAATTATTTCCCTTATGGAACCGCAGTCATTGCGGTTCCTTTTGTCTGGATTATAAGTTGGTTTGAAAACGATACCCTGATTGTTAAATGTCACTCAATGTATGAACGTCTAATTGCTTCATTTATACTGGCGTTTACCGCCGTTATAATTTATCTTATGGCGTGTTTGGACTTGAAACCTCGATATGCTCTAGTAATAGTTTTTATTTTTGCTTTTTGTACCTCCGCCTGGTCCCAGGCAAGCCGCGAACTGTATCAGCATGGGCCCTCAATGCTGATGTTGACCTTATCCCTTTATCTGATCTTACGGGCGGACCGGCAACCCTGGCTGATCCAATATATCGGGGCGCCATTGGCTATGGCTTATGTCATCAGGCCTACCAACAGCTTATCCTTGATCTGCTTTTCTTTATTCGTCTTTTTATATTATCGGCAATATTTTTGGCGCTACCTCGTTTGGGCCCTCTTGGTGTTCGCGCCCTTCGTCATATTCAATCTATCAACTTATGGCGCCCTGCTCCCGCCCTATTATTCTCCTGGCAGAATTGGTTTGCATGCCAGTTTTTTTGAGGCATTATTGGGTAATTTAATCAGCCCGGCTCGCGGTTTATTAGTTTTTTCCCCCATCTTCCTGATGTCGTTTCTCGGACTATTTTTAAAGATAAGAGAGGCGAGGAGAGCAAAAGTTGATTATTTCCTGGTAGCCATAATCGGTCTGCATTGGCTGGCGATATCGGCCTATCCCCATTGGTGGGCGGGATATTCATATGGGCCGCGGTTCTTTGCGGATATGCTGCCATTTCTCGTCTATTTTCTCATTCCCGTAGTGGGCTTTCTGGCCCACGCCGATAAGCCTAGATGGGTAATGCTCACCATTTTTCTGGCGCTCACGGCCTTCAGTTTTTGGGTCAATTATCAGGGGGCGGTCAGATGGGAAGTATACCTCTGGAATGTCAATCCGGTTAGTGTGGACTCAAAACCTTCCCGCATCTGGGATTGGCATGATATCCAATTTCTCCGCTAACTGTGAGGCGATGCCCAGGGGGGCCGGTAATTAACCGGCTGAGGGTCTAATGGTTAGACGATCCCCAGGCGCCCTTGAAAATTCCCACTGGAATCCAAAGAATAACAGACTGACTGAAGAACTGGCGGTGATGGCCACGATTGAAACTTATAATCCCGTGATGAAGAACTGGTTTCCCTGGTTCGCCCTCCTGGTGGTCTGGACCATCATCATCGTGGTGGTTGATCCCCGGGGCGAGTTTATGGTGAACGACGACTGGGCCTTCGTCAGAAGCCTCGAAGCCTTCCGGTCTACGGGGAAAATCCTGGTCACCGGCTGGGGGCCCCCGGGGGCTCCGGGTGGGCCGTCTTTACTGGTCCACCTCCTGGTGGGGGACCTCTTCAGTTGGGCCCTGGGGTTTTCCCTAACCACCCTGAGGATCGCCGTACTTACCATGGGGTTCCTGGGGTCTTTCGGCCTGCTGCTCCTCCTGCGGATCGCCCGGGTGCCGCCCTGGCCGGCGCTGCTGGCTACCTTGACGGTGGTCGGCAATCCCCTTTTCCTGGCAGAGTGCTTCACCTTTATGACAGATATCACCTTTGCCTCTCTGGCCATCTTCGCGGTGCTTTTTCTCTATCTGGGCGTGAAGAAATCCAGCACCCCCTGGATTATCTCCGGGCTCCTCCTGGTCCTGGCATCGATTCTAACCAGGCAGATCGGGGTAGTCATCCTCCTGGCCTTTTGGGTTACTTGCTGGGTGCATCCTGGCGGCGCCGCCCTGGGAAGAGGGAAGATGCTCTTCCTGGGATTGACTTTAGTTATGCTCCCCTGGATATCTTATGAGGTTCTGCTTTCCTACCTGGGAAGTTCCCCTCTCACCCAACACCAGGTAATTCATAACATCTTCAAGTACCCCAGAGAAAAAGGCTTCTTGGACTATCTGGGGTTCATCATTAATGGCTTCGTCTTCTTTGGCCTGGGTTATCTAGGCTTCTTCGTTTCTCCCCTACTCACGAGAAACTTCAGATTATTGGTGCGTTCCCGCTATTTCCGGTATTTTCTCATGGTATTTACTGTCTCAGTGGTTTTATTGGAGATTGCTATTGTTACAGATCTTATTCATCCGCCGATAATCTTTTTGGGAAATATCATTTACAATTTCGGCATCGGTCCGGTCTTATTAAAGGATACCTATATCTTAGGAATTCCGAGGCTGGGGGTCATCTCCAGGGCGGCCTACTATCTGCTGGTTTCCTGGGCGGCACTGGCGGCGGTGGTCTTAGCGACTCTCTTTTTTGCTTATGTACGGCAATGGTTTCAGGCCGGTGGGGCCACCGAAGATGAAGACAACTCTTTCCTGCTTTGCATGGTGCTCCTGGCCGCGCTTTTCTATTTGGGCATTATCACGCTCACTTACTTTCAAGATCGCTATTTGATCCCTTTGTTGATCTTCCTGGTCATCTGGCTGGTCGTAAACCGTTCCGCCTCCCTCGGGGGTGGCGAAACTTTCTGGAAAATAATTCCAGGGTTTGTTATGGTCATCTGCCTGGGTCTATGGTCTACTTGTCAGGTCCACGATTTTATGGAGATGAAGCGAAGCCAGAAAAAAGCCAACGATTATGCACTCCAGAAACTTGGAGTCAATCCTTGCTCCATGGACGGAGGATTCGAATTTAATGGCTACCACTGTTACCGCAACGATTTTCAACCTCCCCAGGGGTTGAGTTGGTGGTGGGTATCCCGGGAAGATTATTTAGTCACTCTTGGTCCCCTCCCCGGATACCGGGTTCTCCGGATATTTCCTTTTCGGAGATATTGCGGACCATCCGGAGCCATACATCTGTTACAACCTCTAAATCCGGAGATTCCCGGCGGTTGACCGGCAAGGGCATGGTCCAAATCTGCCTTGGGGGCCAATAAGGGATCCGGCGTTGGAAAAGGGAGCGCCGCAACTTAGGAAGGTATTAGCATTCGCAGGTTGCCTCGCCCCAGGCCTCTCCCCCCGAAATAAGGAGAACCTGGCGCACCTGCAGAACCAGGGATTCCATAATTATGAGTCGCCCTCCACATAAAGGCCCGGTTTCCTGGCAAGGTTCTCTCGAGGGCCTCCCGGGGCTATCCTGGAAGAATCTTTTGATCCTTTTCTGGGGTTTCCGGGGTTATCTTCTCTTTATTCTCGATCTGCTGGTATTTTTCTCCTCCATCATTCTGGCTTATCACCTGCGCTATTATGTGGAAGGCATCGTCCGGTTCATCCCTCCTCCGGATTCGACCCCGCCTCCCATCACCCCATTTCTCAAAGCCGCCACGGTCTTGTCGATCTCCTGGCTTTTCATCCTGGCCGGAAAAGGTGAATACCGTAATTCTCCTCAACTGCTGGTCTCTACCCACTGGCCCACTCGCAATTTGATCAATTCGGGTTTTCTGGCCTTGGTCTTCCTCATGGTTCTGGGCGTTCTTTACCATGGTTTGCTGGTATCCCGCCTGGTTTATCTCCTGACTTTTGTCATTGCCTTGCTTGCTGCCTCGAGCGCCCGTCTGCTGGTGCAATGGTTGGGAAACTACCTTTGCCGGCAAGGTATTCTCAAAGAGAAATTGGTGGTTATTCGCGCGGGAAGGCGGGCTGCAGAATTTCTGAATCACCTGAAATCCCATAACGCCTCAGTTATGGTAGTCGGCAGTTTGGAGTCCAATACGACGACTGCTGGCAAGGGGGATCTTGGACTGCCAATCTTGGGCGGATTACGGGAGATCGCCAAGGTCTTCCAGCGCGCCCCCTTTGACGGCTTGCTGTTCATTCCGGATGAAGATGGCGTCTCCTCCGCATATCTGGACCGGGAACTCATGATGCTGGCGGTCAATTTCTGCGAGTCTCAGCATATCCCTTTTTATATGGTGCCCGATTCTTTAGGGGTGGCGGTCACCAGCCGGGAAATTGACGTATGCCGGGATTATCCCATCATAGAGTTGCGGGACGCTTCCTTGCATTCCGGCTATAAAATAGTCAAGCGCCTGATGGATATCATGATCTCTCTGGCGGTCCTGGCGCTGGGCTTACCCCTGTGGGGTTGCCTCGCCCTTTGGATCAAACTCACCAGCAAAGGACCGGTGATTTATATCCAGGAGCGGGTGGGCTTGGAAGGCAAGCCCTTCAAAATGTATAAATTCAGGAGCATGGTGGAAAATGCCGACGCCCAGCTCAAAGAGATGATTGATTTAGATAGTCTTCCCGAACCCGTTTTTAAAATCAAGCAAGACCCTCGGGTAACTCCGGTCGGCAGAATTATCCGCAGGTGGAGCCTGGATGAGGTCCCGCAATTTTTCAACGTCTTGTTGGGGACTATGAGCCTGGTGGGGCCGCGGCCGGAGCAGGTGGACCTGGTGGGGAAATACAATCTCTGGCAGCGCCGCCGTCTCAAAGCCAAACCGGGAATCACCGGCTACCAACAAATCTTGAACCGGGGCATTCCCTCTTTAGAGAAACGCACGGCCCAAGATCTATATTATCTCAAGCATCAGAGTCTTTGGCTGGACCTGTTTATCCTTGCTAAAACTATTATTGTAGTTATCCGGGATGACGGACTGAAATAACCTGCCCCTGCTGGGAAAAACCTCAAATCAATGCCGACCCCCGTTAATCAACGCGATGGCGAACCGCCAGCCACCTCTTCCCTGGGGGCAAAGCTGGCCTGGCTTCTCTTCCTGGCGACTTCTTTGCATCTGGCCTTCCTACAACCCATGCTGGAGGTCATTCCAGGAGAGCGAGCCAAAGTCTTTTCCGGCATCTGGTGCGCCGCAACCTTCTTGATGGTTTTGGTCTTTCAAAGGCCTAGGCCGGTAAATTGGAAATCTCCCGCGGTTCTCATTTCCCTCACCCTGGTTATTTTAGTCCTGGCCAGTAGCTGCCGCAGTCCCGAGAAAGCCTCTTCCTTAGCCCGGGCCTTTGTAATTCTGTCCGCGGGGTTGGGAGGATACTGGAGCGCCCGGCTGCTTCTCCGGACCCCCGAGAGACAACGATCCTTTTTGTGGTTCAGCCTGGGATTGCTGGTCATGATCCTGCTGTTGTGCGCTGCGGGGATCTGGACCACCGGCAGTGTTTTCCATTTCCTTGACGAACACTACCATCCGGTGGGGAGTCGCATCATCCTCTTTTCTTTTGTCCCCCTGGCTCTGGTCTGCAGCCCGGCGCGCCGGAAGGTGGCGGCGGGAATCGTTCTTCTAGGCGTTGCTTATCTGGAGCTTTTGCTGGCCGGGAAAAATCTCGGCATGGGGTCGGCCCTGTTTGTCCCCCCAGCGGTCGCTCTCCTGGCAGTGTGCTTGCGAACGTGGTCCGGCCGGCAACTGGTGGTCATCCTGTCTCTGCTGTTCCTGGCCTCCGCCACTGCCGGAAATCTTCTCGCCCCCCCTTTTGCAAATAAGGAAAGATACCTGGAGTCCGTGGCCTACCGGATAGAAAATATCAGGTTTTCCTGGCACTTGGCCCGGGAACACCCTTGGCTCGGTATCGGCTTATGGGCCTCGAGAGAATCGTATCTCCAGGATTATGCGCCTAAATATCCACACCTGACTAAAGAGGATTTCTCCGCCGTTACCAGGAAACTAAAAACTTCGGAGAACAACTTCCTGACGTTCATGGCCGACCTGGGGTTTCCCTTTATTTTGCTATACAGCGGTGTAGTCCTCGTTATCCTGGGTCGGTTAATGGGCCAGGCTTTGCAATCGCAATCCCCTGCATTAGCGGTCTTCCCTCCCCTGGCTCTCCTCTTGCCGTTAGGGGGCGAAATCCTGCATCTGCAGGTGTTCGACGGCTTATTTCATCCCCAGGTTAGCTGGTTTTTTCACATCCTCCTGGGATTGGCGGCCACCTCCGCCGCGAGTGGCTCACCCCATCCCGGGGTTTGGAAAGCCTTTGTGGTCAGATTCTTGATGTTCGGCGCGGTGATCGCCGGGGGGGCGGCCCTGGGAATTAGGCTCACCCGCTAGGTTTATGCGCTCAAGAGGGACCGGGAGCGCGGGGAGCGGTTGCCGAGCTCCGCCTGGATCTGCCAACCCGGAATCCACAGGATGAGACATGCATTTGGCGGTAGTGATCCCCACCATTAATGGGGGAGAAATTTTTCTCAAGATGCTGGCAGGACTCCGGGGGCAAAGCCTGGCCCCGCAGACAATACTGGTCATTGATTCCGGGTCGGTTGATGATACCGTCCCCCAGGCTCTAGCCTACGGCGCCCAGGTCCATAAAATCCGGGCCTCAGAGTTTAACCATGGAGCCACCCGGGAATTGGGCCGCCATTTGGTCAAAGCGGACTACTACCTCTTCATGACCCAGGACGCTCTCCCCGCGCACCCCCAATTGCTGGAAAATCTGGTGAAACCGCTGCTAAAAAGGCAAGATATCGGGTTGGTGTACGGCCGGCAATTGCCTTGCCCGGACGCCTCCCCCTTGGAAGTATGGAACCGCCGGTTCAATTATCCCGTCACCTCCCAACTAAAGAGAAAGGCGGATCGAGTTCGTCTCGGTCTCAAAACGGTGTTTTGCTCCAATGTCTGCACGGTCTACCGATCTTCGGCCCTCGACGCCGTAGGCGGGTTCCCTCCCGTAATCATGTGCGAGGATCAATATGTCGCCGCCAGGATGATAGAAGCCGGATACTCGATTTACTATGCCGCCGCGGCCCCGGTTTTTCACTCTCATAATTATTCCATGCTGGAAGAATTTAAGCGTTATTTTGATTTGGGAGTCTTTTTTGGCAGCCATGAACGTTGGATTGCTGATCACTTCGGTACCGCCGGCGGCGAAGGTTTCTTGTTATTCCAGGAAGGCCGGCGCTATTTAATCAGTTCCGGGCAGCCCCATTTGATTCCTTATCTAATGCTGCGCCTGCTGATCAAAGGCGTGGGCTACCAGTTGGGCTCCAGGGAAAGGTTCCTCTCCATTTCGCTAAAATCGCGCTTGAGCCTGCACCGGAATTTTTGGAGAAACTGAGCGTGGGGCAACTTTGGTTACTAAGGCAATGATCAAGATGAAGAAATTTATCATAATATTAATAATATTCTGCAGTTGCTGTGGCGGAGATAACCGCTTTTATGCCATTAGCCAGGACATTGTCCACAATGAACCAGATTATTATATTTTCGATCCGCTTGCTGGTCACCTCCATAAAAGTAACGCGAGGAGAGAATATGTCTGGCCTGAACATAAAGACGGCAAGATAATCCTTACAACCAATAATTTAGGCTTTCGGAGTGACGTCGCTACAACTATTGACAAACAGGGCAGAATCAGAATACTGGTAACTGGAGACTCCCATATAGATGGGGTGATAAATAATTCGGAATCATGCTGTACAATTTTACAAGATATGTTAAATCAAGCAGCGGATGGACAATTATACGAGGTAATAAATAGCGGCACCGGGTATTATTTCTCACGTAACTATTTGGGGATAATTCAGAAATATCTTTATCTTGCCCCCGATGTTTATATAGTTATTCTTTATGGAGGCAATGAATTTATTAAAACTTGCAACCTCATCGGTTGCCGGAAATCCGCTAATCCTGGCTATTATGCTAAACTGCGGGAAGTCCGCTCCTTCAATCCTGGCGGCGTAGCCCAAGGTTTGAATCAAATTTATTATTTTAAAAATGTTCCCGAATCTATGAAATTATCCATTAAGTCCGCAACTGATGATCTTTATGCCATAAAGCAAATTTGTGAATTAAACAATATCACACTTATCGTATTGCTGCTGCCCTCAAAAATAGAAATAGAATGGTCAACAGACGAATTACGCTTAAATAAATCTAAAGAATTATTAGGATTGACCGATGCCGATCTGCAAATAAATCTGCAATTATTAGGTAAAATAGCTGTTTGGCTAAATAATCAGCGAATTAATTATCTCAATTTATTCGACTATATGAAAGGTAAGGATCATAAATTATTCTGGAATAGGGATTATCATTTGAATGATTACGGGCATCAGGTAATTGCCGAAACCTTGTTTGCCGCCTACAAAGACAAGATTTTCCAGAGGGGCGCAGCCAGGGTGGCCAAGGGAACTAATGAATAGAGCTAAACTAGTTGTTTATTATTTAATTTTAATATTCATTAATATTCTCTGCCTGGAAGGCATATCTTATTCTTTAGGGAAGTATTTAGAAACCAAAGGTGTTTTATATAAGGCTCAGGACACCTTTGGTGATTTTGAGAATTATTTGGCCAACCGAGACCCGGTATTGGGTTGGGTCCCTAGAGCAGATGTGGACGAGACTGGATCACGAATTATTCCGGCCTACCCCGATTCTACCCGTTTTCCTGCCTGCGTCTCCTTGTATGGGGATTCTGTCACTTGGGCCGCAGAAGTTGACAATGAACACGCCTGGTCCAATGTCCTCTCCTTATTATTGGGATGCCGGGTGGCTAATTATGGCGGAGGCGGTTATGGCACCGACCAGGCATACTTACGCTTTAAGTTAAATATCCGGGATAAATCTAAGGTGGTCATAATGGGCTTTCTGACCGAAAATATTCTTAGAAACGTCAACCAATTTAGGAATCTCCTTTATCCCAATCATCGTTATGCCCTTAAGCCGAGATTTATTCTTAACAGAGATGGGGACCTGAAATTAATTCCCGGGCCCAATCTTTCCAAAAATGAATATATGTTGCTGGTTAAAGAACCGGAAAGATTTTTAAAGCATGAATATTTTTTCTTGGAAGATTTCGGCCATTTAAATTGTCTGGAGTTTCCCTATACCCTGTCAGTTTTAAAATCCATCACCCATTTTTATATTCTTGCCAAAATTGCTGGAAAACCGAGCCACGCCGAGTTTTATCAAATGGATCATAAATCGGGCGCTTTGCAACTTACTGATAAAATACTCCTTAATTTCTCTAAAGATGCTATTTCAGAAGGCAGAATACCCATCGTGCTTATCTTACCCACTTTTGATGATTTAGTATATTATAAGAAACATCAAAAATGGGTTTTCGAAAATTTAATAAAAATATTAAAGAAAGATGGCGTGGAGCCATTAAATATCGGGAACGATATGCTGGCAATAATGGGGAAGAGAAATCTTAATGAATTTTTTACCCACACCACTGACCACTTTAATGACGAAGGTAATAAAATTCTGGCGGACATTGTCTATCAAAAAATCAAAGAAAAAGTTAATTAATACCTTCAGGTTGCTGCTCCTTGAAGGTCAGCCGTCATCGCGGCCGCGTCCTTTATATTTAGAAAATCAGCGAGTTGCCAAAAATTCATCATAATCCGGCTTTCCGAGGTGAGTTCTTTCTAACAGGCGGTTGCCGTTGGGTGTCCTGAATGAGAAGCTGCATGGTGGAGGCGACAACATCTTGGCAGAAACCCTTTCTCCTAAGGATTTTCCATTAATCATCCCGGTCGGAAAATTCATCTTTTTTATGCTATGCTGGGCAGCAGAGTTTGCCCAACTTACTACTTCGGGTCAGCTCAAGGGATATGAGAAGATATGCATCGGGTAGGCTTATATCTGCAACTGGCCCGGGTTCACCAGTATGTGAAGAACGCCTTCGTCTGCCTGCCCATTTTTTTTGGCTACAAGCTGGCGGATGTGCAGGCCCTGCAGCAGACCGGCCTGGCTTTCCTGGTATTTTGCCTGGCGGCCTCCAGCGTCTATGTTGTTAATGACCTCTGTGACGTCGAAGAGGACCGGCGGCACCCGTTGAAGCGACACCGCCCCCTGGCTGCCGGGGAGTTGCTTCCCGCCCAGGCGGTCGGCTTTTTGGCCCTCTTATTGGGCACGGCAGTTATTTTGGCGGTCGTTTTCCTCCCACCAATCTTTCTGGTTATAATATTTGGCTACCTAGTCCTTAATCTGGCCTACTCTTTCCTTCTCAAACACCTCTCCGTCTTAGACGTGGCCTGCATCGCCCTGGGGTTCGTACTCAGAGTCTATGCCGGTGGGGTGGCTGCCGGGGTCCCCATCAGCCATTGGATTGTGGCCTTGACCTTTCTCCTGGCGCTCTTTTTGGCCTTGGGAAAACGGCGGGACGATCTGCTCCAAGCAGATGGTGACAACAGCGCCCGGAAGAGCCTGGACGGCTATAACCTGGAGTTCGTGGGCCTCGCCATGGGCGTCATGGCCGCGGTGATTATCGTGGCCTACCTCCTGTACACCGTTTCCCCCGAAACCATCAAGAGGCACGGCACCGATCAGCTCTACCTCACCGCTTTCTGGGTCATCCTCGGCCTGTTGCGCTATTTTCAGATTACCCTGGTGGAAAAGCGTTCCGGCGCCCCCACCAAGATCCTTCTCAAAGATGCTTTTCTCCAGGTCACCATCATCCTCTGGCTCCTCTCTTTTTTCCTGTTACACTTTTTTGCAGGCGGAGCTGAAGGGGGCGCTTGACGGCATGAAGCTAAGCGGCTGGGGTAGATACCCGGTGGTTGACAGCCAGGCGCAGTCCTTTGCTAGCCTGGCCGAGCTGCGCCACTGTCTGGCGGCTGCCGGCGACCTCATCGTCCACGCCATGGGAAGAAGTTATGGCGACAGCGCCCTCCACGACCGGGTGCTTTATTCCCGGCGTTTCAACAAGATCCTGGATTTCGACCCCCAGACCGGCACGGTCACCTGTGAAGCCGGCGTCACCCTGGCGGATCTCCTGGAGGCCTTCCTGCCCCGGGGTTGGTTTTTGCCGGTAATCCCCGGCACCAAGTTCATTAGCGTGGGGGGGGCCATCGCCAGCGACGTCCACGGCAAGAACCATCACCGAGAGGGATGTTTCAGTGAGTGCGTCAAGGCTCTGGACCTGCTCCTCCCCCACGGTCAGATGATGCGGGTGAGCCGTAAAGAGAATCGCCACCTGTTTCAGGCGACCTGCGGCGGCATGGGGCTCACCGGGATTATCACCACGGCCGCGTTGCGGCTGCGGCCCATACGGAGCGCCTACATCAGAGAAACGCGACAGCGTGCCGCCAACCTTCAAGAGATTTTCGCATTGTTCGAGGCCAACCCGGAGACCACCTATTCCGTGGCTTGGATCGACTGCCTAGCCTCCGGAGAGCGCCTGGGCCGCTCCATTTTGATGCTGGGGGAGCATACCGGGTCAGGGCCCCTGCGCCTTCCTCCCCCTAGATCCCTGAGCATTCCCTTAGATTTACCCGCCTTCGTATTGAACAAATATTCCGTCGCCCTCTTCAACCACCTGTACTACCGCGGCAAACCCGATTTGCTGGCGGGACGCCTCACCCCTTTCGAGGATTTTTTCTTCCCATTAGACCGGATCGGCCACTGGAACCGAATGTACGGGCGCCGCGGCTTTACTCAGTACCAACTGGTGCTGCCGCAGCAATCGAGCCTTGTAGGAATAACTGAGATTTTGCAACGCACCAGCGCCTCGGGCCTCGGTTCCTTCTTGGGGGTGCTGAAGCCTTTGGGTGCGGCTAACGACAACCTGCTCTCCTTTCCCATGCAGGGATATACACTAGCCATCGACTTTAAAATCGAGGCAAAACTCTTCCCCTTTTTGGAAGAATTGGACCGGGTGGTCCTGGACCACGGAGGGCGTCTCTACCTCACCAAGGACGTACGCATGTCTAGGAAGACTTTCTGCAAAAGCTATCCCCGCTGGGAGGAATTCACTGCTCTCCGGGAACGTCTTGGTCTTCAGGAGAAATTCAATTCCCGGCAGTCTCGCCGCTTGGGGGTTTGATATGCAGGTGCTCATCTTGGGGGCCAATTCCGACATAGCCCAAGCCCTGGCCCGAAAGTTCGCCCAGGCGGAGCGGGCCCACCTGATCCTGGCCTCCCGGGACTTGGAGCTTTTGGCAAAACAGGCCCGGGACCTGGAGATTCGCTTCCAGATAAAGGCCAGGCCACTCTACTTCGATGCCACCGACTTTGGGTCTCACGCCGGTTTTTATGACAGCCTCGACCTCAAGCCGGACGTAGTTATCCTGGCCTTCGGCTATCTGGGAGACCAGAAGCGGGCCCAGGAGGACTTCGGAGAGGCACACCGGATAATCTCGGTCAACTTTCTAGGTGCAGTAAGTATTCTCGAAATCATTGCCTCTGACTTCGAGGTCCGGGGTCAGGGCTGTATCATCGGGATAAGTTCGGTGGCCGGTGAACGGGGCCGCCAGAGCAATTATGTCTATGGAGCCGCCAAAGGGGCGCTTTCCCTGTACCTGGGCGGGCTGCGCAACCGCCTGCACCCCCGGGGAGTGCGGGTGTTGACGGTGCTGCCAGGGTTCGTGGCCACGAAGATGACAGAGCAACTGGACCTTCCCGAAAAGCTCCTGGCAACCCCTGAAGAGGTGGCCGAGGACGTTTACCGGGCTTTTACGAGAGGAAAGGAGAAGGTATATACCTTGGGCCGGTGGAAGTGGATCATGTGGATTATCAAGGCCATCCCGGAGAAGTTGTTCAAAAGGCTGAAATTATAAAATGTTCCAAAACGCCGGCGGCTTACGGCTCCGATCCTTGGCGGCCTACCGGGGAGGGGGTTCCGGGTGGATAGGGGGTTATCAGCCCATTCTTACGGATGTCGCCGGGGTTCAGCAAGCGCCCTCCGAGCTTGCCGAAGAAAGATACCCGGGTCCAGGCGAGGGTGGGTACCTGCTCCGGGTCGAGGAAGATGAAAAAGGGTTCCTCTGCGGCTGCGCCCGGAGGGTGCCAATTCACCATGACTTTGCGGCCCTGTCCGGTTTCGGGACCGATGCGGCATAACAGCTCCTGTGGTTCGGGAGTGGGAAGCATTGCCACCCGCAGGGTAGCGCCACCCGACAGCGCTCCCAGGGCGCCCAGGCGGAAGTTGTAAAACAGGCTCAACAGATCATACACCGGTTCTTTCAGCGGCGCCTCCCATTCCTTGACCATCTCGCGGCTGCCGACCTTGGTCCAGAGCGTGAGGCGCCCTTGCTCATAGTCGAAGTAATACTCTTTC
Organism: uncultured delta proteobacterium; assembly: GCA_963812655.1. Classification (GTDB taxonomy): domain Bacteria; phylum Desulfobacterota; class Desulfobaccia; order Desulfobaccales; family 0-14-0-80-60-11; genus JAPLJC01. The sequence continues at coordinate 40,611 of CAWEWX010000087.1, read as the reverse complement.
AAGATAGCTTTCCCTTGATACTGGAATTCTTCACGATAGGTCAGCGGCAGCAGCCGCCCATCCCGGTAGACCATCTCCGTCTGGTAGCGCTCCGGCAGCCACCGGCTCAATAATCGCCAGATCCCCCGGGCCGCCCCGGAGAACTCCGCCTGGTAATGGCCCGGTTTTAACTCTTTCAAAACCAGGTGCACCCGGGCCACGTCGTCCCACGGGCCTAAGCTCACCTGGTAGTGCAGATCTTCCCGAGCCTCCAACCCTGCCGCGGCCCCATCCGGCGCCGGCCCCATAACCAGTTGGAGAAAGATGAAAATCAACAGAAACCTACGCATCGGCTTTAGGCATCCTCGCCACCCGGATTTTTCGAAAGCGGCGGCACCCGCGCCCGGGAGTTCGAAGCGGGGGTTACCCACCCTTCGTCATTAATAAATCCTTGGAAAAATAAAAGATATGGCTGATACTATTCCAAGATCAGGTAAATAAATCTTCGAAGTTTATTTTGTGAATTACATTTTCCTTTTCTAATTTTACTACATTTTCCCTTTTTAAGATCAATTTTCTATACTCATCTTCCAGTCTACTGTTTTTGTAGCTTTCAAACCACCTTCTTATGTGAAAACCAGTACTTTTATCTAACCGCTTATTTAATTCTAAAGCGCTCCCGCCATTTTTAGCTTTTCGATAAAATTGCTTCATGCTTCTTACTGGATAATGGTAAATAATAATATCTTTAGATCCCTTCGTAGTCAATTTCTCGGCAGCGACAACGTCATGATTTCCATTAACGACATCTAGGTAACCATTTTCGGTTTTATAGATAACTTTCTGCGGAGATCTGAAAAGATAGAGGTTTTCGTTTTTGGTGTCCTCTTCACAATTTTGTGTCTCATATGGATTTACGACTGCCCACTTACTATCACCTGGAAATGTTTCCAATCCTTGATTTTCTTCTAGCAGAACGTTTACCAAATTTACTCTCAAGACCTCCGCATTTTGCATTTTCAGAATTTCGTTTTTTAAGTTGCCGCTTTTTGGAAACCAGAATTCGTCAGCATCGCAATGGAAAATTATATCAGCATGGTATTTTTCATAGGCTAAGTTCCCCATTCTGTTTACCCACTCTGCCTGAGAAAAATCTTGAATTTTTTCATCGATCAGATGCAATACCCCCTTATTTTTATATTTTTTCAAAATATCCCTGGTTCCATCAACGGATCCATTGTCAGTAGCAATAATGAAATCAACCCCATGGTTTAAGTGAAACCTTAGGTTTTTCTCAATGATATCCTCCTCATCTCTGACGAGCAGAGTCATTATTAATTTGGTATCTTTCTTTAAAAATAGGGCCGCATTTAACTTCTTCTTTAGACGACCCCAATCGCCCCACATATTGTTGCGAAACTTGCGAATAACAGCACTCATTTCTCGTAATGGCTGCGTAACTCGCCAGGAGAGTGAGGTAATTAATTTTGTCAATACGTGTTCTAGTTCGGCTATTTTTCGATCTTTTTCTTCGAGTTGCTCACTCATTGAAGAAATTATTTTATATCCCTCGGGAAAATGTGTTTCGATTATTGAGTCTTTGTTTTGTATAAAATATGAATCATAATTATTTGAGGAGGTCCCCTCCCGGCCATATTTTGCTATTATTTTATTGATATACCGATGGCGGATATATTTTATATTAAACCATTTCATATTAAACACCCAGTCCGCCCAGATCTGGTAATTTGTGTCGAATTTGCCAATCTTATCGAAAACACTTTTTCGCGTAAAAATAGCCTGGTGACAGATATTTTTTCGAAGCAAGTCTAATTTTGAAAACGGCCCGTCGTATTCGCGTTCTGCGGCATCCCATTGAACATTGCCATAAATGACATCTAAATTGGATATACCTTCTTGGTTAAATATGTCATCTAAAACACTGTCAGAATAAAAACTATCATCAGCTCCTAAAAAATAAATCCACTCTCCGGAACTTAAATCAATTCCTTTGTTCATCGCATCGTAAATTCCTTCGTCTTTTTCAGATATCCATTTAATATAAGGATAAATATCTGCATATTTCTTAACAATACCCAGCGTCCCATCAGTGGATAACCCATCGATGATCATGTACTCTTTATTTAAATAAGTTTGGTTCACCACGCTTAATATACAGGCCTCCAGGGTTTTGCCTGCATTCAGGGTTGGGGTTATAATGCTAATTTTAGGCAACTTTATCATGTTTCACTTACCAACCGGGAACCTGCAGTAGCCATGGCTGCCGCAGTAAAAAGGGTTTTGGGGAGCCCTCTCACCGAGTTTAAATCCAGAATAATTTCTTTTTTTGGTAACCAAAGTGTCTTATGGAAGGCATACAAGGTCGGGTCGGTCAGCTTGTCTTCATGTCTGCCCATTTTTGCAGGATGGCCCTGCGAATGGGGAAGAGGTTCTCACCAAAGGCGCAGCAGGTCAAATAGACGTCGAGGCGGCTGGGGTTGCGCCGGCAAATCCCCCCCAACTGCCGCCAGAACTGCCAGCGGTTAGGGGGCCGGATTCCCTGCCGCCAGATTAATTTGATTAAAAGCAATATTACCTTGCTTAAGGGTGCCCTGGCCGGTTCGGGGTTGTGAGGACGGTGGCTTTCCGCCGGTTTCTCCCCTCTCTGGCGAGCCAAGGCCCGGCGGGTGGGCCGCATTTTCAGATAATAGCAGTAGGTCCGGGCTAGATACCTGGACGGGTCATACAGGCGGTCCAGGACCCGGACAAATTCCGCCAGGATTTCTTCCCGAGGGCGAGTCGGCTGATAATTGAAGCTCAGGTCATAAAAATCGCCGCTGGTCTGACCCTGTAGCAACCGGCCTTCCTGGGACAGGCGGTCCCACAATCGGGTATTGGGTAGCGGTTGCAGCAGACTCAACAGAATTATGGGGATGCCGCACTCTTCCACGAACTCACAAATCCGGTCTCCAGTCCCCGTCTTTTCCCCATCGAAGCCGATGATAAAGCTGGCCAGCATGGAGAGTCCGTGGGCATTGATGTTGCCCAGGGATTCCGCCAGAGGATTCTGCAAATTGTGATACTTGCCGGCTTGTTTCAAGAGGTCGGTTTCCGGGGTCTCCACCCCCAGGAGGACACTGCTGAAGTTGGCCTCCGTCATCAAATCTATCAACGGTAAATCCTGTCCCAGATTTACCGAGGTCTGGGTCCAGAAAGCGAAAGGCTCGCCGTGGTTCTTACTCCAAGGGATCAACTGGTTCAGAACGGCTCGGGCATGGTCCTTGTTGCCGATGAAATTATCGTCGCTGACGAAGACATCCCGCCGCCAGCCGAGGCGGTAAAGAGTCTCCAGTTCCCTAAGAACCTGGTCCGGAGTTTTGTAGCGGGGCACACGGCCGTAAAGGTTTATGACATCGCAGAATTCACAATTGAAGGGACAGCCCCGGGAAGTCTGAATCCCCATGGCGAGGTAATCATCCAAATTGACCAAGTCGAAACGCGGTACCGGAGATTCGGTCATATCCGGCTTGCGATCCTCCTCGAATACGCCGCCGGGCTGATTATCCTCCAGGGCTGCCAGGAAATAGGGAATGGCAAATTCCCCCTCTCCCCGCACCAAGAAGTCGGCGCCTGCTTCCAAGACTTCGTGAGCGAGGGAAGTGGCATAAGGCCCCCCCACCACGGAAGGCTTGCCCCGTTGTTTCGCCTGGCGAATCAGGCTCAGAACGCCGGCTTTCTGGATAATCATGCCGGAAATTAGCACCAAGTCGGCCCAATCCCAATCAGCCTCCGTAAGGTTGCGGGCGTTCAAATCCACCAGGCGAAATTCCCACTCCTGGGGCAGGAGGGCCGCCACGGTTAATAATCCCAGGGGGGGGCAGAGGGTCGGGTAACCGGAAAACTTACAACTTTCCTCCAGGGTCAACATAGACCGGGGTAGGTTGGGATTTAGGAGCAGCGCTCTCATCTTTTCTCCGAAGTCTAAGGCTAACCGAGATTATGCCGCATCCTCGGCTTTATCTGTCCAAAATTGGGAGTTGGGGCTCTTTCCGAAACAGACCTCTTTTCTAAGCAATCCGGAGCTGGTCCAGGGGCTGCTAAAGGGCGCTCGCATCCCCAAGCCTGGTAGAGGCGTTGGTGCAAAAGATCCCGAAGGTAGAACATGGATCTACCTTGGGCGCAGCTAACCAAATAGGCCATAAGCCGGCTGGGATTTTTTCTCATCAGGCCCAAGAGATGCCGCCAGTATTGCCAGCGGGTGGAGGAGACGACCCCAAGCCACCAGGAAAAATTCAGGAATAAATAGAGCTCGACTAATGTGGTGCGCAGCGGCTTTTTCGCCGGCGGAACCGGGGCTGGAGGGAGGATTTTCCCTTGCCTCCGGGCTAAAGCGGCCCGGGTGGGTCGCATTCCCAGGGAAAACTGATAGGTTCGTTCCAGGTAGCGCCGCGGTTCATAGATCGTGTCCCAAACCTTATGGTATTCGGCCATGATTTCCTCCCGGGGCCGGCTGGGGATAAAAAATTGTTGGCCTCCGATGGTGTCAAGTTCCGTCGAGTTCTGAAATTCCTCTATCAGTAAGCGTTCTTCTTGCTGCAAACGTTGCCATAATCGGGTATGGGGAGCCGGTTGCAAGAGATTGATCATGACCATCGGGATGTTGGTGGCTTCAATAAAGGAGATAATGCGATCACCGGTGCCCGGTCGCTCCCCATCCATCCCCAAAATAAAGCTGCCCATAATGGTCAAACCGTTGGCTTTGATGGCCTCGACGGATTCCTGCATGGAAGCACGGCGATTGTGGTGTTTACCACTGCGGATTAACGCTTCCTCCTCCGGAGACTCTAAGCCCAGGAAAACTTCGACAAAATTAGCCTCGGTCATCAGGTCAATCAAGGGCACATCCTGGCCCAAGGTTACCGTGGCCTGGGTATTAAACACAAAAGGCTCCCCCCGGCTCTTGCTCCAGGGGGTCAATTCCCGGAGAATGGCCCGGGCCTTGGTCTTGTTGCCGATGAAATTGTCGTCGCTGATCATAACCGAGCCGCGCCATCCCAAGCGATAAAGGGTTTCCAATTCGGCGATGACCTGGCGGGGCTCTTTGTAACGAGGGCGGCGTCCAAAGAGATGTACCACATCGCAGAACTCGCAATCATGGGGACAGCCCCGGGAGGTTTGGATGGAGAGAGCGGCGTAATTTTTCAGATTCAGCAGATCAAACCGGGGAATGGGCGAGGTGGCCAGGTCGGGTTTGGCGTTGCATTTAAAGACCCCGCCCTGCTGCCCCTGAGCCAAAGCCTCCAGGAACAGAGGAATGGTATTTTCGCCTTCCCCCCGGACCACGAAATCAGCCCCAGCCTCCAGGACTTCCTCCGGCAGGCTGGTGGGATAGGGCCCTCCCACCACCACGGTCTTGCCCCGGGCCTTGGCTTCCCGGATGAGGGCCAGCAGATTGAGCCGCTGGATAATCATGCCGGAGATCATCACCAGGTCAGCCCAGTCCCACTGCTGATCGGTCATGGACTCGGCATTCAAATCCACCAGACACAGCTGCCATTCCCGGGGCAATAGGGCCGCCACAGTGATCAGGCCGATAGAAGGCATCATGGCCTTGTAGCCCAAGTGGTGGAGGAGCTTGGGGCAAGAAAAAAAAACCATGGGTGTGGGGGGATGAACCAATAATGCCTTCATGCCGGGTCACTCCAGGGTTATCGAAGTCTCCTACCCATAACCGAGATTATGAAGCCGCCTTGGCCCCGCAATCCAAAAAAGGTTTTTGGTACCTCTTTCCCTAAAGAAAATCCCCCCAAGTTTCTGTTCTTGAACCCGAATCCTCTCGTCGGCGCCAAGATAGCACAAGTTTCCTTGAAAAAGTTATTTTTTCAAAAATTTGAGCAGATCACACCCCAGAACCAAGATACCTCACTCGATGGAGCTTAAGGAGACCAACCCAGCCCCGCCCGATAATGGTGCGCTAGGGGAAAAGCCGAGGCCGCCCAGACCGAAATATCACAGCCCACCCGTTCGGTGAGCCTGTTGCGCATTCGGGTTTGACGCGAGATACTCGGTCAAATGTCGCTGCCTATGGACAAAAGTACATTTTAAGCAAGGATGCTGTAGGTTTTGAGGGAACTCCGCTACTGACGAAATTTTGAATAGTTTCCTGGCGATAATATATTTATTATTGGACATTATATCGGCAATATTAACCCTATTAGCTTGGGGATATTCCGTAAAATCATCTTTTTTAAAATATAATAAACAACAGGGGGTGATGCCGCCATCGCAATTTAGAACGATCGTTCTCCATAACTGAGAGCAAAACCTACCGGTGTCTGGATATAACAATCTTTTCTTTTCTTCATCTATTGGTAAAATTTTATCTTCTGGTCCGCCTGCATAACAATTCCAAAATATGTCCACACCCATTTCCTTTGCTAATTTGCGTGCCCGGTCTATCTGATGAAAATTATGTTTGAAGACTAAGTATTTAAATGCAATAGTTGGATTAGTATACTTTAATTTATTTTTATAATTAATGATATGTTTGACATTATCAAATACCAGATTAACGTCTCCTTCTTTATGATAATTTTCATAAACCTCCTGAGTTATCCCTGAAATACTGACGGTCAAGAAATCTAACCCGGCATCACAGACTTTCTCCAAAACCTGCTTATTATGTATATTTAAATTTGTCGAAATGTGATGGAATATGCGCCTTTCGTGAAACATTGTTACAATGTCGGCAATTTGTGGATGTAATAACGGTTCACCCCAACTGAACAAGTCAGCTATATTCAAATATATTCCGATATCGTCCAGAAATATCCGGAGCAAATCAATATCAATGATTCGTTGACTCCGCCCGCTATTCTGCCTACGACCAGTAGGACAATAGGGACATTGCAAATTACATACATTGGTAATATCGATTACTGCATGAAAGGGAAATCCTCTGGGCCGCTCAACCCTTTTTAATCTTTCTAATTCCCTAATCAGAACATTAAAGAGTTTTAAAGGGGTTAGGTATTTAATAACACCAAGAATTATGGTTATTAACTCTTTCGTTTCTCCGAACCGATATGGAATAGAACTTATCGTTTTGGAAATAACCTTATTCAGCCGAGCATTGGTGGATTTTTGCATGGGTCTGCCACTATCGCCGTCGAACACCTGCAGAGGCAGGATTTCCCCCCTTAATGGCAGTAAGAGGGCCAGGGGAGGAAACACCTCCCCTACCGGGACTTGCAAAGTCTGCCCCAAGAGCCGGCCCACCTCTGCCACCCGGCCTGTGCTCCAGCCGCCGGCCGCTTCGCCCCCCATGGCCAACCCCTGGGAGTCAAGGGGAAAATGATTACATGATTTTTCTCTTAAAATTAAATGAGTTGATAAGTATAAGCATAAAGAGGTACAAACTTTAAACCGGCCTGGCGAGCCGGGACGCCGGCTCACACCCTGGGCTTGGCCCAGATTTCCAGGACGGAGAGCTGCAAGAAGCGTTTGGAGGCAGCCGCGCGAATAATGGCCACCGTGTCCCAACCCCGGGCGGTGCCGCCGACGGCCACCACTTCCTCTCCCTCCGGGACCAGGCCGGCATCCACCGCCTCCATGACGATCTCGCAGCAGACCTTGAAGCCCTGCCCCAGACGCCGCAGGGTATTGGCGATCAACAGGGTGGGGGCGCTCCCCTTGAACTGATCGGCAATGGCGGCTTCCAGGGAATGGGTGAGGATGGTGGCCTTCAGGACCTTGCCTTCCAGGCGGGTGATCTCCTCATAGTGTTCCGGCAGAAATTCGTCAATATTGGGCCCTTTGTAGCCCACGGAATGGCCCACCACCACCAGGTTGGCGCCTTTGCCCGCCAGGCGCCGGGCCGCCTCGGCGCCGCTCACTCCGGTGGTGGAGGCCACCACCAGGTGGCGGTGGCCCTCGGCCACCGCCTTCTCCAAAAGTTCCTGACAGGCCGGGGTATTCTCGGGCCCCACTTTCTCGAAGTACAAGGTTTCCTTACGGATCATGGCAGACCTCCTCTGCTCTTAAGGGAATTGGTGGGCAGTGCCCATCCTACATTTTTTTGTCATGCATCGCTTCGCTCCGCATCTCGTATTTAGAGATTCTTCGGTCGCCTTCGGCTCCCTCAGAATGACATAAAGAAATGATGCGCATCAGCTCCTGGCGCTTAATTGAACAGGATTATGCTTAAGTTAAGATGACAGCTGATGGCTGACAACCGATGGCTAAATTTTTAGCTTTTTACTGATCGCTGAAAGCTGACTGCTGAAAGCTGACTGCTGAAAGCTAACTTTACCTCAAATCATCGGGGAGAATGACCACTTCCCGCTCCAGGGCCACGCCCTGGGTGCGCCAGACCCGTTCCTGGATCTCGGCGATGAGGGCCTGCACCTGGGCCGCGGTGGCCTGTCCCTGGTTGAGGATGAAGTTGGCGTGCTTCCGGGAGACCTGGGCCTCCCCCCGCCGCAGCCCCTTGCAGCCGGCCGCCTCAATGAGGAAACCGGCGGCGGGCCCGGCCGCGGGATTTTTAAAGACGCTGCCGCAGTTGCGGTAATTGGCGGGCTGCCGGGCCCGGCGGGCCGTCTGCAATTCCCCCAGGCGCCGCCGCACCGCCTCCGGCGGGGCCGGGGTGCTCAGGAGAAACTCCGCCTCCACCACCAGCCAGTGGGGGAAATAAAGGAGCCGGGAGGAACGATAGCCCAGCCCCAGTTCCCCGGCCCGAAATTCCAGGAGCTGCAGCTTGGGGGTGGCCACCCAAACCCGGCTCAGCACCGCGGCCAGGTCCCGGCCGTCCGCCCCGGCGTTGAGGCGCACCGCGGCGCCCACGCTGCCGGGAATGCCCGCCAGGAATTCGAAGCCCGAGAAACCCAGGGCCGCGGCGGTCCGGGCCAGGCGGGGCAGCGACACCCCGGCCCCGGCCCTGAGGGTGTCGCCCCGGCGCGTAAGCATCTGGAGGCTCCGGGCCAGGTGCAGGGTGAGGCCGGGGAGGCCGGCGTCGGCGATCAGCAGATTGGAGCCCCGCCCCAGGAAAAACAAGGGCCAGCCCCGCTCCTGGGCCAGGGCCATGAGGCGGAAAACCTCTTCCAGCCCCGCCGCGGCAGCCAGATACTTCGCCGGCCCGCCGATCTTCCAGGTGGTCAGCGGCGCCAGGGGGTGGTTTTCCAGGATGGCCCCTTGCATGGCTTTTGGGATAATCTCTCTTGGCGCCACGGCTCGACTTCAGTCAGGGAATGGCCGCCAATAAAAAATGGCCGCCTAGCTTCCGGCAATTATATCAGTTTTCCGGGTGCGAGCGTTTACACAATGACTTTTTAACGAAGTCCAGAGGAAAAAAATAGGCAACGATTTTCTCTCGCCCGGCCTTTGACACAAGGCCCCACCTGCCTTGACAATTCCGGGGAAACCGGATAGCGTTAGCTCACTGGATTTGGGGGATGGCATGGCGCAGACGCGGTTTTCCCGGGTGGCGGCGGGGGTCCTGATCCTGGTGGCGGGCCTGGTGGGATCGGCGGCGCCGGCACCGGCCGAGGCCCCGCCAGTGGCCTACGTGGGACTGAAATACGGCCTGGTGCGCCATGGGCTGGACAAGGGCTACGTCTTCCGTACCTTTGATGACCCCCGCTCCCAATTCCTGCCCGACGTAGTCCGGAAAATCGCCTTCCTGCGCAAAGAATCCCCCGACATCTATGGGAAATTCCTGACCCCGGCGGTGGCCGCCCAGGGCCGGGCCTATCTCGCCGCCCACCAGGCCACCCTGAACCGGGCCGCGGCCCAATTTGGGGTGGCTCCGGAGGTCATAGTGGCCATCCTCACGGTGGAGAGCGGCCTGGGGAGCAACACCGGCAAGTACCCGGTCTTCAATGTCTTCGCCTCCCTGGCGGTGATGGATTCCCCGGAAATCATCCGGGAACTGGACCTGGACGCGGCAGGCCGCGACCGCCTGAAGAAGAAGGCCGACTGGGCTCGGCGGGAACTCCAGGTCTTCCTGGAATACTGCGCCACCCACCGCCTGGACCCCTTCTCCTATTGCGGCTCCTGGGCCGGGGCCATGGGCTTCTGCCAGTTCCTGCCCTCCAGCCTGAAGAGCTGCGGCGTCTCCGCCAGCGGCAAGGGGCCGGTGGACCTGTTCACCCACGACGACGCCATTTTCAGCATCGCCTGCTATCTGCACAAGAGCGGCTTCCAACGACAAAACCGGGCATCCTGGCGCCGGGCCGTTTACGGCTATAACCATTCCGATGCTTACGCGGACACGGTGATCACCCTGGCCGAGTGGTACTGAGGGCAGACGGCGAGATCGATGATTTGGGGAGGGAGTCAAGGGGCCCACGGCCATCACCCCCTTCCTCAATCCCCTCCCCCACTCCCATAAGTTTTTTTACCGCTCACTGCTCACTATTTTAGATGTGAGGGGAGGGCAGGCAGCCCTCCCCCGACCAAACCAAAGCAAGGGGATTATTATGGCGGTAGCTGTGGGGATCGTTTTGGGCAGCGCCTCGGATTGGCCCGAAGTGGAACCGGCCGCGCAGTTGTTGCAGGAGTGGGCCATCCCCTTTGAGGTGGTGGTGGCCTCGGCCCACCGGGCCCCTCAACGGGTTCAGACCTATGCCCGGGAGGCGGCCGGCCGCGGTGTGCAGGTCATTCTGGCCGCGGCCGGCATGGCGGCCCACCTGGCCGGGGCCCTGGCCGCGGCCACCACCCTGCCGGTCATCGGGGTGCCCCTGCCCGGGCCCCATCTCCAGGGATTGGACAGCCTCCTGTCCACGGTGCAGATGCCCCCGGGGGTGCCGGTGGCCACCATGGCCATCGGCAAGGCCGGGGCCCGCAATGCCGCGATCTTTGCCGCCCAAATTCTGGCCTTGAACGACCCCCGGCTGCAGGAGGTCCTGGCCCGGCACAAACAAGAGCTGGAGCAGCAGGTGGCCCGGCAGGCCGAGGAGATTCCCGCCGAATACCGGCGCCAGGGCTAGCTCGCCCGGAGGTGGGCACTGGCGGCGGGCAGCTCGACCTGGGATAGGGAAGCAAGGAATAAGGCATGATTCTCAGCTCCATGGTAAATTTGCACGTTGACCTGGCGGCCCTGGAGCACAACTACCGTCAATTGCGGCTCCTGTGCGAACCCCCGGTCAAGATGCTGGCGGTGGTCAAGGCCGACGCTTACGGCCACGGTCTGCTGCCGGTGGCCCGGACCTTGGCCCGGGGCGGGGTGGATTACCTGGGAGTGGGTTCCCTGGAGGAGGGCCTGGCCCTGCGCCAGGCGGGGTTGACCCTGCCGATCCTCCTGCTTTTGGGGATCGTGCCGCGGGAGGCGGAGCGGGCCGTAGCCGCGGATTTGGAGGTAGTCCTCTTCCGGCGGGACGTGGCCCTGGCCCTGGCGGCCGCGGCCCGGAGCCAGGCGAAGCCGGCCAAGGCGCACCTCAAGGTGGACACCGGCATGGGCCGCCTGGGCCTGCTTTCCGGGGAGGTCCCGGAGTTTCTGGCCGGCCTCCGGGAATACCGCCAATTGGAGGTCTTGGGGCTTATCTCCCACCTGGCCGTGGCGGACGAGGAGGATAAGGCTTATACTTTAAGGCAGTTGCAGGAATTCACCGGGCTGCTGGCCGCGGCCCGCGGCCAGGGCTGGGCCTTGCCGCTGAGCCACCTTAGCAACAGCGCCGCCCTCTGGGAACTCAAGGAGGCCCATCTGGACCTGGTGCGGCCGGGCCTGATGCTCTACGGCTCGCCCCCGTCTCGCCGCCGCCCGCCGCCGATTACCCTCAAGCCGGTAATGACCCTGGCCACCGAGGTCCTCCAGGTGAAGCGTTTGCCTCCGGAGAGCAGCATCAGCTACGGATGTACCTACACCACCCCCGACTGGTGCGACCTGGCGGTGCTGCCGGTGGGCTACTGCAACGGCTACAGCCGGCTGCTGTCCAACCGGGGCGCCGCCCTGATCCGCGGTCGGCGGGCCCCCATCCGGGGCCGGGTCTGCATGAACCTCACCATGGTGGAGGTGACCGGCATCCCCGGGGTTAAGCCCGGGGATCGGGTCACCTTGCTGGGGCAGGACCAAAACGAGCGGATCAGCGCCGAGGAATTGGCGGCCTGGGCAGACACCATCAGCTACGAAGTCTATTGTCTCCTGGGCGCCGCCAATCTGCGGCGTTACCAGGGAGCCCGAGATGGCGAGAAAACCGGATAGCCAGGAGCCCAGCATCTGCCTGGTCTGCGCCTGGCGGGAGAATTGCGTCAAGAAGTATTCCTTCACCGGCCAACACTGCCTGGAATATACCCGGGACCTGACCCTAAAGGCCAAACCGGTGGGAGAGGCGCCGAAGCAGGAAGAGAAGTGATCAGTGGTCAGTAAAGGCTTGAAATCTAGCCGCAGGCTTTAGCCTGCGCCAAAATCGGATGGAAGTCCTTTGGCCAGTGGCCAGTATAGGGCGGGCCGTGCCCGCCGATGATTGCCGGCGGCCACAGGCCGCCCTCCAGTTGCTGTTCTTCGTAGGGGCGACCCGGCGGGTCGCCCCTGCATTAATAACCGTCCGAAAGTTGTGTCATGCGACTCAAAAAAATCTTACGTGACCTGATTACCGCGGCAGTAGAAGCCGCCCGGGCCTCGGGTGAACTCAGCTTTGACGCCCTGCCCGCCTTCGAGGTGGACGCCCCCAAGCAGGCCGACCACGGCGACCTGGCCACCAACCTGGCCCTGATCCTGGCCAAGCAGGCCAGGATGCCGCCCCGGAAGGTGGCCGAAATTCTGGTCAGCCGGTTGGCCGCGCCGGCAGGTATGCTTCATAAAATGGAAATCGCCGGCCCCGGGTTCATCAACTTCTTCATCGATGACGCCTTCTGGTACCGGGTGCTCCCGGAGATTCACGACCTGGGCCCGGCTTACGGCGACAGCGACCTGGGCGCCGGCCAAAAGGTCCAGGTGGAGTTCGTCAGCGCCAACCCCACCGGCCCCCTGCACATCGGCCACGGCCGGGGCGCCGCCCTGGGGGACGCCCTGGCCAACCTGTTGCGCGCCACCGGCCACCAGGTGGTGCGGGAATACTACATCAACGACGTGGGCAACCAGATCCTCACCCTGGGCAAATCCCTCTATTTCCGTCTGCGGGAGCACCTGGGCGAGGTCATTGAGTTCCCCGAGGACGGCTACCAGGGCGGCTATATGAAGGAGCTGGCCGGGAATTACCTGGCCCAGGGGAAGGCGGTCCCGCCAGCGCCGCCCCACGCGGACGACCTGCTCGAGTTGGGCCGCTATGCCGGGGACGCCATCCTGGAGGACATCAAAAAGGACCTGAATGACTTCGGCGTCCACTTTGATAACTGGTTCAGCGAAATGAAACTATTCCGCGAGGGCCTTGTGGATGAGAGCTTACGGCTCCTGAAGGAGCGAGGCTATCTCAAAGAGGAGGATGGCGCGCTGTGGTTCAAGGCCACCGAGTTCGGCGACGAGAAGGATCGGGTGGTGCAGCGCAGTAACCAGGCCTTCACCTACTTTGCCTCGGATATCGCTTACCACCTTTACAAATTCCAGGAAGGTTATAATTTGGTGGTGGATATCTGGGGGGCCGACCACCACGGCTATGTGCCCCGGCTGCAAGCGGCGGTGAAGGCCTTGGGCTGTGCGGGCGAGTTGAAGGTGATCCTGGTGCAGTTGGTCTCCCTGCTGCGCCAGGGGGAGCCGGTGGCCATGACCACCCGGGGCGGCACCTTCGTCACCCTGCGGGAGGTGCTGGATGAAGTGGGCAAGGATGCGGCCCGTTTCATCTTCCTGTCCCGGCGTCCCGACGCCCAACTGGAGTTCGACCTGGAGTTGGCCAAGCAGCAGAGCAGCGAAAACCCGGTTTACTACGTGCAGTACGCCCACGCCCGCCTGGCCAGCGTCTTTCGCCAGGCCGCGGCCCAGGGGATTCCCCTGGGCGCGCCCGACCTGCGCCACCTGCCGCGGCTCTCCCTGGCGGAGGAGCTTTCCCTGCTCAAGATGCTGGCCGGCTATCCGGAGCTGGTGGAGGCCGCGGCCCGTAATTTGGAGCCGCACCGCCTCACTTATTTCTTGACGGAACTGGCCTCGCAACTGCATAGTTATTATTATAAACACCGCTTCCTCAGCGAAGATGGGGAGCTGACCCGGGCCCGTCTGGACCTGGCGGCCGCGGTGAAGACGGTGTTGGCCCACGGTTTGCGGATTCTGGGGGTGGCGGCTCCGGAGACCATGTGAACCGTGGCGGGCCTCGCCATTCCAAAGCAATACCGGCGCCTGAGGGAGGGGATATGGAGACAGGTCGGGGCAGAAGCGGCAAAAAGGCATGGCATCTGACCCTGGGGCTGACGGAGGTCATCTTCGCCGCCTTCGGCATGGTGGGGGTGCTGATGATGAGTTTCATCCTGGGGGTCCTGGCCGGCCGGGGGGACATCTATCGGGTGGCTTACTCCCTGGGGCTGCTGATTCCGGAGGCCAAGCAGGCGGCCCAGGTAATCCCCTCCTTGGCGTTGGCGCCGGCCCCGACCCAGCCCGCGGCGGCCTTAGCCCCGGCAACTGCGCCGAACCCTGCCGCCACCCCCCCCTCCCCTGCGGCGGCCCCGGCCGCCCGGGCGGCTGCCGCCGCCAAGCCATCCCAGCCCGGGCCGGTGACCGGCTCCATGGTCCCGCTCTCCCCACCGGCCGCCGCCGCCTCCCCCAGGAAGAGAGCGGCCCGGGCCGCCCATGCCCAAGAGCAAAAGGCCCGGGAGGAGCAATTGCGCCAGCATCAGGATCTGGCCAAGAAGCTGACCTTTCTCAACAGCCTCGATAACACCGCCAAACCGGCGCCCCCCCCGATAAAGGTGGCCACCTACCGGGACAGCAAGACGGCCCGGGCCAAGATGGCCACACTGCAAAAGCAAGGGGTCAAGGCCACCCTGCGGCAGGGGAAGGATGACCAGGGCGCCTACTATACCGTATATCGCCCGGCGGCCAACCCCAAAGAACCCGAAAAACTGGCGCAAGGCAAGGACAAAGCGAAGCCCAGCAGCGCCGGCTCCGGCAGCAAACCCCAAAATTAGTCAGGAGCCGCGGCCTACGGGCCGCCCAGGCGGACGGCTGCCCGGTAGGAGATAATCCTGCCACTTTCCACACACAATGTGGAGCAGATGGCTCGAGGATACCCGATGTAGGCGACCCAGCGGGGCACTTCATCAATCCTGCTTCGTGAGATCGGTTCGGGGGTTGGCGGGTAACTCGGGAAAGGTCCCCAGGGACAGGCTAAAAGGAGTCCTCCGGGGAATCCTGGGCGGATGAACCATCCCCGCCTTCCATGG
The DNA here is from genome assembly GCA_963812655.1 of uncultured delta proteobacterium. GTDB lineage: Bacteria > Desulfobacterota > Desulfobaccia > Desulfobaccales > 0-14-0-80-60-11 > JAPLJC01. The sequence continues at coordinate 25,332 of CAWEWX010000087.1, read as the reverse complement.
CCTCTTCCACCAGTTGGTCCACTTCGCCGGCGGTGTCCTCACCCATCTCCTGGGTCATTTTCTTGAGGACGCGGGCCACGCTCTTGGGGTCATTTTCATCCAATCCGCCCCAGGCGCCGGGGTCGGCCAGCTTCTCCAGGCGGGTCTCCTCGGAAAGGCGGACGTGCACCCGGGACAGCACCCGGGTCAGGGAAGGGCTGCCGCACCTGGAACAGCGGGGAGCAAAGGGCTCTTTGGGGTTCAGGATCAAAAAACCGGAGATCCGGCGGCATTCCTGGCACTGATACTCATAAATGGGCATGGCGGCGTCCCTTACAAGAAAAGCAGAAGAAACAGAAAAACCAGAAAAAACCGGCAAACGGCGTTCCTGCTTTCCGCCCCTTTAAGCGAAACTCGAAATTCGAAACTCAGGGCGGACACATGGGTCCGCCCCTACAACTCGAAACCCGGTTAGGCCCCCTGAGCTTCATCTTTTCCAGGCGAATGACCTGCTCCCGGGCCTCGGCCTGGCGCCCATCCCCGGGGAACAGGTTTTTTAATGCCAATTTGACATGCCGCCCGTTTCTACCTTGACCTTCATCTTTTCCAGGCGGGTGGCATGCTCCCGGGCGTCGGCATAGAGCGCATCCGCGGGGGACAAGTTTTTTACCGCCAATTTAAAATGGAACAGCGCGGTGGGCAAGGCCCTGGACCGAAGGCTATAAAGGCCCAGGTAATAGTGGGCCCGGCCCAACTGCCCCTTTTCCCCATAGAGGGTGCCCAGGTTGTAATAGACCTCGCCATAAGTGGGATTCAGCCGGTAGACCTTCTCAAATATGGATAAGGCCTGATCGGTCTGCTTGCGCTCCTGGCAGATCCTTCCCAGATAATAGAGGGTGTCCTCGTCCTGGGGGGCTCGCCGCGTCAGCTCTTCCAATAACTGGTTGGCCTCCTGGTAGCGGTTCTGGTCAAAATAAAATTGGGCCAGGTCTCGTTTAATTATAAAATTCCCCGGGGCCAGTTTCAGGGCCTGCTGAAAGGCGGCGGCGGCTTCGGCAGTCTGGTCCAGCTTGGCCAGGGCCAGGGCCCGGCCATAAACGAAGACCGGATTTTGCGGCTCCCGGATGGCGTCTTGGGTCATGCCTCGCAAAAGTTGATGGGGGTTGCCGCAGACGGAGTTCAACTTGATGACGAAGTATTGGAAGTCGGGATAATTTTTATACGGCGGCAGCTCGTTATGATGAATCTCCATTTTATTCTCGAGTACCAAGATGCGGTCGTCGGTGTAAGGATGGGTGCGAAGGTAAAGGGGAACCTTGCCTCCCTCGAACCATCGCTGTTTATTCATCTTTTTGAACATGGCCACCATGCCCTCGGGGTTATAGCCGGCTTTGAGCAACCACTTGAACCCCATGGCGTCCGCCTGACCTTCAAAATCCCGGCTGTAGGAGAGCATGGCGGCTTCCCCCCGCCCATGGCGCCCACGATCAGAGGCTGGGCCATGGCGCCGCCCACGAACACCGAAGCGATGGCTCCAATCAAGGAAGCCACCGAGATCAGCTTGGCTTTCTCCACCATCTGGGCCATGTGCCGGCAATAGATGTGGGAAACCTCATGGGCCATGACCCCGGCCAGTTCCTCCTCCCGGTCGGCCATGAGAATCATGCCGGAATGGAGAAAGATATAGCCGCCCGGCACCGCAAAGGCGTTCATGGTGGGATCTTTGACGATGTAAAACTTATACCGAAAAGGCTGGGGCCCCATTTGGGCTACCAGTGTTTGTCCTATATGATTGATATACGAGGTGAGGAAGGGGTCTTCTATGAGGGGAACCTCTTGTTGCAACTCCAGGAGAAACTCTTCGCCGATCTGCTTCTCTCTCTCGACGGTTAGACTCTTAAATTCATCGAACAGCGCCATGGAGGCGTGGGTTTGCGCCAAAACCAGGCAGGCTGCCAGGAAGCCAATGAGCCCCGTTCTCCTAAAACGTGACCGCAATTTATTCATGGCTGGAGGATTCCGACCCAGCTTCCGGGTTCTGCGCCGGTGCGGCGGAGGAGCCGGTGGCCTGAGGCGGCGGCGCCGGGCTGGTCTTGGGAGCCTCGGCCCAGAGACCTTCCAAATCGTAGAATTCCCGGAGTTCCTGGAAAAAGATGTGAACCACTACAATGTTATAATCGAGCAAAACCCAGAGTCCTTCCTTAACCCCCTCCACCCCCAGGGGCTTGACCCCGGCCTTGGCCAGCTCTTCTTCCAGGTGCTCCGCCAGGGCCAGCACCTGGCGCCTGGACCCCCCGGAGCAGATGATGAAATAATCCGCGAAGGAACAGTGCTCTTTCACTTCCAGGAGCACGGGATCCAGGGCCTGGAAATCCGCCAAGGTTTTGAGGGCCAGCTCCGTCAGGGCATCCGGTGTGGCAAGGGCTGAAGGGGCCGTATAAGCATCTCCTTATCGATATAGTTTGTGGTTAATTATATAACTTCGCACCGGCTCCGGCAAGAGGTAGCGGATGGAGCGCCCCTGGCGGGCCAGGCGGCGGATGCCGGTGGCGGAGATATCCATCAGGGTGGTCTGCTGCCAAAGCACCTGATGACCGGAAGGATGCCGGAACCCGCGGCCACCCGCCAGGGGCTGAAATTGCGGCTGGACTTCCCGGGTGAGGATCTCCTCCAGGCGGGCGCGGTCATATCCCGGCCGGTCCAGCACCACAAAGTGGCACAGATTAAAGATCTGGCCATAGTCCTTCCAGCTGGGGATTTCCAGCATGGCGTCCAACCCGAGGATAAAGTAAAGCTCCCAGTCGGGGCCGAACTGCTCCCGGAGCAACCGCAGGGTTTCGATGGAATATGACTTGCCGGGGCGGCGCCCCTCGATGTCGGAGACCTCCAGGAGCGCATGGTCCCCCACCGCCAGCCGGGTCATGGCCAGGCGCACTTCGAAGGGCGTAAGCTCCCCGGGGGCCTTATGAGGCGGCTGCGCGGCAGGAATGAACCAGAGGCGGCTCAAGGACAAGGCCTCGCAGACCTCTTCCGCAGCCCGCAGGTGGCCGAAGTGGATGGGGTTAAAGGTCCCCCCGAAGAGGCCCAGGCGGCGCCGGGCCTCAGGTTCTGATCTGGCCGTCTCCATAAACGATGAACTTGGTGGTGGTGAGTTCCTCCAGGCCCATGGGCCCGAAGGCATGCAGCTTGGAGGTGTTGATGCCGATCTCCGCCCCCAGACCCAACTCGCCGCCGTCATTGAAGCGGGTGGAGGCGTTCACCAGGACCACCGAGGAGTCCACCTCCTTTAAAAAGCGCTGGGCCCGGTGATAATCCCGGGTAATGATGGCCTCGGTGTGGTGGGAGCCGTAGCGGGCGATGTGGTCCAGGGCCCCGTCCAGGTCCGGCGTCACCTTGACCGCCAGGATCAGGTCCAGGAATTCGCAGCCCCAGTCCGCCTCGACGGCTGGCGCCACCTGGGGGTCGAACTCCCGGGTGCGGGGACAGCCCCGCAGCTCCACCCCGGCCTCCCGGAAGCGGGCCAGCATCCGGGGGAGGAAGGCCGGCGCCGCCTCCTCGTGCACCAGCATAGCCTCCATGGCGTTGCACACCCCGGGGCGCTGCACCTTGGCGTTGAAGCAGACGGTTTCGGCCATCTCCAGATCGGCGCCCGCATCCACGAAGATGTGGCAGACCCCTTTGTAGTGCTTCAACACCGGGATGCGGGAGTGCTCCGCCACAAAGCGGATCAGACCCTCGCCCCCCCGGGGGATGATGAGGTCCACCAACTCGTCCTGCTTCAGGAGTTCCAGGGTGGCCTCCCGGGCGATGCTGGGAATGACCTGCACCGCGGCCTGGGGCGCCCCGCCCTCCTCCAGGGCCTCTTGCATCAGCTCGCCCAAGGCCAGGTTGGAGTTGATGGCCTCCTTGCCTCCCTTGAGGATCACGGCGTTGCCGCTCTTCAGACAGAGGGCGGCCGCGTCCACCGTGACGTTGGGCCGGGACTCGTAGATAAAGCCGATCACCCCCAGGGGGATGCGGGCGCGGCCCACCCTGAGGCCGTTGGGGCGCACCCACATGCCGGTCACCGCGCCCACCGGGTCCGGCAGGGCCGCCACCTCCCGGAGGCCCTGGATCATAGAGGCTATCACCTTATCGGACAAGGTGAGGCGGTCGATGAAGGCCGCCGGATAATCTTGGGCCCGGGCCGCCTCCAGGTCCTGGCGGTTTTCCGCCTGGATAGCGCGGCGGCGCTCCTCCAAGAGTTCCGCCACCCGCAGGATGACCCGGTCCTTGACGCCCCGGGGAAGATTGCCCAACTGCCGGGCCGCGGCCCTGGCGGCCCGGGCCAAGTCACGAACCATGTTCGGGATGTCCATGTTCGTTTCCTCTGATTAACTTTCTCTAACCTTTAGATTTTTCCTTAATCAGGCCGGGCCTTCCCTGGATCGCGGCCAACCAAGAATCAAAATCATCTTTTCCCCGAGACTGGGGATTTTCCCGATCCAGGCGCCAACGCGGCGGATTGCCGGCGATATATTCCCGGATGCGGTTCAATGCCTGGTCGTCACGAATCACCTGTTCATAATAACCTCTTTGCCAGAGGCTCGCCCCGGCAGTCTTCCTTAATGTGTTAATTCTAGCGGCAGATTGATATTTATAATACCCCAGAATCTGTCCTAAGGCCGGTGGTTTTTGTAGGGGCGGGGTCTCCCCGCCCGTCTTTATGGGGTTGTCGGTGAGCGGCCCAAACCATTTTGCGCCTGTGATTACCATGATCCCATGGATATGGTTAGGCATTACCGTGAAGGCATCTAATTTTATCGCAGAATTATAGTAGGAAGATAAATCATCCCAGCCGGCGGCCGCAATTTTGCCAAATTCATTTAAATTCATCTCGTTATCAATAATCTTGCCGAATAAGGATTGCCTCCCTTTAACGCAAACGGTGACAAAATATGCGCCTTCCTGGGAATAATCAAAACCTGGCAGACGGAGGGAAACGCGGCGGGGTGAGTTCGGGATCATTCCTTTTTTGCCTTAGATTATTAGACGCCGAGTCTCTAAAAAGGGCGGGGAGACCCCGCCCCTACAACTGCAAAACCGCCCTTTAAAGCATTATGGTTTCCCTTCTTTATCCCCTCTCCCCCGATGGGGGAGAGGGTTAGGGTGAGGGGGAATTTAATCTCTTTGCCGCTCCCATTAATTATTTCATTTTTCCTCAGGCCGCTCATCCTCCACCAGTTCCCCCGCTTCCTCCATGGCCTTGAGGATCTCCCGGGCCCGGTAGGCGTCCTCCGCGGCCACCATGAGGCGCACCCCCCGGACGAACTGCAGCGAGGGGTAGGCGCCGCCGGCGTCGTCGGCCATGACCAGGGCGGGGACGCCTTCGGACTCCAGCAAGCCCGCGGCCATCTCGGCCTCAATGCGGTTGGGAAAGGTTTCCAGCACTACGGCGTCGTCGAGGTTCAATTAATAAATCTCTCCAATTTCTTCATTAACTACTCTTAAGGAACAAAATTTAATAATCCATGAAAACGCCAATACCTCATCGTTAAGCTTGTTGAGTTTTCTTTATGTTTTATTTCATAAACGATTTTTTTCAGCCTTCGACTGCTATCGCTAAGCCAAAGCATTATTTCTTTAGTTTTTGAAGGCAGGGGATGCATAAGAGGTGTTAATATCTGGCTCCCTGGTATAATTCCATTTTTTAAATAATCACTTAAAACTTGACAAAGAGCTCCAGCTGCAAAATCTGTTACGGACACTAAATCTTCTATATCTCTTCTTCCTGTATCAGACTTTGTAGTACCGATTCTTAAGTTCCCTAAGCCATGTTTAAGATAATTACTGCATATTTGCCCAAATATCTTAACAAATTCTTTGAGTCGATTTTCATTAGCAACAATTTCATCTTCGTCTATAAACCAAAGGACATCTTGATTTTCACGCGATAAGCCATTCAAGAAGCAGCTTACAAAATGGATAACTCTTAACAGCTTTTCAAAAGTGTTCCGTTTCCAATGTTTAAATTGCATAAATTCAGGGCTACTCGTGTCCAAGTGATTTTCAAAAGTAAATAAACTTCCAATTTTTTTATCTATAAGAATAGTAACAAGTAGTCCAGGAATATTATCAGCTGCATTTAAGAAGTGAATTAAAATATTTCTTTTTTTCGAATCCCTAAGATTTTTATATGACATACGACGACCATCGGCTAAATAATTTTTTCGCAATTGTTGACGCAAGTTCTCCCATTGACTGCAATCTTCGATATCTGCAAATAAAAAAGAAAGTGTCTCATATCGAGCTAATTTATGCTGGCCACTAAAATCAGAGCCAATAAATATCGTTTGTCCATTCCGAAGATCAGGAAAAAGATTAGGATAATCGGTTTCAATTTGCTTAAGGTTTTCGCTAAAAGTGTTCATGAGGCCAAATTTCTGATCATCAAGAGGCCTCCATTTTCTCTTCATAACAGTCATACGATTCATCCAGCTTTTTTCAGATCTCCGGAAAAATCACCAGGTTATCCCGGTGGATGACTTCGTCGTAGCCTTTTTGGCCCAGGAATTGGGCGATCTCCCGGGTATGACGGCCCTTGATGCGGTTGAGGTCCCGAGCCGAGTAGTTGCTCAGCCCCACCGCGAAGGCCTGGCCTTCCGGGTCCAGCAGTTGCACGGCGGCGCCCTTGCCGAAGCCGCCGCGGACCTCGACGATGCCGGCGGGCAGCAGGCTCTTGTGCTGCTTAACCAGGGCCTCCCAGGCCCCCCGGTCCAACTGGATGGCGCCCTTGGGGTTGACGTTGTAGGCCAGCCAGTACTGGCGGCTCTTCAGTTTCTGGGGCTGGGGCAGGAAAAAGGTGCCGACCTGGTCGCCGGCAAAGAGCCTGGGCAGGATGCCAGGGATCAGGCCGTTGCCGATGAAGGTGGGCACACCGGCGGCCGCCGCCTGTTTGGCGGCCTGGAGCTTGCTGCCCATGCCGCCCCGCCCCAGGGTCCCGGCTCGTCCGGAAGCGGCCTTCTCCAGTTGGGCGTCGAATTCCTTCACCAGGGGCACCAGCCGGGCGTCGGCATGTTCCCGAGGGTCCTTATCGAACAGGCCGTCGGTATCGGTGAGCAGGATGAGCAGATCGGCCCCCGCCAGGTTGCAGATGAGGGCGGCCAGATTGTCGTTGTCCGCGAACCTGAGTTCCTCGGTGGCCACGGTGTCGTTTTCGTTAATGATGGGCACCACCTGCCACTGGAGCAGGGCGAACAGCGTGTTGCGGGCGTTGAGGAAGCGCTGCCGGGATTCCAGGTCATCGTGGGTCAGGAGGATCTGGGCCACCTTGAGGCCGAAGTGGGCGAAGGCCTCTTCATAGGCCAGCATCAGGGCGCTCTGGCCCAGGGCGGCCACCGCCTGCTGCTGGGGGATGCCGATGGGGCAGGTGCTCAGCCCCAGCTTGCGGCAGCCCGCGGCCATGGCCCCGGAGGAGACGATGATGAACTCCAACTCACCTCCTCCTCCCCGGAGGGCGCTGATCTCCCCCGCCAGCCGCTGGATAAGAGGCTGGTTGAGCCCTTCGGCCGCGGCCAAGACGGCGCTCCCCAGCTTGAGCACCACGCGGCGGGCCTTACTCAGGTATGGACGTCGCACCAGCGTCATGGCCAAAACGGCTGACCTCCTCCCAGATGGCCCGATTCAAGGCCTCCAGGCCCAGGCCGGCCTTGGCGGAAATCATCAGGCACTGCCGGCCGGTTTCCGCGTAGGCCTGGAGCACCTGCTGCCGGGGAAAATCCGGGGCTAGCAGATCGATTTTATTTAACGCGATCAGGCGCGGTTTGTCCAGCAAGTTGGGGTCAAAGGCCTGAAATTCTTTTTCCAGGTCCTGCAAAGGAGATAAGGGCCGGGCCGGGTCCACCTCGCTCAGGTCAATGACCTGCACCAGCAACCGGGTGCGCTGCAAGTGGCGCAAAAACCGGTGTCCCAGGCCCTTGCCCAGATGGGCCCCGGGGATCAGGCCGGGAATCTCCGCCAAAATCAAGGGCTCCCGTAACAAAAAATCATGGTCAGCGCTCTCCGGCGGGGCCAGGACCAGGACCCCCAGTTGGGGGGTCAGGGTGGTAAAGGGAAAGGCGCCCACCCGGGCCTGGGAGGCGGTGAGGGCCTTGAGGAGGGAGGTCTTGCCGGCGTTGGGAGCGCCCACCAGGCCGACGTCGGCCAGGATCTGCAATTCCAGGTGAATCTGGCGCTCCTGGCCCGGTTCCCCCGGTTGGGCGAACCGGGGAGAGCGCATCCGGGAAGAGACGAAATGGGCGTTGCCTTTGCCGCCCCGGCCGCCCTTGCCCACCACCAGGCGCTGGCCTGGCGCCAGCAGGTCTTGTAAGAGCCTGCCGTTGGCATCGAATACCCGGGTCCCCGGGGGGACCGGAATGATCAGGGTCGGGCCGTTTTTACCGTGGCGGTCCTGGCGCTGGCCCCGGCCGCCGTTTTCCGCCTGAAAGACGCGGCGCCGCCGGAAATGGGCCAGGGTCCGCTGGGTGAGGGAGGTCTCCAGGATGACGTCGCCCCCGTTGCCGCCCGAGCCGCCGTCGGGGCGACCCACGGGTCGGGAGCGAGCCCGGAGGAAGCTGACACAGCCCCGGCCGCCGTTACCCGCCCGGACCGTGATCTCGGCTTCGTCAGGAAAGGATTTCAAGTTGGGGGATAGACGCTGACCCGCTTGCGATCTTTGCCGAAGGGCTCATAGGCCACCACCCCGTCGATCTTGGTGAACAGGGTGAAATCCTTGCCCATGCCTACGTTCTGCCCCGGATGAATCCGGGTGCCCACCTGGCGCACCAGGATGGTGCCGGCCTTGACCACCTGGCCGGCGAAGCGCTTGACGCCCCGGCGCTGGCCGGAGCTGTCCCGGCCGTTGCGGGAACTGCCCCCGGCTTTTTTATGTGCCATGGTATCCTCACATGTGTAGGGTGCGCACCGCGCACCATATCTCACTATGTAGGGGCGGACCCGTGTGTCCGCCCTCATCCTCCGCAATGTTGAGTGCGCCCGGCGCACCCTAACTCGTCAGCAGGCGCGGCCAGACCGCTCCTGCCCTTAATTTTCCAGGATTTCCTGAATTTGCACCGCGGTGAACAACTGCCGGTGCCCCTGTTTGCGGCGATAGCCCTTGCGGCGTTTCTTTTTGTAGACCAGGACCTTTTTCGCCTTGCCCTGGAGCAGAATCTGGCCTCGCACGCTGGCGTTCTCCACCAGGGGAGTGCCCACCCGGGTGTCGCCGCCGTCGCTGGTCACCAGGAGCACCTGGTCCAGTTTCACTTCATCGCCCCGTTGGCCCGGCAAGCGCTCCACCCGGAGCACGTCGCCGGGGGAGACCCGATATTGTTTTCCGCCCGTTTGGATGATGGCGTACACGTATCCCTCCAGCTTCTAAGACCTTAGAAGGTTAATTTTATCTTCCCCTGACTTCTTGTCAAGAGCCAAACCCAGGACTTCTCTAAAATGGCGGCCCCCAGGGCGCGTCTGAGGCGCCCTTAGGGAAAGCCCCGGGGGGGGCGGTGGCATAGATATGTAGGGTGGGCACTCCCACCATTTCCCTTGGTGGCACAGGCTTCCAGCCTGTGATAATATTTCGCTTCCATCCCGCGGGAGGCTGGCCCCGTAGTTGACGGAAGTGGCAGGGCAGATTAATATGCCTAACAAATCATGGAGCACGCAGGAGCCTTAATGGAGAATTTGCCGGTCAAGGCCGGACCCCTGGGATACGTGGTGATCCACGGCCATTTCTATCAGCCGCCCCGGGAGAACCCCTGGATCGAGCAGATCGAAGTGGAGAGCGGCGCCCATCCCTTCCACGACTGGAACGCCCGCATCAACGCCGAATGCTACAGCCCCAACGCCGCGGCCCGCATCTATGACGGCCAGCGCCGGATTATGGATATTATCAACAACTACGAACATCTCAGTTTCAACTTCGGCCCCACCCTGATCAGTTGGCTGGCGGAGAACGCCCCGGAGACCTACGGCAAGATCCTGGAGGCGGACCGCCTGAGCCTGACGGCCCTGGGGCACGGCAACGCCCTGGCCCAGGCCTACAGCCATGCCATCCTGCCCCTGTGCCAGGCGCGGGACCGGGAAACCCAGATCATTTGGGGCCTTAAGGACTTTGAGCACCGCTTCCAGCGCCCGGCCGCGGCCATGTGGCTGCCGGAGACCGCGGTGGATTACCCCACCCTAGCGGCCCTGGTGGACCATGGGATGAAGTTCGTCATTCTCTCCCCTTACCAGGCCAGGCGGGTGCGCCCTCTGGCGGGAGGGGAATGGGCCCCGGCGGCGGGCCAGACCCTGGACAGCACCCAACCCTACCGCTGTTTTCTCCCGAAGGCCCCGGAAGCGCCCGGCAAACGGCGCCATATCGACGTCTTTTTCTACAACGGCAATGTAGCCGCGGACCTCAGCTTCGGCGATCTGCTCACCGACAGCTATCGCCTGGCCAGCCGGCTGCTGGAGGGCTACTCCCCCGGGCGACCGCGGCCCCAGATCCTGAACGTAGCCACGGATGGGGAAAACTACGGCCATCACAAGAAATTCGGCGACCTGGCCCTGGCCCACGCCCTGTCCCAGGTGCTGCCGCAGAAGGGCTTTAAACTCACCAATTATGCGGCTTTTCTGGAGTTGGCGCCGCCCGTCCGGGAGGTGGAACTCTATCTGGGACCCCAGGGGGAAGGCAGCTCCTGGAGCTGCCCCCACGGGGTGGGCCGCTGGAAGGAAGATTGCGGCTGCGCCACCGGGAGCCAGCCCGGCTGGAACCAGCGCTGGCGCGCCCCTCTGCGGGAGGCCTTCAACTGGTTAAACGACCGCCTGGCCGGGATTTTCGAAAGCGAGGGACAGAAATACCTGCCAGACCCTTGGGCCGCCCGGAACGCCTATCACCAGGTGCTCCTGGACCGCAGCCCCGGGGTGCTGGCGGACTTCTTCTCGCGACAGGGAGTCCCGGGTCTGAAGGAGGCCGATTGGGTGCCGGCCCTGAATCTCCTGGAGATGCAGCGCCACGCCCTGCTGATGTTCACCAGTTGCGGCTGGTTCTTCGCCGAGCTGTCGGGCCTGGAGACCCTGCAGGTGATCAAGTACGCCGCCCGGGCCCTGCAGTTGGGCCAGACCTTCACCCGCGAGCCCCTGGAGCAGCCCTTTTTGCGCCTCCTGGAGCAGGCCAAGAGCAATATCCCCGAGGAGGGCAACGGCCGCACCATCTATTTCCAGCGCATCAAACCGGTGGTGGTGGACTATCCCAAGGTGGCCAATCAGTGGGTCATCTCCTGGCTCCAGGAACGGCAGCGGCAATCCCCCCAAACCCGGGTCTACCACTATCGGGTGGAACCCCAGGACCTGGAGGACCAGGCACAGGGGACCCTGCTCTTTGCCGCCGGCCGGCTGCGCCTCACTTCCGGGGTCACCCTGGAGACCCAGGAGTTGGCCTATTTCACCGCCTTCCTGGGCAGTTACCTCTATCGCACCCAGGTCCAAATCTCGCCGGACCCCAAAGAATACCAGCTCTTGAAGGGTAAGTTCTTCCAGGTCCTGGAAAAGGCCCCGGAAGATTTGATCCCGATGATGGTGCGGCGCCTGGGGGAGAGCTATTACAGCTTTCACGATCTCTTCCGGGAGGAAAAGCTCCGGATGTTCCAGGACCTGATGCGGGACAACCAGGAGGAAGCCGTCTCGCTGATTTCCCACAATTTCGAGGGCGCCGGGTCCCTGCTTAAGGCCATGGCCGCCGAAGGTCTGCCCCTGCCCCGACTTTACCGGGCCCTGGGGGAGATCACCTTTAACCGCCGCCTGGTGGAACTCCTGCGCCAACTGGAGCCGCAGCCCTCCCTGTTGGCCACCTCCCAGGATATCCTGGATCTGGTGAAGGAGGCGGAACTCCTGGGTCTAAAGCTGGAGTCGGGGGAAGGGGCCCAAATCCTGCAGCACATGTTGCAGCAGTACCTGGATGACCTGGCTGCCGGCTTTCAGGGGAAAAACGCCACCCGGCTGCGCCATTTTCTGGATCTGGTGAGCCGCATCCCGATAACCCTGGATTTATCCGGGGCGCAAAATTCGATGTTCCACCTGATGAAGGAGCACTTCCCGGAGGTGGCTGCCAAGGCGGCCAGGTCTCCCGAGTCCGAAGTCCTGGCCCGGGAGTTGGTGAAGCTGATGGAGGACCTCTCCTTCAGCCCGGTGCGCTACTTAAGGCTATTAGGATGAAGCTTAGAACCCGATTTCATAAATTTGGTAACGTATTTATTAATAGCGGCAGCAAGTGATTAATTCCCCCTCACCCTAACCCTCTCCCCCATCGGGGGAGAGGGGATAAATATCCACCGCTTCGAATGCTCCCTCTCCCCCAGGCGGGGGAAGAGGGCTGGGGTGAGGGGGGTGTCCACAAAAAACGTTACCATAGTTAAGAAATCAAGTATTTAGTAGGGCGGCCGTCTCCGGCCTTTCCGGCTTTTTTGCTTTTTTTGGTTTTTTTATATTTTTTCTCAGGACGATTGAGCCATGATGATCTTGCTGACCCGATTGCAAGCGGCCGTGGCGGAGTCCAGCCGCCTCAAGCAGCTCGTTGCCGCGGAACAGGGCGAAACGGTGGTGGCCGCGGCCCGGAGGCTGGCTGAGGTTCTCAGGACCGGCGGCAAACTGCTCCTCTTCGGCAACGGCGGCAGCGCCGCCGACGCCCAACACCTGGCCGCGGAGTTCGTCAACCGCTTCCAGGTGGAGCGGCCCCCCCTGGCGGCCCTGGCCCTGACCACCGACACCTCCATCCTCACCGCGGTGGCCAACGACTACGACTTTCTCCAGGTTTTTGCCAAGCAGGTGCAGGCCCTGGGCCGTCCCGGGGACCTGGCCTGGGGCTTCAGCACCAGCGGCGACTCCCCCAACGTGGTGGCGGGGCTTAAGAAGGCCCGGGAGCTGGGCCTTTCGACCCTGGCCCTGAGCGGCCGGAGTGGCGGACCGGTGGCGCAGGGCGCGGAACTCGCCCTGATCGTGCCTTCCCGGGACACCCCTCGGATTCAGGAGGTCCATATCACCATCGGCCATGTCCTCTGCGACCTGGTGGATTTTATTCTTTACCCGGAAAAATTTGCTGATCAATAGAGACCCCTGTGCTGAAAAGTTTCTGAGCAGGTGGGATACTCACCCTCTGGCAGCCGGTTCCCGCGCCGCCGGGGGCGGTGGCGCCTTATTCATGCTTTACGGGTGAGCCAAGAGCCGTGAGCGACTGTCCTGAAAAGTTCCTCAGGCGGCTGCCGGAATTGCACCGGCTGGCATGACCGTAGGGGAGGCGTCTTAGTGGCACAGGCCTCTGGCCTGTGGGCTTGCCCAGGGCGGGGAAACCCCGCCCCTACAGGGGAAATTATCGAGGGGGGCCCAGCGGGTCGCCGCGACAACGTGACCTATCAATGCTTTTCAGGTTTGCGGGTAAGCCGCAGGTTGCAATTATCGGGGGATAGGGAAGCCGATGAAAAAGATTGAACCCCTGAACCTTACGGACCTTAAGACTTATAGTTTACCGGGGCGCCACTCCAAAGTGAGCCGCCGGGACTTTGGCCGCGCCTGGGAGAAGGGTGGCACCCTTAGGGATTTCGCGGCGCGGCTCCCGAAGATCCTGGCGGGGGAAACCCTGCGGGCGGTGACCGCGGCCTGGGTGGCTGCCCGGCGCCAGGGCCGCCAGGTCCTCCTGGGCATGGGGGCCCACCCCATCAAGGTGGGGCTCAACCCCATCCTTATCGACCTGATGCGCCGGGGCCTGCTCACCGGCCTGGCCCTGAACGGGGCCGGCGTTGTCCACGACGTTGAGATCGCCATGGTGGGCGGCACCTCGGAGGACGTAGACCAGGGTTTGGAATGCGGCCAATTCGGCATGGCCCGGGAAACCGCAGAGTTTATCAACGCCGCCATTTCCTGGGGAGCCGGCCAGGGCCTGGGCCTGGGCGAGGCGGTGGGCCTTCGTCTGCTGGAGTCAGACTTTCCCTGCAAAGAGGAGAGCCTGCTACGGGCGGCCGCGGAGTTAAGCCTGCCTCTGACAGTGCACGTGGCGGTGGGCACCGACATCGTTCACCTCCACCCCTCGGTGAACCCGGAGGCCCTGGGGGCTGCGACCCATTACGATTTCCGTCTATTCGCCGCCCTGGTCAGCCGCCTGGCGGAGGGAGTCTATCTCAACCTGGGGTCCGCGGTAATCATGCCGGAGGTCTTCCTGAAGGCCCTCACCCTGGCCCGCAACCTGGGCCATCAAGTGTCGCCTCTGACCACCGTCAACCTCGACTTTATCCAGCATTACCGGCCCCTGACCAACGTGGTGCGCCGGCCCACCGCGGCCGCGGGCCGGGGCTACGCCCTGACCGGCCATCACGAGCTGCTCTTGCCATTGTTGGCTGCCCTGGTAATCGAAGAAATGGAGGATGACCATGCCCACGGAAATCGTGATTCTGGTAAATGACTTGCGTCTGGAAGGCCTTCTCAACGACTCCGCCACCGCGGCGGCCCTGGCCCAAGCCCTGCCCCTCCAGGCCGAAGCCCACCTGTGGGGGGACGAGATCTACTTCCCCGTGCCCCAGGTGGTGGCCGATCTGGACGACACCGCGGCAGTGGTCGTAAACGTGGGCGACCTGGGCTACTGGCCCACCGGCCAGGCCTTCTGCATCTTTTTTGGACTCACCCCCGCCAGCGTCCCGGGAGAGATCCGGCCGGCCAGCGCCGTCAACTTGGTGGGCCGCCTCCGGGGCGATCCCTGCTGCCTCTCACTGGTCCCCGAAGGGGCCACGGTGCGGGTCGAGAAGAAATAGGTTATAATTTTAAGTTGGGAAGGAGGCGAAAGGCAGGGGTCCTGGCCCTTACAAAAAATCCGAAAAATACCCAAAACTCCCTTGCCCTTCCCCAAAAAAAATCGACCCAGGAGTTCTTACATGCCGATCTTTGAGTTTCATTGTCAGGCTTGCAACCAGGATTTCGAGAAGCTGGTCTTTGGCAGCGACCCGCTGGTGGAGTGCCCTTTTTGTAGCCAGAGCAAAGTAACCAAGTTGATGAGCCCCTGCGCCGCCAAGGTGGGCTATAAGTTCACCGCGGCCTCCAGTCCCAAAGGAGGGTCTTGTTCCAGCTGCTCCTCGGGTTCCTGCAGCACCTGCGGCTAAGGCTCGCTGACACCTGGACAAGATGCCTGCGTCGCCACCGGAAGCAAAGATCCGCCTCGGCACCCGGGGCAGCGCCCTGGCCCTGGCCCAGGCCCGCTGGGTCCAGGAGCAGCTAACCGGACGCCATCTACACTGCCGGGTGGAGTTGGTGATTATCAAGACCACCGGAGACACCATCCGGGATGTCCCCCTGGCCCAGGTGGGGGGCAAAGGCCTGTTCATCAAGGAGATCGAGGAAGCCCTGCTCTCGGGCCAGGTGGACCTGGCGGTGCATAGCCTCAAGGACCTGCCCGCCCAGGTGCCGGCCGGCCTGATGCTGGGTGCGGTACCGGCCCGGGAGGATCATCGGGACGCCTTCATTTCCAACCGCTATCCAAACCTAAAGGCAATCCCGGCGGGCGGGCGCATCGGCACTGGCAGTCTGCGGCGCCGGGTGCAGCTCCTGCACCTGCGCCCCGACCTGGAGATCGTTCCTCTGCGGGGCAACGTGGATACCCGTCTGAAGAAGATGGAGACCCTGGGGCTGGATGCCCTGATCCTGGCTGCCGCCGGACTTAACCGCCTGGGGCTGGGCCAGGTCTACCGGGGCCTGCTGTCGGAAACCGAGATGCTGCCCGCGGTGGGACAGGGGGCCCTGGGCCTGGAGGTGCGCGCCGATGACCGGCGGCTGCAGGAACTGCTCGCCTTCCTGGATCATCCCCCCAGCCGCGTCGCGGTAACCGGGGAGCGGGCCTTCCTGGCCCGCCTGGAGGGAGGCTGCCTGGTGCCGGCGGCTGCCCTGGGCCGGGTGGCCGGCGGCTCCCTCACCCTGGAGGCCCTGATCAGCGATCTGGAAGGCAAGCGCTACCTGCGGGACCGCGCCTGCGGCCCGGAGGACCACGCCTGGTCCTTGGGGACGGAACTGGCCGACCGCCTTCTTTCCCGGGGCGGCCGGGAAATCATGACGGCACTCTGCGGGACCCTCCCTTAACCCGGAGTACCCCTTGACATTTTCTGGATAAGGTGCTATATTATATAGGCTTATGGTGGCTTGGGGGATTGCCGGTATGCGGGGAAACCGGGGGAGAATCTGGCTGGCAGTGGTGAGCTTGGCCCTAGGCCTGCTTTGCGCCCCCTCCTCGGGGATGGCCGGGGAAACCTTGGCAATGGACGGGTATCCGCCTTTCACCCTGGCGGCGGCCCAAACTCCCCTGGAAGCCCAGATGTTGGGGGAGGCGCCCTCCCAGTCCCACCCCGCGCCCAGGGATGCCGCCGCCCTCTTCTCCAACCTGGGCTCCAGCTTCCAATTGGACGGAGATGGTGGGGCGGCCATCAAACTCCCTCTTAACCTGCAACTACATATCTCCGTGCTCTACGCGGGCGATCCCGGCCGGATAGAGCCCCGGCAGCAAAGCGACTCCATGTTGATGAAGTCCTCTCTGGATTACCGTCTCCTGCCCAACCTCCAGGTAGGTCTGAACGCCTACCTGTACCGTCCCGAACCCGGGAACAACCTCTTGGTGGCCCAGCCCTTCGGCGACCGGGTCATGGGCATCGGGCCCGGTCTCAAATACGATCTGGGGCGCTGGAGTTTCGTGATGAAGTCCCAGGTGGAAACGGGCGCCCGGGACCGGAGCGACCTGCAAAACTGGTTCCGGGTCTGGTACGCCTTTTAGAGTTCCCGGTTTTCGTTATCGTGCGTTTTTCTGCTCCCCTGATCCCAGCCCGATTTCTGGAGCGCCGCCGGCGTTTTCTGGCCCTGGTAGAGATGCCCGACGGCCGCCGGGTTTGGGTCCATGTGCCCAACTCCGGGGCCCTTACCGGCTGCGCCCCGCCCGGGGGAGAAATCCTGCTCACCGAAGACCGCCGTCCGGGCCGCAAAACCGATTACACCTGGCGCTTCTCCCGGGTGCCCGGCGGCTGGACCTGCATCGACACCCTGGCGCCCAACCGCCTGGTGGCTGAAGCCCTGGCTGCCGGGGGCCTGCCCGGCTTGCCCCGCCCCCGGGGGGTGCGGGCCGAGGTCAGCCTGCCCCAGGGGAGCCGCCTCGATTTTGTCTATTTAATCCGGGATTCCGAAGCCGGACTCCTGTTTCTGGAAGTGAAGAGCATTACCTGGGTGGAGGACGGGGTGGCCCTGTTTCCCGATGGGGTCACCTCCCGGGGCCGGCGTCACCTGGAGCACCTGACTGCCCTGGTGCGCCAGGGCCATCAGGCCTGGAACGTCTTCGTGGTCCAGCGGCAGGATGCCAACTGCATGCGCCCGGCGGCCCAGGTGGATCCGGCCTACGCCCGGGAACTGGCCGCGGCCGCGGCCCAGGGGGTCGGCATCCTGGTGCTCCAGGAAAAAGTCGACCCGCCGGAAATTACTCTTGCCTCGACCCTGCCCTTTGAATTAACATAATCTTCTGGAAACAATACTTCCTAAACCCCAGGATGCCCTTGGATGAACGCCGCCATGATCAAGAATGACATCCATATCCTCACCGGAAACTCCAACCCCGAGTTGGTCCGCAATATTTGCGAACATCTCTCCCTGCCCCTCGGGGAGGCCCTGGTCACTAACTTTAGTGACGGGGAGATTCGTGTGGAGATCAGCGATAATGTCCGGGGCCGTGACATCTTCGTCATCCAGTCCACCAGTCCCCCCACCAACCGTAACCTGATGGAGTTGCTGATCATGATCGACGCGGTGAAACGGGCTTCGGCCCGGCGCATCACCGCGGTCATCCCCTATTTCGGCTATGCCCGCCAGGACCGCAAGGTGCATCCCCGGGTACCCATCACCGCCAAGCTGGTGGCCGATCTGCTGTCCACCGCCGGGGCCCACCGGGTCCTCACCATGGACCTGCACGTCGGCCAGATCCAGGGCTTTTTCAACATCCCGGTGGACAACCTCTACGCCTCCCCCATCATGATCCCTTATATCCGGGAGAATTTCCGGGATGACCTGGCCATCGTCTCCCCCGATGCCGGGGGGGTGCCCCGGGCCCGGGCCTACGCCAAACGCCTGACTGCCTCCCTGGGATTGATCGACAAACGCCGGGATGCCCCGGGCAAGGCCAAGGCCATGAACCTCATCGGCGAGGTTTTGGGCAAGGAGGTGGTCATCATGGACGACATCATCGACACCGGCGGCACCCTGTCCGAGGCGGCCGCGGTCATTCTGCAACACGGCGCCCTCAACGTCAACGCCTGCTGCACCCACGCGGTGCTCTCCGGGCCGGCGGTCAAGCGGGTCATGGAGTCCCCCCTGAACCGCCTGGTGGTCACCGACACCATCCCCTTGAGCGAGGCCGCCAGACAATGCCCGAAGATCGTGCCGCGGCCGGTGGCCTCCCTCTTCGCCCAGGCCATCCTGCGCATTCACCAGGAAGATTCCATCAGCTCGCTCTTTGAGATCCAGTTCTAAAAAAGGAAAACCTGGGGCTCCGAGCGGACCCCATCCACCCTGCCAGCCTCACCCCCGGCCTCCCGGCCGCAGCCCGGGCGGACCCCACGCCTTCCCCGATATCTAAGCCAGCCTTACAAGCTTTAGGAGATGCGGGACTCCCGCCCCTCTCCCACTTGCGGGCAATGATGAGCCTGATGGGGTGAAGCACCCCTGGGCTGGGGAAAAAGTCCCGAAGCCGCCGCGGACCCTGCCCGGCGCCCAGGATGGCCAACCTTTGAGAATATTTTCATTTGTTTAAGGATTGCAGCTATTTTAGTTGACGGGGGAATTATTTCCCGGCTATCATGGCTTTGGCAGGACCTTTGCATAGATTATCAAGATACTAAATTTTACGAAGAAGGAGGTGGCGCGTCCGCGGTTAAACCAAAGTGCCTTCATTTTCCTTTTAATCGGCAGGCTTTTTCGAAGTCATTATTTCAGGAGGGAGCAAATGGCAGATAAAGTTCCAGGAAAGGCTTGGATAGTTGTCTTCGCCGGCACCGCAGTCAACCTGTGTCTGGGGATCTTATATGCTTGGAGCGTTTGGAGCGGGGCCCTGGTCAACGTTAAATTAGCCGAGGCGGGGCAGTTTGTTACCGAAGGCCTCAATGCCGGATGGCCTTATCTCACCAATGCACAGGCTGCCGATCCTTATTCATTATGCATCATCGTCTTTGCCTTGTTAATGATTCCTGGAGGCCGCATCCAGGATAAATTCGGGCCCAAGGTGGGCGCCATCACCGGCGGCCTGTTCCTGGCCGTGGGTTGTATCATTGCCGGCCTCATGAAGAGCTATGGCGGCTTGATCTTCGGCTTCGGTATCTTAGGCGGCATCGGCATGGGCATCGGCTATGCGGCGCCCACCCCGGCGGCCCTGAAATGGTTCGGCCCTCATAAACGCGGCCTCATCGCCGGCCTGGTGGTGGGTGGCTACGGCGGCGCTGCCTTATACATCGGCCCGTTGGCCTCCCATCTAATTAAGGCCGGAGGCGTTACTTACAGTTTCGTGTTCCTAGGCATCTTCTTTGCCGCGGTGGTCATCATCGCCGGCAGCCTGCTGGCCTGGCCCGAACCCGGCTACGTGCCTCCTGGGGCACCGGTGAAAGCAGGAGTCGCACCCGCCAAGGCTGCGGGCACCGTGGTGGATTGGGCTCCCAGCGAAATCTTGAAAACCTGGCAGTGTTATGCCTTGATCCTGATGTTTATCGGCACGACCCAATCAGGCCTCTTAATCATCGGCAACGCCGCCGGCCTCCTGGTCTCCACGGCCAAGGCGATTCCCTTCTTTGCCGCCAACGCCTGGCTTCTGGTTTCTTTCGGCGGGCTGGTCAATGCCTGCGGCCGGGTGGGCACGGGTCTCTACTCCGATAAGATCGGCCGGGACAACGCCTACACCTTAAACTGCCTGATCTCGGCCCTCTGTCTGTTCTTACTCCCCTCCATTATTGCCAGCCACAGCGTCTTCCTGCTGTTCGTCGCCGTGGGCATCGCTTACTGGCAGTACGGCGGCGGCCTGGCCCTCATGCCCTCCTTCACCGCGGACTTCTTCGGGCCCAAGAACCTGGGCATGAACTACGGGATAGTTTTCCTCGGGTGGGGTCTCGGTGCCTTTATGCCCAGATTGGCTGGCTCCATCAAAGACTGGACCGGCTCCCTGAGCTGGGCCTTCGTCCTCTCCGCCTGTGTGTTGATTATCGCGGTCATCGTCTCCCGCGTCACCAAGCGGCCTCTGTTGGAGCACGAGAGATAAGAGGTAATCACGGGATGGTCTAACTCGTCAGGGTTTGGCTTTACCCCGCAATCTGTTAAACTGAGGAGGCAGGGAAGCATCCCTGCCTCCTTCATGTTCTAAGAGGATGAAACTTATCCATGACCCTTGATACTGCTTGGCCGGTGCCGTTTATTCTCGATCCCCAGAATTTATCCGCAGGTTCCGCCGCGGCTTTTGTAGTGTCGGTGCTTCTAACTTTAATGATTAATGCCGAGGCCCAGGCCTTTGCCGGCACTTTTTTGGGAGATAGCCGGGTAGGGGCCAAAGACCGGTTCCATTTTAATGCTTTTCTGCACCTGGATTTTTTGGGGACGATCTGTTACCTGGTAGCCGGCTTCGGGTGGCCCCGGCCCCTGGAGTTTGATCGCAGCAAATTTGCGCGTCCGCGGTTATACATGGTGATCGCCCGCTTGGCCGGTCCCACCGCCAACTTACTCCTGGCGAGCATCGCGGGGAGCATCGTCAGCATTATGAAAGGATTTGAGGCGAACCCCCGCGTCTTCTTGATGGTGGTCGGGGTCAATGTCACCACGGCCGTTTACAACCTGATCATCCTGCCGCCGCTGGCCGCCGGGGTCCTGGTGCAGGAAATGATCCCCACTGAATATGCCACCCTCCGGCGCATCTTTTGGCAGGCAGGGCCCTTCCTCATCCTGGCCCTGGCGTTGCTGGACCGCCTCAGCCCCCACGGCATCGTCGGCCCCTACCTTAACCCCCTGATTGTGGCCGTCTTCAATTTTATCCGGGGTCATTAGCCGCCGGCGATCGCCAGGCGGGGCCAAGGCCGCGGCCTACTCCCCGCGATTTTTCGGAATAGTTCTCAGCACCAGGTTCCGCAGTTGCACCAAAATCGTGGTCTTCTGCTAGATTAAGATGCAGAATATCTAAAAAAGTTTAAAAAAGTTAACAGTGGCTGTATATTTAGGCAAATGGAGTCCGAAGGCACATCCTTCCGGATCATTTTCTGCTCCGGGTCGCTGGCGCGGTTCAGGGAGCTGCTAAGGGTCGCCGGTGAATAACGACGACATAAAAGGATTCGAGTCCCTGATCCCCGGGGTGGTCTGCCGGCCGCTGCAGATTCAGCAGGATCAGCGGGGCTGGCTGGCGGAAATCTTTCGCCAGGACGAGCTCCCCCCGGAGAATCTCCCGGTGATGGCCTATATCTCCGTGACCCATCCCGGAGTGGGACGGGGCCCCCATGCCCACCACCGGCAAACCGACCTCTTCTGTTTCCCCGGTCCGGGGGAGTTTCGGGTCACCCTGTGGGACCAGCGGCCCGAGAGCCCTGCCTTCGGCTTGCGCCAGGAGTTCGTCCTGGGGGAGAATTGCCCGGGCCTCATCATCATTCCACCGGGGGTGGTGCACGGCTACCGGAATCTCAGCGAGCGGCCAGGCCTGGTGTGCAACTTCGCCAACCGCCTCTACCGGGGATCGGGCCGCCGGGAGCCGGTGGATGAGATCCGCTTTGAGGACGCCCCCGACTCACCTTTCCGCCTGGAGTGAGGTAAACCTGCGGGGCAGGTATGCCTTTACGAAAAACGAAAAAACCTAAAACCATTTTATGAAATTATTGATCGCCGGCGCGGCCGGCCAATTGGGACAGGCATTGCTCCGGGAGGCGGCCACCAGGAACTGGGAGGCGATGGGCGCCGATTTAAAGCAAATGGATATCACCGATCCCCGGGCGATCCGGCAGCAGTTGGCCCGGCACCGGCCGGAAGTGGTGGTGAACGCCGCCGCGGCCACCCGGGTGGACGACCTGGAGCAGGATGCCGACCTGGCCTTGAAGGTCAACGGCCTGGGGCCGCGCAACCTGGCGGTGGCCTGCCGGCAATTGGGGTGCAAATTGATTCATCTCTCCAGCGACTATGTCTTCGACGGGGCCCAGGACCGCCCCTACCTGGAATGGGACGCACCCGGCCCCCTGTCGGTCTATGGCCGGAGCAAGCTCCTGGGGGAGGAACTGGTGCGGCAGCAGTGCCCCGATCATTTCATCGTGCGCACCGCCTGGCTTTACGGCCTGCCGGGTCCCAACTTCGTCACCGCCATCCTGGGGAAAGGCAGGAGTTTGCCGCCGGGACAGGAGTTAAGAGTAGTAAATGACCAGCGGGGCAGCCCCACCAGCACCCTGGCCCTGGCGCCGCAACTCCTGGCCCTGGCCCAAACCGAGGCCTTCGGCACTTATCACGCCACCTGCCAGGGAGAGACCAGCTGGTACGAGTTTGCCCGCCTGATTTTCAAGACCGCGGGCCTCCGGGTGGCGGTAGCTCCCTGCAGCACTGCCGAATATCCTCTCCCGGCCCGACGCCCGGCCAATTCAGTGCTGGCCAACCGCCTCCTTGAGCTCCAGGGCCTGGACCAGATGCCCCACTGGCAGACGGCCTTCCGGGAGTTCTGGGAGATCTTCGGGGAGCAGCTATGAGCGTGGTTCTGGTAACCGGCGGCGCGGGATTCATCGGCGCCAATTTCATCCATTTTCTCCGGAAGCACCGCCCGGACTGGCGGCTCATCAACCTGGATCTCCTGACTTACGCCGGCAATCTGGAGAACCTGGCGGCCCTGGCGGGGGATCCGCACCTCACTTTCGTTAAAGGGGACGTGGCCGACCCAGACCTGGTGGCCGGGCTGTTCGCCCGGCACCCCATCACCCGGGTGGTGCATTTCGCCGCAGAAACCCACGTGGACCGCTCCATTCTGGACCCCGGGGTCTTCGTGCGCACCAATGTCCTCGGGACCTGCAACCTGTTGGACGCGGCCCGGGAGCATTGGCAAGGGCCGGCGGCCAAGTCCGGGCCCCGGTTTTTGCAAATCAGCACCGATGAGGTTTACGGCTCCCTGGGCCCGCATGAGCCCCCGGCGACCGAAGCCTCCGCCTATGCCCCGCGCAGTCCGTATGCGGCCTCCAAGGCGGGGGCCGATTTCCTGGCCCGCTCCTACTTCCACACCTACGGACTGCCGGTGCTCATCACCAATTGCACCAATAATTACGGCCCCTACCAGTTTCCGGAGAAGCTCATTCCTATTTGCCTGAGCCAGGCCCTGGAGGGGAAGCCCATCCCCATCTACGGCCGGGGGGACAACATCCGGGACTGGCTCTTCGTGGAGGACCATTGCCGGGCCCTGCTGCTGGTGTTGGAGCAGGGCGCCCCGGGGGAGACTTACAATATCGCCGGGGGCCAGGAGAAGCCCAACCTGGAGCTGGTGCGCCTGCTGCTGCGGGTGCTCTCTGACTTGCGCCCGGAGCTGGGGGACCTGGAACGCCTGCTCACCTTTGTCGCGGATCGCCCCGGCCACGATTGGCGCTATGCCCTGGACACCGGGAAGATCGAGGCCCAATTGGGCTGGCGGCCCCGGGTCACCCTGGAGCAGGGTCTCCGGGATACGGTGCGCTGGTATCTGACCCAGGCTGGCTGGCTGGAGCGGGTGCGCTCCCGGACATATCGGGACTTCCTGCGCCGGCAGTACGGCGCCGCGGTGGCGGAGGGCGGCGAACCAGGCAAGGTAAAAGGCAAAAGTTAAAAGGTAAAAGTTTTGCCTTTTTACTCCGCGTCCTCCGCGTCTCTGCGGTGCATCCCAACTTTAGTTTCCACCGCAGAGACGCAGAGCGCGCGGAGAAACCGATTTTGCCTTTTTACTTTTGCCTTTTTCGGAGCAGCTCACTATGACTTGTGACCGCGACACCCTGGTGCGCTGGGACCGGGAGCACCTCTGGCATCCCTTCACCCAAATGCAGGGCTTCCGGGAGGAAGAACTCCTGATCATCACCCGGGGAGAAGGCAGCTATCTCTTCGATCAGGAAGGCAACCGCTACCTGGACGGGGTCTCCTCCCTCTGGGCCAACCTCCACGGCCACCGGCGCCCGGAGTTGGACCAGGCCTTGAGCCGCCAACTGGAGCAGGTGGCCCACAGCACCCTCCTGGGACTGGCCCATCCCCCGGCCATCCTCCTGGCCCGGCGTCTGGCCCAGTTAACTCCGGACGGCCTCACCCGGGTCTTTTTCTCCGACGACGGCTCCACCGCGGTGGAGGTGGCCCTGAAGCTGGCTTTCCAGTACTGGCAAAACCGGGGGGACCGGGAGAAGCGGCGCTTCTTGAAGTTGAGCAACGGCTACCACGGCGACACCCTGGGCGCGGTGGCGGTGGGTGGCATCCCCCTGTTCCACGAAATCTACCACCCCCTGCTGTTCGACACCCTGGAGGCCCCGGCCCCTTACTGCTACCGCTGCCGCCACCGGGAGGACTGCCGGGAGCAGTGCCTGGAGGCCCTGGAAGCCCTGGTGGCCGGGCATCACCGGGAACTGGCCGCGGTCATCCTGGAGCCGGTAATGCAGGGGGCCGCGGGCATGATCCCGCAACCCCCGGGTTACCTGGCCAGGGTGCGGGAGGTGACCCGGCGCCACCGGGTGCTCCTGATCGCCGACGAAGTGGCGGTGGGCTTCGGCCGCACCGGCAGGATGTTCGCCTGCCAGCACGAGCAGGTGAGTCCGGACCTCATGTGCCTGGCCAAGGGCATTACCGGGGGCTACCTGCCCCTGGCCGCCACCCTGGCCAGCGATGAGATTTATCAAGCCTTTCTGGGGGAATATCAGGAATTCAAAACCTTTTTCCACGGCCACACCTATACCGGCAACCCCCTGGCCGCGGCGGTGGGGCTGGCCAGCCTGGATATCTTCGCAAAGGAGCGGCTGCTTGAGGCCCTGGTCCCGAAGATCGAGCTGCTCACCCGGCTCCTGGCGGGGATGGCCGGCCACCCCCACGTGGGCGAGATCCGCCAGCGGGGCCTGATGGTGGGGATCGAATTGGTGCGGGACCGGGGCTCCCGGGAACCCTGGCCGCCGGCCCAGCGAATCGGCCATCGGGTAATCCTGGCGGCGCGCCGCCTGGGGGTTATCCTGCGGCCCCTGGGGGACGTCATCGTCCTGCTGCCGCCCCTGAGCATCTCCCCCGGGGAACTGGAGGACCTGGCCAGGATTACCCATGAGGCCATCGACCGGGGCACGACCCTGGATTGATATGCCCTTAGGGTGGGCC
>CAWEWX010000086.1:0-20696 GCA_963812655.1 uncultured delta proteobacterium | reverse complement strand
TGGGAAGCACGAGCCGGAACTGCGGCCGAGAGTGGGGATGAATGAGATTCTCTTGGGAAAGGAAAAAGATTCTTTGAGGATAAGAATAGTGCAATCAGAAAGGGAAGTTAATCCACATAGATGAAAACCGGCCCCGAAAGGAATTCCAGCGCTACCCCAAAATCGGGGGATTCTTTAGTCGGCTGCTCTATGCGCTTGACTTTCCCTCTGGCCTCGATTTTGTAGGGAATGAGGGGATTCGCCTGGTCAGGCTGGAATTTGAAAATGAAGTCGGCAATATCGTCAAGTTGCAGTCTAGGTGCGGTCTCGGACATATGCAGGCCGCCCATGCTGATGTCTTTCATAACGGCCCGGCTGGAAAATGAATCTTCCGAACCTTGCAATTGGGCCTGATATTCAAATCGCAAGGATTTATAGATCCGGGGGAATAGTCGCCGCTCCATGAACCATCCTCCTATCCCAAAATCGTTAATTTTTCAAAATAGTAATGCCGTGACTAATTTTCATTCTACGACACGAAATACTAATTTAGAAATCGGGGATTTCCTAATTTTTCAGGGAAAAATCCTACTTTTATCCAAAAAATACCTAGGTGTAGTTCGGGATTATGCGACAATCCTGGGTCACCCCGGTCAAAAAATGGTTTTGGAACCTCCATCCCGATTTTTAACCAGGTTTGCCCCGGGGGAAGGAGGCGCGTCAATTTTTCCCAGATGCGCCTGGGTCTGTTCCGGCTTCCGGCGCTCCGTTAAATCTCTGAAGATTCCCTGGATGATGGTTTTGTCGCCGTATTCCACTTTACTGGCGACAAAATTGACCCGCACCCTTTGGTCGTCCTTCCTGATTATCCAGCCATTAACCAGAGCGCTCTCGCCCGTTTGGACTATTTTTTCCAGGGTGGACCAGCTCCTCTCGAACTCTTCCTGGGGGAAAACTTGGGTAAGGTTCATGGTTAAAAGTTCTGCTTCGGAAAAACCTAACAGTCCCTCCATCTTCTTGTTGGCTTCCAGGAAATTCCCCTCGGTATCCAAGAGCAGAATTCCTTCACTGACGTTCTCCACCAGACTTCGATATTTCTCTTCAGCTACCCGTAAATCATTGGCATAATGCCGGCGTTCCTCTCTTTCCTTCTTAAACTGATTGATGACATTGTTGAGATTATCCGCTTTTATTCCGAGGCGGTACTCTAAATTTTCCAGGAGCGCTTGATATTTATGTAATATTAATGAGGCCACTAAGGTAACCGCCAAACAAGATGAAATAATTGTAGTCATTTCATAAAACTCAGGGGATATGCTGGGGTATAAGAGACTTATTAATAACTTAACAGTCAAGATAACACTTAAGGTAAATAATAATATCGAAATTATCTGCAGAAATCTATTGCGTTTAATTTGTCTGGGGTTGCTTCCAAATATATCTAAATTCATAAGGTTCGTTTCCATATCTTTTCCCCTCATAAACCCCGATAATCACAGGAGTGCCCTGCACCCCCGCCCCGGGGCCCCAGCGGATTAGAACCGGGCCGCTTTGCGGTCCGTGAGTTTATAATTCTAGATGGCGCCCGCGCCACCGGAGGCCTGAGCTAGCTTCTCACCCGGTGATTTTGCAATTTCCGTACCCGAGCCCCGCAGATTTTTTAGCGGCAGCCAGGCGGCCAGAGCTCCCCCAGACAGGTTCGCCCTGGGAAACCCGCCGTTTCCGCCAAGGCTCCCTCTTGGGAGGCCATCCTGGGGAAGCCGGCGACTATTGTTGAATTTAAGTTTTTCTTATGGGACAAGAAAATTATTACGCAGTGATAAATTTGCCACCGCGGCTAATTCCGGAAGCGTCGGCCTGCCTCCAGCAAAGAAAACCCCTGAAGGTGCTCCGCCTGATGCTGCACCAAGCCCAGGTGGCTGAGATCATCCTCAAGAACCCGGCCCTGGCGGTGCGGCGCCTGCTCCAGGGCATTACCCACGTCGATCCCTTCCCGGTCGAGGAGCGGGAAGCCAGCATCGCGGGTTTCCACCGTTATGCCCCCCACTAGGTCAAATAGGTGATCTGTGGGTTCTGGGGCGGCTGGCGCCCCCAGGAGGCTGGCGCCTTGACGTGGGCGAGGCTGGACTTATAGCAGGGCAAGATCCTGATTCGGAAGGGGGGGTGTTGGGGCAGAAACTGGGTGGCCCGGAGGTTGGGGCGCCAGATCCCGGTGGCGACCCTGGAGAAGTATAATCGCTCTATGCCGAATCTGACCAGGGAGGATGGGAAGGCGCGGTGGGCGGCGAACGCCATGGGGAAACGTTCTGGCCTCCCTGAAAAAGTTCTAGAGGAATATCAATAAGGTAAGTGGCAAAATGGTAGTCCCAACGGGACTATTTCTTGTAAAAACTGGCATCCACATGCCTAATAATTTCAATGGCTTGGGCAGAATGCCCCTTGGCGAGTTGACATAAAATGGCGAAAATTTCGCCATGTATTTTTGCCAGTTTGATATCAAACTTGAGAGTTTAAATCAAACATTAATTCATTTGTAGCCCTGGGGATTTCATCCCGGGGCTTTTTCATTTTAGAGTATATTCGAATCATATGCCAGATTCTGAGAAAAGCAAATAATGGCAAGATATATAGCAGCAATCGAAGATTCTTGAGGTTTGTCATGTGAGTCGGACGATCCAAGAGGGCACTTCCATACCCCGATAGGGCGATCCTGAGATTGTTTTCTTTCAGCCGTGACAGATTGCGCAAATAACAAATATTTTAAGTTCAAATTTATTAAAGAAGGTGATATAAAGAGCAATAAGGCAGAGAGAGAAAGTGCAAGGGTTGAAGAAGGGACTGCATTATGTCCCCTTCTTTTTCTGTCGGGCGGGCCGATGCACCTGTCGCCGAGTTCTCCGAAACTGTCAAAACAAACTGTGGAAATTGATCATTCGCGCTATTGAGGAACGCGCGATGAAGCAAAGGACATTCGCCTTGGTTGAGTCCCGGGACATCAAGCCTCTCTGGAAAGGAACGGTGCATCCTGCTAGACTTGAAGAGATTCTTGGGGAGGGGGTTGTAATTTGTCATCTCTGTCCACGAAATTGCAATCTTAAAGAAAATCAGCTCGGTTTTTGTAGTGTACGAGCTAATCAGCTTAACCGTCTCGTAACATTAAATTATGGAAAAAGTGTTCATGCAAGTGAAGAGACGATTGAAACGGAGGCGGTTTTCCATTATTCCCCCGGGGAACGTATATTATCCTTAGGCAACATTGGATGCAATTTGAATTGCATGTATTGCCAGAATTGGAAGACATCACAAGCAAAATTTGTTTCCGAAAAAGACATTTATGTTTATACCCCAGAGTATATTGTTGAGAAAGCTCTTCGCCATGGAATTCGTTGTCTCTCTTGGACATATAATGACCCCGTAGTTTGGCATGAATTTGTTTGCGAGACGGCCAAACTTGCTAACGAGGCAGGTCTGATTAACCTCTATAAGTCAGCGTTCTATATTACTGAAGAAGCTGTTGACGAGCTACTTCCGTATATCGATATTTTTTCAATATCAATAAAATCCATGGACCCGATGTATTATACCATTTTCACAAAAGGCCAACTAAAACCAATTCTTAATGTGACTAAGCAGGTTTATAAGGCGGGGAAACACCTAGAAGTGAGTAACTTAATGATCACTGACATTAGTGATACAGCTGACTCAGCCCGTCAAATTGCAGAATGGGTCCTTACTGAATTAAATCCTAAAGTACCACTTCACTATGTCCGGTTTCACCCAGATTATAAAGTTCGAAATAGCGTTCGAACACCTATTTCACGCCTTATCGATGCACGCAAGATTGCTTTAGACCTGGGTGTAGAAAATGTTTATGTGGGAAATGTTTATGACATTCCTTGGTCAAATTCCTACTGCTACTCCTGTGGTGCGGAACTGGTGACACGTTATGGACTCAATTCAAAAATTATTGGTCTTGATAGCCGTGGTTTGTGTCAAACTTGTGGTCATAATGCGAACTTTAAAGTCTTGCCTCTTACTTCATATAGTGTTAAGGATGAAGTGAAACCAGAAGGAATGATTACAAGATTATTCAACTGGCATGGCGATATTCGTTCACTTCACGTGCAAATGTTTAACACTTCGGAAGCACCTTCCGTGACCTATCATCGGCGGTTGTTTCACGACAAATCGCCAGATCCATGGACAATCTTAACTCTTAATCCTGGAGAAAGTTACCGCTTTGCTTTAGCCAAAAGCCGTAAGCAAGAAATCGGACCTGAAATTGTTATTCCAGTTAGTGTTACTATGCATATATATGAGGTGTTTGACAGGGCACATTTCCCCACGGTCTCAATAGAGGATGGAGTTGCCTTGAATGATCTTACCCCATTACCCTATTATCACGATGTAATATCGAAGTAATCAGAAGCCTTACTCTTGTTCAAGCGTGCTCAGCAAGTTATAGGTTATGTGTCAACTTATAATCGAAGTGCTTGCCCTAACACTCCAATGTTTTTTAATTTTTTGTTGAAAACATTGTAAGTCAATGTCAAGGATATTTAAGAATTTATCTATATCAACCAAATCATCAAAACCAATATTCTCTTCTGCTAAAAGTAACTCTATACCATTTTCAATGCTCATTCCATTTAATACTAAATTACTAATAGCAATTTGTTTCTTGCTATAACCATCTGCAACCCGCTGACAACAAACAAGTATGGGGGCAAAAAGACAATCTAAATGAATATAATCGTTAGCACACCTCCAATTTAAGCCAGACAAGGTCTCTAAAACTTTATCATGGCTATAATCAATTATATCCGGTAAATCAATCCTCTTAACTTCACTATCGGTCCAATCACGTAGGAATAAGTATTCTTTGTGTTTTTCTAATTCCAATTTGGAAATTCCTTCTGATTCGGCAAATGCATTAACCCTTGCGTTGAAATCCTCATCGCTTAAACAATACCAATTGACATAATCAGGCACTATATAGTTTGCTTCTGTTTTTTTACATAGACCACGTAATATAATTTTAAGGCCAGTCCACTGCGCCACTTTTTGAACGGTATAAAAATATCCTTGATGACAAATGGAACACACTTCGCCGTTATTATTAAAAAAGCCTCTTGCTAATTTCTTCTGAAATTTCCAATCCAGCCTAAGTTGAATAAAATCAACTCCAAGAGCTTTTGTCACGTTAACCATATTCTCTTGAGCGATATCGGTTACAAAACCGGTATGAAAGTTGAAGGCTATTGGGTTTAGACCAAGTATTTCTTTCACATAATACAAAATATAAGTGCTATCTCTGCCTCCGGTTAACGATACCAGGCAATCATGGTTTGCATTATTTTGAGACCTAATTAACCTCATTAAATCATCTAAAGACATATCAGAATTATCATTTGACATATCCGTCGGGAAAAGAATAAGACGATCTTCATTAGGTGAACAATACGTACAAGTATTGCCATCGGGATCATTCCATTTGGCAATAAAATTCGGCATAAGGCAATTTTTGCACCTTATTTTAAAGAAATCACCGGGACTTTGCTTAATTTGGTCCAACAGCGCAAATTTGGTCATTATATTATCTTCTCATTACAATGATAAAACATCATGTGAGCCACTATTTTCTTTGCTAGACCTGTGGCCCGGCCGGGACAGTGGTGAGTGTATGTGTGTCGTTCTTGCGCCCGGCGCGGGTGAGGTCCAAATGGGATTGCGACCAGCGTCCTCTAAGCAGAAAGGGCGGCGTGTTCTTGGTACCGAACTTGAAGAGTCCTGGGCCTCAATGAGGGTATCGTCCAGGGTAAATGCTCATCGGACATTAGTCCAGCTTGCGCGGTTATTGCAGAACGTATCTGGAAGAAGACGATTGCGATACGCGCCTGAAGGCTGTGGTTTCCTGACTTCAAAGAAGGAATATGGTCCCAGAGCAGGGTAACCCATGAACAGCCATAAAAACCAGGAAACAGCAGATTGTAGTCCAAGCGCTCCATGAGCAACCGTAAGGTTCATGGCACCATCACGAGCTATGATAATTTTTCAACGTCCTGTTAGGCAGATTCACTTAAGATCATTTTTGGGTTGATTAAATAAGAAACAGTGGATATCCCAAACTGATGAATCGTTCAACAACTTTCTAATATGGTGTATAACTTTTTCTATTGACCCCTCATCTACATCTGCCTCCCACTTGTGCAGGTCCAAGTCGCTTAATCGTATATGAAGAAAACCACTGAAACCAGCATGTTGCATGGTCTTTGCCACACAATCCTTAGGACATCCATCTAAAACAATAACTTGAGACTCTTCTTTAAGCCTTGTCAGGTAAGACTCAATCCGTCCAGACAATGCAGGTGGACAAGACATTAGCGCTTCTTTTCCGCGGAGAAGTTTTCGCGCAACCAGGTCAGTAATCTCCCCCACATTCGACCCGCCTGAGCAAGCGAATATGATGGGTCTTATGCTAAAATCAGGTTTATGCTTTTCGTGCTTGCCCATTGCACAGTCCTCCTTTGGTAATTAACTGAGATTATGCGCCAAACTTGCTACCTTTGTCCCAAAATGGTTTTTTTGACTTCTTTTGTTAGGGGAAATCCCCAAGAGTTTATGGAAGCCAAATCCACACTTTGACCTTACGATAGCATAAAAATCGCTGAAAAGGGAATTTTTAAAATTATCTCAGATAATTCAATGCTGTGGAGCTTAGGGACCCAGGCTAACAAAGCACGATGATAGTGAGCAAGGGGAAAGGCTGAGGCCACGTGGATATACCTCCATGATAATCGGGAAGTGATGAGTGCTGCCAGGACTGGAAACCTATCAACTCTCTGAAAAATCAAACCATTCGGAACATATCACCATTTTCGGCCTAAAGTTTCCAATTATTATCATCAGATTTCTATCGCTGAGGTATAACCGTTTTGTGCCTAATCTGACCAGGGAGGATGGGAAGGCGCGGTGGGCGGCGAACGCCATGGGGAAACGTTCTGCCCTCCCTGAAAAAGTTCTAGAGGAATATCAATAAGGTAAGTGGCAAAATGGTAGTCCCAACGGGAATCGAACCCGTGTCTCCGCCGTGAGAGGGCGGTGTCCTTGGCCGCTAGACGATGGGACCGGATAGAGGTTTTTTATAACCAAAGGCCGGAGTGCTGTCAAGAGAGGCGGTGGCGGCCCCCCGGGTTCGGCGGGGGCCCCCCGCCGGCGGTCCGGGGAGGTCCCGGCTCACCCCAGGCCGCGGCCCGTTCCAGGTCCTCCGGGGTGTTGAGGTTGAAGAAGCTGCGACCCTCAGGGTCCAGCCGCATTACTTCCTCCGGCGGTATGACCTGAGGGCGGCATTTCGACAGAAAGAGGCTGGTCTGCCGCTGGCTCTTAAGAAAGGCAGTCAAGGACGGCAGCAGGCGCACGTGGTAAAGCCCCGGGAAGGGCTCCAGACCACTGGCGGATCGGCAGACCACCGCCGGCCGGGAGGTTCCGGCCAGCCTGGCCGTTAATCCCGCCAGCAACTCCGGGGCCAGGAAGGGGTTGTCCACCGCGGCGGCCAGCACCCAGGGAGTCCGGGAGTAGAACAGGGCGGTGCGCAGGCCCCCCGCCGGCCCCTGGAAGGGCCATAAATCCGTGACCAGGGGCAGCCCCAAGGCCAGATGGGGCCCGGGGTAGTTGGTGATCAGCCAGCAATCGCCCACCACCGGCGCCAGGGACTCGGCCACCCAGCGCGTCAAGGTTTTCCCCCACAGCAACAGGGCAGCCTTATCCTGTCCCAGGCGGCTGCTGAAGCCGCCGGCCAGAATGGCCCCGGTGACTCGGGGAGGATTCTTCTTTCCGGGGGTCAGGCCCTCGTTCCTTGCCATACCCCAGCTACCCCTTGGCCAACGTTAACCTTCAGTTTTTGCCGGGCCGGCAAGTATCCGCCTTACCCTGGCCGCTCCCGGAGTCGCCTGCCGGCCCCGGCAGACCCAGATGGGCCAGGATAAAGAGGCCAATGGCCTCCAAATCTTCGGGCGGGAAGACGGGCAGCTCCGCCGCCACTGGCGCCGGGCCCACCACGGCGATCACCTGGGGAGAGGGGGCCGGGTTCTCTGGGGCGGACGCCGGCAGCACCGCGATCTTGGGCAGCGGCCCGGATTTATAACCTTCCACCAGGATCAGGTCCGCCTCCAGGGCCAAGGCCGCCAAAGTCTCGGAGAGGGAGGGCTCGCCGGGGACCTGGCGGCTGACCTGGAGCAGACCCGGAGCCGCCAGGGCCACCACCCGGGCCCCGGCCCGGCGGAAGCGCCCGGTGTCCTTGTCCCGGTCTCCCGGGTCGCGATGGTGGGTATGTTTCAGCACCGCCACCCTGAGGCCCCGACGGGCAAACCACTCCAGCAAACGGCAGATGAGCTCGGTCTTGCCGGAGCCCGAAGGTCCCACAATAGCGAGGGCTTTGGCCATGGAGGGCAGAGGCTTAGGGAGAATTCCGGGAAGTCATGATTCCGGAGGAAATTTCTCCAGGATCTTTTCTTTCTTGACGTTCCGGTTGAGGTAGACGGCGCACCGGGCGCAGGGACCGTTGCACAGGGTGTCCTGGGTTTCCCGCACTTCGTAGCAACGGCGCCAGGGAAGCTGGAAGGCCGGGCATTCCTCTTTCTGCTGACAGTCAAAGATGTTCCAGCAGGGCGCCAGCACCATCAAGTTGCGCAGGCAGGCCAGGGTGAAACCCCGATCATGGATCAGGCTGTTGATCTGGTTGATCTGGGTGACGTCGAAAGTAGAATAGAGGCGGTTGTTGGTGTTATTTTCCCGCAGGGGCTTGACGAACCCTTCTTTTTCATACTCCCGAATCCGTTTTTGAGAAAGGTTCACCAACCGGGAGACCGCATTAATGAGAAACAGGTCGGCGCCACCCTCTCCAGCTCTGATCCGTTTGTTCTTCCCCCGGGGCATATGTGATCCATTCTATAAGAAAAATAGTATAAACAACCTTTACCTTAGAACAATGCGATATACAAGGAAAAACTGAGCCCTGGAGAAAAAATCTGTAAACTTGGCCTTTCGATTTTCCCATAGGTCTCAAACGGGGATTGGCAATCTTCTTGCTCAAGCTGGCAGCCGGCGACTACCTCCCCGGCGGACCGCAACGGAGAGGCCGGTCCCCGCCTGGAGCCGCACCGCGGCGCTGCCCCCGGCGCAGGCGATCTCCAGGTAACCGTGACTGCCCACCAGGGCCAGCAGCTCCCCCGAGGAAGCCTCCCCGTAGGTGCGCCCCAGTCGGGTCAGGGTGCGCCGTCCCACCTGCAATTGAAATTTATTTTCTGCTCCTTGCAGCCAGGCGCGCCAGGCGACGGCGGCAATATTGCTCACCAGGTTGCCGAAGCGGTCCACATGGATAATTTCGCCCCGGATCAGCGCCGCGCTGACGGACGGCTCCGGCCAGGAGAGCCGCACCGGGTCGGGGAGGGGAGGCCCCAGACGCCCCAGCTCCAGGCCCAGGGAAAGGTGCGCCGCCACCGGGGCGAACAGGTCCCGGCCATGGAAGGTTGGGGATACTTGGGGAAGAAAATAGTCGGGGTTTTCCAGGGAGACCATCTTAAACTCCGGCCCCCCGGCAAAGATAAGATGGAACAGGCCGTTGTCCGGCCCCACCCAGAACTGCCCCCGCCCGTACGCTGCCAGACCCCGGCGGCCGGTGCCCACCCCAGGGTCCACCACCGCCAGGTGAATGGTCCCCGGTGGAAAATAGGCCGCCGCCCCCGCCAGGACAAAGGCCCCGGAGCGGATATCCTGAGGCGGCACTGCGTGGGTCAGGTCCACCAGCACCGCCTGGGGGTTGAGGCCCAGGATCACCCCCTTCAGGCAGGCCGCATACTCGTCCCGAACCCCAAAATCGCTGAGCAGGGTGATAATGGCCCGGGTCCCGGCTTGTCTGGGCATTGTCTCACCTGGTTTCAAGGTTGCGGCGCGGAGCCACTTCCAAATGGATACCTTCGCGGGCTTGCAGGTGTTTAATGATCTGAAAAAGGTTGTCCGCCCGTGGGTTTCCCTTTGGGCCAAACATGCGCATAAGACTCTTGGCCGGTATGTGGGTAACTTCGGCCAAACGCCCAAAACCAACAGCCGCGTTGATATAATCGCGCAAAATGGATTTGCCGGTTTCCACGTCACCGGCAAGCATGGTGTCAATGCCCTCTTTGAGCATGGCTTTGCGAAACTCGGCGTCCTTCTGGGCGCGTTCCAGCAAGGTTGCGCGAAATTCTCTGGTAACAGCCATGGCGTCACCTCCTATCGTTTCCGCCTCTGATAATCCTGCCAGCAAGACAACGCCGCCGAAATGTCGGCTTTTTCTGGTTCCCAAGCTCCTGCTTGGGAACCCATTTTCCGCCAGGCTCCGCCTGGCAAGGATTATTGATAGATAATTTCATCGTATTAGAAGTCGTTGCCCAAGCAGAGCTTGGGCTAGAATTTCCGTTCCCAAGCAAGAGCTTGGGAACGAGAAAAGACTCTGGAAAAGTTGCCTTGCTCTAAACGGTAAAGAACCGTGGCAATCTTGGCGGCGGCTATCGCGTCCAGACCATTAAACCAGTGAGCAAAGGGTGATTCGCTCCTCTCGTCTAAATATTCCCGAACGGTTATCGTCATCTATTATAGTAACATATACGTTACCGCGGTCAACTGCTTTTTGTGCAGGGCGACCCCGCGGGTCGCCCCTACACTTATGGGGGTTGGGGGAGGGGGTTGGGGAGGGGGCAGGGGCCACCTACAAAAAGCCCCTGGCCCCCTCCCCAAGACAGCCATGGCCATGGCCATAGCCATGGCTGTAGGGGCGAGTTTCAAACCCGCCCCTACAACTCGAAACTCAAAGGCTACTGCGGCGGAAATTCCATTTCCACCCTTCTGATGTCGTCCGACTCGCTTCTCGTGACGCGGAACCCCAGCTTTTTCACCAACTCCAGCATGGGCTGGTTGGCGGCCAGGACCTCGCCCCACAAGAGACTTACCCCATTTTCCCGGGCAATTTCCATGACCCGCTCAATCAATTTCTGCCCCAGGCCTTTGCCCTGCCAGGGGTCGGCCACAATCACCGCAAACTCCGCGCTGTCCCGCTCCGGGGTCATGACCAGCCGGCCCACCCCCATCATGGTCTCCGGCCCGGGGGGCTGGCCGAAGGCCGCCAGGCCGATCTCCCGGTCATAATCGTTTTGGGTGAAGCGGATCAGCATCTGGTGGGTCCACTTCTTGATCAGGTGAAAATACCGGAAATAGATGGTATCGTCCGAACAGTTGTGCAGCAATTCCGCGGTCAGGGGCTCATCCTCGGGCCGCATGGGACGCAGCAACACCGGCGTGCCGTCTTTGAGGAGCCAATCGCTCTCATACTGGTTGGGATAGGGACTGATAATCAGATGGCGGGGCGCCGGCAGGCTGCTTGCTTCGATGACCATCCGGGCGTCCACCGCCACCGGTTGTCCCGCGGCGATGAGCAGGGGGTTGATATCCAACTCCACGATCTCCGGAAAATCGGTTACCAACTGGGAGAGCCGCACCAGGATTTCCTCCACCGCCTCCTGGTTGGCGGGGGGAATATTGCGAAAACCCTGGAGCAGCCGGTAAACCTGGGTCCTCTCCATCAGCCTCCGGGCCAGCAGCAGGTTTAAGGGCGGCAGGTCCACCGCGGTGTCCCGGAAGGCCTCGGTGAGCACCCCGCCCAGCCCGAACAGGATGATGGGACCAAAGTCGGGATCCCGTTTGCTGCCGAGGATCAGTTCCAGGTCTCCTTTGAGCACCTGGGCCTGCACCGTCACCCCGTAGAGCCTGGCCTCGGGCAGCGCCGCCCTGGCCTTTGCGGTAATCTCCTCATAGGCTGCCAACACCTCGTCCTCGTGGTGCAGGTGGAGCCGCACCCCGTCCACCTCGGATTTGTGGGAGATATCCGGGGAGTGGACCTTCAGGACCACCGGGAAGCCCATGGCCTTGGCGGCCTTGGCTGCGGCCGCGGCCGAAGAAGCCACCACCGTGTGGTTCACCGGGATGCCGTAAGCCGACAGGATGGCCTTGGATTCGATTTCGCTGAGCACCTTCACCTCCCGCTTGAAACACTCGTCGATGAAGGTCCTGGCCTGTTTGCTGTTGACCGTCAGGTCGTGGGGCAGGCGGGGCGGCGTCTCTTGCAGCAGCTCCAGATTCCGGGAATAGGTGTACATCTGCATAAAGCTGTCCACCGCCTCCTCCGGGGAGTGGAAGGTGGGGATACCGGCTTGGATCAGGATGCTGATCCCTTCGGCCACCAGCCGGCCCCCCATCCAGACGGCGATCACCGGCTTGCCCCGGCTGGTGACCTCCGTTAGGGCCCGGGCCACCGCGGTGGGGTCGGTCATGGCCTGGGGCGACAGGATGACCACCATTCCCTGAAACTCCGGCGCCTCCAGGCAGACCTGCACCGCCTTCAGGTAATGCTCCGGCCGGGCGTCCCCTAAGATATCGATGGGGTTGGCGTGGCTCCACATGGGGGGCAAGAACTGATTCAGGGCTTGCAGGGTGGCGTCGCTCAAGGCGGGGGGCTCCAGGTTCCACTTACTGAAGGCGTCCACCGCCATCACCCCGGGCCCGCCGGCGTTGGTGATTACGGCCAGCCTGCCGCCGGCGGGGCGCTGCATCTTCCCCAGGGCCTCGGCGCAGTCAAAGAGTTGGGAGATGGTGTCCACCCGGATGACGCCGGCCCGCCGGAAGGCGGCATTGTAGGTTTCGTCCTGCCCCGCCAGGGCGCCGGTGTGGGAGGCGGCGGCCTTGGCGGCCGCCCGGCTGCGCCCTGATTTAACCACGATGATGGGTTTGACCCGGGAAACGGAGCGGGCGGCGCTCATAAATTTGCGGTGGTGGGCCAGGTTTTCCATGTAAATGATGATGCTGCTGGCTTTGTCCTCATTGCCCAGATAGTCGATCATGTCGGCGAAGTCGATGTCCGCCATGGAGCCGACACTGACAAAGTGGCTGAAGCCTATATTGGCCACCGCGGCCCAGTCCAGGATCGCGCTGCAGATGGCGCCGCTCTGGGAGAGCAAGGCCAGGCTGCCGGGCGCGGCTTCGATCCCGGCAAAGCTGGCGTTGAGCCGCTGGGACGGGCAGAGGATCCCCAGGCAATTGGGCCCCAGGTAGCGCACCCCGCTCTCCGCGGCCGCGGCCTTGATCTCCGCTTCGATCTCGGCGCCCCCCGCCCCGGTTTCCTTGCCGCCGGCGGAGATGATGATGGCCCCGGGCACCTGGGCCGGGCCGCACTCTTTGAGGATGCCCGGCGCCCCCTTGATGGGCACGGCGATGATGGCCAGGTCGATGGGGGCCTGCACCGCGGCAAGCGAGGCGTAGGTCTTAAGACCTATTATTTCCTCATGTTTTGGGTTGATGGGATAGATCTTCCCGGGGAACCCGCCCTGCTGGAGATTATTCACCAGGGTGAAGCCGATGCTCTCCTCCCTGGGGCTGGCCCCCACCACCGCCACTGCTTGCGGCTTGAAGAAGTGATCCAGGAAAGGTTCCCTCACGTTCCCTCCTTCCCGCCGCTCCCGACCTGGGGCGGCAATGACTCGGCATAGATTTCCACCGCGTGGCGCACCATTACCCGGGCCCCGGCCTGGGAGAGCATGTCGGTAAGCTGCAACATGCAGGCCGGGCAGCCGCTGGCCACCACAGCCGCGCCGGTGTCAAGGATATGATCCCGCTTGCGCCGGCCGATGCTGGCGGAGATTTCATAGTGCTGCAGGTTGAAGCTGCCGCCCATGCCGCAGCACCAATCCGCCTCGGCCATCTCCTTGAGGCGGTAGCGGGGATTGGCCCGGATCAGGGCCCGGGGCTGGTCCGCCACCCCCAGGGACTTCTTCAAGTGGCAGGGGTCGTGGTAGGTGATGTCGATGGGTGCGGCCGCGGGTTGGGGCCGCGCCGGCCCCAGGCCCAGCCGCTCCACCAGGAACTGGCTGATGTCCAGGGTCTTGGCGGCCAGGGCCGCGACCTGCTCCCGCTCGGCGGCGGCGAAATCCTGGGTCATCACCGGCCAGAGTTTTTTGATGGTGGCGGTGCAGGTGGCGCAGGCGGTCACCAGGTAATCGAAGGGCTCCCCGGCGAACTGCCCCAGCGAGTGGCGCACCAGGGCCGCGAAGGTCTCGGGATCGCCGCCGGCCAGGGCGGGAATGCCGCAGCAACCCTGCTCCGGCGGGGCCAGCACCCCCACCCCGTGGTGCGTCAGGGCCTTGAGGGTCGCGTCCGCCACCTCGGGGAAGAGCTTGTCGATCAGGCAGCCCACAAAAAAGGCGACCTTCAGGCCCCCGGCGCCGGGCCCGATATCCACCCGGCCCATCCGGCGGTGCCAGGGCACCGGGGCCAGGGGTTTGAGATGGCGGTCCCGGAGCAACGGCGACATGACCCGGGCGCAGGAGGAACCCAGGAGGTCGTCCACCGGCTTGATGAAGATCCCCTGGAACCTGGCGCCCCAATCCAGGATGCGGTTAAAGGTCCGCGGTTTGGCCAGCAGCCCCCGAAAGACCGCCTTTTTCCAGGGCGACAGACCCAGGTAGCCCGCCAGGATGGCCCGGGCCTTGATGAAGATGTCCAGCACCTTGACGCCGCTGGGGCAGTTGG
Source organism: uncultured delta proteobacterium (assembly GCA_963812655.1). Taxonomy (GTDB): domain Bacteria; phylum Desulfobacterota; class Desulfobaccia; order Desulfobaccales; family 0-14-0-80-60-11; genus JAPLJC01. The sequence continues at coordinate 6,104 of CAWEWX010000086.1, read as the reverse complement.
CCGCGCAGGAGCCGCACAGCAGACAGCGGCTCAGGTGGTCCTGGACCGCCCCGGGGTTTTGCAGGATCTCCTTGAGGAGGCCGTCCAGCAGGGCCAGCTTGCCCCGGGCCACGTCCGCTTCCCGGCCGGTTTCGGCGAACAACGGGCAGACCGCCTGGCAGAGGCCGCAGCGCATGCAGACCACCAACTGGTCTTCCAATTCCGTCATCAGCCGGGCCAGCGCCCGCAGGCGGGACATTATTTTCTCCTAATAGTGAGCAGTAAGCAGTGAGCAGTGAGCAGTAAAAAGGTTTTTTCTGTAGCCGCAGCCTTTAGGCTACGCCGGAATCAGTAAGCAGTGAGCAGTAAGCAGTGAGCAGTAAAAAGCTTTTTTCTGTAGCCGCAGCCTTTAGGTTACGCCGGAAGCTTCTGGGTAGAGCGCGTCTACACCAACTGGTCTTCCAATTCCGTCATCAGCCGGGCCAGCGCCCGTAGGCGGGACATGGTTTTCTCCTATAGTGAGCAGTAAGCAGTGAGCAGTAAAAAAGTTTTTTCTGTAGCCGCAGCCTTTAGGCTGCGCCGGAAGCTTCTGGGTAGAGCGCGTCTACACCAACTGGTCTTCCAATTCCTGCATCGGCCGGGCCAGCGCATGCAGGGGGCACATGGTGTTCTCCCTGAGCAATCAGCTATCAGCAATCAGCCAAAAGATACGTATTTATGGCTGCCAAATTTCCTCAATTTTTTGCATCTGATCAATGGTGAAGCGCAACACCTTGACCACGTTCATCACGTTTTCTATTTCATCTAACAAAAGTTGGCGCCCCTTGCGGGACTTCAAGTATTTTTCCAGCACCGGGTAGCCGCCGATATGGAAATTCCAGACGTCCTCCGGCACGGGCGCGAAATGTTGCTGGGGGTTGATATAGAGCCGTTGTTCCTTCGGGTTGTAGATGGGCTTTTCCACCAGGTCGCTGCCCTTGGTAATCTCCACCTTGGGCTCGGCAGGAATTTCTTTCAATAAATGTGCTTGCACCAAGGCCCAACCGAGCCCGGACAGTTTTTCAAATGCCTGTCGATCATCCACGAAAGGAATTCGGGGAAAATCTATTTTCAGAAACTCGGCATATCGGCGGCGGTAGCTGGGGCTGTGCAGCACCGCATAGATATAGCCCAGGATTTCTTCCGGCTCATAATGGTGGGCGTATTTCTGGTCGATAAAAGCGCGAAATTCCGGCGCAAAATTTTCGATGCGGTCTTTGCCTTTGGAGGGATCGTCTTCAAAGAAAGTTGGTCTTTGTTTTTCTTTTTTTGAAGAATAAAGATACAAAGGGAAAACGGATGAACCATCTTTGATTTCAACAAAAACTGCCGGGGTTGGCTCAGAACTTATTAAAGCATGTTGCCATTGCAACATTTTTGTCTGTCGAACTAAGTTAAGGCATAAATTTTCTCGCCAAGCGACGTGTTCCATGAGCTCACGACGTGGGCGATCCATAAATTCGTAACCGAAATAACACCATCTATTATCAAAAGGCCTATACGAGCATTGGATAATATTGTGTTGCCAGTTTTTCTTGCTCCGCAATTGAATCCGTGCCTTTTTTAGGTTAAATCCATGACCAATAGCATATTTTTCTCGAATGGAGGTTTCTGAATTTGTTTCATCTATCATTTCTTTAGCACGCTTTTGAATTAATTCTTTTTCAAAAGCAATAGCGAAGCCATCATGATGTGTTTGAAATCCAAGTACATTCGCAACAAAAATGTTTGTTACCTTCCATCCATGCTCATATTCCGATCTTAATTCGTTGTCTTGTGGAATAAAGAGGTAGAATGGTGACGATGGATGTAATTGTTCCCATTCAAGAGCTTGCAAGTCTGTTTCCAGGCAAGCGCGATACTTATCTTTCCTTTTGCCCCAAAGGTCGGCATGAAAAATTTTCTGTTCTAACCCTGGTTTTCGCACCAGTAAAGAAATGCACACCCCCTGCTCAATATCGAAGACGTTTTCATCCTTGCCGCCTTCCGGCGTTTTTTCTTTTTTCTTTGTGCTTCCATGCAAATCAAAAACGTAAATCTGATTGAAGGTCTGCATCAGACTTTGGCGCATGCCGCGAAAAGTAGGGTTATCCAAAAAGGAATGGTTGGTGATGATGCCAACCAAGCCTTCTTCCACCTGCTCCATCTTCCACTGGGCAAAGCGGATGAACTTCACATAATCATCCTGCAACCACTTTGGGTTTTTTTCGCCCAGGGGCCGCCCGTCTACCCACTTGTAAGAGTCAATCAGCCCGCCGATAAAGGTAGTAATTCGTTTGCGCCGAATCTTGCCGTTTTTGGTTTTAACGGCTTCCTCACGATAGCTCGGGTTCAGCGAATGGCCGGAATAGGGCGGATTGCCAGTGATAACCAAAATCTTCTTGTCTTTCACCTCCTGCGCGAGCTTGACTTCGTTGGACAGCGCCGGGAGAAACAAATTTGGCTGAGGCTTAATGGGCTCCAGGGTGTTGGTCAGATAGATTTGCAGCCGCTCCTTGGGCTGCATGGCAAATTCCTTGTCAAGCAGAAATTGCGACAGTTTCAGGTGGGCGATGGTATAAGGCGCAATCAGATATTCGAAGCCGTACAGGTTTTTCAGGGCATGTTCGCGGATAACCTGATCACGCACGCCCTCCGACGTCTCCTCAAGAATTTGCTGCATCACTTCCAGAAGGAAGGTGCCGGTACCCGTAGCGAAGTCCAATACTGTGACGCGTTTGCGGTCAGCAAGACCGGCTGTGATGGCAAAGGTGCTTTTCAAGATGTCATTGATGGCGCGCACGATAAAGTTGACCACGGGGGGAGGGGTATAATAAACGCCGCGGCTTTTGCGCATGTCCTTGTCGTAAGCCTTCAAAAAACCTTCATAGAAATAAACATAAGGGTCTTTGGCAAACAATAGCCGTTCTTCCTCGGTCTGCCGAAAAAGGCGTCCCTGGCGTTTGCTAAAGGCCATATCCTCCCGGAGCGCGGCCAGATCAAGGTTGTTCATGATGCTCAGGATTTCTTCTATCAGCCACTTAATTAGCCGGTATTCCTCCTTGTCCAGTTCGTCCAGAAAATCGACCAGCTCCCGGATCAGTTCAAAATTCGCTGGAATATACTGCTTGGCGTTGCGCAGGCTAATAGGTGGACCATTGTCGTTGTTCAGGCGCGCCAAAAACAAGCCGTAGCCCAGCATTTGGGCAAAGGCATCGGCAAATCCGGCGATGTCCAACTCGTGGAAAACGTCTCTCTTAAAAACTCCAAACAAACCAAAGAGCTTGCCTTGCTGATGTTCCCGCTCTTGCCTGAGCAATTCTTCCGTCAAAAATTCGCGCAATTCATGGCAGCGAATCGCCAGCGCCAAGGCCAAATCTTTGGCTCTCCCTATGCCTTTAGGTGGAGTGGATAAAAAGGCGGAGATTAACCCCTCGACTTTTTCCGCCTTATCAGTATCCAGGCGCGCCTTGCGATACCCAACATCGCTGGGATAGCAAAGGGTTTCGCGCTTGGTGATGGTCCCATCCTTCAACCAAATCCATTCCAGGTAATTAGTCAGGATAAGATTGCCGGATAATTTTTTGTATTTGGCGATTTGCTCAGACTTCAGAATCTGGTCCAGATTTTCATCGGTCTTCTTGTTTTCCAGATAGCCCAGAATGCGCTCATCATTGGTTTTGAATTTGAAATCCGGAGCGCCTTTGCCGGTTTGGTCACGCTTGGGTTCGTGAATAACCCTGATTTTCTCTCCGGCAAGGGCTCTTAAAAGGTTGTCCAGCGCCGGACGCAAGGTGTGTTCGGTTGAATCTTCAACATCAAGTTTTTTAATTTGCTCAAAATAGGCTTTGAAGGCTTCGATCATCACTGCACACCCTAGAGGTTTTTCCTTTTTGATCTTAGGGTTATTTCCCCACGAAAGCTATTAAGTCGCAATGGCAAATTTACTCCGGGGTGCGTCTCACGCACCCAATAAGGCGCGTAAGACGCGCCCTACGTTACTGCTCACTGCTTACTGCTCACTCCCCGATGCTCTGCCCGGGGTTCAAGATATTCTTGGGGTCCAGGGCCGCCTTGATGCGCTTGGAATATAAGATGGTGCCGGGTCCCACTTCCTTTTCCAGGAAGCGGGACTTGGCCTTGCCGATGCCGTGCTCCCCGGAGAGGGTGCCGCCCAAGGCCAGGGCGGCGTCGAAGATGGCCTCCACCGCGGCCTCCACCCGGCGCCATTCCTCCTGGTTGCGGCGGTCCGTGAGGATGGTGGGGTGAAGGTTGCCGTCGCCGGCGTGGCCGAAGGTGCCGATGGGCAGCTTAAATTTCCGGCCGATCTCTTCGATGGCCCGGATCATGGCGGGGACCTGGCTGCGAGGCACGGTGGCGTCCTCCAGAACCACGGTGGGTTTCAGTTGGGCCAGGGCCGAGAGGGCCGCCCGGCGGGCGCCCCAGACCCGGTCCCGCTCCGCCGCGTCCCGGGCGGTGTGCACCTGGGTCGCCCCGAGCTTCCGGCAGAGGGCCTCCACCTGCTCGGCCTCCTCCGCCACCACCGCGGGGTGGCCGTCCACCTCGATGAGGAGCAGGGCGGCGGCGTCCACCGGCAGCCCGACGTGGCTGTAATCCTCCACGGTGCGGATGGTGAAGTTGTCCAGAAATTCCAGGGTGGCCGGCACGATGCGGTGATTGATGATGGCCGCCACCGTCTCCGCGGCCTGGCCCACCTGGTCGAAAGCGGCCAGCATGGCCCGCCGGGCCTGGGGCAGGGGAATCAGCTTCAGGATGATCTCGGAGATCACCCCCAGGGTGCCCTCGGAGCCCACTAAGAGGCCGGTGAGGTTGTAGCCGGTGACGCACTTCACCGTGCGGGAGCCGGTCTTGACCAGGTCGCCGGAGGCCGCGAAAAATTCCAGGCCCATGACGTAGTCCAGGGTGACCCCATACTTCAGGCCCCGCAGCCCCCCGGCGTTTTCCGCCACGTTGCCCCCCAGGGTGGAGACCGCCATGGAGCCCGGGTCCGGGGGATAGAAGAGGCCCTTGGCCTCCACCGCCGCGGCCAGCTTGGCGGTGACCACCCCCGGCTGCACCACCGCGTACAGGTCCGGTTCGTTGATCTCCAGGATCTGGTTGAGGGCGTTGGTCAGGACCACCACCCCTCCGGGGCGGGGGATGGTGCCGCCGCTGAGATTGGTGCCGGCCCCCCGCACCGTCAAAGGCAGGCCGTGGTCGTTGCAGAGGCGCACCACCCGGCCCAGGGCCTCGGGAGAGCGGGGCCGCACCACCAGGGCGGGGAGCACCGGCTCCAGGACCGCGGCGTCATAGGCATAAGTGAGCCGGTCGGCTTCGCTCACCATGACCTGCTCCCGGCCCAGGAGCTGTTGAAATTCTTGCATCAGGCCTTGGCTGATCATTTCCCCTCCGGGACCAACGGCGTTTCAAAGACGGTTCGGGTTTTCCCCTCTAAGTTTACCCAGGTTTAAGGGTTTGGTAAATGGTAATACCATTTTACTCACAGGCCGGACCTTCCGGCCATATCCCCATTGGTCAGTCGCTAGCTCATAAAAAAACCCGAAAAGGACTTTTTCTATACCAAAGTTTTGCCGCCACGGCCGCCGCCCCCTTAGGAAATCTGGCGATTCCGGACAAAATCCAGGACAAAGCCGATGTGCCGTTTCATGGCCTGGTAGGCGCCTTCCGGGTCGTGGTCTTTAATGGCCTCATAGATCTCCCGGTGCTGCCGGGCGATGATGGGGAGGCTGGTGGGTTCTTCCCAGAGGGCCCGCAGGTTCTCCTTGATGCCGTGGTGCAGCAGGTTGTAAAAATTCTTCATGATATAGACCTGCACCGGATTCCTGGTGGCATAGGCCAGGGCCATGTGAAAGGAGACGTCGTCGTCAATCCCCAGGCGGCCGACGGCGTGCTCCGCCTGCATGGCCGCCAGGGCCTTCTCCATCACCTGCAGGTCCTCGGCGGAGGCTCGCTGGGCCGCCAGGAGCGCCGACTGGCCCTCCAGGCCCATGCGCACTTCCAGCAGTTCCTCCAGGGTGGCGTCATGGCCCCCGATGGCCGCGGCCAGGGGGTTGTGCTCCCTCTGGGCGCTGAGGGAGCGCACAAAA
>CAWEWX010000085.1:0-8254 GCA_963812655.1 uncultured delta proteobacterium | reverse complement strand
GCGGCGAACAAGGCGGCCTCATTGGCCAGGTTCTCCAGATCGGCCCCGGAGAATCCGGGGGTGCCCCGGGCCAGGATGGAGAGGTCCACCGAATCGGCCAGGGGGGTGCGCCTGGTATGCACCTTGAGGATGGCCTCCCGGCCTCTGAGGTCCGGGACCGGGACCACCACCTGGCGGTCGAAACGGCCGGGCCGCAGCAGGGCCGGGTCCAACACATCAGGGCGGTTGGTGGCGGCGATCAGGATAACCCCTTCGTTGGCCTCAAATCCGTCCATCTCCACCAGGAGTTGGTTCAAGGTCTGCTCCCGCTCGTCGTGGCCTCCGCCCAGCCCGGCGCCCCGATGGCGGCCTACCGCGTCGATCTCATCGATGAAGATGATGCAGGGGGCGCTTTTCTTGGCCTGAATAAACAGGTCCCGCACCCGGGCGGCGCCCACGCCCACGAACATCTCCACGAAGTCGGAGCCGCTGATGCTAAAGAAGGGGACCCCCGCCTCCCCGGCGATGGCCCGGGCCAGCAGGGTCTTGCCAGTCCCCGGGGCCCCCACCAGGAGTACCCCCTTGGGGATGCGCCCCCCCAGGCGGGTAAACTTCTTGGGGTCTTTCAGGAAGTCGATGATCTCAGACACTTCGTCCTTGGCTTCCTCGATGCCGGCCACGTCATTGAAGGTGATCTTCACGGTGTTTTCGGTCATCAGGCGAGCCCGGCTCTTGCCGAAGGACATGGCCTTGCCACCGCCTGCCTGCATCTGGCGCATGAAGAAGATCCAGATGCCCACCAACACTATCATGGGCAACCAGGAAGCCAGCAAGGTGCCGTACCAGGAGCTGTCATCCTTGGATACCGCGGTGATCTCCACCTTTTTGGACTCGAGCAGCTTCACCATTTCCGGGTCGCCGGGCGCATAACTCTTGAAACTTTTGCCGTCAGAGAACTCCCCGGAGATTTCATTGCCCTTCAGGGTGACCTTGGCCACCCGGTCAGCCTTCACCATCTCCACAAACTTGCTGTAATTGATGGCGGTCTTGCCCTTGTTGCTCTCGACGATGGAGAAATAGTTGTACAGCACAATCATCACCAGGGTGATGAGCAGCCACAAGGCGATATTCTTAGAAAACGGGCTCAAGCGGTTATTCATTATAGTCCTTAAGAGGCGGTCAGATATGGGCATTCTGACCTGATCCTAGATCTCTTCAAATTATTATTTTAAATTTATCTGCGGAAAATGCAAGGGAATCTTGACGTTGACCGGGCTGGACCAACGCGGCTTCCGGCAGGGGAAGAAGGTTCGGGATGGGATTGGAACCGCCCTCGCCTGGCCTTCGACCTCGGGTGGGGCCGTTAAGGGGTAACCATCCAGGACTCCGGGTCCTCGGGAAATATTCCAGCCAGGCTCTCCCGGGGGATGCGCCAGGGGCCGGCGCCCCATTTCACCCCAGGGAGGCGCCCATCCCGGATCATGCGGTAGATGGTGCGACGGGAAAGGGCCAGGATGGCGGCTACTTCGTCCGGCCGGAAAAACCGTTTATGCTGCAGCAAATCCATGATTCCATCTCCTCTGCGGGGTGAGAGTTGTGTCATCGCCAGCTTACTGCTGCAAGGGCAGGACCAAATATCTCTTACCGGATAACCTTCAGATTTAATGAATAAAATAACCTGCCGTTCCTAAAGCCTACCTAAATCAGGGGGGCATCTGGCCGTTGCTTCTAGGGGTTAAGGGAAGGCCCCTGGAATCGTCGTCCTTTTGGCCACCCTTCCAGTCTCCAGGTTCGGGTTCTAATATCGAGGTGCGACCTCTGCGAAAATCCCCAGGCGGATTTTTGGTTATTTTTTTTGGTTTTTTGGTTTTTCTGTCATGGGGACCGCCACCGGCTGGCGCACCCCATCCAGGCGCATCCCAGATATTTTGATGATTAGTGGCGGCTCACTGAGATTTTTCTAGGGATCTTAATTTGCCCGTAGGGACAGGTATAAAAACCGCCCCCCAGGCGATGGTTAAGTGAGTTTCGGGACAGATGCGGACAACTATCCTGCTGGACGACATGAATCTTGAAAGGAAGGTGGAGAAAAGAAAGGAGGTAAGGGCGGAGATGAACCGAGAAGAGTTGATGCGGCCCCGGGAGGTGGCCCGGCAACTGGCGGTATCCAGGTCCACCGTGTATCGCTGGTTCTGGGAGGGCCGGCTCAGGGGGGTCAAGCTCAATAGCGGCACCCTGAGAATCCTGGCGAGCGCGGTGCAAGAGAAACTGGCCGAGGCGGATTAAGGAGAAATTTTCTTAATCTTTAAGTCTTTTTCGTCTTTTTCGTCTTTTTTGTCAGGGAGCCGCCAGACCGCTCCGGGCCAGCTAAGGTCCGCCCGGCCGCGGCTCCCCGCCGTCTGCTGGCAGATCGCGGCTGCCGGGGAAATGGGGCAAGGCATGAATCGTGGGAGAGCGGGAGCAGAGGTAAAAACCCTGGAAGAAAAATTGGCCCAACCGGAGTTCCGCCAGCGGGCCGACGAGATGCTGGTGCGGCTCACCCTGGAAGCGCCGTTTTGGCCGGAAAACGAAGAAAAACAGCAGCAGCGGCTAAGGCAGGCCGCGGCCGATCCCTTCTATTTCTGCCGCACCTATTTGCCCCATCACTTCTCCCAGGTGTCGGCGCCTTTCCATTATGAGCTGGCAAAGCTTCTGGAGCCCCCATCCGCTACGGGCGACCCGCCGGCTGGCCCGGATGGCGCGGTCGCCGGAACGGGAACCCCGAAACCCGAGAGCCTTGCCGCGGTGGTGGCCGCCCCCCGGGAGTTCGGCAAGACCACGAGTGTCTTCGGTTACGTGCTGCAGCAGATCTGCTTCCGGCGGCGGCGCTTCATCATCATCGGGAGCGACACCGAGGAGCGGGCCAGCGACCTCACCGGCCACCTCTTCCTGGAGTTGCTTTACAATCAGAGGCTGCACCAGGATTTCGGCGAGTTGGCGAAGGCCGGCCGGCGGGTGGACGACTTCATCACCGCCAACGGCATCCGGGTGAAGGCCCGGGGCCGGGGTCAGCGCCTCCGGGGCCTGAAATTTTCCTTAAGGCAGCCATGCCGCCCCGACCTGGTGATCCTGGACGATCTGGAAACCGACACTTACGAAAAATATAAAAAATACGAAAAATATGAAAAAGATAAAAGAGAGGCGGCCGACTCCGAGAAGGTCCGTCAGATCCTGGACTGGGTGAAGCTGGAGGTCCTCCCCTCCCTGGAGGCCGGGGGCAACCTGCTGATCCTCGGCACCATTCTCAGGTGGCGGAGCGCCCTGCACCTGATGCTCACCGGCAATGAGGAACCCTTCCGCCATTTCCGGCGGCGCCTTTACCGGGCGGTGCAGGAAGACGGCAGCTCCCTCTGGGAGGCCCGCTATCCCGCGGAGCGCCTCAAGCTGCAGAAGCGGTTTATGGGCAGGGTGGCCTTCAACCGGGAGAAGATGAACGAACCGCTGCCGGAGGCGGGGTTGTTCCGGGAAGAGTGGGTCCATTACTACCATCCGGATATCCTCAAAGACCGGCAGCTCCTGGTGGCGGGCTTTTTCGAGCCATCTCTGGAGATCGGGGCCGGCGCCGGTTACCGGGCAGTGGTCACCGTGGGTTGGGACCGGCGGCAGGAGATTTTTTACGTCATGGACGCCTGCATCCGCCGGGGCACCCTGGAGGAGGCCGTGCGGGGCATCTGCCAGCGCCACCGCCGCTGTCCCTATGAGATTCTGGGGGTGGCCAACTCGCTCTTCCAGGGGCTGCTGTTCCAGGAGTTTGAGCGCCTGGGCCGGGAGGAGGGCGGCCGCCCGCCCCTTCAGGGGGTAAGCCCGCGGCTGGCCGGAGAAAGCCGGGTGGCCGCCTTGTCCCCCATGCTGGCCCGGGGCCGGATCCGCTTTATCCGGGGCCACTCGGACCAGGACCTGCTGGTGGAGCAGCTCCTCTATTTTCCCTCCCGGGCCTTGGGCAACCACGGTCCGGAGGCCCTGGCCGGGGCCGTCCGCCTGGCCCAGGAATCTCGATAGTGTCCCTATGCCGGAATTTCTCCAGGGTTGACGGTTCCCGGTTTTTTTGATAGGTCCTGTTCATCTCATGGAACGGGTGCGCCCATGAACCTCTTGGACCTGGGGATCTTGATCCTGCTCGGGTTGGTTACCATCCGGGGATATTATCGCGGCCTGTTCCAAGAAATGGCGGTCCTGGTGGGGTTGGTCGGGGGAGTGCTGGCCGCGGCCAATACCTACCTGCGGCTGGCGGAGATCCTCTCGCGCTGGATCGCCCAACCGCAGTACGCCCGCATCATCGCCTTTATCCTCATCCTGCTGGTGGTCTATTGGCTCACCCACTGGGTGGCTCATGCCCTGCAGCGCCTCCTGTACCACCTCTATCTCGATTTTCTCGAGCGTCTGTTGGGGGCCCTGTTTGCCCTGATCAAGGGGGTGCTGCTCATCGGCTTCGGCTTGATGCTCCTCGCCCAGCTCATGCCCCGGGATTCCCGGCTCCTCAAGGAATCTCGCACCGCCCCTGAACTTACCCATCTCAGCCGCCAGACCCTGGAATTGCTGCCCCCGGACTTTAAAAAGTGGCTCCAGGACAACGTGCAACGCTGGCAAGAACAGTTGGAGCGGAAGAAGCCCGAGGAGTCGCCGGCCGCGCTGAGACGGGGGGCTTGAGGGCCCCGGCCGTTCCTGGGACTGCCCATCGCCTATTAGAAGGGAACTTTTTGCAGATGAACGGGAAAGATGCCGACCCCGGGGCCATGATCAATGAATTTGCCGCCATTGTCCGGCGGCTGCGAGGCCCCGGCGGCTGCCCCTGGGACGCCCTGCAGACCACGGAGACCTTGAAGACCTACGTTCTGGAAGAGGCCTATGAATTGATCGAGGCCCTGGACAGCGGCGACCCCGAGAAGATCAAGGAGGAATTGGGAGACCTGCTGCTGCACCTGGTCTTTTTAAGCGACCTTTACCAGGAGCGGGGCGACTTTTCCCTGGTGGAGGTGGTGGCCGGGATCGCCGCCAAGATGATCCACCGCCATCCCCATGTCTTCAAGGGTGAAGAGGCCAAGACCCAGGAGGACCTGCGGCGCCTCTGGCAACAGGCCAAGGCCCGGGAGGGCAAAGTGGCCCCGGGCGCCCTGGGCAAGGTATCGCCGGCGCTGCCCGCCCTGGTTCAGGCCCACCGCCTGGGGGAGGCCGCGGCTCGCCTGGGTTTCGACTGGCCCCAGGTACAGGGGGCCCTGGACAAGGTGGAGGAAGAATGGCAGGAATTCCGTCAGGCCCTCACCGGCCCTGCCAACCCCGCCCGGGAGGAAGAGCTGGGGGATCTCCTCTTTTCCCTGGTAAACGTGGCCCGCTTTCTGAACCTCGATTCCGAGAGGGCCCTGAGGCGCACCATCTACAAGTTTATCAAACGGTTTCACGTGGTGGAGCGCACCCTGGCCAAGGCGGGCAAGACCCCGGAGACCGCCACCCTGGAAGAGATGGAGGCCATCTGGGAGGCCTGCAAGCAGGAAAAGGCCGACAAGGACAGTGGCCAGTGATCAGTGGCCAGTTGCGGCATGGATATTTTTTAGATCCGGGTTGGCTCGTCAGGACATCTCACCGGGATACCCCGGTTTACCCGGACACTGTTTCACCACATCTGCCTGATATTCAGGTTCCTCCTGACTTTTCTTTCCGTCCCCAGATGGAGCCGCACGCCACCCTGAGCCAATGCCTCCCAGCCCCAGTAGTGTCCGGCAACAAAATTGCGTGAGACGATTACACTATCTCGCAGTTAAACTCCCGACCATTTTAATTTCAGCGATATCAACATATTATACCGAGCAACTAAATCCCCTCTCCCCTGCGAGGGGACGACACCGGGTGAGGGGTGGCTTCATCGGCCGTTCCATACCCCCCCCTCACCCTGCCCTCTCCCCCCCAAAGGGGAAGAGGGAAATAGCTTGTAAATTCCATGAAATGTAGGGGCGACAGTGGCACAGGCTTCCAGCCTGTGATCGGGTCGCCCGTAGCCGAGAAGAGAATTTAAAAGGCTCGTAAATGTCACGAAATGATTAGCTGGTGGGTATGCCTAAGTTCAAACAATTCTCTACTGCCTGCCTCCTAGCAAAAACCTTGCCGGACACTACTGTCCCAGCCCATGCTTGCCAAGGCCCCGCAATAATGATAAATATATAAAGTTTAAGGGATTATGCCAAGATGAAAGCCCGCCGGAACCTGGGAGCCATCTCCCTGCCAGTGACCATTGGCCTCATCCTGACCGTCGCCGCGGTCCTCACCCTTCTCTTCTATTTCTTCTGGCAGAAACTCAATCAGAAAGTAGAAGTTATCATGAAAGACCAGTTCAACCAGCAGCAACTGATGCTGGCCCGGACGATTGGCGACAATGTGGAATCCTATTTTGACCTTCTGGAGAATGCCCTCCTGGGCTATGCCGGATTATTTCAAAGCGCCCTGCCCCAGGAGCGGGAGCTGAACGAGATCATGGCGGAAAGGTTTGGCCGGCACCGGCGCTTCGGCATCCTGGATATCCGCCGCTACAACGCCGCGGGGCAGGAGGTGCAGGACCTTAGCGTCGGGGCCTCGCCTCTGCCGGCCGGGTACCCGGCGCTGCCTGCCGCTTATCTGCGGTGGGCTCGTGACCCGGCCCATCGCGGCCGCCTCTTTCTGAGCAAGACCTTCGACTATGCCGATCCCCCCTGGAAGGGGCGCCGGGTCATGCGTTTCCTCACCCCGCTTTATTGGGGAAGGGACCAGGTCTTTTCCGGGGTGGTGGAATTTCTCCTGGATCCGATCTTCATCTGTGAAAAGGTGACTGCCGGGGTGCACTCCGGCCAGACGGGCTATGCCTGGATCATCGATCAGGACCAGATCTTCCTGGCCCATTATGAAAAGGATTTTGTGGGCCACAATGCCATACAGGTCCGCATCGCCCGTAATCCCGAGATCGTCTTCCGGGGCTTGCGGGAACTCAACGCCGCTCTGCTGGCGGGTAAGGAGGGGGTGACGGAATACGACTCCGGCTGGCACCGGCAAAAGGTGGGGCTGATGCCCAAGCTGGCGGCCTACACCCCCATCACCTTCACCGGGGGCTTGATCACCGGGGTGACCGACCTGGAGGATCCGGGCCACAACCTTTGGGGTGTGGCGGTGGTGGCCCCGGTGGAGGAAGTCTTCGGTGAAGTGCAGGTGGCGCTGCACCAGGAGCTGCTTCTGGCGGGTCTGTTCCTGGTGGTGGTGGTGCTGGCCAGCGGCGTCTTGATCGCCGGCGCCCTGGGCTTTAGCAGGGCCTTGGCCCGCCAGGTGGAGATCAAGACCAGGGAACTGGTGGATTCCCAGGAGCGCCTGATCCATTCGGAGCGCTTTGCCGCGGTGGGCGAAGCCGCGGCCTACGTCAGCCATGAAATCAAGAATCCCCTCATGGTTATCGGCGGCCTGGCCGGCCAGGTGGAGCGGCATCTTACCGATCCCGGCCACCGGGAGAAACTCCGGGTCATCCAGGAGGAAGTCAAGCGCCTGGAGTCGTTCCTCGGCGATTTGCGGGATTTTTTGCGGCCGGTGCATCCTCTAAAGCGCCGCGTCAACCTGAATGAAATTATCCGGGAGGTCCAGGCCTTGATGGGCCCGGCCGCCGAGGACAAGGGCGTCAACCTGGAAGAGCGGCTGGACTCCCACCTGCCCGCGATCGAAGCCGACCCCACCCAGCTCAATCAGGCAGTGCTCAACCTCCTCAAGAACGCCATGGAGGCCACCACCGGCCCCGATGGCCGCATCATCCTGGCCAGCGGCTCCCAGAACGGTCAGGTATGGTTTTCCATCCAGGACACCGGAAAAGGCATGACTCCGGAAGTCAGGAACAAGATCTTTCACCCCTTTTTCACCACCAAGGAAAAAGGCACCGGTTTGGGACTGGCAGTGGTCCATAAGATTATCACCGACCACGGCGGCACCATCGATCTGGAAACCGCTCCGGAGGCAGGCAGCATCTTCACCGTCAGGTTGCCGCGGAGAGGCTGATGCAAACCAACCGCGCTCCCACTTCGGAACAACTCCGGGAATCTCGCAAGCGCCGGCGGGAACGACTCCTCATCGCCCTCACCCTGGCGCTGGTAGTGGCCATAACTACCCTGGAAGTGCGCCTGGTGCACCAGGGTGGCCAACCGGTGGCCGGCGACCTCCTGGCCTTTGGCCTCATGAATATCAATGTCTTTCTGCTGCTGCTCTTCACCTTTCTCATCTTTCGCCACCTGGCCAAACT
>CAWEWX010000084.1:0-26145 GCA_963812655.1 uncultured delta proteobacterium | reverse complement strand
TCCGTCAGATCCTGGACTGGGTGAAGCTGGAGGTCCCTGCCCTCCCCTGGAGGCCGGGGGCAACCTGCTGATCCTCGGCACCATTCTCAGGTGGCGGAGCGCCCTGCACCTGATGCTCACCGGCAATGAGGAACCCTTCCGCCATTTCCGGCGGCGCCTTTACCGGGCGGTGCAGGAAGACGGCAGCTCCCTCTGGGAGGCCCGCTATCCCGCGGAGCGCCTCAAGCTGCAGAAGCGGTTTATGGGCAGGGTGGCCTTCAACCGGGAGAAGATGAACGAACCGCTGCCGGAGGCGGGGTTGTTCCGGGAAGAGTGGGTCCATTACTACCATCCGGATATCCTCAAAGACCGGCAGCTCCTGGTGGCGGGCTTTTTCGAGCCATCTCTGGAGATCGGGGCCGGCGCCGGTTACCGGGCAGTGGTCACCGTGGGTTGGGACCGGCGGCAGGAGATTTTTTACGTCATGGACGCCTGCATCCGCCGGGGCACCCTGGAGGAGGCCGTGCGGGGCATCTGCCAGCGCCACCGCCGCTGTCCCTATGAGATTCTGGGGGTGGCCAACTCGCTCTTCCAGGGGCTGCTGTTCCAGGAGTTTGAGCGCCTGGGCCGGGAGGAGGGCGGCCGCCCGCCCCTTCAGGGGGTAAGCCCGCGGCTGGCCGGAGAAAGCCGGGTGGCCGCCTTGTCCCCCATGCTGGCCCGGGGCCGGATCCGCTTTATCCGGGGCCACTCGGACCAGGACCTGCTGGTGGAGCAGCTCCTCTATTTTCCCTCCCGGGCCTTGGGCAACCACGGTCCGGAGGCCCTGGCCGGGGCCGTCCGCCTGGCCCAGGAATCTCGATAGTGTCCCTATGCCGGAATTTCTCCAGGGTTGACGGTTCCCGGTTTTTTTGATAGGTCCTGTTCATCTCATGGAACGGGTGCGCCCATGAACCTCTTGGACCTGGGGATCTTGATCCTGCTCGGGTTGGTTACCATCCGGGGATATTATCGCGGCCTGTTCCAAGAAATGGCGGTCCTGGTGGGGTTGGTCGGGGGAGTGGTGGCCGCGGCCAATACCTACCTGCGGCTGGCGGAGATCCTCTCGCGCTGGATCGCCCAACCGCAGTACGCCCGCATCATCGCCTTTATCCTCATCCTGCTGGTGGTCTATTGGCTCACCCACTGGGTGGCTCATGCCCTGCAGCGCCTCCTGTACCACCTCTATCTCGATTTTCTCGAGCGTCTGTTGGGGGCCCTGTTTGCCCTGATCAAGGGGGTGCTGCTCATCGGCTTCGGCTTGATGCTCCTCGCCCAGCTCATGCCCCGGGATTCCCGGCTCCTCAAGGAATCTCGCACCGCCCCTGAACTTACCCATCTCAGCCGCCAGACCCTGGAATTGCTGCCCCCGGACTTTAAAAAGTGGCTCCAGGACAACGTGCAACGCTGGCAAGAACAGTTGGAGCGGAAGAAGCCCGAGGAGTCGCCGGCCGCGCTGAGACGGGGGGCTTGAGGGCCCCGGCCGTTCCTGGGACTGCCCATCGCCTATTAGAAGGGAACTTTTTGCAGATGAACGGGAAAGATGCCGACCCCGGGGCCATGATCAATGAATTTGCCGCCATTGTCCGGCGGCTGCGAGGCCCCGGCGGCTGCCCCTGGGACGCCCTGCAGACCACGGAGACCTTGAAGACCTACGTTCTGGAAGAGGCCTATGAATTGATCGAGGCCCTGGACAGCGGCGACCCCGAGAAGATCAAGGAGGAATTGGGAGACCTGCTGCTGCACCTGGTCTTTTTAAGCGACCTTTACCAGGAGCGGGGCGACTTTTCCCTGGTGGAGGTGGTGGCCGGGATCGCCGCCAAGATGATCCACCGCCATCCCCATGTCTTCAAGGGTGAAGAGGCCAAGACCCAGGAGGACCTGCGGCGCCTCTGGCAACAGGCCAAGGCCCGGGAGGGCAAAGTGGCCCCGGGCGCCCTGGGCAAGGTATCGCCGGCGCTGCCCGCCCTGGTTCAGGCCCACCGCCTGGGGGAGGCCGCGGCTCGCCTGGGTTTCGACTGGCCCCAGGTACAGGGGGCCCTGGACAAGGTGGAGGAAGAATGGCAGGAATTCCGTCAGGCCCTCACCGGCCCTGCCAACCCCGCCCGGGAGGAAGAGCTGGGGGATCTCCTCTTTTCCCTGGTAAACGTGGCCCGCTTTCTGAACCTCGATTCCGAGAGGGCCCTGAGGCGCACCATCTACAAGTTTATCAAACGGTTTCACGTGGTGGAGCGCACCCTGGCCAAGGCGGGCAAGACCCCGGAGACCGCCACCCTGGAAGAGATGGAGGCCATCTGGGAGGCCTGCAAGCAGGAAAAGGCCGACAAGGACAGTGGCCAGTGATCAGTGGCCAGTTGCGGCATGGATATTTTTTAGATCCGGGTTGGCTCGTCAGGACATCTCACCGGGATACCCCGGTTTACCCGGACACTGTTTCACCACATCTGCCTGATATTCAGGTTCCTCCTGACTTTTCTTTCCGTCCCCAGATGGAGCCGCACGCCACCCTGAGCCAATGCCTCCCAGCCCCAGTAGTGTCCGGCAACAAAATTGCGTGAGACGATTACACTATCTCGCAGTTAAACTCCCGACCATTTTAATTTCAGCGATATCAACATATTATACCGAGCAACTAAATCCCCTCTCCCCTGCGAGGGGACGACACCGGGTGAGGGGTGGCTTCATCGGCCGTTCCATACCCCCCCCTCACCCTGCCCTCTCCCCCCCAAAGGGGAAGAGGGAAATAGCTTGTAAATTCCATGAAATGTAGGGGCGACAGTGGCACAGGCTTCCAGCCTGTGATCGGGTCGCCCGTAGCCGAGAAGAGAATTTAAAAGGCTCGTAAATGTCACGAAATGATTAGCTGGTGGGTATGCCTAAGTTCAAACAATTCTCTACTGCCTGCCTCCTAGCAAAAACCTTGCCGGACACTACTGTCCCAGCCCATGCTTGCCAAGGCCCCGCAATAATGATAAATATATAAAGTTTAAGGGATTATGCCAAGATGAAAGCCCGCCGGAACCTGGGAGCCATCTCCCTGCCAGTGACCATTGGCCTCATCCTGACCGTCGCCGCGGTCCTCACCCTTCTCTTCTATTTCTTCTGGCAGAAACTCAATCAGAAAGTAGAAGTTATCATGAAAGACCAGTTCAACCAGCAGCAACTGATGCTGGCCCGGACGATTGGCGACAATGTGGAATCCTATTTTGACCTTCTGGAGAATGCCCTCCTGGGCTATGCCGGATTATTTCAAAGCGCCCTGCCCCAGGAGCGGGAGCTGAACGAGATCATGGCGGAAAGGTTTGGCCGGCACCGGCGCTTCGGCATCCTGGATATCCGCCGCTACAACGCCGCGGGGCAGGAGGTGCAGGACCTTAGCGTCGGGGCCTCGCCTCTGCCGGCCGGGTACCCGGCGCTGCCTGCCGCTTATCTGCGGTGGGCTCGTGACCCGGCCCATCGCGGCCGCCTCTTTCTGAGCAAGACCTTCGACTATGCCGATCCCCCCTGGAAGGGGCGCCGGGTCATGCGTTTCCTCACCCCGCTTTATTGGGGAAGGGACCAGGTCTTTTCCGGGGTGGTGGAATTTCTCCTGGATCCGATCTTCATCTGTGAAAAGGTGACTGCCGGGGTGCACTCCGGCCAGACGGGCTATGCCTGGATCATCGATCAGGACCAGATCTTCCTGGCCCATTATGAAAAGGATTTTGTGGGCCACAATGCCATACAGGTCCGCATCGCCCGTAATCCCGAGATCGTCTTCCGGGGCTTGCGGGAACTCAACGCCGCTCTGCTGGCGGGTAAGGAGGGGGTGACGGAATACGACTCCGGCTGGCACCGGCAAAAGGTGGGGCTGATGCCCAAGCTGGCGGCCTACACCCCCATCACCTTCACCGGGGGCTTGATCACCGGGGTGACCGACCTGGAGGATCCGGGCCACAACCTTTGGGGTGTGGCGGTGGTGGCCCCGGTGGAGGAAGTCTCCGGTGAAGTGCAGGTGGCGCTGCACCAGGAGCTGTTTCTGGCGGGTCTGTTCCTGGTGGTGGTGGTGCTGGCCAGCGGCGTCTTGATCGCCGGCGCCCTGGGCTTTAGCAGGGCCTTGGCCCGCCAGGTGGAGATCAAGACCAGGGAACTGGTGGATTCCCAGGAGCGCCTGATGCATTCGGAGCGCTTTGCCGCGGTGGGCGAAGCCGCGGCCTACGTCAGCCATGAAATCAAGAATCCCCTCATGGTTATCGGCGGCCTGGCCGGCCAGGTGGAGCGGCATCTTACCGATCCCGCCCACCGGGAGAAACTTCGGGTCATCCAAGAGGAAGTCAAGCGCCTGGAGTCGTTCCTCGGCGATTTGCGGGATTTTTTGCGGCCAGTGCATCCTCTAAAGCGCCGCGTCAACCTGAATGAAATTATCCGGGAGGTCCAGGCCTTGATGGGCCAGGCCGCCGAGGACAAGGGCGTCAACCTGGAAGAGCGGCTGGACTCCCACCTGCCCGCGATCGAAGCCGACCCCACCCAGCTCAATCAGGCAGTGCTCAACCTCCTCAAGAACGCCATGGAGGCCACCGGCCCCGATGACCGCATCATCCTGGCCAGCGGCTCCCAGGACGGTTGGTTATGGTTTTCCATCCAGGACACCGGAAAAGGCATGACTCCGGAAGTCAGGAACAAGATCTTTCACCCCTTTTTCACCACGAAGGAAAAAGGCACCGGTTTGGGACTGGCAGTGGTCCACAAGATCATCACCGACCACGGCGGCACCATCGATCTGGAAACCACTCCGGAGGCCGGCAGCATCTTCACCGTCAGGCTGCCGCTGAGAGGCTGATGCAAACCAACCGCGCTCCCACTTCGGAACAACTCAGGGAATCTCGCAAGCGCCGGCGGGAACGACTCCTCATCGCCCTCACCCTGGCGCTGGTAGTGGCCATAACTACCCTGGAAGTGCGCCTGGTGCACCAGGGTGGCCAACCGGTGGCCGGCAACCTCCTGGCCTTTGGCCTCATGAATATCAATGTCTTTCTGCTGCTGCTCTTCACCTTTCTCATCTTTCGCCACCTGGCCAAACTCTTCCTGGAACGGCGCCGCAAGGTCTTCGGCTCCCGGCTGCGCACCCGCCTGGTCCTCACCTTCATCAGCCTCACCTTGCTCCCCACCCTGTTCCTCATTTTCATGGCCTGGCAGATCCTCTCCAGCCAGGTGGATTACTCCTGGGACCGGCAGGTGGAGGAGTCCCTGGACAAGGCCGTCGATCTGACCCGCACCTTCTCCCTGGAGGTGGAGGACAACCTCAGGTCCTATGGCCGCAGGCTTGCTGAGGAATTGCAGGAAGGCGGCGGTTTGGCCGGCAGGGACCGAGATTACCTGCGCTCCTTCGTCCAGCGGCGGCGCGCCGATTATCACCTTACCGGCCTGGAGGTCCTGGACCGCCACGGGGCGCCGCTGGCTGCCAGCTACGATCCGCAACCGCGCGGGGCTCCGGAATTGCCGAGGCCGGCCCCCGGGGGCACAGAGACCGCGACGGAGGCGGTCCTCCACCAGAAGCTCGGCAAACAGGAAGTTCTGAGTTTCCTGGCGCCGGTGGCTGGCGCCGCCGGCGAGGTCCAGGGCTACCTGCTGGTACGCCAGGGCATTCCCGAAACTCACCTGCTGCGGGTCGCCGCCGCGGAACGCAGCCTTCAGGAGCTGCGCCAGCGCCTCTTGCGGTTCAGCCCGCTGAAGGTGAGCCATTACCTGGGCCTGATCATCGTTACCTTAATTGCCATGATGGCCGCCATCTGGCTGGGGTTTTACATGGCCAGGGAGTTAACCACTCCTATCCGGGAATTGGCCGAGGGCGCCCTGAAAGTGGCGGGAGGGGACTACGATTTCCAGATTCACCAGGAAGGGCGGGACGAAATCGGCTTTCTGGTGCAATCCTTCAACAAGATGACCCAGGACCTGCAGCAGGGTAGGGCGCAGTTGGCCGCGGCCTACGAGCAGTTGAGCGTCTCCCACGAACTCATCTCCACCCAGAAGCGGGACATGGAGATCCTCCTGAAAAACGTGGCCGCGGGGGTCATCGCCCTGGACGCCGCGGGCAAGGTCACCATGATCAACGACTCTGCCGCCCAGATGTTGCGCCTGAAGAGGGAGGAGGTGTTGGGCCGGGAGGCCCAGGTGCTGCTACCTCCGGCCGAATACCACCGCATGGTCGAGGTGGTGGCCGCGGCCCGGGCCGCGGCCCGGGGCACGGTGGAGAAGCCCCTGCATCTGATCCTGCCCAACCAGACCCTTTATCTGTTGCTCAAAACCACGGTGCTCAAGGATGAAGCCGGCCGCGACCTGGGAGTGGTCATAGTCTTCGAAGACCTGACGGAACTGGAGCGGGCCCAGCGGCTGGCGGCCTGGCGAGAGGTGGCGCGCCGGATTGCCCATGAAGTCAAGAATCCCCTGACCCCCCTCAAGCTGGCGGCCCAACGCTTGCAGCGGCGCTACGCCGACCGCCTCGGGGAGGACGGCCTGGTCTTCCAGGAATGCACCCAGATCATCGTCAACCAGGTGGAGGAACTTCAGAGCCTGGTAAATAACTTTGCCCGCTTCGCCCGCCTGCCCCAACTGACCCTGGCCCCCCAGGATTTTAACGCCCTGGTCCAGGAGACCGTGCTCCTCTATCGGGAATTTCAGCCCCGGGTGGCCCTGGAATTTCACCCCGACCCCCAGCTGCCCCCCGTGCTCCTGGATCGTGAGCAGGTGAAACGGCTGCTCCTCAATTTACTGGATAACGCCCTGGCCTCCATTGACGGGGCCGGGACTATCGCGGTCTTTATACGGAGAACTCCGGCCGACGGCAGGGTGGAACTCAGCGTGGCTGACACCGGCAGGGGCGTCCCGGACCGTGACAAGGTGCGGATCTTTGAGCCCTACTTCTCCACTAAGCGGGGCGGCACCGGTTTGGGCCTGGCCATCGTCAATTCCATCGTGGCCGAGCACCAGGGCCATATCCGGGTGGAAGACAATGTCCCCCAGGGGACCAAATTCATCATTGACTTTCCCATGCACAGGGCCGATTATGCCGGGAACCTTCCTAGTAGTTGACGACGAGCCCCAGATTCTGCGAGCGGTGACCGGGGTCTTGCAAGACGAGGGCTTCGAAGTGCTCACCGCCCCGGACGGCGAAACCGCCCTCAAAATGGTGGCGGCCGAGGTCCCCGACCTGGTCCTCCTGGATATTGCCTTGCCGGGCCTGGATGGCCTGGAGGCGCTTACCGAGTTGAAAAGGCAGCACCCCCTGCTGCCGGTGATTATGGTCTCCGCCTACGGCTCGGTGGAGAACGCCGTCAAGGCCACCCGCCTGGGGGCCTTCGATTTCATCGAAAAGCCGCCCAACGCCGACAAGATCCTGCTATCGGTGCGCAACGCCCTGGAATGGGCCCGGCTCGCGGAAGAGAACCGGAGCCTGCGGCAACAGCGGACCCCGGTCAAGGAGATCATCGGTGCAAGCGCCGCCATCAGCCGTCTTCGAGAGAAATTGGCCCTGGTGGCCCCCACCAACGCCGCGGTGCTCATCATTGGCGAAAACGGCAGCGGTAAGGAGCTGGTGGCCCGGGCCCTCCATGCCTCGAGCCGCCGTGCTCACCAGCCCCTGGTGGAGGTGAACTGCGCCGCCATCCCCGAAGACCTCATCGAAAGCGAGCTCTTCGGCCACGAAAAGGGGGCCTTCACCGGGGCTTCCAGCCGGCGCCGGGGCAAGTTCGACCTGGCCCATGAAGGCACATTGTTCCTGGATGAGATCGGCGATATGAGCCTGAAGACCCAGGCCAAGATTCTGCGTATCTTGGAGGAGCAGCGCTTCGAGCGGGTGGGGGGGGGCCGCACCATCCAGGTGGACGTGCGGGTGCTGGCCGCCACCAATAAGAACCTGGAAGAGGAGATCGCCAAGGGGGGCTTTCGGGAAGACCTCTATCACCGCATCAACGTCATTCCCCTCAGCGTGCCGCCCCTGCGGGAGCGCCGGGAGGACATCCCCCTGCTGGCGGCTCACTTCCTCCAGGAGCTCTCCCAGGAGAACGGCGCCCCGGCCAAGACCTTCACCCCCGCGGCCCTGGAGGCCCTGGCCGCCATGCCCTGGCCGGGGAACGTCCGAGAGTTGAAGAACTTCGTCTTCCGCCTGGCCATCCTCAGCCCCTTCGATTTGGTGGACGTGGCCGATCTGCCCCTGGCCGCCTCCGGGCCAGAGCCGGCGGCCGGTTACGACTTTATCGACCCCTTTCTCCAGGTGCCCTCCTTCCGGGAGGCCCGGGCCCGCTTTGAGCAGCAGTTCTTGCGGCGCAAATTGTCGGAGTGCAAGGGCAACGTCAGCCTGCTGGCGGAGAAGATCGGCCTGGAGCGCTCCCACCTCTACCGGAAACTTAAGGCTTACGGCTTGGAACCCGGGAAGGAGGGGGAGGGCTGAACGGTCGGTCCGCTCCGCTTAGCGTGCCGGCGCAGACATAAAAAAGGTTCCCAAGCGGGAGCTTGGGAACCAGAATAAAACTGAATTCCATCCTTATTAAATCTGGCCGCCCACCTCCGCCAGGGTCTGGAAGTAGATGCGGCGGATGCCCGAAAGGCGCTTCCGGAAGCAGAGGCCCAGTTCCATGCAGGTGGTGTAGAAGGAGGCGGGGCTGAATTCCAGGGCCATGAACCGGGCCATGGTTCCCTGAGCCAGTTCCTGGGGCAGCTCCTTCAACTTCTGGGCTGCCTCTCCCAGGCCCTGCCACATAGGCAGCAGCACCAGGTCGGCCTTTTCCTGCAGCCGGATAATTTCGCCCTTGACCGCGGCCAGGGGGCCGGTTCCCTCCGGGGCATCGCCGGCATCCTGCACCACCTCCACCCCCAGGTGTTTCAGAAAGTGCAGCAGGAATTCCCGGGGACGGCTCTCCCAGGGGCCCAGGTTCCAGATGGCCGCCGGGATGCCCACCCGGGGCAGTTGGTGGCCGCTGGGGCGCCAGTGGCGAAGTTGACGGGCCCGGGTGAATAATTGCTCCCTGAGTTGCTGGAAGTAGCGGTTCCGCCGGGCGCCGGATTTCCACAACAGGAAGCGGGCGTAGACCCTGAGCTTGGCGTAGAACAGGTCCAGGGTGATGAGACGCCTGACCACCGAGGGCCAGGAGTAAAACTTCTTCATGGCCCGGTTGGTCTCCATCTGCAGCTCAAAGGGAGAGAACTGGCGGGGCTGGAATACGGTTTGGAGGCCGTCGTACTGGCTCCAGTCCCGGCAGATGATCCGGTTTTGCGCCTCCATCTCCCGGTAGAAGGGGGTGCCCGGCACCGGCGTCAGGATCAGGTATTGCAAGGAGTCCAGGTCCATCTGCCGCGAGATTTTGACGGTGTCCCGGATCACCTGGTAATGGTCCTCTTCGGCGCCAAAGACGAACATGCCGTGGACATTGATGCCGAAACGGTGAAAATTGACCACCGCCTCCTTGATCCCCTCCACCGTCTGGGATTTGTTGTAGGCCTTCAGGGTGGCCGGGTTGATGGATTCCAGGCCCACGAAGACCGCGAAGCAGCCGCTGCGGGCCATGAGATCCAGGAGTTCCGGGTCCTTGGCCGCCTCTGCCCGCACCTGGGCGCTCCATTCGATCTTCAGTTTTTCTTTAAGGATGCGCTCGCACAATTCCTTGGTGCGGGCCCGGTCGGCCGTGAAATTGTCGTCACAGAAGAAGATGTGCCGGCCCTGGAGGCCGTTTTGCCGGATTTCCTCTATGATGCGGTCCACCGAGTGGGCGCGGTATTTCCGGCCGAACATGACGATCACCGAACAGAAGCTGCAATTGAAGGGGCAGCCCCGGGAGGTGGCGATGGAGACGACGGGCAGGCGCCGCCGGGACTTCCTGCCGTGGATCAGGCCATAATCGGGAATGGGCAGGGCATCCAGGTCCTCCACCATGGGGCGCCAGGGATTCTGGCGGATGGCGTCCCCCTGCCGAAAGCAGAGGTTCTGAATGGGGTTCAGGTCGCCGCCGTTTTCCAAGGCGGCCACCAGTTCCGGCAAAGCCCCTTCGCCTTCGCCACAGATGACGTAGTCCGCGTGTTCCAGCCCTTCCAGGGGCAGAAAACTGGGATGGGCCCCGCCCAGGACCACCGGCGTGCCGCGGTCCCGGTAAAAATCCGCCAACTCATAGGCCCGGGGGGCGGTGGAGGAGATGCTGGAGATGCAAACCAGGTCCGGTTTAAAATCCAAGGTCCCGTAGTCCGGGGCGGCCATATCTTCGACCACCACCTTGATCTCCCGCCCCTGGCGCTGCAGGATGGTGCCCAGGAGGAGCGAACCCAGGCGGGGAATGGCCACCCGGCTGAAGATATGCTCCCGGGGGGCCCGGGGTTCTATAAAGAGAATCTTGTTCATGGGATGCGCCATGGGCATCTCCTCTGGCCATTATTCCAAGAATAGCCGGTAAATCAAGGACTCACGCCGGGCCGCCTCGCTGCAGTCAGTTAGTGGGGGCGACTGGTTTGGGGACTGGATTTAAATGACTCTATGGTGCGAATGTAAAGGGAAACGAGGCCAATGTCAATCGAATCTTCAATGCTAGCCAGATCTTAACACGGAGAGCAGACTCCCCGGTGGGGGAATCTGCTCTGACCTATGCTCTTATGGAAAAGGAGGAATTAGCCTAGACGCAACCGGTGGGTTTCGCCAATCCCGCCATCTTACAAGCGCCTTTGCCCGGCCCGGAGGGAAACAACTCATAAATATGTTTCAGTTTGAACCCCGTCACCTTGGAGAGGATCCGCACCATGGGGGCGATGCCGTTCTTCTTGTAGTAGTCCTGGAGCATGTGGATAACCTTCCAATGCTCCTCGGTGAGTTCCGAGATGCCCTCGGAATCCTTCACGTAATCCACCCATTCCTGGGACCATTGGTCCAGGTTTTCCAGGAAGCCGTCTTCGTCTACCGAGAAAGTCTTTCCCTCGAATTCTACAGTGGCCATGCCGAGAAACCCTCCTTCAATATTTGGTCCACGGTTTTTTGGGATTAAAAGTACGCGATTGTGAAAATTTTGTCAAGCAATAAAAATTGCTAACCCGGCCTTCATCTTTCAGAAATCTTGGAACCTTATAATTTAGCGGGGACTCTCCGGCCTAAGGGACCGCCCAGGTTTGTGGGCAAGCTTCCCTCACCGGCCCCGGGAGGCCGGGAAGATCTTCCCCGGGTTCATGATGTCATGGGGGTCGAAGGCCCGCTTGAGGCGTTGTTGCAAGGCAATAGCCGCCTGGGAAAGCTCCATCCCGAGGTACGGGGCCTTGGTGAGGCCGATGCCGTGCTCCCCCGAGAGGGTGCCGCGCAGTTCCCGCACCAGGGCAAAGATATCCTCCACGGTGGGCTTGACCGCTTGCCGTTCCCGGTCGATCTTGCGGTCATAGAGGACATTGACGTGGAGGTTGCCGTCCCCGGCGTGGCCGTAACAGGGGATGATCAGGCCCCGCCGCCGTGAAATTTTTTGCAGGCCTTCGACCAGGTCCGGAATGACGCTGAGGGGCACCACCACGTCTTCACTCACTTTTTGGGGCTTCACCTTGAGCAGGGCCGGCGAGATGACCTGGCGGGCCTTCCAGAGGTCCTCTGCTTCGGTGACGCTTCTGGCCCGGAGGACGGGCCGGGCGCCCTGCTCCTCGCAGAAGCGGGCGATGGCGGCGGCCCGCTCTTCCACGTCCTGGGGGTGGCCGTCCACCGCCACTAGCAGCAGGGCCGCGGCTTCGCCGGGAACCTGGAAGGGCAGCATCTCCCGGATGCAGCCCAGGGTCACCCGGTCCAGGAATTCCAGGGCGGTGGGGGCGAGACCGGCGATGAGGATTTGGCTCACCGCCCGGGCGGCGGCCGTAAGGGTTTCGAAGCCCGCGGCCAGGGTCTGCCGGGCCGCGGGCCTGGGCACCAGCTTGAGGATGATGCGGGAGATCACCCCCAGGGTGCCTTCGGAGCCCAAAAACAGCCGGGTGAGGTCGTAGCCCACCACCCCTTTCATGGTGCGGCTGCCAGCATCGATGATTTCGCCGGTGGGCAGGACCACGGTAATCCCCAGGACGTAGTCCCGGGTGACCCCGTATTGCACCGCCACCGCGCCCCCGGCGCACTCGGCCACGTTGCCGCCGATGGTGCAGAAGTCGGCGCTGGACGGGTCCGGCGGGTAGTAGAGGCCCTGGGCCGCCACCGCGGCCTTGAGTTTCGCCAGGATCACCCCGGGCTCCACCACTGCCACCAGGTCGGCGGGGGCGATCTCCAGGATGCGATTCAGGCGGGTGAGGACCAGGACCACGCCGCCGGCTATGGGCACGGCGCCGCCGCTGCGGCCGCTGCCCGCCCCCCGGGGAGTGACCGGAAAGCGATGCTCGTTGGCCAGGCGCAAGATTTGGGAGATCTCCGCCGCGGAGGCGGGAAAGACTACGGCCTCCGGCATCCGGGCCTGGTCGGTGGCGTCATAGGCGTAGGTCCAGCAGTCCTCCGGGGCGGTGAGGAGGTGCTCCGGGCCGACTACCGCGGCGATCTCTTTAATTATGGAATAGCGCATGATGGTGGTTTTCGGTTTTCAGTTTTGGGTAAAACATGTGGAGCAATTGGAGCAGGCGCCTTCGCTGGCCCTCAGTATAGGGCGGCCTCTGGCCGCCGCTTTTCCCGGTGGCACAGGCGTCTCGCCTGTGGAAGCCCTGGCCCCCTCCCCAAATTACTCCTCACTTACAACAAATTCTTCTCCGCCAGGCTGAAGTAGCCCTGGCGGCTGATGATCAGGTGGTCGTGCACCGTCAGGTTGAGGGACCGGGAGGCCTTCACCAGGGAGCGGGTCAGTTCCTGGTCCGCGCGCCGACGGCGTCAGGTTGCCGCTGGGGTGGTTGTGCACCAGGATCAGGCCGCTGGCCTTGTGTTTCAGGGCCAGCTCCAGGACCTTGCGGGGATAGACCACCGTCTGGTTCACGGTGCCCTCCTGGACGATCTCTTCGGCGATGATTTCGTTCTGGCTGTTGAGGAAGATCACCCGGAACTGCTCATCCGGGAGGCCGCCCATGGCGGTGCGGCAGTAGTCCACCAGGGCCGAAAGGGAGGAAATGCGGGGCCGCTCCAGAACCTCTTCCTTCAAAGAGTATTCGGCGCAGGCCTTCACCAGCCGGATCAGGGTGGCGGAGTAGTCCCGCACCCCCTGGACCTCCATCAGGGCCTCCGGGGTGGCGTCCAACACCCGGGTAAAGGAGCCGAAGTGCTGAATTAACTGCTTGGCCAGGGGCTTGACGTCGGAATAGGGGATGGCGAAGGTGAGCAGCAGTTCCAGCAGCTCGTAATCCTGCAAAGCCCGGGGGCCGCCCTGGAGAAAGCGATTTCTCAGGCGCTGCCGGTGCCCAAGGTAATGGGGTTTGTCGCTTTTGTCGCTTTTTCGTAGGGTCCTTCATCGGCCGACGCAATCTTTTTTAAAGGGTTGGCTGGCTGCCCTGTGCCGATCTCATCTCCGGGGTTAACCAATCTTGCCTGTGGCCCGGCTAATATAAGCCATGGTAAAACCCTGGTCTGCCAAAGGTGTCATTCTGAGCCAAGCGAAGAATCTCGGATTTTTAGTGACTTGAGATCCTTCACTTCGTTCAGGATGACAGTAAAATCAGGTTTTGCAATAGCTTCTAGCTTTTCTAATGGATTTTTCCATTTTGCGCAAATAGAAAACCGCGCCTTGGCGCGGGGTAAAGAGAGGTAGGGGATTGGCAGGGGAATTTGAGGGGAGGGCGGGGGACCCTGAAAGAAAAGGCGAAAAACCTCCCCGGCCCTCCCTCAAATTCTTTCTATCAATGCTCTTCGCCGGCGGCGGCTTCCAGTTTGCGGCGCATGTCCATATCCATGAGCACCCGTTCCCGGGCCTTGTCGATGCCCAGGGCCTTCCGTTTCAGGTCGATGTGGGCGATCATCTTCCTGGCCGCCAGCTGCGGATCCATCTCGAAGTCCCACTTGCCGCCGTATTCCTCTTCAAATGCCCTTGAACAGGTAATCGGTCAGGAGCTCGCGAGCCCGTGGTGGGCCAGGTGACCCCGAAGAGGGTGTAGACCCCCGAGGCCACGAAGTACTGGCCGATGGCGATGGCCTTCTCGCTCATCCACTCCGGGGCCGCGCCCGCGGCCGGCAGGTCGCTGATGTCGGTGCCCAGGCCGCCGGCCTTGACGCAGGCGGTGGCCGCCATCAGGATGCGGGAGTTGTCCACGCAGGCCCCCATGTGCAGCACCGGCGGGATGCCCACCGTCTCGCAGACCTCCGCCAGCCCCGGGCCGCAGTACTTGCTGGCCGCTTCCGGGGTCAGCAGGCCGTATTTGCCCGCGGCCATGGCGGCGCAGCCGGTGGAGAGCACGATGACGTCGTTCTTCAACAGCTCCTTGATCATGGTCAGGTGCGAGTTGTCCTGGGTGGTGCGGCAGTTGTTGCAGCCCACCACCCCGGCCACCCCCCGCACCCGGCCGTTGATGATGTTGTCGTTCAGGGTGTAATAGGAGCCCCGGATGGAGCCCCCCAACAGGTACTGGATGGTCTCGTAGCTGAAGCCCACCACGGTGGGGGAGCTGACCGACGGGATCATCACCGGGGCCTTGCGGTTGGGGAAGTTGTCGATGGCCAGGCGGATGATCTTTTTGGCCACGTCCAGGGCGTGATGCTCGTCGAAGGGGATGTGCTCGGCCAGCGGCATCTTGGCCCGGTCGTCGGTGGTGACGATCTTGGTGTGGTAGCACTTGGCCACGTTCTCCAGGGCCTGCATCTCGCACTGCACGTCCACCACCAGGGCGTCCACCGCGCCGGTGACCACCGCCAGCTCCTGGTGCAGGTAGTTGCCGGCCACCGGCACCCCGTGGCGCATCAGCACCTCGTTGGCCGAGCAGCACATGCCCGCCAGCTGGATGCCCTTGGCGCCCTTGTTCTGGGCGTAGGTGATGAGTTCCGGGTCCTGGGCCGCCACGTAGAGCATCTCCGGCAGCAGCGGCTCATGGCCGTGCATCACCACGTTGACGTGGTCCTCCTTCAGCACCCCCAGGTTGATCTCCCCGGCGATGGGCACCGGGCAGCCGAACATGATGTCCTGCAGGTCGGTGGAGATCATGGAGCCGGCCCAGCCGTCCGCCAGGGCGCAGCGGGTGGACTGCTTCATGAGGTTGTGGTAGTCCTGGTCCACCCCCATGTGGGTGCGGTGCATCAGTTCCACCACCTCGATGTCGATGCCCCGGGGCACCACCCCGTTTTTCCGCCAGATCTCCTGGCGCTTCAGGGGGGCCCGCTTCACGTAGTTGATCTCGCCTTCCTGCTGGCCGAATTCCGCCAAAATCTTGTCGGCCAGCTCCTTGGCGATCTCCAGCTTATCCCGGCCCTTGGCCTCCTCGCCTTCGCCCACCGAGATGGCCACCCCCCAGTCCTTGGCCACCCGCTTGAGCTTGGCCACGTCCTTGACCTCATAGCCCGGGGCTTCACCGTGGGCGATCTCTTTGAAGAGCTTGGCCACCCCCCGGGAGTGGTCGCTGTGGGCCGCGGTGCCGGCCGCCACCATGCGGGCGAAGTTCCGGGCCACGATGGTCTCGGCGGTGGCGCCGCACAGACCCATGCGCTGCTTCTTCTCCTCGCCGCTCTCGCCCTCTTTCTTCTTGGGCGGCGGCACCCGGCAGGGACCCTGGGCGCAGATGCGGCAACAGGCCCCTTCGGCCCCGATGGGACAGGGCTTCATGGTCTTGGCCCGGTCAAAGATCGTCTCTACTCCCTCCGCCTGGGCCTTCTTCAGCATCTCCTGGGCCGCCACGTCCACGGATAGTTTTTCCAACTCCAGTATCCGCCATGTAAAATCTCCTTTTAAACAGGGTTACGATGATATAAACCTGTTCAGCCTATGTCTATAAATTAATATCTAGACAATAGATTGTCAAGGTGAAAGATTTCACAGCCTGCCCTGCAGGCGCACCACCGGAAGCCGGCAGCCAGATCAAAACCATGGTTTAGGCATCCGGCCGGAGAGGCGTCTTGCCTCTTTCTTGGGCCCCGACTAGCCGTCTCTTACACCTCCACCGCCCGCCGGCAGGCGGTAAAGTAGAGAGCCAATCTGATCTCCTCGAACCGCAGCCCTTTGGCCCGGGCCGCCATCTCCCGGTAGGCCAGGAGCTGGGGCCGGTACTTTACCAGTTCCCCGGCGATGAAATCCTCCCAATCAGCCGGATTCCCAGGCCGGGAGCTCTTGTAATCCAGGAGCCACCAGTCATGGCCGTCGAACCCCAGCCGGTCGATCTGGCCCCGGCGCAGGGTGCCCGGGGCGGCCAGGTCCTCCAGGAGCCACTCGCTCACCGCGCCGGGCCGCTTCGGGTCGAGCCAGGGCGCCAGCCAGGGGTCCCGGCGGCAGGCCTGCAGCTCCGCCAGCAGTTCCGGGGCCAGGGCGGCGGCGGTTTCCGGGGGCAGGCCCATCTGGCGCAGGGCCGCGGCCAGGGCGGCCAGCCCGGGAAGTTCGCCCCCCCGGGCCAGGGTTTCCAGGCCGCGATGGATAAGCTCTCCCCGGAGGCGAGGGATTTCCGGATCTTCCCCGGCCGCGGCCGGGGCTGCGGCCTCGTCCGGGCCAGCCTCCGCCAGTTGGGAGGGGTGGATTATCTGATAGGCCGGGGCTTCGGGGGTGAAGGGCAGGGCGGCCGGCAGGTCTTTGGCCAGGGGCGTTATTCGCTCCCTCGGGACCGGGGGTGGGAGTTCCTGCGGCAGTTCCACCTGGAGTTCCGGCGCCGGCCAGGTCACCGCGGCGCCGGCCGGGGGCAGGGGGGCCCGGTAATGATCCAGCAGCCAGGCCAGGGGGCATTCCTGCGGGATGGCCAGCTCACCGCGGCTATTAGGCTTCACTACGGCGCTGAGGGTCAGATGCCGCCGGGCCCGGGTCGCGGCCACGTAAAAGACTCGCCGGGCCTCTTCCAGGACGCGCCGCTCCTTCAAATTTCTGAGCAGCAGATATAGGGAATCCTGGTGCTCCTGGGCGTAAGGCCGGGCCAGGGCCAGGCCCTGGACCCGAGCGCCGCGAGCTCTTCCCGGCAATCTCTTCCAGCAGAAAGGGGGCCAGTTTGTCCTCCCGCTGCAAAGGTTGCCAGTCCAGGAAGGGGATAAATACCCGGGTGAACTCCAACCCCTTGGCGCCATGCACCGTCAGCACCTCCACCGGCGAGTCCTGGGCCTTGGGATCGGGAGGCTGAAAGGCCTCCGGCAGGGAGAAGTCGGCCTGGGTGAAGGTGGCCTCCGGCAGGCCGGCCTCCGCCTGGGCCAGGAGCTCCAGATAGGCCCGGGCGCAGGCCACTCCCAGGGGGCCTTCCCAGGCGGCCACGGCTGGCCAGGCCTCCATCTCAGCCAGCCAGTCTCCGACGACCTCCGCCAGGGGCTGGCGCCCCACCCGGTCCAGGGCCGTCATCAGGCTTTTGGTAAGCTTGGCTAAATCCCCGGGGCATTCAGGGGTCCCGGCGAAGCGCCGCAGCTTCTCCGGCCACAACTCCCCCGGCGCGGTCCCGGCCACCCGGGCCAGCACTTCCAGAGGTTGGGAGGCCCAGGGCCCCCGGAGCAGGGCGGCCCAGGCCAGGTCGTCCTGGGGTCGGGTCAGGGCCCGGGCCAAGTTGTGGAGGTGCTGCACCACCAGGCTGTCCTTCGCCAGTTTCAGCCCCTCCCGCACCCGCACCGGCAGACCGGCCGCCGCCAGGGCCTGGAGATAGACCGGCAGGTGGCTGCGGGTGAACAGCAGGATGCCAATGGTCTCCTTTTCTTTTAGCTGTGAGCAGGCTTCGCCCACCTGGCGGGCCAGCCAGCGGGCCTCGGCCTCCCGGGCCTCCCGGGCGGGAAGGTCGCCGCTCCCGGCAAAGAGGGCCAGCCGCGGGGCCGCCCCTTCCGGGGCCCCGGGGCCGGCGGCGGCGGCGTGGAAGCTCAAGTCCGCTACTTTTTCTTTGGCCAGGACGTCATTAAAGACCTCATTGGCCCAATGGATCAAGGTCCGGCTGGCCCGGAAGTTGGTGGTGAGCTGTAATGATTCCAGGGGAAACCGGACTTCCCCGCAGGATAGGCCCTGGCGAGATTCGGCAAAAATCCAGGGTTTGGCGTCTCGAAAGCCGTAAATGGACTGTTTCGGGTCCCCCACCACCGTCAGGGTGCGGCCCTCCCCGGCCTGCCAGCCAGCCATGATACGGCACAGCAACTCCATCTGGTTCCGGCTGGTGTCTTGAAATTCGTCCACCAACAGGTGCCGCAGCTTGAGGTCCAGGCGCAACAGGATCTCGCTGGGGTCTTGGTCGCCAAGCAACCGTAGAGTGGCCTGCTCCAGGGCGATGAAATCCAGGGCCTGCCTGCGGGCGCAGAGGGTTTCGTAAGCGGCCAGCGCCTCCCCCAGGAGGATCACCAGATCCTGGAGGGCCTGGGCCTCCTCCGGCAGGGCGGCGGCAGGTTGCAGTTGGCGGCATTGCCCCAGGAGTCTCGCCGAGGCAGGCGGCAGTTCCCGGAACAATTGCGGCCAACGGCCTTTATGGAAACCGGCAGGGAATCCCAGGTTCTCGGTCAGTCGTTTGCGGGGCTCGCCGCCCTGGGTGAGGAGCAGGCTGGAGAGGGCTTGCCAGGCCGGCAGGTCGCCGGGCTCGGTCCCGGGGATGTCCGGGGGGAGCGGCCCCCCCTGGAAAGTTCCGCCCAATTCCTGCCAGAGGCCATGCCATTCCCGGCCCAGGGCTGCGGCTCGGAAGCCGTCCGCCAGGGTTTGCAGAAGCGGCGCCAGCACCAGCCGATAACGCTGCTGCAACACGAGCTGGTAGGCTTCCGGTTGGCCGCTGCGGCGGGCCAGCTCCAGGAATTCCCCCAGGCTGTCCCGGCGGGAGAGCAAGGATAAGAGTTCTCCGGCCAGGCGGCGCCAGTCGTTGTTGAGGCGCACCAGGCGCCGCACCAGGGCCTGGCGCACCGGATCTCGGGCGGGCCGGGCCGCCAGGTTCCGGCGCAGCTCTTCCAGGGCCTCCTCCTTAAGGAGGCGGGCTTCATCATCTTCCAGGAGCCGAAATTCCAGGGAGACCCCGGCCTCCTGGGGAGCCAGCCGCAGTAACTGGGCGCAAAAACTGTGAAAGGTCATGACCGGCAGGCGCTCGGCCGCCAGCAACTCCTGGGGGGCATCCGCCTTGCGGTCGAAGTGCCGCAGAACCTTTTGGGCCAGGTCCGCCAGGCGTTGTTCCCAGGTGGACTTCGGGGCCGGCTCCCCCTTGGACCAGAGGAGCTCCATGACCCGGGTGCGCAGCTCCCCCGCGGCCTTGCGGGTGAAGGTCAGGGCCAGCAGCTCCTCCGGGGCCTCCACCCGGGCCAGCAGGGTGAGGAAGCGGGCCAGCAGCACCGAGGTCTTCCCCGAGCCCGCCGGGGCTTCCAAATGGAAGCTCCCTAAGGGGCTCAGGGCCTGTTCCCGGGCAGCTTGATCGGCGGGTAAATTTGGCATTAAATCTTCTCAGTTTATTTTAAACGTGGGTCCTGGATTTCAGACTGGCTTTATCCTGGAGCATAGGGTTTTGGCAAAATTCCACTGCCCCCCTTTCTCAAGGGGGGGTTATGATTAAATCCTTTATTATTCTGACTCCTCCTCACCGCCCAGAGCTGAGGGAGTAAACCCGCAGAGCAGGCCATAAGGGCAATACTTACAGGCCCCCAATTCTTTGCCCGCCGGGGCCGGCGCGGGTTGGGGGCGGAAATCTCCGGCCGCCAGGCGCTCCCCCAGGTCTTTCAAGCTGGCCGCCAGGGCCGCCTCCACCCGGGGCCAGTCTTCGGCCCGGCCCTTATAATCCTCATGTTTCAGGTGGTCCTGCCGCAGACTTTTGAGCCCGATGAACCCGGCCCGGAGTCCCCGGCGCTCCCGGGGAGCCTCGATCAGGCCGCGCTCCACCGCCAGCAGGTAGCAGGGTAACTGGAATTCCTGCAGCTCATCGAACACCTTTTTGGCATTGGGGAACTCACCGCTCTTATAGTCCCAGATAACGGCCTCCTGCGTCTCCGGGTGATAGTCCAAGCGGTCCAGGCGGCCAGTCAGGGCAAAGGGCCAGCCCTCCTCGCGGAGCCCGCTGAAACCCTCTTCCGTGAGCCACCAGCGCCAGCCCTGCTGGTAGCGCTCCCGCTCCTTAAGGAGCCATTCCCGGAGCAGGCCCGCTCCGCCTCCCTCTGCGCCCAGCCAGCGCTCCAGCTCCGCCTGCCAGTGGGGGTCTGGTAAGAGGTCCCCCAGCGCCCGGCGCGCCGTGGTGTCCAATACCTTCTGGGCCTGGTCGTGGTTCCAATCATGTTCCTTCAGAATTTCCTTAAATTCCTTGACGAATCGGGCCAGGACCTGGTGGAGCCGCTCGCCCCGCTCCCGGGGAGGCAGGCCTGCTTCTATCTCCGGCAGTTCCTGGAGCCTCAGGATGCCCTCCAGCAGAAAGCGGCACGGACAGCTCAGGGCCGCGGCGGCCTTTCCCACGGAGAGCCGGTCGGGCAGGTTGACGGACAGCGGGCCGTCGTGGTGGCCGGCAAAGGGAGCCCCGCGGCTGGCAAAGGCGGCCCGGATGGCCGGACTCCGCAGCCAGGCCGGATCAGGAAGGCTCAATACCGGCATCTCTTGCGATTCCCAGCGGCCCAGGTACAGTGGGCTGCCGGTCCGCTTCTCGTCCTCGACCACGCCGGGCCGGGTAAGGACCAGGTGCGGAGCGGCGCCCAGCAGGTAATCGTAAAGCCCCCGGGAAAATTCGTGCTGGCTCCGGTAAGTGCCGCCCAGGACGGCGCGCCTTTCCGCGGCGGTGAGCAGGGGCAGGGAGCGGGGCGGCGGCGGCAAGACCCCGGAGTTCATCCCCAGGCAAAAGACCCGGGAAAACTCCAGGCCCCGCATCTCCAGGAGGCCCAGGACCTGGATGCCGGCCTCCTGAATTCCGGGTCCCGGCAGCAACACCTGTTTCGCCCCGTGTTCCAGCCATCCCAGGAACTCCCCGGCCATCAAGGGTTTGGAGGCCAGGGTGGCGGCCGCCTCCTGCAGCAGGGAATTAAGGCGGCTCCACTGAGCCGTCTCGAACTCAGCCCCGGGGGTGAATCCCAGGTCTTGCCAGATCTGCTCCAGGCGCCGGCGCCACTCCTTGCCATCGCCGGGGGCCTTGAGGCTGGCCCAGAGGCGGTCCAGCCGGGACAGCATAGGCGCCCCCTTACCGGAACCGGTGATGGCTGCCTTAAAATAAAACCAGCCCCGGTCCAGCCGACGCTCCCGGAAGAGACGGTCCCAGGATGCGGTCTGGTCCCGGCAGCGGCGGAGTTCGCGGTAAAAGGGCGACAGCAGCAATGACACCAGGTCTTCCCGGCTTTCCCCGGCGGAGACGAACCGCAAGGGCAGGGTGGCGGCCAGAAAGAGCGGGGTTTCCGCCAGGCGCGGCCCCTGGGAGAAGTTGTAGGCAAAGCCGGCGGAGGTCTGTGCCGGCCCCAGCAACTCGGAGAGCAGGCGCGATAACTGGGGGAGATAATGGTCCAGGTCCGGGGAGGTCACCGCCAGCCGGTGCAAGGGGAGGCCGTCTTGGGCGGCCATCTCCGCCAGCCGGGCCCCCACCCAGGCCAGCTCCTGGCTCCGGTCGGGGAGGAGCACCGCACGTTGGACTGCCTGGGGATGGCCCCGCACCTGGTGGTGCGTAACCCGGGTGCGCCGGGCCACGCCGGTCAGGAAGGCGCCCTCCGCCGGGGCCGGATTCTCCAGGCCCACCACCATGATCCTCTCGGGCAGGGTGATCTTTCCTTCCTGCAAGCGGGCCAGGAGGAAGGCCGGCAGTTCTGCCGGCGCCAACCAGCCGCCCTCTGCCAGGAGCTGGCTAAAGATCCGGGTAACCCGGCCCCGCCAGGCAAACAGCGGGGCCTCATCCGTGGGGCGGGCGTCGCTACCCGCCAACAACGAATGGCGGCAGAGAAGATTATATGCCTCATCCAGGGCCTGGGCCCAGGAGAGGTCGGCGGCGGTCCCCTCCAAGCCCGGCGCCGCCTCAATGGCCCGGAGCCACAGGGACAGGCGCCGCAAATCAGGAGCCAGCGCCACTTCCGGCCAGAGGGCCTGGAAGAGGTCTTGCAACCAGCCCTGGAAGGTCTTCAGGGGCAAAGGTTCCCAGGCCGCGGCGCCGGACTCAAGCCGGGCCCGGCGTTGCCGCTGCCACAACTGCTGCGCCAGCCGTTGCTGCGGCACCAGCACCAGGGTCCCGGGGCCGGCTTCGGCCAGGAGATAATCTTGTAAGGCTGCGGCAGAGGGGAAGAACGGCATATTGCGAACCGCCAGGCATCCTTAAGTATGCTGAGCAGACCAACGGCCAACTCCAAGGCCGGCAAAATTATGGCTGGTGTAGTAGCCCCGATAATCGGCGGCCATAGGCCGCCCTATAAAATCCCCTCACCCTTGGGCTTATAGGGCGGGCTGTGCCCGCCGTTTAGCTATCCGAGGATAATGCCCGGGCGCACCATAACCAGTGCGAATTATTTTGTTAAGGTCCCGCTGGCGTGATGGAATTTAAGATCTCCCGCAGTTCCTGGCCCTCCAGAACCTCCCTTTCCAGGAGAATCTTGCCCACCTTCTCCAGGGTGGGCCGCTGTGCCTCCAGGACCTCCCTGGCCCGCTGGTGGGCCCGGGTCACCAGGTCCGCCACCTCCTGATCGATCTCCTGGGCCGTGGCTTCGCTATAATCTTTGCTGGCGGTGGGCATGATGCCTTCCAGAAACAGGGGCCGCCGCTCCCGCTCGAAGGTGATGGGGCCCAACTTCTCGCTCATGCCGTACTCCCGCACCATGGAACGGGCAATATCCGTGGCCCGGTAGAGATCGCTTTGGGCCCCGGTGGAAATCTCCTGAAAGACCAGCTCCTCGGCCGCCCGGCCTCCCAGCATCACCGCCATGCGGTCTTCCAGCTCGGTCTTGGTCATCAGATAGCGGTCCTCGGTGGGCAACTGCATGGTGTAGCCCAGGGCGCCGATGCCTCGGGGGATGATGGAGACCCGGTGCACCTTGTCGGTGGTGGGCAGGGCCTCGGCCACCAGGGCGTGGCCGCTTTCATGGTAGGCGACGATCTCCTTCTCCCGGGGGTTCATGACCCGGTTGCGTTTTTCCAGGCCGGCCACCACCCGGTCGATGGCCTCCTCGAAATCGTCCATCTCCACCGCCTCTTTGTTCTTCCGGGCCGCCAGCAGGGCCGCTTCGTTAACGATGTTGGCCAGGTCCGAGCCCACCATCCCGGGGGTGCGGGCCGCCAGGGTCTTGAGGTCCACCGTGGAGGAGAGCTTGATCTGTAGGGAATGAATCCGTAAGATATCTTCCCGGCCCATGAGGGAGGGCCGGTCCACCAGGATGTGCCGGTCGAAGCGTCCCGGGCGGATCAGGGCCGGGTCCAGGATCTCCGGGCGGTTGGTGGCCGCCATGATTATCACCCCCTTGCGGGTGTCGAAGCCGTCCATCTCCGAGAGGAGCTGGTTCAGGGTGCTTTCCCGTTCTTCGGGGCCGGCCATGGGGCTTAGCCCCCGGGCCTTGCCCACGGCGTCCAGTTCATCGATGAAGATGATGCAAGGGGCCTTCTCCTGGGCGGTGGCGAACAGGTCCCGCACCCGGGCCGCCCCCACCCCCACGAACATCTCCACGAAGTCGGAGCCGGTGAGGCTCAGGAAAGGCACCCCGGCCTCTCCGGCTACGGCCCGGGCCAGCAAGGTCTTGCCGGTTCCCGGCGGTCCCACCAGCAGCACCCCTTTGGGGATCTTGCCCCCCAGCAACTGAAACTTGGCGGGGTTCTTCAGGAATTCGATGATCTCTTTGAGTTCCTCAATGGCTTCATCCACCCCGGCCACATCCTGGAAGGTGGTCTTGGTCTCGTCCTGGACGTAAACCTTGGCCCGGCTTTTGCCCACCGCCATCAGGCCGCCGGCGCTGGCGCCGACCCTGCGGAAGAAATAAATCCAGATGCCTACCAGCAGCAAAATCGGCAGTCCCCAGGAGAGGATGTTGTTGAGGGTGGTCCTATCCGGGGCGGCGCTATACTTGATCCCTTGCTTTTCC
Source organism: uncultured delta proteobacterium (assembly GCA_963812655.1). GTDB lineage: Bacteria > Desulfobacterota > Desulfobaccia > Desulfobaccales > 0-14-0-80-60-11 > JAPLJC01. Next base: position 2,123 of record CAWEWX010000084.1, on the reverse strand, counting down.
AGAAGCGGCACCAGATCCTTATCCTCCAGCCTGGCCACGGTGAAGCCGGGTTCCTTTTTATCGGACAATTGGGCCAACTTTTGGGGCAGGTCCGGCTCTTTCCGCTCCTTGGCCAATTCCTCGACGCCGGCCGGCAGGAGCTTGCCGGTGATGCTCCCGGTGGAGACGGTCAGGTCGTCGACCCCCTTGATTTGCAGCAAATGGCGAAATTCGCTGTAGCTGATCTCCGTGGTCGGTTTGACGCCGCTATAAATTTGAAAAACCAGTAAAATCAGGATTACGGCCAGCAAGTACCAGATGAGATAGCGGGCCGGAGCGCTGGCCTTGGGTTCATCGGCCATGATTACCTCTGGAGGGCGGATTTGCCAAATTTCTCCACATGCATAATAATATAATGACTGAGCGTTTATTGGCAACACTGATAGCGGCCGGCGGCTGCCGCGGGGAGGCGAAAATGAGCGTTACTCTACCTAAGAGGTTTTGGTGGTTGCTGCTCTTGGCTGGTTGTCTGGCGGCCACCGGGCAAACCGCGGCAGCAGCCGTTGCCGGTCCCACCATTACGGTGGAGGCCGAGGGCAAGGTCGCCGCGGTTCCGGACCTGGCCATGCTCACCGTGGAAGTGGAAACCCGGGCCCCCCAGGCGGAGGCCGCCGCCCAGGAAAACAGCCGCCGGGCCGAGGCCCTGATTAAGGCCCTTAAACAGACGTTGGGTTCCGAGGATCAGGTAAAGACCCTGGGTTACCGCCTGAACCCGGTCTATGCTCCCAAAGATAAGACGGGGCCGCCGGAAATCAAAGGCTATCAAGCGGTCAACCGCCTGCAGGTTAAAGTCAAAGGGCCCGGGCGGCTCGGCGCGATCATCGACCTCGCCCTGAAAAACGGCGCCTCGGGGATTAACGGGCCATTTTGGGAGCATTCCCGGGCCGAGGAGCTGCAGCGGCAGGCCGCGGTGGCGGCCCTGGAGCGGGCCCGGAGCCTGGCTGAGGCCCTGGCCCAGTCGCAAGGCCTCAAAATCAAGGGGGTGGAGAAGATCTCCACCGGCATCCGTTTCCTTCCTCTGGGAGGTCCGGGCGAGGCCATGCGGCTGGCCTCCGGCGCCTCTGCCCCCGCCACTCCCATCGAGGTGGGGGAAGAAGAGATCAAGGCCAGCGTCCAGGCGGTTTTCCTGGTGGAACCTTAAGGTTGGCTCTGGTTGGCATCTCGGATAAATTTTAAGAATCATAGGCGCCCGCCTTCCTGGTCTGCGCCGCGGTCCCTTTACAATCGGCCATTATCTGGTTATCATTTATCCTATTAACCTTGGGAGGATACCCGTGAACGATTTGAAAGCATCAGTGGAACAAGCCCTGGCCAAGATCCGCCCCATGCTGCAGCGGGACGGTGGGGATATCGAACTCGTCGAAGTGACCGACGGCATTGTCAAAGTCCGGCTCACCGGCGCCTGCAAAGGTTGCCCCATGTCCCAGATGACCCTGAAGCAAGGGGTGGAAAAGCTCCTGATGAAGGAAGTCCCGGGGCTCAAGGAAGTCCAGGCCGTTTAAGGCGCTCCTGCCGGCCAACCCTGGGTTGGCCCGGCGATTTGTCCAGTTCCCCCGGGCAATCCGGTCGATGATCCAGGAAGGTGGCGAGCCTGGGGGAAAGCCCCCGGATGGCCCGGTGCGCCGCGGGGCGGACCGGCGTAATTGTGCTTGACATGGCTCCTGGAGCCGGGATAATAGCGGCACGTGGGGATGTAGCTCAGCTGGAAGAGCGCCTGCTTCGCATGCAGGAGGTCAGGGGTTCAAGTCCCCTCATCTCCACCATGAATATGGAAGGATTACAAGAGGTTGGCAATCTCGCGGTTGCTGGCCTTTTTTACTTCCAGGCCAATGTTTACCATTTGTCTAGCATTCGGCAAATTATTCGGCAGATTTACCGAGTCTTTCAGGTGCTCATGGGATAAGTGAGCATACCTCATGGTCACTCGCCCTCCCTGAATGGCAGTTCACTCCGTGATTTCCGATAGCCGGGCCTGGTCCAGGATGTCAACCGATTGCCCGGTGAACCGAACCAGGCCATCATTGGTTAATTCCCTGGCGGTGCGGTAGAAGGTCTCATGGGTCATACCCAACAAAGTGGCCAAC
>CAWEWX010000083.1:0-31583 GCA_963812655.1 uncultured delta proteobacterium | reverse complement strand
TGGACATCAGCTTTCCGGAAGAATAGCGACAACTATGTGAGAGTGCCAACCCCACCCTGAACAGTGACTTCAGATATGGGAACGCGAACCATGAAAAAGCACCACCCGGTCAATGAACGGATCAAGCGTAAGTACTTCGCTTATCTAAAGGAAGCCAAACGTCACGGTGAGCCGATGGTCGACGCAGTGGCGAAGGCTTTGAGTCGCTTCGAGGCTTATACCAGATATCGTGATTTCAAGTCATTTCACTTACAGCAAGCTGTTGCCTTCAAGAAGCACCTCGCCGAGCAAAAGGGGCAGCAGTCCGGGGAGAAATTGAGCAAGGCGACCTTGCTTGCGACACTCACGCAGCTCAAACGATTTTTTCAGTGGCTGGCGTGGCAGCCGGGGTACAAGTCCGCGGTTCCAATATGCTGATGCTGAGTATTTCAATCTGTCTGACAAGGACACCCGGATCGCTACTGCCAAAAGGCAACAAAAGTTTCCGACGCTGGAACAGGTCAAGCATGTCCTCAGTAAAATGTCGAAAGGCAATGAAATTGAGCGCCGGAATCGCGCTCTGGTGGCATTCACGCTGCTCACCGGGGCGAGGGACAGCGCCATTGCTTCGTTGAAGTTGAAGCATGTGGATCTGATTGCCGGCTGCGTCAACCAGGATGCCCGGGAGGTAAAGACGAAATTCAGCAAGACCTTTAGCACCTTTTTCTTCCCGGTGGGCGAGGAAGTTCGAGAGATTGTGACGGAGTGGGTGTCTTATCTCCGTAATGAAAAGCTGTGGGGCAACGATGAGCCGTTGTTCCCGGCGACGCGTGTGGCGCTGGGCCCGGATCGCCAGTTTACCGCGGCAGGGTTGGCACGGCAGCATTGGAGCAATGCCGCGCCTATTCGGACGATCTTTCGCGAGGCCTTTGTCAGTGCCGGCCTCCCATATTTCAATCCGCATAGTTTCAGAAATACCCTGGTCCAACTCGGCCAGAAGGTCTGCCAGACACCGGAACAATTCAAGGCGTGGAGTCAGAACCTTGGGCATGAGAAAGTTTTGACGACTTTTCTGAGCTACGGCGAGGTGACGTGCCAGCGCCAGGGGGAAATAATACGGGGCCTGGCAGCACCTCAACAGGCCTTACAACCAGGCGCCAACGAAATAGCTGAGGCGGTGTTCAAAAGATTCCGTGAGTCTGGCGTTGACACACGGGAAGAATGACGGACCTGTGATGCGGAAGATGAATCATACTGCATTGGATTTCTAATCTGACGGGAATCTTCATTCCTTCAGAGCCAACGAGAGTTCAGCCAAACGGCGCGGTGGTGACAATGCGCAGGATGATATAATATAGATAGTGGCAGCAGGACAGGACAGGGGGCTCCCAAAGAGAAAAATTATTTTGTCTGAGGTACTTAATATTTTGGGGGTTTTTTTGGGGGTCTTTCATTTTTAACGATTAAGACAATCCCTTAAATTACAGGTAATTATGCAACCAGTTTAATGGACCTCATCCCACCATGAATTAGGAATGATTACCAGAGGTTGGCAATCGGGGTTGCCGGCCTTTTTCATTTTCGGGCCAATGCTTGCCTTTTGTTTATACCCGGCAAATTATGCAGATTTACCGGGTCTGTTAGGTGCTCAAGAGCCAAGAGGAGCCAGTCAAATGGCGAAAACCTTACTCGGCCTGGTGGGATCCCCCAGAAAGTTTGGCAATTCGGAGCTCTTTATCAAGGAACTCTACCTGCAACTCCCCGGAAATTGGGAGCTGCAACTCATCAGGCTCCCGGACATGGATATCCGCCCCTGCAAGGCCTGCTACCAGTGCCTGTTCGGCGAGGAGAAATGCCCCCAGGACGACGATTTTGCCCTGGTGCTGGAGACCTTGAGCCAATCTGACGCTTATGTGGTAGCGGCCCCCACGTATCTGCTGGGGGCTAATGCGAGTCTGAAGCGGTTTTTGGACCGGGGCCTCAGTTTTTACGCGCACATCGACCGGCTTTGGGGAAAACCCGCGGTCGGCGTGGCCATCGCCGGCATCGACGGAATGGAAGGCTACACCAAATTGAATGTGGAGAGTTTCATTAAATTGGCGATGGGAGATTTGAGAGGCTCTGCCGTGGTATATGGCGCACTGCCGGGGGAGATATTTTTGCGGAAGGAAGGAAAGGAGACGGCCAGGCGGCTGGCGGCGGCGCTACACCATGGCCAGGAAAGGGTGCCTCCCCTGGCGCCCGTCTGTCCGGTTTGCGGAGGAGACACCTTTCGGTTTCTCCCCGCAGGACCAGGTGCGCTGCATGTTGTGCAGCAGTTCCGGCGCCTATGTTTGGCAGGAAGGCCGGCTGCAAATGGAGACGAAGCCGGGCCAACATTCCCTCTTCCTTGGCCATGAGGAGGCCAAGCGGCACGCCGACTGGCTCCGGGAAATGAAGGAGCAGTTCTTAAAGCGTCGCCAGGAACTCAAGACGGTGGCTTTAGAGTACACCAAGGTAGGGAAATGGGTGACTTCCGCAGGGGCAGGATAGGGGATAATAAAGCAGCAAACTGTTTTGCCGGAGTTGCCTGGACGATCTAACCTGAATTTTCCGGCCTTAGGCCACCTGTTGCTGCCGGCAGGCGGATTTGATAAAATTTCAAATTGAGGTCAGGGGCGCCCCTGTATCCGGGCCCGTCCTGCATAACTTGATTGGGAAGGGAGTTGAAAGGATGCAGTTTGCAGGAACCGACCGCTATTATCTCTCGCCCGAGCTGCGGGAAATCGTCAATATCGCCATCGCCATGGAAAAACCGCTGCTGCTTACCGGCGAGGCCGGCACCGGCAAGACCCAACTGGCCTTTGAAATCGCCCGGGCCCTCGGCCTGAACATGGAAGAGGCCCGCTGCAAGTCCACCTTCAAGGGCGAAGAGCTTTGCTACGTCTATGACACGGTGCTTGCGCCTGAACGATTCCCGGTTCGGCAGCGGCGACTACCGGACGGGACGTCAACAACATTTGGGATTATCTCCGCTTTGGCCCCATCGGCCGGGCCTTCCTGGCCGAAGACCGGCGCATCCTCCTGCTGGACGAAATTGACAAAACCGATTCGGACACCCAGGACAACCTCCTGGACGTCCTGGAGGACGGGTCTTTTGTGATCCGGGAGATCAATCACAAGGTGACCGCGCTGCAGCGGCCCATCATCGTGATCACCAGCAACGCCAAGCGGGAGCTGTCGGACCCCTTTCTGCGCCGTTGTTTCTGTCACTACATTCCGTTTCCGGGCCGCGAGGAAATGATCAATATCGTCAATCTCCATCACCCCAACCTGCCGGAGCCATTTCTGGAGGACTCTCTGACCAACTTTTACCGGTTGCGGGAGCAGGGTTTCGAGAAGCCGCCGGCCACCGCGGAACTGCTGGACTGGCTGGGCTCCCTGCAGGCCGCCGGGGTGGCAAGGCCCCCGGCGCGGACCGGAACCTGGCCCACATCGGCACCCTGCTGAAACGCACCGAAGACCTGTTGAAATTCAAAGGGATTGTCAAGCCGGGGCGGTATTAGCAAGTGGATCAAGGCCTGCGGCCCAAGTGACGGCATGGTTGGCTTCGTTTATGAATTGCGGGAGGCCGGGGTCCCGGTGAGCGTCCAGTATATCCTGGAGTTCTACCGGGCGCTGAAGCGCGGCATCGCCTCGAATCTTGACCAGCTCTTCCTGCTGGCCCGGCTCATCTTTGTGAAGCGGGTCGAGCACTACGATATTTTCGAGCAGGTGTTCTCCGCCTACTTCCTCAAATCCGGCCTCTGGCGCAAGGTGAGGGACTGGGAGGAGGCGCTGTCGGGAAAACCTTTCCGGGAATGGCTGCAGGAGCAGATCGACGCCGGCCACATCTCCCCGGAAGAGATCCGCGCCTTCGGCAATGAAGAGCTGCTGGCCAGGTTCTGGGAGACCGTTCTGGCCCAACAGGCGCAGCACCATGGCGGCAGCACCTGGGTGGGCACCCGCGGCCGGTCCCCCTATGGCCACAGCGGCCAGCAGGCCGGCGGCATCCGGGTTTACGGCAGGAGCCTGCACGGTTCGGCTCAGAAGGTCATCGATTCCCGGCGCTACCTCGATTACAGTGAAAGATCGACCCTCTCCAATGAAAACCTGCGGCAGGCCCTCTCCTGTCTCCGGTGTCTGAGGCCGACCGGGCCGGAAACCGAACTGGACATCGACGCCACCATCGCCCGGACCGCCAAAAACGGCGGCGACATTGAGCTGGTATTCGAACGGGAGTTGCGCAACCGCCTGAAGTTGAAGGTCTTACTCGACAACGGCGGCTATTCCATGGACGCCTATGTCACCCTGGTAAGAACGATCTTCAATAAGCTGCGGGATCTTTTCAGGGATATCCGGTTCTATTACTTCCATAACTGCATCTACGGCACGGTGTACAAGGATCCCCAGCGGCGGGAGCCGGTGAAATGGGAAAGGTTTCTGGGTGAAACCAAGAGCACCAGGCTGGTGCTTATCGGCGACGCCAACATGGCGCCGTCCGAACTGATGGCCGCCAGCGGCTCCATCGATATCCATACCAGCGCCCGCAAGGCCGGCCAGGAGTGGCTCGAAGAGCTGCGGGCCTCATATCCGGTAAGCGTCTGGCTCAACCCCATCCGGAAGGAATACTGGCCCCACGAGAGCCTGACCGTCCGGCAGATCGGCAAGATCTTTCCCATGGAAGACCTCACCCTGGCAGGAATCAAGCGGGCCGTCGCCTACCTGAACCACCAGGGCCAGACCTACGATCATCTCTAATCTGCAGAAATGATCTTGGATCATCTCGGCGCTTAAGTGAACCGTATTGGTTTTAAGCCAATATTTCCCGGGCCTGGCGCATGAGCTCGCCGATGGCCAGTCCCTGCGGGCAGGCCTGCTCAGCCCGGGAGAAATCCACTTCGGCCAACCGCTGCCGCACCTCCAGGTGCAGCCCCGCGAAGGTCAGTTTGGCCAACTCCGGGTCGCCATAAGCCCGGTAGTACATGAGGCAGCGCATGACCTCGTTCACGGGTACGGCCCCGCCCACGGCCTCCTGGCAGATTTTGCCGCAGCCGGCGCAGTATTCGGCTTTGGTTTCCAGGGCATACCGGCGCAAGGATTCCAGCTCCTCCCGGGCCAGTTTGGGCAGATCCCGGGCCGCGGCCACGTTGGCCGAGAGGATGGTCAAGTTGGGGATCTGGGAGCAGATACTGGCAATATCTGGATTTTCCCAGATGACCTTGAGTTTGGCCTGCTTGTCGGTGAAGCCGCGTTGCAGGAAGCGCTGGACCATCTCCAGCTTGGGCGCGCCGCCGACTTCATGCCTCCCCGGCCTGCCGGCCTGGGACTTCATGGCCACCAGCCCGATCCCGGCTTGGGTAGCGGCGTTGACGGCTTCTTGCATCTTGGGGGAGTGCATGAGCCGGAAGTTGTAAGAAAACATTACCGCATCGACCCAGCCCAGTTTGGCCGCGGCCAGCAGATTGTCCTCCATGTCGGTGTGGGTGCTGAAACCGAAGAATTTAATCTTGCCGGCCTTCTTCATCTCCGCGGCAAAATCCCGGATAGCCGGCGTCAGTTCTCCGATTTCCGTGAGGCCATGGGGGATGAATAAGAGATCCACATATGCGGTTTGCAGCCTTTTCAGAGAGTTATCCAGGCGCCCGGCGAGTTCGGGGCCCCTCCCGGGGTGCAGCTTGGTGACCAGGAAGATCTCCTTGCGGGCCTCCGGGTTGCGGGAGAAGAAGCGGCCGTAGCCCTCCTCGCTCAGGCCGTCGCCGTAAGACTCGGCCGTGTCCCAGTAAGTGACTCCCCATTTCAGGGCCTGCCTGAGGAGCAGTTGGTTGTTGATGGTGTCGAACATGCCGCCCAGGCCCAGGATGGACACATCCACCCCGGTCTTTCCCAGTTTGCGTTTGGGCAGGGTCTCGGCCTGGGCCGCGCCAGCCGGCGGCTCCGGGGCGGCCATAACTGCGGTGGCGCCGGCTCCTGCCACGGCGAGGCCGGCGAGGCCGGCGAGGCCGACGGTGGTCACGAACTCCCTGCGGCTAAGGTCTGTTCCTTTAGTTTTACTAGTTTTGCGGCTCATGATGGCCCCCTCCTAAGGGCTCCGGGCACCGCCTAAATGAGCATGCGCCCCGGGCGGGAACGGGATTCGTTCTCACTGTATACGCGGATGGCGCGCCGGCCCGATACCGGGCATTCATGCTCGCACATGCCGCAGCCGGTGCATTTGGGGGCGTCCACAAAAGGACGCTGCAATCGCACCAAAATATCTACCCGCCCCCCGGTCGCCGGGAGGCCCTTCCCGGCCAGGGGGCTCTCCAGGGTCAGATTGGTTCCGGCAAAGCCGGTAATGCGTCTAAGGGCAGCCTCGGGGTCCCCGGTGGGGCGCAGGTAGTAGTCTCCGCTGGCCAGGTTGGCCGCCACCGGGATGGCGGCTTCCAGGTCCACTGTGGGTCCCCGGGAGCTGGCCGCCACGGCCTGGGCGTCCCTGAGGGTCTCGAACACGGTGCGGGTGAAGATGGCCTTGGGACTCACGGGACATAATTCCTGACAGACCAGACAGGGCCGGTCCATGGCCCAGGGCAGGCAGCGGCCGCGGTCAACGAAGGCCGTGCCCATGCGGATGGGGCCCTGACCGGCGAACTCTCCCAGACCTCGCTTCTCATCCAGGCTTAAGGGCCGGAGGGCCGCAGTGGGGCAGACCTGGCCGCAGGCGATGCAGTTGGGGAGGCAGCCGCTGCTGCCGATCCGGTAGTTGACCGCGGGGGACCACAACCCCTGCACCCCCGCCTCGAACAGGGCGGGCTGAATGATGTTGCCGGGGCAAATGCGCATGCATTGGCCACAACGAAGGCAACGGCTCAAGAAGCGCTCCTCGTCCAGGGCCCCCGGAGGACGGATGAGGTTGGGATCGCGGTTGGTCCCGGCCAGCCGGCCGACGCCCCACATGGAGGCCAGGAGCAGGCCGGCCCCGGCCACGACCATGCCGCGCCTGGTGAGGTCCGGCAACCCGGCCTCACCGGCAGCCGAGGGTATGGTGGCGAAGGTAACCCGGCCGGCCGGGCAGCGGTCCAGGCAGTTAAAGCACAACACGCACTCGCTGCCGATGAATCTTCCCGAAGGACGGCAGGCCCCTTCGCAGTATTGCTCACAGATATGGCAATCGCCGCAGGTGCCCGCGGTCTTGCCGATGCGCCAGGGGGTGAAACGGCTCAGCAGGCCGAACAAGGCCCCCAGAGGACAGAGGAAGCGGCAGAAGAACCGCGGCAGGGCCAGGTTCAAGCCCACCACCGCCAGGAACACGACCCCCAGCAGCCAGGCCGAGGCGTAAAAGCGCGGCCCGTCCGTGAGCACCCCCAGACGGTTATCGGCTAAGGGGGCCAGGGCCAGGTTCACGCTGCGGTGCAGCAGGGGCAGCGGGTCAAAAATCCCGGTCTGCACCGAACCCATGAAGGCCAGTCCCAGCAGGCAGATCAAGAGGTAATATTTCCAGGCCTGCAGCCGGCGGTGGCGATTGGCCTCCTCCCGCGCCGCCGAGCTCAGGCCCAGCCGCCCCAGCCAGCCGGTAAACTGGTGGATCGTGCCCAGGGGGCAGGCAAAGCCGCAGAAGAAGCGGCCCAGGAACAGGGTCAGAAGGGTGGCTGCCAGGGCCCAGGTGAGGGGCGCATAGAAGGTGTGGGTGGCCAGGGCGGTGGCCAGAGCGGTAAGAGGGTCCAGGCTCAGGATCCAGTTGATGGGCCAGCCCCGCAACTGCCACCAGGCAGTCCCCAGGGTGGCCGTGACGCAGAACCACAGAAACAACCCCAGGAAGAAGATCTGGCAGATGCGGCGGACGGTGACAATACGCATGAGGAATTTTCTGTAACTTAAGTCTTAGTGTTAATCTTTATTACTTTTTTTTCATCTTACTACCATAAAACAAAATAAATCACCGGCAAAGGTTTTAAAACGTATCGGTCAAAAAAACCGAATTTAACGTTTACGCTATACTTTCCTCACTATTTTTTTATCATATTAAAGTGAGCAGAAAAGGGATTAATTCCCCCTCACCCTGACCCTCTCCCCCTCGAGGGGGAGAGGGGATAAAGAAGGAATCCTGCAAGGCTCCCTCTCCCCCCAGCGGGGGGAGAGGGCTGGGGTGAGGGGGGCAAAGTAAACGTTACCATAGTTAAGAAATCACGACTCAGTGTTTAAGCGCACCGGGTTGAGCTGGCGATAGTCGGCCTGGCCGGCGCCGGCTTTCCCGGCCATGAGGATGTAGGGCACGTCGGCCAGGGAACGGCCCAAAAGTTCCACGCCTACGGCATCGGCCGCCACGGGGTCGGTGGAAACCACCATGGTGCCGGTCTCCTTCAGATCGGATAGGGAACCGCCGGTGGGGCCGTTGGCGATCATGCTCACCGTGCCGTCCAGGACGCACAGGGTGGGTTTCAGAAGTTGCGCCAGCTCGGTGATGATGCCGTTAATATCCTGGTGAAAGACGTTGCGCCGCCCGCCCAGGAATCCATAATAATTCTTCAGGGTCATGGAAGCCCCGGCGCGGTGGTGATCCTTGACCGGGCTCACCACCAGGACCTTGGTCACTCCCTGGAAGACCCCGGCCATGACGGGCCAATCCTCGATGAGCTTGCCCGCCGGCAGGCTGACGGGGGCAAATAGGGCGGCCCGGGGGGCGATGATCCTGGCCCCGGCAGCCCGAGCCGCGCCGGCCAGCCCGCTGATCTCGAAGCAACTGTCGGGATCGTTGATGGGGTTATCGGTAACCAGCACCTGGGCCGCCCCGGCCTTGACACAAAGGCCGGCCACCGCGGCGAGCACTTCCGGGTGGGTGGTGGCCCCCAGGGAGGGCGGGGTGGCGAAGGCGGCGTTGACCTTGATGAGCACCCGGTCGCCTTTCTGGATAAAGGACTCCATGCCTCCCAAGGCCTCAACCCCCCGCGCAAACATCAGCGCCCGGTCCGTGCCCCGGACGATGGCCATTTTCCCCGGCCCCGAGGATTTGCCATGGAGGGTGTAATCCCCCAAACCGGTCAACGCCTTCTGTACCCGGGAAGGGGCCGGACCTTTCGAGTCATAAAGGGCCAGTCCGGCGCCACCGGCAGCCAGGGCCGCCACCGAGGCGTACCCCAATCGCTTCAGAAAATCCCGGCGGTTCATGGCGACGGAGAGCAGACGTTCTTCATCCGTGGGTTGCTTCACGGCCTTTCCTTGAGAGCGGGGCGCAATTGGGCGGCAAGATCCAGCGCCGCGTCAACCGAGGTGGCGTCGTGCCCCCCGGCCATAATCCGGCCCTGGACCAAGACTACTTCAAAGGAGTTATCCAGAGCCAGCACCGAGATGTCCCCCGCCGCGGCCGGAGTTTGGACTTTCCGGTAACCATTGGCGGCCAAGAAATCCAGGTAACGCCGCGCCTCGGCCTGGGCCTGGTCCGGGGCGGCCCGCCTGGCGATAAATGCCGTGGCGTTACCGCTTTTCAGGTGGTATTCTGCGGTAAGCACGTTGTTGAGGCCCTCCATGGAAAAGACGTCGGCGGCCAACAGGCGCACGCTATCCGGCGCCAGACCTTCCTTGGGAAAAAGCAGAGCCGGGTTCGCCTGTCCTCCCTCAGAGGGAATCTTGGCCAGGAGTGCGGTGGCGTAAGCCTCCAGGGAGACTGGCAGCGTCTTCGAGGCCCGGTCAGCCACAATCTCCAGATAATAACGCCCCTGGGTAAAAAACAGGGCATTGCCGGTGGCGTAGGCATTGGCGGTCAGGGGGAGGCTGGGGGAACCTGGACGGCGTTGTCCACTGAACACGGCAAAGGCATTGGCAGCCGACCCCATATCATAGATAAACACTTCCACGAAGGTCTTATCGGCGGCAGTATCCAGGCTGAATTTCCGGCAGGACATTTCTTTGAAGCCCGCGGGCAGGTAGAGCTCATCCTTGCCGTCGATCTTGTCGGAGAGGTTTTCCGGGCCGTAGCTCTCGGTGGGGGCCAGGGGCTTGAAGCCCGGGACCTCGGGGAGCAGGGCGGCGGTGGCCGCCAACGCCTGGCCGGAGACGGCCTGAACCCGGCCTGGCAGCGGGGGTGGGCGCAGGGCCACGAGCACCGCGGGGTTAAAGCGGGTCTGCTGAAATAGCAGCCAGATAGTAATCAAGCCCAGCACGGCGATAATGCCGTAACCGGTCAACTTCTGCACCGCACCCACCTTCGCTTTTCCGTGTGCCATAAACCTTCCGCAGGGGCCAGGCTAGTTAGCCATCTTCTGCTGGCGGTTCAGATCATAGATCGGGGCAAACTTGAGATCCACCCGCAGGACTTCTTCCGGAGATTGGGCCACGAGTTCCCCGTCCTTCTGGATGAAGCGCAATTCGGCGCCGACCCCGCAACCCGCGGTGCAGGCTGTATCCAGTTTGGATTTGGTCTCGCCATACTCCGGTTCCGCCTTGCTCTTATGAAATTTCTCCCGCCAGTCGATCCACTGCTGGGGGGTCAGGCCGCTCTGGTCAATGAAGACATAATAGACCACTTTATCCGGGCAGTCCTCCTCCAGGTAGAGGGTATATTCCGCCAGCTTATCCGGGCTGCCTGGCCCGGCCGGGAGATTTTTACCCGCCTCGGTAAGCCAGGTTGTGGGACATTTGCGAGACGCGGCAAAGGCTTTCACCGGACCGAAAATGAAGGCGGGGTTCATTTCGTCGGCCACGAAATTTCCGGAAAGGAACCTCTCGGGCGGGTTGAAGGCAATCAGCCCCTGAGCTTGCCGCTGAGCCATGGCCTTGGCGCTCGCCGCCAGGGCAACGGAACTATTGCTGATTGAGAGCAGCACCCCCAAAAGTACTGGAAGTAGACGTTTCATAACCCCCTCCTTCCTGACCGCGGAATGGCAAAGCAGATCCCTTAACATTATTTTATCTACATTTGCCGCGGTTTCAAGAGCGCGCAGACAATTATAATTTTTGGAGCGCACTCCAGGATGGGCAAGCCGCGTTTCCAGCTTGCCACCGGCCCCACCCTTTGATACTATTCAATCCGACCAGGGACCCGATAATGCTCCCGGTAATAAAGGCCTTGGGCAGGTTGGGCGTATTATGAAAAGAAAATCCGACCCGCAATGATTCAGGATCTGACATGCGTCCCGAGTGGCTGAATCTGATAGGCCCGTCTCTCTCCAAGGCTCACCCGCAACTGGTCCTGCCGCTGTTATTCGCCCTGGCTATGGGCTGGCACGATGCCCGGACCAAACGCATTCCCAATTATCTCAATTTGTGCTGCGCCCTGGCGGGGTTGGGCTATCAGTTGGGGTTTCACGGCCTGGCCGGACTGACCGATGGGCTTTTGGGGATGGTTCTGGGCTTTGGATTGTTAATTTTCTTCTATCTGAAAGGCGGTATGGGGGCCGGGGATGTCAAGGCGTTGGCCGCCCTGGGGGCGTGGCTGGGGGCCTGGCAGACCATTTTTCTCTTTGCCTATATGGCTTTTTCCGGGGTGCTCCTGGTGATTCTGGTTCTCTGGTGGCGGGGGGCGCTCTGGAGCCGAATCAAGCGGGGCTGGGAGTTTCTGGTGGGTTGGGTGCTGCTGCGTCCCCACACCGGCGCCCGCGGCGCGCCGGCGCCCGCGGCCCCGGGAAAATCCGAGGGAGTTCCCTACGCGGTAGCCATGGCCATGGGGATGGCGATCATCTGCTGGCGAGGTTTTGTGAGTTGAGTTAGCCAGCCGCCCCGCGAGGGAAGAGCCGCAGATAGAGGCCCGCTCCACAGTGGGCAGGCGAGACGCCCACCCTACCATGGAAGGCCTCATTTCTGAGCACACCCGATCCCCTGCCCGGTGAGGACATAGTGCGATTCACCGGCGCAATCCAGGCAGAGCATCTTTCCGGCTTGCACCCGGAGCCGGGGCTCCATCACCCCGTCGCCGCAGCGGCTGCAGGTTAGCGTGGCGAACCGCGGGGCCGGGCCCGGCGCCGGAATCTTCAGAGGCTGGATGCGAAACTGTTCCTCCAGGGGTACTTCCAGCAACTCCCGCCGGGCCACCGCCTGCCACAGGTGCTGGAAACGGTGCCGCTCCTCGGCAGTGCCCCGGGCCTGCGCTACTACCTGGTCAAACAATGGCTTCACAGCCGGATACCGGGCAAACATGGCCTCCCGGAAATCCGGCCGCAGCGCCAGGCGCACCGCGGCCCCATCCCGGCGCCGGGCCACGGTCACCGCCGTCTTTCCCAAATCTTTGAAGGTCAAGCCGTTGTTGCCGAAGGTGCAGCCGCACACCACCTGGATGCCGTCGGCGAAGCAGTTATTGCACTCCACCGCCGCCAGCACTTCCTCCCTGCCGGTGCTTTCCTGTTCCAGATAGTTCATGGCGTAGCGCCCGGCCTTGACTCCCAAGGCCAGAAAGGGGCAGCGGTGCCCATGGATGGTCTCGGCGTGGCGCAGCAACCCCTCCAGTTCATTATCCCTGATCATCGCGGCCACAGCCTGCCGGGGAGAGAGGTGTTCGTGCATCTTAGGCCTCCTCATTAAGGTGAAAGCGGGGGGGAACAGGGAAAGCGGGTGGCTGCTTTCGGCCAAATAAAAAAAAATCGGCACAGGCGGCGCGGGCGCCCGCACCCTTGCAGAAAACGCCGAGGGCGGCGCCTCCAGGCGTGGTCTTGCTGACCCTTGCCCCACCGGCCCGGTCTCACGGCTCCCACCCAAGGAACGGCGCGCCATAGCGGTTGAGCCATTGGCGCCGCTCCCGGTAGTCCGGGAGGATCGCCGCCACCTGGCCCCAAAAGCGGGGATTATGGCCCGGGACCCGCAGATGGGCGAGTTCATGCACCACCACGTAATCGATGATCTCCGGCGGCAGCATGATCAGCCGCCAGTTGAAGCGCAGGCGGCCGTCCGGGTGGCATTCGCCCCAGCGCCGCTTCCATTGCGCCAGCTCCAGCGGCCGCGCCTTAACTCCCAAGGCCGGGGCATAACGGGCCAGCCGTCCCTGGATATGCGCCGCCGCCCGGCGGCTCAGCCAATCTCTCAGGGCGGGCCCACCGCAGGCAGGGAAATCCGGAAGTTTCTGGATTTCCTCCCCCTGCGGCGCCCCCGGCTCCCGCTGCCGGCCGGCAGCGGCTAGAGGATAAGGCCGTCCCAGGAAGTAGACCATCCCCTCTCGGAGGCGGGCCCAGGCCTCTCGCCTTTCCGCCGCCTTCTGCTCGATCCAGTTGTGGTGCCGGGCCAGGGCCTGGGAGATTTGCGCCGGCGGGGTGCCCCGGGGGGAGGTGACCACCAGTTTCCCCCGGGAGGTGACCGTCAGGGCGATGCTCCGGCGCCGGGAGCTGTATCGGTATTCGATTTCCAGGTCTGCCGAATTGACCATCAATGGTTAATCACTATCCCAGCCTGAGATTAGGGAAGTTTTCGGGTTTCGTTTTCGGTAACCGGTGAACAGACGCAGGGCGGTTCTTGGGGCGGAATCATTTAGCCCATCTTATCACGCGTACCCAAAATCTGCGCCAACATTTAAGGATGCCGATCTGAGAGTTGGGGTTAAGGGGCCTTAATGGGGAACGCCCCCCCTTAAAAAAAAATCGAGGGGTCAGGTTAAGGCACCTGGCCCCCCGATTGCGAAGATTTTCAACTTACAGCCTATAGCGCTCTTCCACGATGCGTTCCACCTCTTCCTCGGTGGGCATGGTGTCCCGGTAACCGGCCATGTATTGGTTCCGCAGCCAGCGGAACAGGCTGACGGTTTCGTTGACCCGGACGATCTCGGGGATATCGCCGCTTTTCACGCTCTGGATATGGGCGTTATACTGGCCCAACATGCTGACCACGTCGTAGAAGGTGGCCGCGTCCCGCTTGACCCCTCGCTTGAAGGATCTGCCCTCTTTGGGATAGATCTCGTCCGGCGAGGGGTTGCCGGAGATGTCGATGCGCTGGAAGGGCCGCCGCACCGCCACCTGCCATTTGCGGGACTCCACCATCATGCGCGCGATCAGCGGCCCAGCCCAGTCATGGGTGACGTGCCCGGTGGGGCAAGTAGAGAAGAATTCCACCATGGAGGGGCCGTTGTAGGCGATGGCTTCCTTGAGGATCTTGATGGCGTAAAAGGGGTTGTCGATGGAGAGTTTGGCCGCATAGACATGGGAAATGGCCATGGCCTGGCTGATAATCCTCCGGTGCAGGGTGGTCTTGCCCGCGTATTTCTTGCCGATGGGGGAGGTGGAGCGATCACTGCCGAAACGGGTGGCCCCGGACTTCTGCATGCCGGTGTTCATGTAGCCTTCATTATTGAAAATTACCCAGGTGATGTCGTAGTTTTCCCCCAAGGCATGATTGAAGGGTCCGTTGCCAATGTCGTAGATGGCGCCGTCCCCGGCGAAGACCAGGATCTTGGTGAGGACGCTGTTGTAGTTGTTCTGATGGGCCTGGTCCAGGCTGAATTTGGCCCCCAGGGCCGCGGCGGAAGCGGTGCCGAAGCCGTAATGGCCCGCCGGGTAGATGCGGGTATTGAAGGGATTGACCAGTTCGGAGACCTGGTCGCAGCCGGTGGAATTGATGGCGTAAATGTTGAAGCCGTGGTCCAGCATGTGCTCCACCGCCCGTTTGCTGCGCTCCGAGAGGATCTTAATGCCCTGGTAGAAGGTGGCGCTCCCCTGGGGATGATTGCGCAGGGACTCCGCCGCGAAGAAGGTCAGGAGATTGATGATCCCTTCGCCGCAGCCGGGGCACAGGGTATGTTTGCCCGGGTAGAGCTTGGAAAAGACAAAGAGCACCTGGTGGTTGAGGGCCATCTGCCCCACGTAGGGAGCGGCGCCCGCGGTATTGTCCCAGGCCCGGCAGGCTTCCGGCAGGAAATCCTCGGCCTTCACCGCATTTTTGGACACCATCTTCAGGGCGTCGGTGGGGCAGACCTGGGCGCACACCCCGCAGCCCTTGCAGGCGCTGGGATCGGCATTGAGGTTCAGGGCGAAGCGCTCCCAGGGGATGCCCTTGGGTGGGGTCTTAAATTGCTTGAAGTAGCGGCCCGCCTCCTCCAGCGGCCGGTCGGTGATCGTGGAAATCATGGCCGAATCCGGGCAGGAAGCGGTGCACAGGCCGCAGGCGGTGCACTTGGAGGCATCGTAGACCGGCAGTTGGGCGCCGATGAAGCTCATATCCCGGTAGCGGCTGGTACCCGCGGGGACGATGGGCAGAAAGCGGTCCCAGGGGACCTTTTTGCCCTCCATGGTGGGCTTGATCATGTCCCGATAAAAGACCTCCTGATAGTCGGGGACCATATTCACCGGTTTGATGCTGCCCATCTCATCTTTTTCCGTGAGGGTCAGCCGGAGGCCGGCGGCAAAACGCCCCTGACCGAAGTTCTCCGGGAGGGGCCGGGTATAGGTTTGCCCCTTGAGGTCCAGGGCCGTGGTCGCTTTCGTCTTGGCCGGGGCGGCGGCAGCCCGGGCAGCTCCGATCTTGAGCAGGGAAATATTGGACTCCAGCATCTCCTTTTTCTTGGTTCCCAGTTTTTTCTCCAGGATATATTTGAATCTAGATTCAAATTCTTTTTCCGGGAGAATCCCCATTTCCTTGTTGATCATGCCGATGATGGGAGCCCCGGGCAGATTCCGGTTCAGATGTTGGAGGGCTGCTTGGGTGGCATCCAGGGTTAACAGCTTGATCTGCCGGTATTGAATCAGGGACTGAACCTGGGCCGGGAAGGTGGCCATGATCTCTGCAGGGGATTTGCCGGTGTTGATCACCAGCAAGCCCTGTTCTTTCAGGCCGCCCGCATATTCCCGGAGGATTTGATCGGAGAGGAACTTCTCATTGAAAAAGGCCAGGACATCCCTTTCGGTGAGTTCCGAGCTGTTACGGATGGGTTGGGAGGAGATGCGCAGGTTCATGAAGACCGGGGCGCCTTTGCGGGCTGCGCCATAGCGGGCTCCGGACTGGATATATTTGCGGCCGGAGCCGCTATCCTGGGCGTAGATCAGGGCGGCGGACTCCAGGGCGGTCTTGACGCCTTCGGCGCCCACCCCGATGAAGGTCATGCTCAGCTCCCGCTCCAGGAAGCCGGGCAGGGGGGCCGGCTTGATGGTTAACGGGCCTTCGATCCCCAGATAAAAATCCCGCTGCACCCCGCGCTTGCGATCCAGGCAGGCCACCATGTTCTCCACCACCGCGGCGACGTCATATTTATTAAAGTCTTTGCTGCCGAGGCCGTAAACCCCATGGAGCAGGGTGGGCATGTCCCGGCGGCCATAGAGGTGATGTTCCTTTCTCCCTTCCCGGCCGGCCCGCATGGAAATCTGCAAGGCAGCCTGGACATCAGAAAGGAGAAGCTGGTTGTGGGCGGTGGCGCTGCGCTCCAACACCGTGACCACCTGGGCCTTGCGCAGGCCAAATGCCAGTTCCTCATAGCAGGGAGGGTTAAACAGCACCGGACGCACCACCCCGATGCGATAGCCCTTGACGTCCCGGTAGTAATCCACCACCTCTTTGACCACTCCGGCCGCAGAGCCCAGGACGACGACGACCAGGTCGGCATCCGCGGTGCGGTAACATTCCACCACCTTGAGGTTGCTGCCCAGGATGCGGTTCATCACATACATGGCGGCCACAAAGCCCCGCTTGAAGAAGCGATAGGCCAGATCCTGGGCCACCTGCCCTTCCATGCTGAGGTCGGTGTCGGTAAAGGTGCCGGTAAGGGTGCCGTGCTCGAAGTTGGGCTGATAGAGGCGGCTGGGAGGACCGACAAAATACTCCAGGAAGGCGTTGGATAGTTCCCTAACATTCTCAATGGCATGGCTCTTAATGAAGCCATCGCCTATGACCATGGTGGGCAGCATCGCCTGGCGTAGCTCCGAAACCTTGAAGGCGATGGGCAGCAGATCGTGCAACTCCTGGTTATCCTCGGAGACCAACTGGGCCCAGCCGGCATTGCGCACCGCATAGAAATCCGTGTGGCCGCAATGGATCGAGAGGGATCCCTTATTGACCTCCCGGGCCATCACGGTCATCACCACCGGCAGGCGCTTGCCGGCCACGGAAAAGAGATTCTTGGTCTTGAGGAGCAGGCCCTGGGAAGAGGTATTGTCCACATACCTGCCGCCCTGGCAGGCCATGGCCTCCACTGCGGCGATGGCCGAAAGCTCGTCGGAGGGCTGGAAATACATAAGTTCATGGCCGAACAGGTTTTTCTGGCCGGCGGCCGCCACCCGGGCAAAGTTTTCGGCGATGGGGGTGGAGGGGGTGATGGGATAGCCGCAGAGGCCGTCCACCACCCGGGTCAACACCGAAATGGCCGCCTGGTTGCCGTCCATCAGGACTTCCTGCCGTTGGCGCATATTCTTCAGGAGCTTGTCGGGGATGGAGCTAATATCGAAGGCAAAGAGTTCCTTGGCATCGAACCGCTCCCACTCCGTCTGCCAGTCGATGGGGATGACCCTCTCTTTCTTGACCTGCCGCAGTTGATGATAGGGGAGTTGCTGGCGCAGGGTATCGATTTCACTGGCGGGCCTCATTAAGTAGCCTCCTTGGACCGAATTAACAGCTGTTTCTCACCCGGCGTCTCAGTCTCAGCCGGGCCGCCGCCGCGCCCCATCTCCTTACCATGGCAAGGTCCTGCGGGTGGCGCCTGACTCTCAGGACAGGTCAGGTTGGGAAACAACCTTTTGCTAGTTTCGCAAAAATCCTCTTGATTGGCAATCGAAAATCCCTTGACAAGCAGACCTTATCCTTCAAAATAATAAATAATGATAAATGAAGGATAAGCAATGGCAGGGGACTACCGGTTCATAGAGTTTAGCGAGAGCCAGCGGCAGACCTACCGCGGCCTGGTGGCAGCCTACCAGGCTTATCGGGAAGCCTGGCAACAGGTCCGGGTTCATAAAGGTGGCATGCACTGGAAGAAGATCCGGGGCAGGCAGTATCTGTACCGCTATCGAGACCGCTACGGTCACGGCGGCAGTCTGGGGCGGCGCTCGCCGCAGACGGAGCAGCTCTTCGCCGATTTCACCCGGGAGCGGCAGGAGTCGAGGGCCCGCTTCCGGGAGCGTTGGCGCCACCAGGCGGAGCAGGCCCGCTTTTGCCGGGCGGCCCTGCTGCCGCGGCTACCCGGGGCCGCCGCCAAGATCCTGCGGCGTCTGGAGGAGCACGAGTCAGGCGTCCAGCTCCGGGTCATCGGCAGCGCCGCCCTCTACGCCTATGCCTTCGCCGCCGGGGTGTTTCTGGCCGGCGCCGCTCTCCAGGACCTCTCGGGAGAGGCTCGGCACCGCCTCACCCTGGCCGGGGAGATGTCCGCGGACGACCTGCTGCGGCTGCTGCGCCGGGCGGACCGTTCCTTTGCTCAGTTGCCGGGAGCCGACTGCCGGGCGGCTAACCGGGACGGCTTCCAGGTGCGCTTGCTTAAGGGCGGGCTAAAGCAGTCCGGCAAGTCCCGAGTGGTCATCGTGCCCGGGGCCAGGGAACCGCTGCCCCTGGAAGCCGGCCAACTCCAATACCTGGCGGCTGCCCCCCCATTATCCCAGGTAATCATCGGGCCGGACGGCGGGCCGGCCACCATGGTGGTTCCAGACCCCTGGGCCTTTGCCCTCCACCGCCTCTGGTGGAGCCAGCGGGAGGACCGGGATGCAGGTAAACGGGCCAGGGACCTGGACCAGGCCCTGGTGGTGGCGGGCCTGGTGCTGCGCCATCTCCCCCAATACGATCTTTCCTCCTCCGAGCTGGACATGTTTCCCCAGGACCTGGTGCGGGCCGCCAGGACCTGGTGAGACCAGGGTGGAGCTCTCCGGGGAGGGGGGTAATTTGAGGGAGCCCGGGGGAATTGGGGGAAAATGGTAAAAAAGGCAAGTGAGATCAAGGATTACCGGTTCGATTTTTAGAAAACATTACTTTTTCCGCGAAAATTATGAGAGAATCTGCCTGCCTTTAGAGGAGACTGAGCGGAGATTAACCTCTCCTAAGAGAAGATTAACCATCAAGTCACCAGGGACGCCAATCTCGTGCAGGGTACGCATTACGCCCCCTGCTTCCTCAGTTTGAGATGCCCAGCCAAAATTCCTCCCGGTCTTCGTTTAAGATTGCCGCGGGCGCGCTGATTATCCTGATTCTTTCCGTGGGCCGGCGCGTTTTGGCATGTTTTAATGATTTCTCCATGGACGAAATCATGTCCTTCTCCCTGGCCTTGTGGGTCCCGGATGAGCGTCTGCTCCCGCACCCCTGGACGTTCCGGGAGAAAATGCCTATCTTTTCTTAAACACCTTGTCCGGCAGGGGGTTATGGAAGCCTGGTTCGATCACCTCATGCTCTCCCGCTACCAGTTCGCTTTGACCACCATGTTTCACGTCAACTGGGCCGTGCTCTCCGTAGGCCTCAGCCTCTTCCTGGTGGTCCTGGAGGCCCTATGGCTGGCGAGTGGGGATGATGACTACTATCGCCACGCCCGTTTCTGGGGGAGGCTCTTTGTCCTCAATTTCGCCCTGGGGGTAGTGAGCGGCCTGCCCCTGGAGTTCCAGTTCGGCAGCAACTGGGGGCGGTTCGCGGTGGCTACCGGCGGCTTTTTCGGCAACATCCTGGGCTTTGAAACGACTTTGGCCTTCATGCTGGAG
Organism: uncultured delta proteobacterium; assembly: GCA_963812655.1. Classification (GTDB taxonomy): domain Bacteria; phylum Desulfobacterota; class Desulfobaccia; order Desulfobaccales; family 0-14-0-80-60-11; genus JAPLJC01. The sequence goes on along the minus strand of CAWEWX010000083.1, from coordinate 12,042 downwards.
TCCGGCTTCCTGGGGCTGATGCTCTTCGGCTGGGGCCGCCTCTCCCGGGGGATGCACCTGTTCGCCACCTGCATGGTGGCCCTGGGCGCCAGCCTCTCGGCCTTCTGGATCATGGTGGCCAACTCCTGGATGCAGACCCCGGCGGGGGGCCACTGGCAGGAGGGTCGTTTCATCTGCACCAACTATCTGGAAGCGCTCTTCAATCCGGACCTGTTCTGGGGGGTCTCCCACATGTGGATCGCCTGCCTGGAGACCACCCTGTTCGCCGCGGGGGGCCTGAGCGCCTGGTATCTCCTAAACCGGCGGCACGCCGCCTTTTTCACCAAGTCCCTCAAGGTGGCCCTCCTGGCCGCGGTCCTCATCACCCCGGCCCAGATCTATCTGGGGGACGGCTCCGGCCGGGCCGTGGCCCGGAATCAGCCGGCCAAGCTGGGGGCCATGGAGGCCCACTGGCGGACCAACCCACCGGGAACCGGGGCGCCGTGGAAGGCCCTGGCCTGGCCCAATCCCGCCGGGGAGGATAACTCCTGGACCTTTCTCACCATCCCCCGGGGCCTGAGCCTGCTGATCACCCATTCCTTCAGCGGCCGGGTGCCGGGCCTGCGGGACTTTGCCCCGGAGGACCGGCCGCCCATCCTCATCCCCTTTTACGCCTTCCGGGTGATGATCGGGGTCGGTTTCCTCCTGTTTTTCCTGATGCTCTGGAGCGGCTGGCAGTGGCGCCGCGGGCGGCTGAGGCCCGAGGTCATCGTCGGACAAAAGTGGCTCCTGGCTGCCTGGGTGGGGGCCGCGCCCCTGGGCTTCCTGGCGGTGGAGACGGGCTGGCTCACCCGGGAGGTGGGCCGCCAGCCCTGGATCATCTATGGCATGATGCGCACCTCCGCCGCGGCCAGCCGGCTGCCGGCCGCGGCGGTGTGGGCCTCGCTGCTCGGATATCTGGCGGTCTATACCCTGTTGCTCGTGGGGCTGCTGGTGTTTGCGGCCCGCATCATTAAAAGAGGACCGGACTTCGAGGCGCCGATCCCCGGGGCCCTGAAGACCGGGCCGGGGGGTGCGGCATGAGCCTGGCAGACGTCTGGTTCGCCCTGCTGGGCTTCATCTTCTTCCTGGCCCTGGCCCTGGACGGCCTTGACCTGGGGATCGGTTTTTTTACCCTGTTTTGCCGGGACGAGGCCCAACGCGCCACCATGCTGAACGCCATCGGGCCGGTGTGGCACGCCAACCTCACCTGGCTGGTGGTCGTGGGCGGCCTGCTTTTCGGCGCCTTCCCCCTGGCCTACGGCGTGGTCCTGTCCGCCTTATACCTTCCCCTGGCCGTCATGTTGCTGGGCCTCATCTTTCGGGGGATCTCCTTCGAATTTCGCGAGGAGGCCAGGAGAAAACTCCCCTGGAACCTGGGATTCGGGCTCGGAAGCCTGACGGCCGCCCTGGCCCAGGGCTTTATCCTGGGAAGCCTGGTCAGCGGCCTCCGGGTTCAGGGAGGGCAGTTTGCCGGCGGGGTTTGGGATTGGCTTTCGCCGGGGGCGGCCCTGGTGGCCCTGGGTCTCACAGGCGCCTATCTGCTCCTGGGGGCCTGCTACCTGATTATGAAAACCGCCGGGGAGGTCCAGGAAAAGGCTTACCGCGACGCCCGGGCCGCGGCCCGGCTGTTGCTCCTGGCGGCCGTGGCCATCGGACTCTGGGGGATTTTCGGGCAGCCCTTTCTGGCCCGCCGCTGGTTGGTGTGGCCATCCCTGTGGCTCACGGCAACCCCGGCGCTGCTGGCCGCGCTTTCCTTTATCCTGCTGTTCTTAAGCCTGCGGAAACCCGGAGACCGGGCCCCCATTTGCTGCAGCCTGGCGCTCTTCTTTTTCCTCTCTCTGGCCATGGCCGCCAGCCTCTACCCTTACCTGGTGCCGCCGGCGCTGACGGTGGCCGAGGCCGCGGCGCCCCCTCTGATCCTGACGGTCATGTTGGCGGTGCTGGCCCCCCTCCTGCCGCTGATGCTGATCTACAACGGCTACCAGTACCTGGTGTTCCGGGGCAAGGCCGGCGGCGAGGCTTACGGGGACGACAACCTAAAGTAGCGGGTCCCCTTGGATCATATGGGTTACGCTGCGCCGCTATTGCGAGCGCCCTGGACTAATCACCCTTTTCTGCATATTTGGTATGCATTCAGTCACGCCGGAGGAGGTCATGAAAGCCATCGGGTACATCCAGCCAACGGACGCAAATTTTTCCACCGGATTACAGGTATTTGAACTTACAGTACCTGCTGGTGGCCCCCTTGATCTGCTTGTGAAAATTAAAGCTGTGTCCGTCAATCCCGTAGACTACAAAGTCCGCGCTTCCCGTGCCGGAAGTCAGGACATGCCGGTCATATTGGGCTGGGATGCTGCGGGAGTCGTTGTGGCCATCGGAGACGACGTGCGCGGTTTTAGGGTGGGCGATGCAGTCTTCTATGCCGGAGACCTGACACGGCAAGGCAGTAACGCTGAGTTGCAGGCGGTGGATCACCGGCTGGTCGCCCATAAGCCGAAAAGCCTCACTTTTGCAGAGGTAGCGGCTTTGCCGCTGACGTCCCTTACGGCTTATGAAATGCTGTTCGAGCAATTACACGTACCAAAAGATGAGCCTTTTGACCTGCTGGTCATTGGCGGCGCCGGTGGCGTGGGGTCTATCGCCATTCAGTTGATCAAAGCGCTAACCCAAGAAGGACGCGTGTTTGCGACCTCGGGGTCCGAGGCCTCCAACAAATGGCTCGGTGATCTCGGAGTGAGCGGGGTGATTGACCGCCGCCAGCCTCTGGCCAAAGGCATGGAAGCCTTCGGCCTAAGACAATTCGATTATATCTTCTCCACGACGCATACGCTGGATTACCTTGCGCAGCTACCCGATATCCTGCGGCCTTTTGGCGGGTTTGGACTGATAGACGCCCCGCAGACATTAGATATTGTACCATTCAAGCGCAAAGCCGCGCATGTCGCGTGGGAGTTTATGTTTGCCAAATCCATGTTTGGGTTTCATCCGGAAACACAGGGCAAGATTCTTGGAATCGTGGCCGATCTGATCGATCATCAGAAAATCAAATCCACAGTAAACACGATCCTTAAAGGCTTAACGGTCGAAAATGTTCAGAAGGCCCATCAACGTCTGGCAAGTCATGCATCAATCGGGAAGATTGTTATAAGCCTTGAGGAGTAACCGAAACTTCTTTAACCACCACCGCCAGGATGATCGACTGTCTTTGCTCCAGGCAGGCGACCAGGGAAAGTCCGGCGTCTTTCAGGCCGCGGCGCAAATCGCGGCCCTCAAAGCGGTCGGTTTCCGGATGCCGGAAGAGGTGGCGGGTCAGGAAATTCTGGTAAAAGGATGGGTAGTATTCCTCCATGAAGAAGAAGCCGCCGGGTTTCAGGACCCGGGCGATCTCGGCCACGCCGCCCCGCCAGTCCGGCAGGTGGTGCAGCACCCCGAAGCCGAAGACCCCATCCAGGGCGCCGTCCCGGTAAGGGAGGTGGAGGACGTCGGCCACGCTCAGAAAGATGCGGCGTTGTTGCTCCGGTGGCAGGGAGGCCTGGGCCTGCCGGATCATGCGCCGGTCCAGGTCCAGGGCATGCAGCGCCGCGGGCTGAAATTTCTCCAGGAGGAGAGCGGCTCCGGCGCCCCGGCCACAGCCCACCTCCAGGAGCCTGGCGTCCGGGCCCGGGGACACGGTTTTACCGAGCCAGCGGACCATGAGGCGCTGGATCATGACCCGCACCGGGTTGTTGACCAGCAGCCGCTCGGCCCGGTTGAGCTTCATGCCTTCACCGCCAGGTGGATCACCGCGATGCCGTTGGTGAGGCGCCGGAAGCGGATCTCTTTGAAACCCAGGCCTGCCAGGGTGGCCGCCACCTCCTCCGGGCGGGCAAACATGCGGATGGACTCGGGCAGATAGGTGTAAGCCTGCCAGGAGCCCACAAAGATCCGGCCCAGCAAAGGCATAAGGTAAAAGGAATAAAAATCGTAGAGCCACCGGAACCAGGAAGTGAGGGGTTGGGAAAACTCGAGGCACATGAGCTTGCCGCCAGGCTTCAAGGCCCGGTGCATTTCCTTAAACCCCAGCTCGGGATGGGTCAGGTTGCGGATGCCGAAGCCCACCATGGCCGCGTCGAAACCGGCAGCGGCACAGGAGAGGCGCTCCGCGTCCCCCTGGAGAAAGGCGATGCGGGCCGCCATCCCGGAGCGGGCCACCTTGGGCCGGCCCGCCTCCAGCATGGCCCGGTTGATGTCGTAGACCAGCACCCGGCCGCGGGCGCCAATCTCTTTGGCGGCCAGGAGGGCCAGGTCGGCGGTGCCGCCGCAGATGTCGATGACCCGGTCCCCCGGCTGCAGCCCCAGGAGCCGCACCGCGGTGCGTTTCCACAGGTGGTGGAGCCCGAAGCTCAGCAGGGTGTTCATAAAATCGTAGCGGGCCGACACCGTGTCGAAATGCCGGCGCACCAGCGTCTCTTTCTCGGCGGCGGCCACCGGCCGGTAGCCGAAATAGGCCAGTTCCTCGGCGGGCGGGGGGGGTGGGGGGTTCTTTCGCAGGTACATCAACCTTTCAGGGCGGCGACCAAGGCCCGGGGCTGCCAATGGCGCCAGCCCACCGTTTCATTCTAGCAATTCTCATCCTGTCAGGCCACTTGAGGGCGCGTGGGTGAGGCGGCGGATTAGGGAGAAACCCTAAAAACCGGGGTTTCCGGGGCTAAACCGCCTCTTCCCCCTTCTCCCCGGTGCGGATGCGGATGACTTCCGTCAGGGGATAGATGAAGATCTTGCCGTCCCCCACCTTGCCGGTACGGGCCTGGGCGATGATGGCGTTGGCGATGGCCTCTACCTGCTCATCCGGGGCCACCACCTCGATCTTCACCTTGGGCAGGAAATCCACCTGGTATTCCATGCCCCGGTAGACCTCCCGCAGGCCCTTCTGCCTTCCGAACCCCTTCACTTCGGTGACCGTCATGCCTTTAACCGCCAGTTGGTGCAGGGCGTCTTTCACCGGCTCCAGCTTGAAGGGCTGGATGATGGCTTCGACTTTCTTCATGGCTGCTCCCCTCTCCGTCCATGCCACCCGCGACTGCCGCAAGGTGCACGCATGAAAAGTTATAGATTTACGGCCCCTATACCTTACCACGCCCTTTCTCAAAGGCAAGCCGTAGTTTGGTAGCGTATGATACACCACCAGTAGATTGAAGACCCCCGCCGGAAAATTGTCTCCCCAAGGCCGGGCTACCTCCGGCTGGGCGCCGCCGCCCCAGGCCGGCGCGGCGCCCTGTTCCAAAAAGATTACCGAAATCCTGAGTCCCGGACGGGAGTGACCCCGAAACCCTTCGCCCGGAGTTCCGAATTTTCATCTCGCAGCAGGAGACCGCTTGCACCTGCGGCGAAGGTGATTATGTTTTTACCAGGGGAAACCGAGTCCCCTAAGGTTCAGGTGGGCGGTGAGCCCTTCGAGGCCGGGTGTCCACCCCGAAGGCTTTTTTTAAGTGACTGCTGGAAACCGCTTCCAGATAAAATAATTGCCAAGTTGCATTACCGGGTGCACCTGGGACATAATACCGGATAACAGCCAACAAGTTATTTCCAAACCGCCGCGGCCGGAAGGATGAGCGGCTAGCCTGCACAGGGCCCAGGGCCAGCAAAAGGGGTTTGGAAATGACTTCGAGTTTGATAACTGTTTCCCGAGGAGGTAGAGCATGTCCAAGGTCGCAATCAACGGCATGGGAAGGATCGGCAGGGCGGCTTTTAAAATTATTCTGGAGCGACCGGAGTTGGAGCTGATGGCGGTCAACGACCTGATGCCCCTTGATAATCTGGCCTACTTACTCAATTACGATACCGTTTACGGCCGCTACCCGCATCGGGTGGCCATAAGTGGCGAGGCCCTGCAGGTGGCGGGAAAAACCATTAAATATTTGAGCGAACGGGACCCGGCCCAATTGCCCTGGAAGGCCTTGGGGGTCGACATCGTCTTTGAATGCACCGGACTCTTCACCGGGTCCGATGGCCTGGGCAAACACCTCGCGGCCGGGGCCAAATACGCGGTCCTGTCGGCGCCCCCCAAGGACGAGGAGGTCTGCTGCATCGTCCACGGGGTCACCAAGCCGGGGGCAGCCGATCGCATGATCTCCTGCGCCTCCTGCACCACCAACTGCATCACCCCGGTGGTGGAGATCATGGGCCGGCGGGTCGGCGTCAAAAAGGCGATCATGACCACCATCCACGCCTACACCTCCTCCCAGGCCATTGTGGACGCGCCCCACAAGAAATTTCGCCGGGGCCGGGCCGGGGCGGCCAACCTGGTGCCCACCTCCACCGGGGCGGCGAAGGCCACCACCAATACCCTGCCCCAATTCAAGGGGAAGTTTGATGGGGTGTCGGTGCGCTGCCCGGTGCCCGCGGGTTCCTTGGCCGATCTGGTTTTCGTCACCGAAAGGGCCACCACCGTGGAGGAGATCAACGCCATCTTCAAGGAAGAGGCAGCCAGCGAACGCTATCGAGGCATCCTGGAATATGTGCTGGACCCCATCGTCTCCTCGGATATCATCGCCAACCCCCACGCCTCCATCTTCGATCCCAGCATGACCCAGGTGGTGGACGGGGACCTGGTGAAGGTCATGAGCTGGTACGACAACGAATGGGGTTACACCAATCAGATGATCCGGGAGGCCCTGCGGCTCACCAAAGAATGCCTGACCTGTTGAGGCGGCGCCGCGGCAGCCGCGATCTGAGAGAAATCCGGCCTCGATTCTCCGGCCTCGGGCAGAAGAGCAGATCCGCTCTAGAAGCTAGGGGAAAAACCTGATTTCACTGTCATCCTGAACAGAATCTAAGGTCACTAAAAATATGAGATGCTTCGCTTCGCTCAGAATGACCTTTTTGGGCAGACTGGGGTTTTGCAGCAGCTTCCAGGGCGATGCTTCATAATTGCCAGGACATTTGAAACTACGGGTTTTAACCCCCCTTTGAAAACGGGGGGCAGGGGGGATTTAGAATAACCTCCTGAAATCCCCCTAAATCCCCCTTTTCCAAAGGGGGACTTTGATACCCTTGGAACCCAGGTTTTCTTGTTTTAACGCCATACTATTTACGAAGCACAACACTAAAGATATCCCACCCGAGCCGCTGAGCTGCAGGAAGGACTCCAGGCGGCGCCCGCAGCGGATTTCCCATGCCGATCCACAACCAAGACATCGCCGAAATCTTTGAGAAGGTGGCGGATTTACTGGAGATCGAGGGCGCCAACCCCTTCCGGGTGCGGGCCTATCGCAACGCGGCCCGGGTAGTGAGCGGCATGTCCCAGAGCCTGGCGGACCTGGCGGCCCGGGGCGAGGATCTTACCCGGCTTCCCGGGGTGGGCCAGGACCTGGCGGGCAAGATCCGGGAAATTATCACCACCGGGGACCTGGGCCTGCGCCACGAGTTGGAGGCCCGGACCCCACCGGCCCTGGCGCTCTTGCTGAACCTGGGCGGGCTGGGGCCCAAGCGGGTCCAACTGCTGCACCAGAAACTGGGGATCACCAGCACCGCAGACCTGAAGGAAGCAGCCCAAAGCGGCAAGATCAAGGAGATCAAAGGCTTCGGCCCCAAGATCGAACAGATGATCCTGCAGGGTCTGGGTCAGCTCAGCGCCACCGAGAAGCGCTACAAGCTGGTGACTATCGAGCCCGTGGCCGAGTCCCTGCTGCGGCACATCCAGGCGGCGCCGGGGGTGGCGGAGGCCATAGCCGCCGGCAGCTACCGGCGGCGTCAAGAGACCGTGGGCGACCTGGACCTCCTGGTCACCTGCCGGGAGGCCTCCCGGGTGATGGACGCCTTCGTCACCTATGAGGACGTGCGCCAGGTGTTGGCCCGGGGGGACACCAAATCCATGGTGGTGCTGCGCAACGGCCTGCAGGTGGACCTGCGGGTGGTGCCCCAGGAGAGTTATGGCGCGGCGCTCCATTACTTTACCGGCTCCAAGGCCCATAACATCGCGGTCCGCCACCTGGGGGTGCAGCGCGGCCTCAAGATCAATGAATACGGGGTTTTTCGGGGAGAGGCGCGCCTCGCCGGCCAGACCGAGGCGGAGGTCTACGCCTCGGTGGACCTCCCCTACATCGAGCCGGAGCTGCGGGAAGACCGGGGGGAAATCGAGGCCGCCCAACAGGGCCGCCTCCCCCGGCTCATCACCCTGGCGGATATCCAGGGCGACCTGCACACCCACACCCAGGCTACTGACGGCCGCAACACCCTGGAGGAGATGGCCCAGGCCGCCCGGGAGCGGGGTTATCAATACCTGGCCATCACCAACCATTCCAAACGGGTGAGCATGGTTCACGGGCATGACGCCAAGAATCTGGCGGCCGAGATGGACCAGATCGACCGCCTTAACGCCAAATTGCAGGGCATTACCATTCTGAAGGCCATCGAAATGGATATCCTGGAAGACGGCTCCCTGGACTTGCCGGACGAGATTCTCCAGGGGCTGGACCTGACTGTGTGCGCGGTGCACTACAACTTCAATCTTACCCGGGAGGAGATGACCGAGAGGATTATCCGGGCCATGGACAACCGGTATTTTAACGTCCTGGCCCATCCCAGCGGCCGGCTGATCCAGCGGCGGGAGCCTTATGAAGTGGACATGGAGCGGCTGATGCGGGCCGCCAAAGAACGGGGCTGCTTCATGGAGCTGGACGCCCAGCCGGACCGCCTGGACCTGGTGGACATCCACTGCAAGCTGGCCAAGGACCTGGGGGTCAAAGTGGCCATTTCCACCGACGCCCACAGTATCGCGGACCTCAACTTCATGCGCTTAGGGATCGGCCAGGCCCGGCGAGGCTGGCTGGAAGCCGCCGATGTCCTCAACACCCGCCCCTGGCCGCAGTTGCGGAAACTGCTAGAGAGGATTTAATGCGTCCGCGGAGTCTCATAACTATGTAGTTTTTAAAAATCAATCAAAGCGCCGCATCAGCTCCGCCATCAGGTCATCCACATTTTCCGGGGTGATCTGGTTCTTCCAGATGGTCTCTTCGGCCAGGCGGCGGCGGCCGGGGTCTTGCAGATCCTCCAGGCCCTGGAAGATTCCGGTGCGCCGCCCCACCTGGTAAACCATCTGTTCTTCCTGATTCAAGGAGAGGAAATTCTCCACCGCCGCCAGCATGCGCCCCTGGTCCTGGGGCAGCGTCCCCTCCACCCCCGGCAGCAGGTTGCGGAAGTGGTCGCTCTGCACCACGCTGGTAATGCCCCGCAAAGATTCCAGGAAGAGCTGCACTTCCCGGGCCATTTCCAGGTCGGTCAACCTTTCGAAGCGCCCCTCCTGATAATCCTGGTGCAGCGGGGTGCCGTAAAGAATGGCCAGGGTGCGCAAGCGGATGAAATCCGGGTTGATTTCGTTGAAGGCGGCGGCCGTGGCCTGGGCGTGAGTCCGCCAGAGGCGCCGTCCGCCCAGCCCCGGCATGTAATATTCCGAGAGCTCCAGGCCCGCCTGTTTCACCAGGCGGCCCGCCAGAATCTGCTGGTTCTGGGTGGTGCCCTTGTGCACCAGCCGCAGGACTTCGTTGGCGCCCGATTCCAGGCCGATGTGCAGGCGGTTCAGACCCGCCTCCCGGATGGCCTGGAGATCCCTAAGGTTCAGGCGGGCCACCGTGCTGGAGCGCGCATAGGAGGTCACCCGCCGCACCCCCGGGAACCGCTTCCTCAAATGGGAAAGGATCGCGGCCAGATCCGAGGGGCCGATCACCAGACTGTCGGCGTCCTGGAGGAATACCGACTGCTGGCCGTGGCGCAGCCAGTGGGCTGCAGCCTGCCAGGCCTGCGGGTCACAGGCGGCCTCGCCGCCGGCCTTGAGCCGGTCCAGCGCCAGACGGTCCGCCTCGCCGCCCTGGCCGTGGAAGGTCTGGACCGCCAGGTAAACCGCCTCGATATCCCGGATCACCTGGTCCAGCGGGCGCCGGGAGAACCGGGTATCTTTGTAGGTCGAACAAAACTTGCAGCGGTTCCAGGGGCAGTTGCGGGTCACCCGGAGCAAGAGGCTCCCGGCTTCGCTGGGAGGGCGAATGGGCCCTTGTTCGAAGCCGCCGTAAGGTTCTTGATCTATCAAAGTGGTCCTTTTGTTCGCCGGGAGTTCGGGAGCTGCCGCGACATTTTCCATCTAGTAGTTATTCAAGTTGGCCTCTGTGGTTACTTGAGGCGAAACTTGAGTCAGTTAGTTCGCCAATCCAAAATAGTCACGGACCCTATTGGGTATCACCCCCATTTCTAGTATATAATTTAACCCCGAGGCGATCAATGAGGGCCGGGCCAAAATTGGCAGCGCCGGGGGGGCTGGATCGCCGCTCCCCTGCCGGCGATGGCCTTTGCCTGGAATGGCTCAGTTTATTAATTACCCGGGTGGCTAAATTTACCACCTTTGGAAATCTTCTTTAGAGGTCCAGATGAGCGAGACCGAGGCGCAGCCTTCCGACTTTATTCGCGACCTGGTGGCCGGCGACCTGAGCGCCGGCAAGAATGAAGGCCGGGTCTGTACCCGTTTCCCCCCGGAACCTAACGGCTACCTGCACATCGGCCATGCCAAGTCCATCTGCCTCAACTTCGGCATTGCCCAGCAGTTCGACGGGCTTTGTAACCTCAGGTTCGACGACACCAATCCCAGCAAGGAAGAGGTGGAGTACGTCGAATCCATTATCCATGACGTGCGCTGGCTGGGCTTCGATTGGGGTGCGCGCCTGTTTTACGCCTCGGACTATTTCGAGCCGATGTATGAATACGCGGCCCACCTGGTCCGGGAAGGCAAGGCCTTTGTCTGCGATTTGACCGCGGACCAGGTCAGGGACTACCGCGGCACCCTCATCGAGCCGGGCACGGAGAGCCCCTACCGGAACCGCGGGGTGGCCGAGAACCTGGACCTGTTGCAACGCATGCGGGCCGGCCAATTCCCTGACGGGGCCCGAACCCTGCGGGCCAAAATCGACATGGCCTCCCCCAACATCAATATGCGGGATCCGGTCCTGTACCGCATTCTCCACGCCGAACATCACCGCACCGGGGGTAAATGGTGCCTCTACCCCATGTACGATTACGCCCACCCCATCTCGGACGCCCTGGAGGGCATCACCCATTCCATCTGCACCCTGGAGTTCGAAGACCACCGGCCTCTCTACGACTGGACCCTGGATAACCTGCCGGTTCCCTGCCATCCCCAGCAGATCGAATTTGCCAGGCTCAACCTCAGCTATACGGTGATGAGCAAGCGCAAGCTCCTGAAGCTGGTGAACGAAGGCCGCGTGGCCGGTTGGGACGACCCCCGCATGCCTACCTTGGCCGGGATGCGCCGCCGGGGTTACCCCGCCGCGGCCATCCGCCATTTTTGCGAGCGCATCGGGGTGGGCAGACGGGAGAACCTGGTGGACCTGGCCCTGCTGGAGTACTGCGTCCGGGAGGATTTGAACCGGCGGGCCCCCCGGGTGATGGGGGTGCTGCGCCCCCTGAAGGTGGTGCTCGACAATTACCCCGAGGGCCGGGTGGAGGAACTGGAGGCGGTGAACAACCCCGAAGACCCGGCCGCCGGCAGCCGCAAGGTGCCCTTCTCCCGGGTACTGTACCTGGAGCGGGAGGACTTTATGGAGGAGCCGCCCAAGAAGTTCTACCGTCTGGCCCCGGGCCGGGAGGTGCGCCTGCGCTACGCCTACTTCATCAAGTGCGTGCAGGTGGTGAAGGACGCGGCCGGAGAGGTGGTGGAGCTGCACTGCACTTACGACCCGGAGACCCGGGGCGGCTACGCCCCCGACGGCCGTCAGGTGAAGGCCACCCTGCACTGGGTCTCAGCCAGCCACGCCATCCCGGCGGAGGTGCGCCTTTACGACCGGCTGTTCACCCAGCCCGAACCCGGGGCCGAACCCGGGGGAGATTTCATGGCGGAGATCAACCCCAATTCCCTGGAGGTTCTGCCCTCCTGCCGCCTGGAACCCAGCCTGGCGGACGCCGCGCCGGGCAGCTTCTATCAGTTTGAGCGCCAGGGCTACTTTTGCGCCGACCTCAAGGACTCCGCCCCCGGGGCCC
>CAWEWX010000082.1:0-8634 GCA_963812655.1 uncultured delta proteobacterium | reverse complement strand
TACCCTTGATCCCATGTCCTCCCCGAAGACAGCGCCTTTGTTTCGGATGAACCTGAGATCAGCGTCCTGGCCGGCAAGGAAGAGTCGTGCCTGCTGGCCCATGGCAGGGCCGGCTTTCTTGGGAAGTCCATTTTCAGGGGCAGCGTTGACGACGCCAGAATCCGGATGTTCCTCAAGGGCCTTGGCAGGTATGCAGACGGAATAAAGAAGATGAATATATACGGCAGCGCGTCTATCCAGTCTTTCGGCAAATCCCGTTCCCCGTTGTACGCAAGGAGACGAAGGAGTGGCCGCCCTGTATTGAATATATCGCCAGAGTGGATATTCGTCAGTTCAGGGTCGGGGCAGGGCAGGCTGTGGAGGCTTACGCGGACATCGTGATGCGCGCTATTATTTATCTCCTTCTCGCCTATGGGATTTCTCTTTTCATTACGGGGAATAACTATGATGCGGCGAGCAGTGAAGTGAAGGCAAAAAGCAGCAAGCTTGCCGCGAGCATGACAGCGGCTTCATCGGCCCCGAGAAAAACGCAGATAACTCTGAAGCCATGGGCGAGTTAAAGGAGAGATTGAAGGCAGTGCCGGCCCCTTTGGGAGTCATGGATTTCCTTGCGAAGCATCTGCCCGGTCATAGCAGCGTTATAAGAATGATTCTGAATGAGAACTCCCTGGAACTCGCGCTCAATTCAAAGGAGCCGGCTCAAGGTGCTTGAGGACCTGAACAGCGCCGAAGATGTAAAATAGGTGAAGCTGAAAGGCGCGCCTTCAAAGGACCCGAAAGGTGTTTACACACTCAGCCTCGTGGTGGAATTAAGATGAAAAGGCAGGCAATAGGCAATGGGCAATAGGCGATAGGTGAATGAAGAGAGAAAAACTTAAAATATTCGGCTTCTATGCGCTGGCGGCGCTGCTGCTCCTGCGCCTGGTGATCGTCCCTTATCAGAACACGATAAAGGAGCCCAGCCCCAGATCGGCAGCACCACTCGCGCTGCAACACCATGTGGCTGCTCAATCACCTTGGGCAGCTTCACGTCGGCCCGGGCCCGGGGCGGGCTCGACGCCAGGATCGCCAGGGAAACGACGATCACGTAGCACGGCAGAAACCTCTTCATGGCAGACACCTCTTGGCAGGAAGTTCTCGGGGTGGGAAGCATCGAGGCCGGACTGATTTTCTCGTCCCCGGCGGAAGGGCGCACGGGAAGAACCACTAGCCTTGACGCTTCATTCTGCTCCCCCAATCCCCCAAAGCAAGAAGCGCCACTGGCAACTGGCGGCGGTCCGGGAGCTGCTGCTCCGGTTTAAGGACCCGGGAACCCCGGTGGGCCTGGTCTCCCGGGCCATGCGCCCGGGCCAGGAGAGCGTCATCACCAGCCTGCAAGAGCTCCTGGCACACCCGGTGGACATGCAAACGGTCATCTTCGTGGGCTCGTCCCAGACCTTCACCTACGGCCCCTATATGATCACCCCCCGGGGTTATCTGGGCAAGTACCGGATAGAGGATTAAAATAATTACCGATAACTATTTTAGGGAATTTGTCTTTGACAAATTGAACAAATTTTAAAAGTGAAGGGGAATAATTATGCCTACTATAGTTGGAAATGGGATACAATTTGCCATATTAATAGTATTAGCTCTTACATTGTATGCAATCCTTAAACAGCTTCGTCTTTATAACAAATTGTTTAATGCCCAAGTTTTGCGAGATCGTTTCGATATGTACTGGAAAACTTATGATCCTATATCCGATAGTCGAATTAATGAATTTGAGCTGATTCCGGATGGTTATATTAATCTGGAAAAATATGATAACTATTATAAAGGGAGAAAAGATGCTATACATAAGTATCTTATATATTTGCAACTATATGAATATTTAGCATTCGCCCATAAGCTTGATGAAATGGGTATTACAGACCCATTAGGTCATGCGACCAAAAAATGGACAAGAGATCTGATCAAGGAAAATGAATTTATTGATGTTCATGACTATAACAAACGATTTTATCCGGAGTTTGCGAAACTTGTGGAAGGTTATCGGCCAAAATAGAAAAATCCCATGAAATACCGTCCCTTAATGATCCTGGGCTCCGGCTCGGACGTAGGCAAGAGCATCATCACCGCCGGCCTCTGCCGCATCTTCCATCAGGAGGGCCTGCGGGTCGCCCCCTTCAAGGCGCAGAACATGGCCTTGAACAGCTTCATCACCCCGGAGGGCGGCGAGATGGGGCGGGCCCAGGTAGTGCAGGCCCAGGCGGCCGGCCTGGCCCCCCACGTGGACATGAATCCCATCCTGCTCAAGCCCAGCAGCGAAGTGGGCTCCCAGGTGATCGTCCACGGCCAGGTCTACGGCAACTTCTCGGCCCAGGAATATTACCGGCACAAACCGCGGCTGAGCCGCTTGGTGATGGAGAGCTTCCGCCGCCTTAACCTTAACCATGAGCTCGTCATCCTGGAGGGGGCCGGCAGCGCAGTGGAGCTGAATTTAAAGAAGAACGACCTGGTCAACTTCCGGATGGCCAGGAAGGCCGGGGCCGCGGTCCTGCTGGTGGCCGACATCGACCGGGGCGGGGTTTTCGCCGCCACCATCGGCTCCTTCCATCTCCTGACCCCGGCAGAGCGGCGGCTGCTGGCGGGCTTCATCATCAACAAGTTCCGGGGGGACCCGGCCCTCTTCCACGAAGGGGAAAGGATCATCGAACGCCGGACCCGGCGGCCGGTTCTGGGAGTGGTGCCCTACGCCCCGGACCTGGCCCTCCCCGAGGAAGACAGCGTCGCCCTGGGGCGCAAAGGGAAGGTGGCGGGCTCCCGGCCGGCAGCAGGAAAATCCCTCCGGGTGGGGGTGGTGCGCCTGCCCCACATCTCCAACTACACCGATTTCGACCCCCTGGAACAGGAAGCCGGCGTGTCGCTCAGCTACCTGGACCATCGCCACGGCCTGGAGGGAGTGGACCTCCTCATCCTGCCCGGGACCAAGAACACTATTAGCGACCTCCTTTATCTCAAGGAGACCGGGCTGTTCCAGGAGATTCAGGCTTACGCCCGGGGCGGCGGCCGCCTGGTGGGCATTTGCGGCGGCTACCAGATTATGGGCCGGGAGGTCCTGGACCCCCTGGGGGTGGAGGGCCCTCCCCGGTCGGAGGCCGGCCTGGGGCTGCTGCCGGTGGTCACCACCATGGCCGGAGTTAAGGCCACCACCCAGGTGCGGGCCCTGGCACTCCAGGGCCGGACCGCCGGGCTGCTCATCGAGGCCTATGAAATCCACATGGGGGAGACCAGGGGCCAGGGCGAAGGACAGCCGGCCTTTGAGATCAGCAGCCGCAACGGCCGGCAGGTTAAGGTTTCGGATGGCTGGACCAGTCCCGATGGCCGCGTCTGGGGCACCTATCTCCACGGCCTGTTCGATGATGATGAGTTCCGCCGGGGTTTCTTGTCCGGGATCATCTTTGCCGAGGCTGGCAGTCAAGCGGGGGTGGCGGCCCCCTCCCTGTCCTTCCGGGATTTTCAGGAAGCCCAATTGGACCTATTGGCCGATTTGCTGCGAACCCACCTGGACCTGGCCCGAATTCGGGCCTTGATTCAACCATGAGGCCAGGTTTCCGCCCTGATCCCCTCTGAAAAAGGGGCTAAAAACCAGAAGGAATTGGTGGGCGGTGCCCACCCTACACACTGGAAGCTATGGCCAAACCTGATTTCACTGTCATCCTGAACGAAGTGAAGGATCTCAAGTCAGTAAAAATACGAGATTCTTCGCTTCGCTCCGAATGACCTTTTGGGCAGCCCGGGGTTTTGCAATAGCTTCTAAAAACTACTTCCAGCCAATTCAACCAACTATGCAATTTAATACGAATCTACCGGAAACCGTCCCCCCCCACGGGGGTGAGGTCTACCACCTGGCTCGCACCCTGGGACTCCATCCCCGGGACCTCCTGGATTTCTCGGCCAACATCAACCCCCTGGGGTTTCCGCCGGCCATCGCCGAGGCCATCCGCCAGACCCTGGGGGAAATCGTCCATTACCCGGATCGCCACTGTCTGGAGCTGCGGCAGGAGCTGGCGGCTTACCACCGCCTGGCCCCGGATCAGATTCTGGTGGGCAACGGCTCCACGGAACTCCTCTATCTGGCGGCCCGGGCCCTCACGCCCCGGAGGGCCTTAATCGTGGCCCCGGCCTTCAGCGAATATGAGCACGCCCTGGCGGCGGCCCGGGTGCCGGTGGTCTTCCAGGACACTGGCGAGGCGCACAATTTTACCCTGACCGCGCCCCCGGACCCCCGGGGGGCGGACCTGGTCTTTCTGGCCAATCCCGCCAGTCCCAGCGGGGTCTTGTTGCCGCCGGAACTCTTGCTGGAGACCGCGGCCAGGCTTACGGCCGCCGGCGTTAAGCTGCTGTTGGATGAGGCCTTCGTGGATTTCGTGGAGGAGGCCTCTCTAAAGACGCGCCTGGCCCAGTTTCCCCACCTTCTGATCCTGCGCTCCTTCACCAAGTTCTTCGGCATCCCGGGGATGCGCCTGGGCTATCTGCTGGCGGCCCCGGCTCTCATCCGGCGCCTGGCCGCAGTCCAGGAACCCTGGTCGGTGAACACCCTGGCCCAGGCCATGGGCAAGGCCTGCCTCCAGGACCATGACTATATGGTCCGTTCCCGGGCCCTGATCAGCCGGGAGCGGCAATATCTCCTGGATGGTCTGAAATCCTTGCCGGGGCTTTCCCCGTTCCCCGGGGCGGTGAATTACCTCCTGGTGAAGATTACCCATTCAGAATGGACCGCAGCCACCTTGCAAAAGGCGCTGCTCTCCCGGAAAATCATCGTGCGGGACGCCGGCAATTTCCGCGGCCTGGATGAGCGGTTCTTCCGCCTGGCGGTGCGCCGGCGGGAGGAAAACCAGCGGCTCCTGGAAGCCCTGGGGCAGTTCTTGCTGGAGGAGCGCCCGTGAAACTGGCCCTGCCTTTTCTCGCCGGATACCTGCTGGACTTGCTGCTGGGGGACCCGCCGCAGTGGCCCCATCCCGTGCGGCTCCTCGGCCGGGCCTGCGAATATTGGGAGTCGGTCCTCTACCAGCCCCGAGTGGCGGCGGGAGCCCTCTTCTGGCTGGCGGTGATGGGGACGACCTTAACCGGGGTCATCGGATTGCTGGTGGCGGCGGCCTTCCTGCCGCGGGTGGCCGGCCTGGGCCTGGTCACTTACTTTATTTACGCCGGCATAGCCACCCGCGGCCTGCACTGGGAAAGCCGGCAGGTGGAGGAGGCCCTGGCCCGGGAAAATTTGCCCGAAGCCAGGGCTCGCCTGGCCATGATCGTGGGCCGGGAAACTGCCCAGTTGAGCCCGGAGGAGATCCGCCGGGCGGTCCTGGAAACCGTGGCGGAGAATTTGGCGGACGGGGTGGTGGCCCCCATGTTCTTCACCCTGCTCTTGGGCCTGCCGGGCCTGATACTCTATAAGGCCGCCAATACCATGGACAGCATGGTGGGGTATAAGAATTACCGCTATGGCAGGTTCGGCAAGGTGGCGGCCAGGGCCGATGACATCCTCAACTTCCTGCCGGCTCGCCTTACCGCCCTGCTGCTGGTGGCGGCCGCGGCGGCGGTGGGGCCGGACCCCCGGGGAGCCTGGCGCATCCTGCGCCGGGATGCGGCCAAGGCCAGCAGTCCCAACGCCGGCTGGCCCGAGGCCGCCATGGCCGGGGCCCTGGGGGTGCGCCTGGGAGGGCCCGCCACCTACTCCGGCCACCGGCTGGACAAGCCGTTCATCGGCGACCCCCTCCATAACCCTTTACAAAAACTTTCCGGGGAGAAATACCGCCAGGCCATCCGCCTCCTATACGCCGCTTCCCTCCTGATGGCGGCCATCACCTTCCTGTCCCTCCTGGCCAGCGGCGCCGGGCTCTGGGGGATTCTGGGATGGTGGCGCTGACCAGTTGCAGTTAGCCACCGCCGTAACTATTAAGAGAACCGTGAAACCTGGTCTTATCAACTATCTTTGCCCTGTTGGCGATCCGTAAGGTCCTGGATAAAACCTTCGTAGTAGCTAATGGCGCCATTTTCGTCAGGCACGGCCCGGGCGTTCACCGATATCCAGAAGGTATTGCCGTCTTTGCGATATACTTGATATTGCGCGCCTCGGATGAACCCTGACTCTTGCAATTCGCGCTTAACTTCATCCCGCTGCTCCGGATCCACGAAGACCTGGCGGCCCAGATCCATGATGCTGGTGAGCATGTCTTCCGGCGAATCATAGCCATGCATCCTGGCCAGGGCCGGGTTGACGCTGAGCAAGCGCCCCCCGGGAGTGCTCTGGAAGATGCCTTCCACGGCGTTTTCGAAGATGCCGTGGTATTTCGCCTCGGCCTCTTGCAAGGCCTTTTCCGCCTGCTTTCGCTCAGTGATGTCCTGAATTACCGCCAACTTGGACAGGGTTCCGTCAGGATGGCGAATAAGAGTGTTAATCACATGATACCATCGGTTGTCGCTGGGGCTGAGTATTTCCCAGGTTACCTTTTCTCCCCGGAAGACTCTTTTATTAACGCACCAGGGGCAGACATTCTCCAGGCCGTGCAGGGCCTTGTAGCATTTCTGTCCAAGGGGATAATAACCGGTCCGCTCAATGAAGCGCTGGTTCATAAATTCCACTTCATAATTTTGCGAGCAGATATAAATGAGGCCATCGAAGGCTTCAAGGATAGCTTCATATTGGGCCCATAAATCCCTCCAGGCCTCGGATAACCGATGCAACCTGGATTCTTCCTTTTCCAAGGCCGCCACCTTCTGGCGCAACGCCGCCAATTCATCGATGAGTTCGGCCATGTCCAGCTCTTCGTCCTTCATCTGCTTCCTTTAATGGGGAATGGATAACCCGTATTGATTTTCTTGCAAATCTGGCGGCAAGCTGACCGCTAACCGCGATTCCCTAATCCGCCAGCCTGAACCTGCCGTCCTTCACCTGCACCATGACCAGGGAGTCCACGTCCAGGCCGTTGTGATCCGCGGGCGTCAGGTTATAGATGCCGGTGACCCCCACGTAGCCCCTGGTCTGCTCAATGGCGCTCCGCAGGGCCTTGGGGTTGGTGCCCGCCTTCTTCATGGCGTTGGTGATGATATAGAGGGCGTCCCAGGCACAACCCGAATCGGGGATGATGGGGAAGCGCCGGTCCAAGTGGTAAGTGTCTTTATAGAGGCGGAGGAATTTCTGGATCACCGGCTTCTGGAGGTCGGTGTCGGGCAAGTCGTCCGCCACCAGCAGCCGGACGGCGGGCATGCGGTCCCCCTCGGCGGCCTGGCCCGCCAGGTGGAGATAATCAGGTCCCGGCTGGCCGTGGCCTTGGAACAAGGGCGCCTTAATGCCCAACTGCGCCTTGTTTTTGGCCAGGATGGCCCCGGGCGGACCGCTGGTCCAGACCACAATCGCCTGGGGGCGGGCGGTGTTAATCTTGGTGAGCTGCGGCGTCATGTTGGTGTCCTTGGGGTCGAAGGATTCCTCGGCCACCAGGGTGATCCCGTAATCCGGGGCCAGCCTGGTGAGCCACCCGGAGCCAACCAGGCCGAAGGGGTCCGCGGCGGTGAACAGGGCCACCTTGGTCAGTCTCTTCTCCTTAAGATAGCCGTAAAGCTTTTTCACTGCGGTGGAGGGGCGCGGAGGCGTGTTGAAGATGCAGCTAAAGGGGCCGGTTTCTTTCATGATGGGCTGATCGATCCCCACGGTCATTTCTGTGGGGATGCCGGCCTCCTCCACGATGTTCTTCACCTGCGTGGCTTCGCCGGTGGAGGTGGGCCCGATGATGGCCGCCACTTTGTCGGAGAGGATGAATTTCTTGGCAATGCTGGCCGCCCGGTTGGGGTCGCTCCCGGTATCTCCCACCACCAGCTCAATGGGCTGGCCGTTGATGCCCCCATCCTTGTTGATCTCGTCCTTGGCCATTTCCGCCACCAGTTGGCTGGGGATGCCGCTGGGCGCCTGCGGCCCGGAGAGGGCAAAACAGGCGCCGATCTTGATGGGTCCCTCTGCCTGGGCCCAGAAAGGCGCCAGCCCCAGCAAAGCCGCAACCCCAAAAACCCTGGCCAGTCTGCCCTTCATGAGCGCCCTTCTCCTCAAATAATTTTTATTTTTAACACAGAATCCCGCCCGCGGATATGGAAACCCTTCCCGGCCCTTACCCCTCGGCCTGGCGGCCCGCCAGCACCAGGACCGGATAGGCAAAATAAATCTCTCCCTCCCGCCGGTGCGCCCCCACTCCCAGGTCGTCTTTGCCGATATTTTCCCGAAAGATCTTGGTGATTTGTTCTTCCTCTCCGGGATTGGGGAAGGAGGCCTGAAGATGGGTTTTAAGGTTTCTTTCCGACTTGAGGAACCGGGTTTTTAGATCCCGGAGGTTCAGACTTGCGGCCATCCGTAACAATTCATCCGGGGTCAGGGCGCGGCTGTGGGAGGGGTCCCGCCGTTTCTCCACCCGGTCGAAGGCCTGCCGTTTTCCGGGTAGCAGCGCGACATCGGCCACCAGGACCCTTCCCTCCCCCCCGGTGCAGACCCGGACCATTTCGGCGAATACCGCCCGGGGGTCAAGAAAATGGTGAAAGGTGTAGCGGGTAATCACCAGCGAAAATGAGGCGTCCGGGTAAGGCAGGGGCAGGACGTCGCCGACTTGC
>CAWEWX010000081.1:0-46728 GCA_963812655.1 uncultured delta proteobacterium | reverse complement strand
GGATTATCAGAGGCTTGCGGGCAAAAACATCCTGCCCCCCAAGGCTGAGCCCACCGGCAAGAAGGTGGCGGTGGTGGGCGCCGGCCCCGCCGGACTCACGGTGGCCGGCGACCTGACCCTCAAAGGCCACGCGGTGACCGTCTACGAAGCCCTGCACGCTCCGGGCGGGGTGCTCCTCTACGGCATCCCCGAGTTCCGGCTTCCCAAGGCCATCGTCGCCCAGGAATGCAACTTTCTGGAGCGCCTGGGGGTCAAGATCGAGGTGGACTCGGTCATCGGCGCCAGCGAAACCGTGGATGAGCTCTTCGACCAGGGCTTTGACGCCATCTTCCTGGGAGTGGGCGCCGGCCTGCCCGTGTTCCTGAAAATCCCCGGGGAACACTTCATCGGGGTTTATTCGGCCAACGAATACCTGACCCGCTCCAACCTGATGAAGGCTTACGATTTCCCCAACTACGACACCCCCATCGTCCGGGGCAAGAACGTGGCCACCTTCGGCGGCGGCAACGTCGCCATGGACTCGGCCCGCACCGCCCTGCGGCTGGGGGCGGACCACTCCTATATCATCTACCGGCGCTCCATGGCCGAATTGCCCGCCCGTACGGCGGAAATCCACCATGCCGAGGAAGAGGGCGTCGAGTTCCTGCTGCTCGCCAACCCGCTCCGGTTTCTGGGCTCCCAGGATGGGCGGCTCACCGGGGTGGAATGCCTGAAAATGGAGCTGGGCGAGCCCGATGCCTCCGGACGGCGGCGCCCGGTGCCGATCCCCGGCTCCGAATTCCTGGTGGAGATCGATACCGCGGTGATCGCCATCGGCTCCGGCTCCAACCCCCTGCTCACTAAGGGCACCCCGGGACTGACCCTGAATAAGTGGGGCTATATCATCGCCGACCCCAGGACCGGCAAGACCATGAAACCCCGAGTCTGGGCCGGCGGCGACATCGTCACCGGTTCCGCCACCGTGATTTTGGCCATGGGCGCCGGCCGCCTGGCCGCCAACTCCATCCACGACTACCTGACCATGGGGTGGTAAGGAGTAAATGATTTGGGGAGGGGGCTAAGGGCCGCGGGCCCTTACCCCCTCCCCAAACCCCACCCCCAATCCCATATGTAAGGGCGACCCGCTGGGTCGCCCTTTTTTATTCTGCTTTAGTGGCGCCGGCCTCCGGCCGGTGGAATAACCTGGCCTTATTCCTCATTGCCCCTCCGGTCCCTGGCCCTACCCCCAAGAATTTTCCTGCTTCTACTTCCCCAGCTTTTCTACCCGGACCCCGATGAGGCGGATCATTTTCCGTTGGGGGTTGGCCCGGCGGTCCAGAAAGGGCATCAGCAGTTTCATGGCCTCGAAGCGCAGGGTGCGCGGTGATTCCGAGGGGTTGGGCAGGGTACGGGAGCGAGAGTGGGTGGCGAAGTCGGCGAAGCGCACCGTAACCACCACGGTGCGGTAGCTATGAAACCCCTCGGCCTGGACCCGCTGGAAAACCTCCCGGCACATGAGCCAGAGGTGGGTAAAGATGAACGGCAGGTCCAGGTTGTCCCGGGCGAAGGTCTCCTGCTCTCCCACCGATTTCGGTTCCCAGTCCAGCACCAGGGGGCTCTCATGGCGGCCGCGAAGGCGCTCGTAAAGTTCCGGGCCCCACTTGCCGAACATCTCCTTAAGTTCCAGGGGCGAAAAACGCTTCAAATCCCGGACTAATTTGATCCCCAGGCCGGCCAGCAACTTTTCGCTTTGGGGACCGATGCCCGGGATCTTGCGCACCGGCAAAGGGGCCAGAAAGTCCTCCGCCTGCTCGGCCGTGACCACCGTGAGGCCGTCGGGCTTCCGGAAATCCGAAGCGATCTTGGCCAGCAGTTTGTTGGGGCCCAGGCCGATGGAGCCGGTGAGTTGCTCCCGGGCCTGGATCTCCTCCTTGATTTTCCGGCAGATGGCCACCGCGGCATCAACAGAACCGGCGAAACCCAGGTCGAAGTAGGCCTCATCGACGCTGGCCTCCTCCACCTGCGGGGCGTGGTGGCGCAAGATCTCCATGATGCGTCGGGAGGCTTCCGAATACTTGCGGTAGTTCACCCGGAGGAAGGCTGCCGGGGGCAAACCCCGGCGCCGGGCCGCCTCCGAAAGCTTCCAGGCGCGGGAGATGGGCATGGCAGAGTGGATGCCGTATTGCCGGGCCGGGTAGTTGGCAGTGGAGACCACCCCCCGGCCCAGGCCGCCGGCGGGGTCGGCCCCCACCACCAGGGGCTTCCCATTGAGCTTAGGTTCGTCCCGCTCCTCAATGGCGGCGAAAAAGGCGTCCATGTCCAGGTGGCCGATGAGGCGCATGATGCCCATTTTAATCCTTGGGGCCGCGGAGGAAAAGGGGAGGCAAGGCGGCTGGCCAGGGTGAGCCGCCGGCTCTGGCGCCCCCAATCCCCATCCTAAACCCCAAATTTTGGGTAATTAACCCATCAGAGCAGGTGTCAAGGGGATAATCACGAAATTTTGGGGTGGAAAAATATTATTAAATGTTTAATAATTAATATACGGAGGTGGCCGCCCGGCCCGGGTTCAACCGGCAGCCCGGTTGAGGTTGGGGCCGCCCACAAATTACGCTGATGAACAACATCATTGACATTAAACGGGCCCAGCCTCAGGGCCAGGTGAGAAAATGGCGCCAGGTACACCGGCCCTGGTGGCGTTTATGGTTCTGGCCCGCGGCCTTGCCCCCGGAAGACTTGCGGCGCCTGGCCCCGGAAGAGCTGCGGCGGGGCTGGGTTTGGGGGCCCGCGGTGGACCGCGGCCGGCAAAGCGGGGCCGACTTGAGACTGATCTAACCGGCTGGGACTGGAGCCAGGCGCCGCTGCAGGCAGGCCAGCCCGGCCCCGGCCCCCTGAGGTCTGATAACATGACGAGGTCGGCAACTCAGGCTTGCCGACCTCGTTTTTTTCAGGCAATTAATGAAGATGGGTGATTTTCGCCGAATTTAACCGAACTGCGGACTGGTAAGGAATTGCACCGCCACCCCGAAATTATCCGATCCCGCCACCCGGGATTCGATGCGCTTCACCACCGCCTGGGCCCGGATGGGGCTGTTGATAAAACTGTACTGGGGGGGAATGGTGTTGAAGGTGAAATCCGCTACGCTTCCAGGTTTTACCTGAGGCAGGGTTTCGCACTCAAAGAAGAGACCACCTTGACTGAAATTTTTTAGAACAGCCGGGCTTTTCCAGGATTCGTCAGAATTCGTGGGCTGGACCTGGAACTCCATGGGTAGGGAGAAATAAATGCGCGTGTGTTGCCGTCTTTCAGTCATGTTTCCACCCCCCAAGGCTGACATTGACCATGCCACAATTTAACACAAACTGTTTGCCGGGAGTAATAATTTTTTTCGATTAGGTTTCGGAAAGGATCAACCGGATTCTTGGTTTTAAGCATCCGCGCCTGACCTGCGATTACGGTGGCCATCGGCCGCCCGCTGATTTCCTTAAGACGGTACGAGTAATGGAGAACGACAAGCAAACAGGGCATCAGGCTGTCATCCTCGACCAGTTCACCCGGCAGGCGGTACCCTTCTCGCAACAGCCGGCCCATTCCCAGGAGGCCTTCCTCGATCTACTGTTGCAGATGTCCGGGGTAGGCCCGGCTGACACCGTCCTGGACGTGGCCTGCGGCCCCGGCCTGGTGGCCTGCGCCTTCGCCGCCCGGGCCCAACACGTCACCGGTATCGACCTGACCCCGGCCATGATTGCCCGGGCTAAAGAGATACAGCAGGAAAAGAAACTCACCAATCTTACCTGGCAAGTCGGCGACGTACTGCCCCTGCCTTACCCGGACGCCTCATTTTCCCTGGTGATTACCCGCTATTCCTTTCACCATTTTCTTGACCCCCGGGCGGTATTCGCCGAAATGGTCCGGGTCTGCACCAGTGGGGAGGGAAGGGTCCTGGTGGCCGACGTCGCGATGCCTCCCGGAAAACGGCAGGTCTTCGACCGGGTGGAGAAACGGCGGGACCCCTCCCACATCCGCAACCTGACTCCGGATGAGTTGTTACGGATGGCTGCCAGTCTGGACCTCCGGGATCTCAGAACCCGGTTCCTCAAGACGGAACGGAACCTTAAGACCCATCTTCAGGCCTCTTTCCCTAATCCCGGGGAGGAAGAAAAAATCACCAGGATCTTTCGGGAAGATATTGGCAAAGACGACCTGGGAGTGGGGGCGCACTGGAGGGATGGAGAGATTTATTTTGCCTATCCCGTCATGGTGCTGGTGGGCCGCAAGGCCGAGGGGTGAGGGCCGGGAAGGGTTTTCCATATCCGCTGGCGGGATTCTGTGGTAAAAATAAAAATTGTTTGAGAAACCGGTAGGGGAGGCGGGGCGAAGCTTATGGGCGCAGAGGACAAAATGAGACTGAACAAACTGGCCAAGGCCGCCATCTTTGGCTTCTGTTATTATCTTATCCTGAACCTCTATCTCTTCCTGGCCCTGGCCATGAAGGCAGCCCACACGGGTATCCTGGCGAACCCAAGTATCCAGCCCCTGGTGTATCGTTTGGGATTGCCGCTAACCCTGCCATTTGCGGTTTTTGCCGATAAATATCATTGGCTGGCAGGTTACTTTTTGGTTCTTAATGCGCTGGTTTGGGGGCTCGCTTTTTACGCGATCTTACTCCTTAGAGAACGGAGGAGAAAAGTCGACTCCGGGAAGGGCCGATGAGTGATTAATTAAATTAAGGACGGCCTATCTGGCTTCAATTGATACGAGGAGAAGGGCGCTCATGAAGAGCAGACTGGCCAGGATTTTTGGGGTTGCGGCTTTGCTTGGGGTGGCGCCTTTCTGGGCCCAGGCAGAGGAACCCATCAAGATCGGCGCCTGTTTTGCCCTCTCCGGGCCGCAGGCGCCCATCGGCATCCCCAGCCAACTGGTGGCGGAAATAGCGAGGGACGAGATCAACAAGAATGGGGGCATCAACGGCCAGCCCATTGAGCTGGTGGTGGGGGATACCGGGAGCGACCCCAACAAGGCGGCCAGCATTGCCAAGAAATTCGTTTACTCCGACAAAGTGGCGGCCATTATCGGGCCCACCTCCACCGACGAAGCGATGCAGGTGAAGAACATCGTGCAGGAGGCCGGCATCCCGACAGAAATGACCGTGGGGAGCGATCAGCCCATCAGGAAAGAAACCGGCCCCTTCAGCTACATCTTCAAGTCGTCCCAGCGCTCCTCTACCGCAGTGAAAAAGCTTTACGGCTATCTTAAGGGGAAGAGGCTGGCCAAGGTGGCCCTGTTTACCGGGGCGGACCCCTTCGGCACAGATGGCTCCGGGTGGCTCACCAGGCTGGCCCCGGATTACGGGATCACCCTGGTGGCCGAGGAATCCTTCGACCCCAAGAACACCGACATGACGGCGCAGCTCACCAAGATTAACAACGCCCGCCCCCAAGCGATTGTGGTCTGGACCAGCGGTCCGCCCGGGGCCATCCTGGCCAAAAACAAGGCGCAGTTGGGCATTAAGGCGCCCCTGTTCCAGGGCCACGGCCAGCCGGGACCTGATTATCTCCATCTGGCGCGCAAGGCCGCCGAGGGGGACCGCATGCCCGCCACCCGGCTGATGGTGGTGGACGAGTTGCCCGACACCGACCTCCAGAAGCCGGTGATCCAGAAATTCCTCCGCCTCTATAAAGACACTTACCACTTTGACCGGCGCTTCCCCATCACCACCGATTCGGGTTATGCCTGGGACGCCCTCTATATCGTCACCAACGCCATGAAGAAGGCGGGCACCAACCCCAAGGCCCTGCGGAGCGCCATTGAGCAGACCAGGGGCTACGTGGGGGTCTCCGGCATCTATAACCTGACCCCCGAGGATCACAACGGCCTGGACGTGGACTCCCTGGTCATGGTCCAGGTGAAGGACGGCAAGTTCAGGCTGGCGGATTAGGGAATCGCGGTTAGCGTCAGCTTGCCGCCAGATTTGCAAGAAAATCAATACAGGTTATCCCTCCCCCATTAAAGGAAGCAGATGAAGGACGAAGAGCTGGACATGGCCGAACTCATCGATGAATTGGCGGCGTTGCGCCAGAAGGTGGCGGCCTTGGAAAAGGAAGAATCCAGGTTGCATCGGTTATCCGAGGCCTGGAGGGATTTATGGGCCCAATATGAAGCTATCCTTGAAGCCTTCGATGGCCTCATTTATATCTGCTCGCAAAAATATGAAGTGGAATTTATGAACCAGCGCTTCATTGAGCGGACCGGTTATTATCCCCTTGGACAGAAATGCTACAAGGCCCTGCACGGCCTGGAGAATGTCTGCCCCTGGTGCGTTAATAAAAGAGTCTTCCGGGGAGAAAAGGTAACCTGGGAAATACTCAGCCCCAGCGACAACCGATGGTATCATGTGATTAACACTCTTATTCGCCATCCTGACGGAACCCTGTCCAAGTTGGCGGTAATTCAGGACATCACTGAGCGAAAGCAGGCGGAAAAGGCCTTGCAAGAGGCCGAGGCGAAATACCACGGCATCTTCGAAAACGCCGTGGAAGGCATCTTCCAGAGCACTCCCGGGGGGCGCTTGCTCAGCGTCAACCCGGCCCTGGCCAGGATGCATGGCTATGATTCGCCGGAAGACATGCTCACCAGCATCATGGATCTGGGCCGCCAGGTCTTCGTGGATCCGGAGCAGCGGGATGAAGTTAAGCGCGAATTGCAAGAGTCAGGGTTCATCCGAGGCGCGCAATATCAAGTATATCGCAAAGACGGCAATACCTTCTGGATATCGGTGAACGCCCGGGCCGTGCCTGACGAAAATGGCGCCATTAGCTACTACGAAGGTTTTATCCAGGACCTTACGGATCGCCAACAGGGCAAAGATAGTTGATAAGACCAGGTTTCACGGTTCTCTTAATAGTTACGGCGGTGGCTAACTGCAACTGGTCAGCGCCACCATCCCAGAATCCCCCAGAGCCCGGCGCCGCTGGCCAGGAGGGACAGGAAGGTGATGGCCGCCATCAGGAGGGAAGCGGCGTATAGGAGGCGGATGGCCTGGCGGTATTTCTCCCCGGAAAGTTTTTGTAAAGGGTTATGGAGGGGGTCGCCGATGAACGGCTTGTCCAGCCGGTGGCCGGAGTAGGTGGCGGGCCCTCCCAGGCGCACCCCCAGGGCCCCGGCCATGGCGGCCTCGGGCCAGCCGGCGTTGGGACTGCTGGCCTTGGCCGCATCCCGGCGCAGGATGCGCCAGGCTCCCCGGGGGTCCGGCCCCACCGCCGCCGCGGCCGCCACCAGCAGCAGGGCGGTAAGGCGAGCCGGCAGGAAGTTGAGGATGTCATCGGCCCTGGCCGCCACCTTGCCGAACCTGCCATAGCGGTAATTCTTATACCCCACCATGCTGTCCATGGTATTGGCGGCCTTATAGAGTATCAGGCCCGGCAGGCCCAAGAGCAGGGTGAAGAACATGGGGGCCACCACCCCGTCCGCCAAATTCTCCGCCACGGTTTCCAGGACCGCCCGGCGGATCTCCTCCGGGCTCAACTGGGCAGTTTCCCGGCCCACGATCATGGCCAGGCGAGCCCTGGCTTCGGGCAAATTTTCCCGGGCCAGGGCCTCCTCCACCTGCCGGCTTTCCCAGTGCAGGCCGCGGGTGGCTAGGCCGGCGTAAATAAAGTAAGTGACCAGGCCCAGGCCGGCCACCCGCGGCAGGAAGGCCGCCGCCACCAGCAATCCGATGACCCCGGTTAAGGTCGTCCCCATCACCGCCAGCCAGAAGAGGGCTCCCGCCGCCACTCGGGGCTGGTAGAGGACCGACTCCCAGTATTCGCAGGCCCGGCCGAGGAGCCGCACGGGATGGGGCCACTGCGGCGGGTCCCCCAGCAGCAAGTCCAGCAGGTATCCGGCGAGAAAAGGCAGGGCCAGTTTCACGGGCGCTCCTCCAGCAAGAACTGCCCCAGGGCTTCCAGGAGCCGCTGGTTTTCCTCCCGCCGGCGCACCGCCAGGCGGAAGAACCGCTCATCCAGGCCGCGGAAATTGCCGGCGTCCCGCACGATGATTTTCCGGGAGAGCAGCGCCTTTTGCAGGGTGGCTGCGGTCCATTCTGAATGGGTAATCTTCACCAGGAGGTAATTCACCGCCCCGGGGAACGGGGAAAGCCCCGGCAAGGATTTCAGACCATCCAGGAGGTATTGCCGCTCCCGGCTGATCAGGGCCCGGGAACGGACCATATAGTCATGGTCCTGGAGGCAGGCCTTGCCCATGGCCTGGGCCAGGGTGTTCACCGACCAGGGTTCCTGGACTGCGGCCAGGCGCCGGATGAGAGCCGGGGCCGCCAGCAGATAGCCCAGGCGCATCCCCGGGATGCCGAAGAACTTGGTGAAGGAGCGCAGGATCAGGAGGTGGGGAAACTGGGCCAGGCGCGTCTTTAGAGAGGCCTCCTCCACGAAATCCACGAAGGCCTCATCCAACAGCAGCTGGACGCCGGCGGCCGTAAGCCTGGCCGCGGTCTCCAGCAAGAGTTCCGGCGGCAACAAGACCCCGCTGGGACTGGCGGGATTGGCCAGAAAGACCAGGTCCGCCCCCCGGGGGTCCGGGGGCGCGGTCAGGGTAAAATTGTGCGCCTCGCCAGTGTCCTGGAAGACCACCGGCACCCGGGCCGCCGCCAGGGCGTGCTCATATTCGCTGAAGGCCGGGGCCACGATTAAGGCCCTCCGGGGCGTGAGGGCCCGGGCCGCCAGATAGAGGAGTTCCGTGGAGCCGTTGCCCACCAGAATCTGATCCGGGGCCAGGCGGTGGTAAGCCGCCAGCTCCTGCCGCAGCTCCAGACAGTGGCGATCCGGGTAATGGACGATTTCCCCCAGGGTCTGGCGGATGGCCTCGGCGATGGCCGGCGGAAACCCCAGGGGGTTGATGTTGGCCGAGAAATCCAGGAGGTCCCGGGGATGGAGTCCCAGGGTGCGAGCCAGGTGGTAGACCTCACCCCCGTGGGGGGGGACGGTTTCCGGTAGATTCGTATTAAATTGCATAGTTGGTTGAATTGGCTGGAAGTAGTTTTTAGAAGCTATTGCAAAACCCCGGGCTGCCCAAAAGGTCATTCGGAGCGAAGCGAAGAATCTCGTATTTTTACTGACTTGAGATCCTTCACTTCGTTCAGGATGACAGTGAAATCAGGTTTGGCCATAGCTTCCAGTGTGTAGGGTGGGCACCGCCCACCAATTCCTTCTGGTTTTTAGCCCCTTTTTCAGAGGGGATCAGGGCGGAAACCTGGCCTCATGGTTGAATCAAGGCCCGAATTCGGGCCAGGTCCAGGTGGGTTCGCAGCAAATCGGCCAATAGGTCCAATTGGGCTTCCTGAAAATCCCGGAAGGACAGGGAGGGGGCCGCCACCCCCGCTTGACTGCCAGCCTCGGCAAAGATGATCCCGGACAAGAAACCCCGGCGGAACTCATCATCATCGAACAGGCCGTGGAGATAGGTGCCCCAGACGCGGCCATCGGGACTGGTCCAGCCATCCGAAACCTTAACCTGCCGGCCGTTGCGGCTGCTGATCTCAAAGGCCGGCTGTCCTTCGCCCTGGCCCCTGGTCTCCCCCATGTGGATTTCATAGGCCTCGATGAGCAGCCCGGCGGTCCGGCCCTGGAGTGCCAGGGCCCGCACCTGGGTGGTGGCCTTAACTCCGGCCATGGTGGTGACCACCGGCAGCAGCCCCAGGCCGGCCTCCGACCGGGGAGGGCCCTCCACCCCCAGGGGGTCCAGGACCTCCCGGCCCATAATCTGGTAGCCGCCGCAAATGCCCACCAGGCGGCCGCCGCCCCGGGCGTAAGCCTGAATCTCCTGGAACAGCCCGGTCTCCTTGAGATAAAGGAGGTCGCTAATAGTGTTCTTGGTCCCGGGCAGGATGAGGAGGTCCACTCCCTCCAGGCCGTGGCGATGGTCCAGGTAGCTGAGCGACACGCCGGCTTCCTGTTCCAGGGGGTCGAAATCGGTGTAGTTGGAGATGTGGGGCAGGCGCACCACCCCCACCCGGAGGGATTTTCCTGCTGCCGGCCGGGAGCCCGCCACCTTCCCTTTGCGCCCCAGGGCGACGCTGTCTTCCTCGGGGAGGGCCAGGTCCGGGGCGTAGGGCACCACTCCCAGAACCGGCCGCCGGGTCCGGCGTTCGATGATCCTTTCCCCTTCGTGGAAGAGGGCCGGGTCCCCCCGGAACTTGTTGATGATGAAGCCCGCCAGCAGCCGCCGCTCTGCCGGGGTCAGGAGATGGAAGGAGCCGATGGTGGCGGCGAAAACCCCGCCCCGGTCGATGTCGGCCACCAGCAGGACCGCGGCCCCGGCCTTCCTGGCCATCCGGAAGTTGACCAGGTCGTTCTTCTTTAAATTCAGCTCCACTGCGCTGCCGGCCCCCTCCAGGATGACGAGCTCATGGTTAAGGTTAAGGCGGCGGAAGCTCTCCATCACCAAGCGGCTCAGCCGCGGTTTGTGCCGGTAATATTCCTGGGCCGAGAAGTTGCCGTAGACCTGGCCGTGGACGATCACCTGGGAGCCCACTTCGCTGCTGGGCTTGAGCAGGATGGGATTCATGTCCACGTGGGGGGCCAGGCCGGCCGCCTGGGCCTGCACTACCTGGGCCCGCCCCATCTCGCCGCCCTCCGGGGTGATGAAGCTGTTCAAGGCCATGTTCTGCGCCTTGAAGGGGGCGACCCGCAGGCCCTCCTGATGGAAGATGCGGCAGAGGCCGGCGGTGATGATGCTCTTGCCTACGTCCGAGCCGGAGCCCAGGATCATTAAGGGACGGTATTTCATGGGATTTTTCTATTTTGGCCGATAACCTTCCACAAGTTTCGCAAACTCCGGATAAAATCGTTTGTTATAGTCATGAACATCAATAAATTCATTTTCCTTGATCAGATCTCTTGTCCATTTTTTGGTCGCATGACCTAATGGGTCTGTAATACCCATTTCATCAAGCTTATGGGCGAATGCTAAATATTCATATAGTTGCAAATATATAAGATACTTATGTATAGCATCTTTTCTCCCTTTATAATAGTTATCATATTTTTCCAGATTAATATAACCATCCGGAATCAGCTCAAATTCATTAATTCGACTATCGGATATAGGATCATAAGTTTTCCAGTACATATCGAAACGATCTCGCAAAACTTGGGCATTAAACAATTTGTTATAAAGACGAAGCTGTTTAAGGATTGCATACAATGTAAGAGCTAATACTATTAATATGGCAAATTGTATCCCATTTCCAACTATAGTAGGCATAATTATTCCCCTTCACTTTTAAAATTTGTTCAATTTGTCAAAGACAAATTCCCTAAAATAGTTATCGGTAATTATTTTAATCCTCTATCCGGTACTTGCCCAGATAACCCCGGGGGGTGATCATATAGGGGCCGTAGGTGAAGGTCTGGGACGAGCCCACGAAGATGACCGTTTGCATGTCCACCGGGTGTGCCAGGAGCTCTTGCAGGCTGGTGATGACGCTCTCCTGGCCCGGGCGCATGGCCCGGGAGACCAGGCCCACCGGGGTTCCCGGGTCCTTAAACCGGAGCAGCAGCTCCCGGACCGCCGCCAGTTGCCAGTGGCGCTTCTTGCTTTGGGGATTGTAGAGGACGATGACAAAATCTCCCCGGGCCGCCAGCTCCAGACGCCTCTGGATGGTCTCCCAGGGGGTGAGGAGGTCGCTCAGAGAGATGGCGGCGAAATCGTGCATCAGCGGCGCGCCCAGGAGGGCGGCCCCGGCGGCCAGGGCCGGTACCCCGGGAATCACCTCCAGGTGAAAATCCACCCCCTCCTCCCCGCCCTCCGGCGGACCGATCTTCAGCCCCCGGGCGGCGCAAATCTCCAGAACCAGCCCGGCCATGCCGTAGATGCCGGCGTCGCCCCCGGAGACCAGGGCCACCCGCGCCCCCTGCAAGGCCCGGGCAATGGCCGTCTGGCAGCGCTGGATTTCGCCCTTCATGCCGGTGGCCACCACCTCCTGGTGGGTCAACAGGGGTTGCAAAAGCTCGAGGTAGGTGCGATAGCCCGCCACCACCTGGGCCTCATCCAGCGCGGCCCTGGCCCGGGGGATGATATAGTCCGGGAACCCGGGTCCCAGACTCACCACCGTCAAGCGTCCTCGACGTGGGCCACCGCCAGGGTGAGGTTGCCCCTTTTCCGTTTGGTCAGGACCAGTTCCTTCCCTCCGGCTTTCAAGGCCGCAGCTTCGGCGACGCTCACCACTCCCACCAGCCGGATCACCTGCGGCGAGGGGTTTGGCACCGGGACGCTCTGTAACTCTTCCTTGGTGAACCATATGAATTCCACTCCCAGCCTGGCGGCTGCTTCTAGCAAGCCGGGTTCCTCTTTTCTGGCCTCGATGCTGGCCAGGGCCTTCAGGGAGGCCAGGGACAGTCCTTCCTTCCTAAAGGAGTCCTTGAGGAACCTCAGGATTTCGTCGGCGGCGGCGCCCGGGTGGCATCCCACCCCGGCCACCAGATTTTTGGGACGGAGCACCAGCCAGGCCTGAGGCCAGGCGCGCTCCCGAAATCCGGCGTACACCCCGGGCCCGCCCCCCGTCAGGGCGGTGTCGAGGTCTGTCTCCCAGATGAACCGCTCGGGATACTCTTCGGCGAGTTCGGCCAGGAAGCCGTCCGGGTCCACCAGACGCAGGCTCAAACCGGACAGGAGGCTCATCTGCACCTGGCTCAGGGCGGCCGGATTCTCGATGGCCAGCCCCGTGCGGATGGCGGCCAGGTCCAGGGCTGGCAGCCCCTGGAGGTCGCTGGCGGTGGTAATGACCGGCGTGCCCTTAATGATTTGCGCCACTTGGCGGGCCAGTTGGTTGGCGCCCCCCTGGTGCCCGGAGAGCAGGCTGATGGCAAACTTGCCGGCCTCATCCACCACCACTACCCCGGGGTCCCTGGCCTTGCCCCGGAGATGGGGGGCGATGCTGCGCACCACGATGCCCGCCGCCATGACCGCCACCAGATTCTCTCCCTGCCGGAAGGCTTCCCCAAAGACCGTGGCGACCCGGTCAAAGGTCCGCTCCTGCGGATCCTCCCCGGCCAGGGCCCGGGGCAGCCAACAGCGGGCCCCGGCCAGGCCCCGGCTGATTTCCCGGGCCAGGGAGGCGCCCCCGGGGGTGAGGGCCACCACCCTAATCGGTGCTTCCGGAACGGAACCCATGGTCGAAGCTCTGGTCATAGAGTTTGGAGTGCGCCTTGAGGCCCTCCGGCCTGGCTGCCAGGACCGGCCCCACCAGGATCAGGGCCTGGCGCTGGATCCCGGCTTGCCGCACCCGGGTGGCGATGTCGGCCAGGGTGCCCCGGATGATGAGCTGATCCGGCCAACTCACCCGGTGGGCCACCACTACCGGGGCCCCCGCTCCGTAGGCGCGGGTGAGTTCCGCCACCACCTGGTCGATAAGCCGGATGCTGAGATAAATGACCATGGTGGCCCCATGCCGGGCCAGCTCCCCCAGGGCCTCCCGGGCCGGCACCGGGGTGCGCCCGGCGCCTCGGGTCAGGATGACCGTTTGGGTCACCTCCGGCAGGGTGAGCTCCTGGGCCAGGGCTGCAGCCGCGGCCGAGGCGGCGGTAACCCCGGGAATCACCCGGCAAGGGATGGCCTCTCGTTCCAGGATTTCCAACTGCTCCTGGATGGCGCTGAACAGGGCGGGGTCCCCGGAGTGGAGCCGCACCACCCGTTTGCCGGCCAGATGGGCCCGGATGATGCCTGCCACGATTTGCCCCAGGTTAAGGGGCGCGGTGTCAATCAATTCCGCCTGGCGGGGGGCCCAGTCCAGCAGCGCCGGCGGCACCAGGGAACCGGCGTAGAAGACTACCTCCGCCTGGGCCAGGGCCCGCTGCCCCTTGACCGTGATCAACTCCGGGTCGCCGGGGCCGGCCCCCAGAAAGATGACGGGATGGCGCTCAGTCATGTTAGCTTTCTCCTGCCCAACCCGAGACGATCCATACCGGGTTCTGAGCTTGCATATAGGCGCCCCCGGCCAGGGGGCGGGAGCGGCTCACCTGGAGCAGGGTCACCTCCATTTGCCAGCCGGCAGCGGCCAGAACCTCCCGGGCCGTCTCCAGGGTGTCCAGCAAGGTGGCGGTGAGTACCACCCTCTCACCCCCCCGTTCCAGGCGTCCCAGGACTGCCGGCAAAATCTCCCCCAAATCCGCGCCGCCGCCCCCGATGAAGACCCTCTGGGGGACGGGCAGGTCCGCCAAGCAGGCGGGGGCGCGGCCCCAGACCACCTCCAGGTTGGCGACCCCGAATTTTTCCCGGTTGGCCCGGATCTGGGCGGCCCGGTCCTGGTCCTGCTCCACCGCGATGATCCGGCCGCCGGGCAACAGCAGGCTGGCCTCCAGACTCACCGAACCGCAACCGGCCCCCAGGTCCCACAGGGTTAAGCCGGGAGCCAGGGCCAGCTTCGCCAGGACCACGGCCCGCACCTCGGCCTTGGTGATCAGGCCGCCCTGGCGGGCCAGGGCCTCTTCCGGGAGCCCCAGGTGCAAGTGGCACAGGCCTCCGGCCTGTGAGCAGGTTGTCGCCTGTGGCTGCTGCCCGGCGCGTGGCAGGATGACCACCAGGTTCAGGGGGAAAACTCCTGCTCCCGGGCCTCCCGGGGGCTGAGCCAGGTGAGGCGCTCGGTGGCCTGGCCCAGGTTCTCCAGGACGCAGAGCCGGGCTTCTTCTTGCCCGCGGGCCAGCAACCACCGGGCGATGGCCCCAGGGGTATGCTCCGGATCGGTATAGACGAGGACGCGGTCGGCGCCTCGGCCAAAGGACTCGGCCAGGGGTTGGAAGCTGCGCCCATGCAGGCTGACCACCGTGGCGTCCTGCCAGGCCATCTTGAGGCGGGCGCAGGCGGCCTGGACCGCGGTGATATTGGGGTGCACCACCACCTGCCCCGGCCCCAAGAGCTTCACCACCAGGGGGCCCACCCCATAGAAGTTGGGGTCCCCGGAGGCCAGCACCACCACCCGCAGGTCCGCGGCCAGGGCCGGGATTTGGCCCAGGGCGCCTTCCGGGTCCTTGCCCAGAAGAATTGTTCTGGCCGGATGATCCGGGAAATAGGAGAGGAGGCGCCGTCCGCCCACCAGCACCTGGGCTTCCCGGATGACCTTAAGGGCCCGGGGCGTCAGGTCGTCCGGCGACATTCCCAATCCCACCACCTGCACCGGTATCATGTTAAGCCCTCATCAGTAGGGGCGCGCCCCCTGGTTATCGGGTAAGGGGCAGCCGGGGACGGCTGTCCTAAGTTAATCTAAAATTTTTCACCCCGGATCTTCGCCCCGCCACAGGGGCTGCCCGGCAAGATCCAGGACCACTGCGGCCAGCTTCGGGCCGGGCCTAGCATAGCCGCGCAAGGCCGCCAGCATCCGGGCCCCCACCTCCGCCACCACCTGGGTCGCCCCGCCTGTCAGCAGGATCTCCAGGGCTTGCCGGGAGGTGTTGGCCCGGGAAATTTCCCGGGCCAGCCGGGCGTCTCCGGTCTGCTCCCGGACCAGTCGGGCCAGTTGCCCCAGGTCCGCCAGGCCCCGGGCGGCATGGGTGTGGCCCCGGCCCTGGGAGATCTTCAGGGCCTTGCCGAAAAAGGCCGCGGTGGTGATCTCCGCAAACCCGAGATTAGCCGCGGTCCGCAGGGCAAAGCGCACGTAATCGGCCATCTGCACGAAGGCCGCTTCCGGCAGCTCCGGCAGCAGCAGCCGCAGGTGCGACTCGCTTTTGCCACCGGTGCTATAGGCGATCTGTTTCAGTCCCAGGGCCTGGGCCACCCGCAGGCTGGCCACAATGGTGGCCCGGTAGGCCTGATGGGAAAAGGGTTTCACCAGGCCGGTGGTGCCCAGGATCGAGATACCGCCCACGATCCCCAGACGGGGGTTCAAGGTATGGCGGGCCAGATCCTCGCCCCGGGGCACGAAGATTTCCACCCCCAGCCGCAGGGGGTGGCCGGGGCAATACCGCTCCCACACCTGGCTGAGGCTGCGGCGAATCATCCGCCGCGGCACCGGGTTGATGGCCGGCTCTCCCACCGCCAGCGCCAGTCCCGGTTTGGTCACCCGGCCCACTCCTTCCCCCCCAAGAAAAATCACCTGCTCTTTGGTGTCCTGGCCTTCGAGGCGCCAGACCCGGGCCCCGATCTGGGCCCCGTTGGTGACGTCGGGGTCATCCCCGGCGTCCTTGATCACCGCGGCCTCGCCCCGCTCCCCGGAACGACGATGGTAGAAGAGCGGAATAGTCAGGCAGCCGCCCCCGGGCAGGGTGACGTCCACCTTTTCGGGGGCTGGGGGTTTCAGCAGCTCCCATAAGGCTCCCTGGGCTGCGGCCGCGGCCGCGGTGCCGGTGGAAAAGCCCTGGCGCAGCTCTTTGCGAGGCCTGGTTGGCAGACTATCGTTATTATCTAAGTCCATAATCTCATGGATCGGTAGCCTAGGCCTCTGGCCTGTGTGAACTAAACTCTCAATTTAACCTACACAGGCGGGACGCCTATGCTACCTGGACTTGGTAGCCTAGGTCTCCGCTCGCCGCCTCTTCACGCCCAGATGGCATAGGGCGCGGCCACCAGCACCAGGCTCAGGAGCCGCAGGCCCTGGCTCAAGAGCAGCAGTTCGGTTCCCATCTTGGGGGAAAAGATCCCCACGTTGGCGGCCAATTGATGGCGCAAGGCCCGGACGGGGGTGGCCACGATGTTCCCCAGGACCAGGGCAATCACCGTTTGTGGCACCGTCAGGGTCCCGGCCTGCAGAAAGGCTCCCGCCGCCGCCATCCCCGAAGTGAATTCCGCGGCCACGCTGAACATCACCACGCTGACGGCCTCCATGGGCAAGAAGCTCAGGGCCACGTGGGTGGCGGCCGCCTCCTGGAGCCACTTGAACACCCCCCAATCGTTGAGCGCGAAGATCAGCACATAAATGGGCATGGTGAAAAGCACCACCCGGGAAAACCGCCGCTGGAACTTTTGCCAGATTTCCCGGAGCAACCTCTCCTTTTTCCCGGGGTCCGGCAAGGCCACCGCGACCTCGCCCCCACCCTCGGCCGGCAGCCACCAGCGGGAATAGACCATGAGAAGGGCGCTGCGAAGCACCGCCGCGGCGAGGGTTAGCCCCAGATAAACCAGGCCCGCCTGCCGGACCAGGGGCAGGATGATAAAGAAAGTGGTAGGCAGGTGCAGCAAATAAACCGGCAAAGCGTTGTTGAGCAGATAGGTGATGGTCATCTCCCGGCGGCCGATGCGGCCTTCCTGGTAAAGGGTGACCAGCATGGTGTTGGCCAGTATTCCGGAGAAAAAGGCCGCGGTGAAACTGGCCCCGCTTTCCTGGTGGAGGCGCCCCCAGCGCAGCAACGGCGCGGCCCAGCTCCCCAACTTGGCGGCCCAGCCCAGGGACTCGATGGCCTGCCCGAGCAGCAGGCCCAACCCCAGGTAAACCAGCAGCCGCAGCAGGGGCCAGGCCAGTTGCCGGTAAAGCTTGTGGACTGAGAGCTGATGCGCCTCGGGCCAGAGGCCCAGCCAGTAGGCGGCCACCAGGAGGCCAACCAGGAGCAGCGCCAGCCATCGCCCCCAGCCGCCCGCGGTTAGAGTGGCGGTCTTGGCGGTCTTCAATATCCTTTGCCTTTCTTTTTGATAATGATCATGGAGAGATAGGGCAAGGGCTGCCCTTGATAATCCCGCAGGTTCTCCACCACCGTCTCTCCCTCCAGGCCGCAGCGGCTGATGCAGGTGGCCCGGTCCAAGAGATCCAGTTCCTCCAGGGTCCGGTAGATCTCCCGGAAGTTGCGGTAGGTTTTCAGCATCACGATATTGTCGCTGTTCTCCACCACTTCCCGCAGCCGACCGGCGCCCAGGGCCCCGGACACCAGCACGAATGATTCCTCCCCTTCGGTCAGGGGGATCTGGGTGCGGGCGGCCGCGGCGCTGTAGGAGGTGATCCCGGGAATGGTGACCACCCGCACCTCCGGGCACAGGCGTTTCAGGGTCTTCAAGAGATAGCCGAAGGTGGAGTAGGTGAGGGGGTCCCCCAGGGTGACGAAGGCGGCGTCCACCCCCGTGCCCAGAACTTCCAGGACCCGCCCGGCATTAGTCTCCCAGGCCGCTTGCAGAACCTGGGGGTCCCGGGTCATGGGGAAGGGGAGACGTTCGATGCCGGCCCCGTTCAGGTGGCGGCGCACGATGTTCAGGGCCAGGCTGTAGCTGTTTTTGGTGGAGCAGGAGGCGAAGAGGTGGGGGATGCGCGAGAGCACCTGCAACGCCTTCAGGGTGATCAAATCCGGATCACCCGGTCCCACGCCGATCCCGTAAAGAGTCCCGATCTTCCCGGTCATGCCTCGGTCTCCTCTATGGCCATAATGGCCAGGGCGTTAACCACCGCGGCGGCCACCGCCGAGCCTCCCTTGGGCCCCAGGGCCGTGATGAATGGACAATCCTGGCGGCTCAAGGCCTCCTTGGATTCGGCGGCGTTGACCCAACCCACCGGCAGCCCCACCACCAGGGCAGGCGCCGGGGCCCCGGCGGCCAACAGCTCCAGGAGGCGCAGCAGGGCGGTGGGGGCGTTGCCGATGGCCACGATCCCCCCGGCCAGCCGCGGCAGGGCGGCCTCCATGGCCGCGGCCGCCCGGGTGGTCCCCTGGCGCCGCGCCTCCCGGGCCACCTCCGGATCATCCATCAGGCAGAAGGGGGTTACTCCCAGCCGGCTCAAGCGGCCGCCGGAGACTCCCGCCAGCAACATCCGGGTATCGGTGGCCAGCGGGCCTCCCCGGCGCAGGGCCGCCACCCCCGCGGCGATGGCCCGGGGATGCAGCCGCACGCTGCGGAGGTAATCCAGGTCGGCGCTGGTGTGGAGCATCCGCCGCACCACCATCCAGACCGGCGGCGGAAAATCATGGCCCCCCGCCTGGGCCTCGATGCGGCGAAAGCTCTCCGCCTCGATCTCTTCGGGTAGCCGCGGCTCCCAGCTCATATCTTCTCCTTATAGGCGCGGCAATGGTCCACCAGATGGCGGGCCACTTCCGGGTTGCTGCCGAAATGGAGGTGCACGTAGCTGGCCAGCACGTTGCCCAGGCAATAGCCCTCCGGAGACGGCGCGGTTCCCTGCCGGTCGGCAATCAGGTATAACCGGGGCAGGTCTTCGGTTTCCGCCTCGATTTCCGAGTAGTGGAATTCATGGCCCCGGGCCCTGGTACCCGCCGGACCCAGCAGGCCGGCGGTCCTCAGGGTGACCTCCCGGTAGCCCATAGCCCTTAGCCTTGGCAGCATGCGGACCCGGAAGGGGAGCAGCCCGGCCATGGGGTGGGCCTGGCCCTGAAGATCCCGGATCTCCCGGGACAGGTACATCAGCCCCCCGCATTCGGCATAAATGGGCAGGCCGGCTGCGGCCGCCTCCGCCAACTGGCGCTTGATCCCCTCATTGGCCGCCAACTGCCCGGCAAAGAGCTCGGGGTAGCCGCCCCCCAGGTAGAGGCCATGCAGGTCGGCGGGCAGCTCCCGGTCCGTCAGGGGGGAAAACGGCACCAGTTCGGCCCCGAAATGCGCCAGCCATTCCAAATTTTCCGGGTAATAGAAGCAGAAGGCCCGGTCCCGGGCCACCCCCAAGCGGACCAGGGGGGGGTGGGGAGAGGCCGCGGGCGGCGCGGCCGGCGGCCGCGGCAGCAGCGGCAGGGACGCCAGCAGCCGGTCCAGGTCCAGATGGCCTTCCAGCCAGGTAGCCAGGCGCTCCAGATATTCCTCTCCCAAAGGATGATCCTCGGAGGTGACCAAACCCAGATGCCTTTCGGGGATGGACAGTTCCGGTTCCCGGGGCAGGCCGCCGAGGCATTTCACGCCCGGCAACCCCGCCATGGCCTCCTGAAGATATCGCCAATGGGCAGCCCCGGCGACGCGATTGAAGACCACCCCGGCCAGGGCCAGGTCCGGGTCGAAGGTGGCGAACCCATGGACCAGGGCCGCGGCGCTCCGGGCCATGGCCCGGGCGTCCACCACCAGGAGGGTCGGCAGCCCCAGCCACTTGGCCATTTGGGCCGTGGAACCGGCTTCGCTGGCGCCGTCATAGCCATCGAACAGACCCATAACCCCTTCCACCACGGCCACCTGGGCCTGGGCGGCGTGGCGCCGGAACAGGGACAGGTTGGCCTCCCGGCTCAGCATCCAGCCGTCCAGCGAGCGGGAGCAGCGGCCGGCGGCCCGGCCATGGTGCCCCGGGTCAATGAAGTCGGGACCCACCTTGAAGGGCTGCACCGCCAGGCCGCGGCGCCGCAGGGCAGAGAGCAGCCCCAGGGTGACGGTGGTCTTGCCCACGCCGCTCTGGGTGCCGGCGATCACCAGGCCGCGGCAGCCCATCATTTATGGTCCTCCCAGGCCTCGGGGTGGAGAAAGCGGGCCAATTGCTCCACCGCCGCCGCGGAGCGGGGGCCGGGGTGCGAAAAGAGGCCTTCATCCACCAGCAGCACCCGGCGCGCCTTCACGGCTCGCAACTCCTTAAAGTAAGGCCGGGAATAGATATCTTCGGGACTCTTGTTCATGGGGCCTTGCTGGATGACGTAGGCCTCCGGGTCGGCATGCAGCAGGGCCTCCAGGTCGAAGCGGGTCAATTCTTGGGGGTTCTCCACCACATTGACCCCGCCGGCCCGGGTAATGATGTCGTTCACCATGGAGCCGCGGCCCGCGGCCAGGAGATTGAGAGAGCGCACTTCGAAGAAGACCCGCACGGGCCTCAAGCCCTGAAGGCGCCGGGCCGTTTGCGCCAGTTGGTCTTCCATCTCCCGGATCAGGGAGGCCGCCGCCTCGGACCTGGCGGCGAGGGCCCCCAGGCGCCGGATCATGCTGAACAGCCCCGGGAAGTCGTGGGGCGCGAACACGGCAACCGGCACCCCTTCCGCCTCCAACTTCCGCAAGGCCGGCAGGCCCTTGGCAACCCCCCCCTGGACCACCAGGTCGGGTTTCAAGGCCAGGATCATCTCCACGTTGGGCTGGAGATGGGTGCCCACCTTGGGCAG
Organism: uncultured delta proteobacterium; assembly: GCA_963812655.1. Lineage (GTDB taxonomy): Bacteria > Desulfobacterota > Desulfobaccia > Desulfobaccales > 0-14-0-80-60-11 > JAPLJC01. The sequence continues at coordinate 25,776 of CAWEWX010000081.1, read as the reverse complement.
GTTGGCCAGGCGGTTGTCCCCCTGGATCCCCGCCACCAGCTTGTCGGCCAGCCCCAGGGCCGTCAGGACCTCCGTCAGTCCCCCGTACAGGGAGACGATGCGCTGGGGCGGGGCCGCCAGGGAGACCTCCTGGCCCAGGTCATCCCGGATCTGGGCGGCCCGAGGTCCTTCACCACTAATGGCGTCAGGGAAATAAACAAACAGATGGAAAACCACCAGGGGAAGCCCCGAAGTTTCCAGCCTCCTTGACGGAGGAGGGCTAGGGGGTGAGGGTGCGGCTGCCGGGTTTTCATTTGTGGGCCACCTCCAAGGTTTTATCTGCTTCTTCAATTTCCGTGCGCAAGGGCAGGAGCACCGCGTACGGCCGCTGATGCGCCGGGTGGCGGCTGACCTCCATGGGGGTATCAAAGACCTGGGCCAGGACTGCCGGGGTGAAGACCTCTTCCGTGGGGCCATCCCGGAGGATGGCGCCGTCCTTGAGGAACATCAGGCGCCCGCAGTAAAGGGCCGCCAGATTCAGGTCGTGCATGACGCAAAGCACTGTGAGGCCCTGGGTTTGGTTGAGAAGCTTGAGGAGTTCAAAGATCTCCAGCTTCTTGCGGACATCCAGGCACGAGGTGGCCTCATCCAGCAGCAACAGCCGGGGGTCCTGGGCCAAGGCCCGGGCGATCATCACCCGCTGGCGCTCCCCGCCGGAGACCTCGGTGATCAGCCGTTGCTGCAGGTGGTCGGTGGTGGTGCGGCGCATGGCTTTCAAGGCCCGCAGCAGGTCGTCGTCCGCCAGGGATTCCAGCCTCTTGCGGTGGGGATAGCGCCCCATGAGGACGATTTCCAGGCAGGTGAAGGGAAAACGCACCTCGCTGGACTGAAGCACTACCGCCCGCAACTGGGCCCGGCGGCGGCTGCTCAGGCTCTCCAGCGGGTGGCCCCCCATCAGGAGACGCCCGCCCCGGGGCGGCAGCAGCCCGGAGAGGGTGTTAACCAGCGTGGATTTGCCGCTGCCGTTGGGGCCCAGGAGGCCCACGAATTCTCCGAGGCCCACCTGGAAATTGAGGCCGCTCAGGACGGCGCGCCCGCCATAACCCACGCAGAGTTCTGCTGCCTGAATCACCACATCCCCCTGGCCCGCCGGGATTTCAGCAGGTAAAAGAAAAACGGTCCACCCAACAGGGCGGTGACCACCCCCACCGGCAGTTCCTGGCCCCCGGGCAACAGGATTCGGGCCAGCACGTCGGCCCAAATAAGGAGCAGGGCTCCGGTCAGGGCCGATAAAACCAAGAGACGGCCGTGGCTGGGGCCGGCCAGGACCCGCACCAGGTGCGGCACCACCAGGCCCACGAAGCCGATGACCCCGGAAACCGCCACGGCCCCGGCGGTGAGCAGGGAGGCGCCCAGCAGCAGGCGGAGCCGCACCTTGGAGACGGCCACCCCCAGGTGCTCGGACTGCTCCTCCCCCAGGGCCAGGAGGTCCAGCTCCCGGTGGTGGCAGCCCGCCAGGGCCAGGCCGGCGGCGGCGTAAGGCACCAGAAAACCCACGTGAATCCAGCCCCGTCCGGAGAAGCTGCCCATGATCCAGAAGACGATGGCGGACAAGGACTCCTCGTCCAGGCTCTTGATCAGGCTGATCAGGGCCGCCAGGAAGGTGCTCACCACGATCCCCGCCAGGATCAGGGATTCCTTGCGGATGCGCCCCGATTCCCGGGACAGGACCACGACCGCCACCATGGTGGCCAGAGCCCCCACCAGGGCCCCCAGGGGCAGGGGGCTCAGACCCAGATAAGAGCCGCCCACCCCCAGCATCACCAGCAGGGCCACTCCCAAGGCGGCGCCGGTGGATACCCCCAGGGTGAAAGGGTCGGCCAGGGGGTTCAACAGCAACCCCTGGAATACCACCCCGGCGGCGGCCAAAGAGGCGCCCACCAAGCCGGCCAGCGCCACCCGGGACAGGCGGATGTCCCAGATGACCACCTGGGTGGTGTGGTCCGGGACCGGCGCCGAGAAGCCCAGTTTTCCCAGGATGACTGCGTTCACGGTCTTCCAGCCGATGTCCATGCGGCCGATGCCGGTGGCCAGGGCCAGGGAGATCACCAGCCCCAGGCCCAGGGCCACGAGGGCCGCGGCATAACGGCGCCGGCCGGCCCGCCGCTGGCTGCTAACCGCCATCAGGTCCAGGGAATCCGGTGGGTCGATGGAAGAATCCTTCAATCCTGCAAACTCCTCAGGGCCTCCGGGCCTCGGCCAGCAACCCGAGGGGCAGCCCCAAAATCACCAGGGAAACCGGCAGCCAGCGCCGCGGTGAACACCTGGTCAGGCTTCCTCCTCCAAAAAAAAATCCTCAAGTCCATATGGACTTAAGGATGCACCCAGTTTCTTAATCCTTAAGGGAAGGAGGCGCTTGTCCGGGGCGTCTCCAGCGTCTGGCCCTTTTACCAAAAAGCTCCAGACCTCCGGGCAGGTCTTCTGGCTCCCGGATCGACCTAATGCCTGCGCCTTCCCATCCCACTCCGGTGGAACAGTGGCTCGTGCAGGGTTCGTCCCCGGTCACAGCGGCGGGACCGCGACGGCTAATTCTCCGTCTTCCCTATTAAACCCCAAAGGGGTGCCTCGGATAACCAATCATACCCGGCGCCGCCGGGTATGTCAACCCTAATCAGGCTGGCGGTAAGCTTGGATAAAAAGGACCTTGCCGCCGCCGGGTATTTTGTGCGGCCCCAAGACGACGAGCAGTAATAATTATTCAGTAATAATCCGGCGGCCTCTTGCCAGGGGCCTTGGCCGTGCCTAAAAGAGATTTCAGATAATGCGGAAACGGAGGACAGCTCGCCATGGATGTCCTGATGCTCTCCCGCCTGCAGTTCGCGGCGGCCACCATGTTTCATTTCCTCTTTGTCCCGCTCACCCTGGGACTGTCCATCCTGATCGCCATCATGGAGACGGTGTACGTCAAGACCGGAGATGAGGAGTACCGGCGGATGGCCAGGTTCTGGGGGAAGATCTTTATCATCAATTTCGCGGTGGGGGTGGTGACCGGCATCACCCTGGAGTTCCAATTCGGCACCAACTGGTCCCGGTATTCCCGCTACGTGGGGGACCTCTTCGGCTCCCTGCTGGCCATCGAGGCCACCCTGGCCTTTTTTCTGGAATCTACCTTCCTGGCCGTGTGGGTCTTCGGCTGGAAGCGCCTCTCTCCCCGGCTCCACGCCGTGTGCATCTGGCTGGTGGCCCTGGCCTCCAACCTCTCGGCCCTGTGGATCCTGATCGCCAATGCCTGGATGCAGCATCCGGTGGGCTACGTTCTGCGGAATGGCCGGGCCGAACTCCAGGATTTTCTGGCGGTGGTCACCCAGCCCTTCGCCTTCCAGATATTTTTCCATACCATTTTCGGGGCTTATATCCTGGCGGGCTTCTTCGTCATGGGAGTCAGCGCCTACCATCTGCTGCGCCGGCAGCACACCGGCTTCTTCAGCAAATCCTTCCGCCTGGCATTGAGCCTGGCCCTGGTCTTCTCCCTGGGAGAGTTGGTCCACGGGCATATCCATGCGGCGGAGGTGGCCAAGATCCAACCCGCCAAGCTGGCGGCCATGGAATCCCTTTGGGAGACCAGGGCCGAGGCTCCCGAGACCTTGTTTCTCATCCCGGACGAGAAGAACCAGCGCAACCTGGTGGAGTTCGGGCGGCTGCCCGGGGTTTTGAGCCTGCTGGCCTACCATTCCACCCAGGCCACGGTCAAGGGGCTCAAGGACTTCCCGCCGGAGGACCGGCCCCCGGTGACCTTGACCTTCGTGGCCTTCCGGCTGATGGTGGCCCTGGGCCTCCTCTTCGCGCTGCTGACGCTGGTGGGCTGGTTCAAGCGCAATAAGCTGGAATCGAGCCGCGGCTATTTAAAGGTGATGCTCTATGCCATGCCGCTCCCCTATGTGGCCTTGCAGGCAGGCTGGATAGTCACCGAGGTGGGCCGCCAGCCCTGGATCGTTTACGGGCTGATGAAGACCTCGGCGGCGGTCTCTCCCATCGCCGTCTCCCAGGTGGCCATCTCTTTGGCGGCCTTCATCGCGGTCTACGGCCTGCTGGGAGGAGTGGCCTTCTATCTGATCACGCAACAGGTCCGGCGGGGGCCGGAGCCGGCCACGGCCGCCGCCGTCCCGGGGGAGGGTTGAGAGATGCTGGGAGCCGTCTGGTTTTTCCTGTGGGGAATCCTGTGGGCCGTCTATTTCATGCTGGACGGCTTCGACCTGGGGTCGGGGGCCTTGCTGCCCTTCATGGCCAAGAACGACACCGAGCGCAAGCTGGTCTACCGGGCCATCGGGCCGTTTTGGGACGGGAATGAAGTCTGGCTGATCACCGCCGGCGGGGTGACCTTCGCCGCCTTCCCCACCACCTACGCGGTGATGTTCAGCGGCCTCTACTCCGCCTTGATGCTCATCCTGTTTGCCTTGATCCTGCGGGGGGTCTCCTTCGCCTTCCGGAATGAAGTGGACCACCCCGGTTGGAAGGCCCTCTGGGATTTTTGCCTCTGCGGCGGCAGCTTCTTGCCGGCTCTCCTCTTCGGAGTGGCCTTCGCCAATATCTTCCGCGGCCTGCCCATCGATGGGGCCGGGGTTTACCAGGGGGGCCTGCTCACCCTGATCAATCCCTACGGCCTGGCCGGGGGCGTGCTCTTCCTCCTGCTCTTCCTGGTGCACGGCTCCCTGTGGCTGGCGGTTAAAACCGAGGGGCCGATTAAGAGGCGGGCCGCGGCCATGGCGGCCAGGTTGTGGTGGCCGCTGTTGCTGGTGGCGGCCCTGTTCCTGTTCGCCAGCCAGCGGGCCACCTCTCTGTTCTACAACTACCGGAACCACCCGGCCCTCCTCCTGATCCCCGCCCTGGCGGTGGCCGCCTTGATCCTGGTCTATCTGTTTATGCGCCGGGGCGCGTGGTGGCGGGCCTGGTTCGCCTCCTGCGCCGCTATCGTCGGAGTCACCCTGTTCGGGGTGGTGGGACTCTATCCCAGGCTGCTGCCCTCCAGTATCGATCCGGCTTACAGCCTGACCATCGCCAATTCCGCCTCCAGCCCCCTGACCTTAAAGATCATGCTGGTGGTGGCCTTGACCTTTGTGCCCATCGTCATTGCCTACCAGGTCTGGGTGCATTTTCTCTTTAAAGACAAGGCCAAAGAGGAGGACCTGGCCGGGGAAGGAGGCTATTGAGTTTCGAGTTTCGAGTTGTAGCGGCGACCCGCTGGGTCGCCCAGTTTAATATCTTCTTAACCTTATCTGCAGATCTCCCTTCAGTTTCGGTCGCCGGTAAACTTGGCGGGTTGACCGGCAAGTTCATCATATCTGGCCGGGAGCTAAGGAATAATAATTTGATGCCCCTGAAGAAAATCATCCCGTTTCGGTCATGCCAGAAGCCAGGGCAAAATTCTGGGGTTGAGGGCTACCGGTAAGCTCACGGTTCAGGACTACCAGGAGTATTATTCAACCCCGGTATAGTGCTGATTTAAAATTTTAAACTTCGGAAGAAATGCATTACCTTAATGAGGAGTTTGCGGGTGTGGAGTTGTGGGCCATGTGGGACGATGCTAAATTTTTCCTGCCAAAACCTCGACATTGGGGAGATGGCTTTCCTGGTGCGGGGCGATATGGATCGAACTGATCATGAAACTATTTGCTTGTAAAAAATTTAATGTCTTAGGACATCTGCATGGATGGAAGATTCTTCCGGTTAATCAAGGGTCGTATCGCCCCGGAGCGCTATGGGGGGGCCAGCCATTTTCGTTGGCCGCTAATGAGCATTGCGGTGGGGGTAGTGTCCGGATTGGGAGCAATTCTTTTTGAAGAACTGCTACGGCGGGCCCTGCATTTCTTCCTCTATCTGCCCACGAGTTACCTGGAACCTTCGAGAGGGTCGGGAGTCTCAACCGTGGCTGCCTTGGCTTCGACCCATTCCTGGCTCTTTCTTTTGATCCCGGCGCTGGGGGGATTAGTCTCCGGGGTAATAGTTTATTTCGTCGCTCCCGAGGCGGAGGGTCACGGCACCGATGCCATGATCGAGGCCTTCCATCAAAAGGGCGGCTATATTCGCAAGCGAGTGCCTATTGTCAAAATTCTGGCGTCCGCGCTTACCATCGGTAGCGGCGGTTCTGCCGGCAAGGAGGGACCCATTGCCCAAATCGGCGCCGGTTTCGGGTCCTTCCTGGCCACGGTCTTGAAGCTCAGGCCTCGCGACCGGCGCATCCTGGTGTTGGCGGGAGCCGCCGGCGGCATCGGCGCCATCTTTCACGCCCCCTTGGGGGCCGCGCTTTTCGCTCCGGAGGTCCTTTACCGGGAAACGGAATTCGAATCTGAAGCCATTCTCCCCTGCATCGTCTCGGCAATCGTGGCCTCGTCCATCTTTGACAAATATTTTGGACGGACCGCCTTATTTTTTCCGGGACCGGTCGATTTCGCGCCGGTGGAACTGTTGCCCTATGCTATTTTTGCCGTAGTTTGCGCCCTGGTGGGCTATGTATATGTGAAGTTGTTTTACAACGTCGTTCGGGACCGATTTTTTAAAAAGATTCCAATTCCCACGGCCTTGAAGCCCGCTTTGGGGGGACTGCTGCTGGGGGTTATCGCTCTTTTGGTCCCGCAGGTAATGAATGGGGGTTATGGCTGGATCCAGGCGGCCCTGGATGGAAAAATCTTTTGGGGGACCATGTTTCTCCTGGCGTTGATGAAGATTCTCGCCACTTGCTGCACCATCAGTTCCGGAGGTAGCGGCGGGGTCTTCGGCCCTTCTGTATTCATGGGGGCCATGTTGGGAGGGGCCTTCGGCTATCTGGGCCATCAACTGGCGCCGGGGTGGGTGGTACATCCCAATTCATTTATCCTGGTGGGCATCGGCGGCTTCTTTGCCGGAGTAGCCAAGGTGCCGATAGCTTCTATCATCATGGCGTGTGAGATGTGCGCCAGCTATACTCTATTAGTGCCCTTGATGCTGGTGGCCACCATCTCTTTTCTGCTCCTGGGCAGGGTCAGCCTGTATGAAAAGCAGGTCGCTACCATGCTGGCCTCTCCGGCCCATATGACCGAATTCGCCCGGGGCCTGTTGGAAGAGATGCATGTTGTGGACGTGGTAAAACCGCAGCCGGTTGTGGTAGTTGGGGAAAAAATGCCTCTCAGCCAACTCGTCGAGGTTATGGCGAATTCCCGGCAAATTTACTTCCCAGTGGTTGATTTGGGCGGCAGGGTGACAGGAATCCTCTCCATTAACGACATCCGGGGAGTGATGTTCGAGGAGAGCGTTCAACGCCTGATCGTCGCCAAGGATGTGGCCACTCCCAATGTGGTGCGGGTATTTGGGCAGGATTCATTGCAGGAGGCCCTGGATAAGATGGTTCGGTTAAACGTGGACGAATTGCCGGTCGTGAAGGAGAATGCCCCTGACGAGATCGTCGCCATGATCTCCAAACGAGATATCATCGGGTATTACCATTCTCGGACCGAGAAAGAGGGGCCAAACATTTAGAAAGGCCACTTTCTTAAAAGATGGCCCCCAAAGCCGAAGTCAGCCGGCAGGATATATTCCAGATTAGCGCGCGAAGGCAGCGGGGGCCGGCTCTCCACGGGAGCCGGCGAACTCACCCCTGCCGCGCCGCGGGGGACACAGCTTTGCGGTTATTTCTTCTCGGTTTTTTCATATTTCTCTCTCTCTTCCTGGTGCCACTTTCTTAGAGCCATGAGAAACTTCCCCCTCTGCACGGGAGTCAAAAGGGCCATCTCCTCCTGGCGCTGAGCCTTAAAAGTTGCGAAGAGTTGGTCTTGCCCCGAGATGGCCGCGGCCACCAGTGCATTGATTTTGCCTTCATCAGGCTGAGGAGCGGCCAGGGCTTTTTCCAGCTCGCTATCATTTTTTTCAATTTTCCCGATGAATTCTGCTCGACTTTGTTCGTATTTCCCACTCACCGCCTGAAATTCTTTGGCTCTCTCAGGCGTCAGGTTCAACTCCTTTACCAGCCTTTGCTGCAACTCAGAGTAGCTGCCCTCGCTTTTTTCCTGCGCCTGCCCCAGGCTGGGCGCCATGAGCGCGGCCACCAAAAGGAGCCCTAAGCACCTCAGGCGGAAGTCCGTTTTCCTTTTCATGTTTTTCCTCCTTTGCCCGAAATTGTTTTAAGCCCTGCCCGAGCTGTAGAAGTCTCCCGTTTAGTCCGGGATTTAATCCGAGATTTTGCGACAGCTTTAACTGCGTCCGCCCCGAGTTTCAGCGGCCATATGAACCCGGGTGGACGGGGCGCTGGCGATGACCCGCTGGAAGCCAATACCAGGTCAATGATGTCCCCCGAACGCACCGCCGCCGCCACCGCCACCGCCGTGTCCACCACCACCGCCACCACTACCGCCGAACGCACCACCGCCGTGGCCGTGCTCACCGCCGTGGCCGCCTTTTCCCTCAAAGCCCCCTCCCTGTCCAAAAGATCCCGCCTGACCCGTGTAGTGGCTGCCAGAGGGATAATAGTAGTAGGCATGTGGATAATAGGTATAAGGATAGTAATAGTTGGGGTAGCAATAGCCGTAGGGACAATAGCCGCCATAGCCCCCGTAGTAGCCGCCATAGCCCCCATAGCCCCCATAAGGCACGCAGGCGGCCAGGGTGATCACGAGACATAAGAAAAGCAAATAGCGGGTACGCATTATCCTCACCTCAAAGCCTTACCCGGTTGCGCTCCGGGCCTTGGATTGATACCGACCCGGGGAGCGCACCGCCCACCGGGTCCTGCAAACTTTCTCATGATGGCTTACCTTTCCTGGTGAAAAAATCACTGATTCCAGGTTTAATTTAAGACCTGGAGGGAGATTTGGCAACTGTCCCTGCGAAAAAGCAGGAAGGCCGGCCTCACCCTGGCGCGCCTATCCGGTGCTAACGGTTTGCTTCCTCTTGCCAGGTTAGGTGCAGGTGGCCTCCGCCTTCCCCGGACTCACCCATACCGGACGGCGCCGGCCTGAAGTTCATCATAGGCGGCCTGCCCGGGAAGAATCTGCTCACCAGGGGGGGGCTGCCAAAAATCTGGGGAACATTTGTTTTTCCAGGGAAAGTCATGCTATCATGCGGCTGATGAGAGGATTCGGCCCCTAGAACCAATAAACTTAAAAAGGAAGGCGGCTATGGGAGAAGTAGTCCATACGTCACGGATCAAGATTGTGCGGGAAACGGGACCTACCCGCAGGGCCATGATTGAGGGCTTTGCAGAGCCGATTTATTATGGGGTTCACGGGGGGATCAAGAAGTTCTACCAGGTGGAGCCCGACAAGGAGTATGCAGCGACCCTTGATCATATCGTTGCCGCGACGGCAGGGTGAATGATGGGGACACTGGCCACGCTGATGGCCGGAAAGAAGATCCCCACGCCGGAGCATCTCTACTGGGCTGAGGTGGAAGGGGATATCGAGAACGTCAACAATGTCCTCAAGATCACGACGATCCGGGTAAAAATGCATCTCAAGTGTCCAGATGAGAAGGTGGCCGATGCGAAGGAGGCCTTTGCAAACTATATTGCCCGTTGCCCAGCAGCCCAAAGTGTCAAGGATTGCATCAAACTCGAAGACGAGCTAATCTTCGAGAAGTAGGCCGATAACCCGCGAGCCTTCCAATGCAGGTATCATGAAAAGGGAGATCATCCCCGTACCCAGGAATTTTAAAGAAATTTGGAGAAATGGCGCTTGCAAGAAATTCGCTTGACGAACCTTCGGTTGTGGTTCTCGGCTTTGATTATCCTTGCCATACTCCTGGAACCTGGTGGTCCGGCAGCGGCGCAATGGGGTGGTTGGGGGCGGGGTGGCGGACGAGACGGTGGCTCAGGGGCGCCTGGCCGCCTGGAATACAATCCCCAGACAGTGGCGACGGTGAAGGGGCAGGTGGAGAGCCTGGGAAGTTATGGCATGACAGGATGGAAGGCCATGCCAGGCATGCAGGTCCAGGGATTGCTCCTCAAGACCGATAAAGGCAAGCTTACCGTTTACCTGGGGCCACCCTCGTATGTCAGGAAGCAAGGCTTTGCTTTAAAACCAGGGGACTCCCTGGAAGTGACCGGTTCTCAAATTGCCAGGGACGGCCAGAGCCTGCTTCTCGCGGCCCAAGTCAAGAAAGAGGGGCAGACCTTGAAAGTACGGGATGAGCAGGGGGCGCCGCTTTGGCAGGAGCAGGATCATGGCGGGCGAGGGGCCGCAGGCAGGGTCCGGACAGGGGCGGGCTCTGATGGGCGTAATACCGGCGGCCGAGGGCTACTCAATTTCAATTGGTAACCGAAGTGCCCGGAGCTTATCAAGATCACCGCTGTTTGCCAATTTCTTATTAGCCGACCAGCATATTTTGATATGGTCGTCCCAAGTTGTGCCTCGGAGCCGGTTGGCTCGCTCTGGTCAAACCCCATCTTGGCGGGGGCGCGGCGCGCCTCCTAAATTCCTGAGAACCTTAATCTCCGCCACCTTCCCCGTCGGCTGTCAAGCCCGGAGGCCGAGAAATTCCAGACGCCGGCCTGGTCTCTGTGATTGACCCTCCCTAACTTTTTAGATAAAAATAGTGGCGGGTTCCATGGTTGGAGCTTTCGCAAAAACTTAAAGATTCCGAAGTTATGGAAAAGATCTTGTTGACCCGGTCGGGCTATGAGAAGCTGGTGCGGGAGTTGGACCTCCTGAGCCGGGTGGAACGGCCGCAGCTAGTCCAGGAACTCCTGGAGGCCGCCCAGGAGGGGGGGAGAAGAACCCCGATTTCCTCTCCGCCCTGGTCCAGCGGCAGCGCCTGGACCGGCGGATCCAGCAGTTGCAGCAGACCCTGGCCAACGCCGAGGTCCTGGTGGGGAGCAACCTGCCCCCTAATCGGGTGAGATTCAATTCCCTGGTCAGGGTTCGCAACCTGAGCAGCGGCCGGGAACGGGAATTTAAATTGGTGTCCAGCATCGAGGCCAACGTTGCCCTGGGGCATCTCTCCACTTCGTCGCCCCTGGGCCGGGCCCTGCTGGGGCGGCGCCTGGGAGAGAGGCTGGAGGTGCACACCCCCTCCGGTCTGAAATTTTACCAAATTCTGGAAATTCGCCTGGATAAAGGATGAATACCGGCCAGCACCCCGCCCACCGTCAGCGGTTCCACAGCAGCCAGGCCCGCCTGGGCCTGGCCTTCTGGACCCAGTCGGCCTTTTTCGTGGTGGAGCTGGTGGCTGGGATTCTGAGCAACAGCCTGGCCCTGCTGGCGGACGCCGGCCATATGTTCAGCGACGTGGCGGCCCTGGGGCTCAGCCTCTTGGCCCTGAGCTGGGCAGAGCGGCGGCCCACGGCCCGAAAGACCTTCGGTTACCGCCGCCTGGAGATTTTGGTGGCCCTGATCAACGGCCTGGTCCTGTGGGCCATGGCCGGCTATATCTTCTATGCAGCCCTGGGCCGGCTTTTCCAGCCCCGGGAGATCAGCGGCAAACCCCTGTTGATCGTCGCCAGCCTGGGCCTCTTGGTGAACCTTCTGGGGATGTACGTCCTCAGGCCCGCCCGGGAGCACGGCCTCAACCTGAGGTCCGCCTTTATCCACCTGCTGTCCGATTCCTTCGCCTCCTTTGCCGCGGTGCTGGCGGGCCTGGCCATCCTCTGGCGAGGCTGGCAGTGGTTCGACCCCCTGGCCGGGATGGTGGTGGGGGTGATGATCGTGGTCAGCAGTTGGCAGTTGGTCTGGGAGGCCACCGAGATTCTGATGGAAGCCACCCCCAGGCACATCGATCTGGCTCAAGTACAAAGGGCCCTGGAGGGGCACCCGGAGGTGAAGCTGGTCCACGATTTGCACGTCTGGACCATTGCCTCGGGGATTTTTGCCGCCAGCGTCCATGTGACGGTGGACACCTCCCCGGACCGGGACTGCCTCACCTGGGAACTGGAAGAGATCCTGCGACGCCGCTTCGGCCTGGAGCACAACACCATCCAGCTGGAAGGCCCCGGTTTTCACGACCCCCAGGTGTGCCCGTTGACCCGCTTGGAAGAATTGATCGGCTAAGCCGCCGCCCTGGTCCCTGGCGGCCCCGTAAAGAAATTCCTGATCAGAGCTAAATTTAAGGAGGACTCATGGCAGCAAAAGCTAACCGCTGGGAACTGAAGCCGGAAAGTCTGCGAGCCGTTTGTAACCCCGACAGCCTGGGCTTCGAAACCACCCTGGATCTCACTCCCTTAAAGGAAAGGGTGGTGGCCCAGGACCGGGCGGTGCACGCCCTGGAGTTCGGCCTGGGCGTCAAGGACCTGGAATATAACATCTTTGTGGCCGGGCCGCCCCGTGCCGGGAAAACCGAGACCATCATGGGCTACCTGGCGGAGCTGGCGGCCAAGGAACCTTCTCCCTCCGATTATATCTACATCTATAATTTCCGCGACCCGGAAAAGCCCCAGTGCCTCGATCTGCCTAAGGGCCTGGGCCGGGTCCTCAAGGCTGACATGGAGGAACTTATCTCCACCCTGCGGGTGCAGGTCCCCGAAGTGTTCGAAAGCGAGGATTACTCCAACCGCCGGGAAGCCCTGATGCACACCATCACCCAGGAACGCAACGCCATTCTCCAGGAATTGGACTCCAAGGCGGGAGAGGATGGCTTCATCCTCAACATCTCGCCCACCGGACTGATGATCTTCCCGGGCAAGGAGGGCAAGCCCTTGAATGAAGAAGAGCTCAAGGCCCTGGGTGACGAAGATCGGGAAAAGCTGCGGCAGAAGTCGACCCAGCTCCATGTGGTGATGAACGACGCTATCCGCAAGATCCGTAAGATGGAGAAGGAATACCAGGAGAAGGAGAAGAAGCTGGACCAGGACGTGGCCCTCTATGTGGTGGGACACCTCATGGAAGAGCTGCGGGAGAAATATAAGGAACTTCCCCAGGTCCTGGTTTATCTCAACGATGTTCAGGAAGATGTTCTGAAGAATATTGAAGACCTGAAGCGGCGGCCAGGGACCCAGAGCCCCTTTCCTTTCCCCATGCCGGAGCCCAGCTTTACCCAGTACCAGGTGAACGTCTTCGTGGACCACAGCGAAACCACGGGCGCCCCGGTGGTCTTTGAAAACAATCCCACTTATCCCAACCTCTTCGGCGCCATGGAACGCCGGGCCCAATTCGGCGCCCTGGTGACGGACTTCACCCTGATCCGCAACGGCTCGCTGCACCGGGCCAACGGCGGCTACCTGGTACTGAAGGCCCTGGACCTGCTGCGCTGGTTCATTTCCTACGAGGCCTTGAAACGCTGCCTGAAAAACGGGAAAATCGGCATTGAGGACCCGCTGGAGATGTTCGGCCTGATCACTACCCGCACCCTGCAGCCCCAGCCCATTCCCCTGAACATCAAGATCATCCTCATCGGCGACCCTTACATCTACCAGATTCTCTATACCTACGATGAAGACTTTCAGAAGTTCTTCAAAATCAAGGCCCAGTTCGACTGGCGGATGCACAAGACCGAGGACCACCTGAAGAAGTTCTGCGCCCTGGTGGCCGGGTATTGCAAGGAACAGGATCTTCTGCCGTTGCACAAGACAGGCATGGCCCGCCTTATCGAGTATGCCGGCGAGTTGGCCGGTCACCGGGGCAAGCTCACCCTGCAGCTCATGGAGGTCCTGGACACCTTGAAAGAGGCCAACTACTGGGCCCGGAACAATACCCACCAGGAGGTCCTGGGCACCGATGTGGAAAAGGCCATCCAGGAGAAGACCTACCGGGCCGACCTGCCGGAAGAGAAGCTGCAGGAATTAATCGACGAAGGCATGCTCTTCATTGAGACCTCGGGCCAGGTGGTGGGCCAGATAAACGGCCTCTCGGTCTATGCCCTGGGGGACCACGCCTTTGGGCGGCCCAGCCGCATCACCGGCACCATCGCCCTGGGCCGGGGAGGGGTGGTGGCCATCGACCGGGAGTCCCAACTCTCCGGAAACATCCATAACAAGGGGGTGCTGATCCTGGCGGGCTTCCTGAAGAGCCGCTTCGCCCAGGATAAGCCCCTGACCCTGAGCGCCAGCCTCGCCTTCGAGCAGAGTTATGGCATGGTGGAGGGCGATTCCGCCTCCATGGCGGAGCTGGCCACCCTGCTCTCCGCCCTGGCGGACGCGCCCCTGGCCCAGAATATCGCCATGACCGGTTCGGTGAGCCAGCGGGGCGAGGCCCAGCCAATCGGCGGGGTCAACTGGAAGATCGAAGGGTTTTATAAGGTTTGCCAGGCCCGGGGTCTGGATGGGACTCAGGGGGTTATCATCCCCAAGGCCAACGTCCAGGACCTGATGTTGAAAACCGAGCTGGTGGAGGCGGTGGCCGCGGGGCAGTTCCACGTCTGGGCCGTGGGTCACGTGGACGAGGCCATGGAGCTGTTAACCGGCCTGGCCGCGGGCCAGCGCCAGCCCGACGGCTCTTTTGAGGCCGACACCCTCAATGGCCGGGTGGACCAGAAACTGCGCCAGATGATGGAACTGGCCCGGGTGCTGATGAAGGGCGAAGAGGAGGCCGGCAAAAAATCCGAGACCGGGGCCCCGGCCCCGGCCTGCGGCAGATGATCAGCGCCGGGAGCGGGTTAGCGGCCGCGTCCGGCAGCCCTAAGCTATCGGCATGGTTCGTAATTGACTAGCCGTTGACCATGGCTGATTTTTTTATCTAAAGGCAAGCCGGAGGTTAAGATGCACCGCCGCGATTTTCTCAGGTATATGGCGGCCTTGGGCCTGATGGCCGGAGTCGGACGCCGCCTGGTGTTGCCGGAGGAAGTTTGGGCCCTGGACCCCGGACCCGGGCTGGCGCTCTCCGCCGATGAGGCCCTAAAGATCCTCCAGGACGGGAATGCTCGTTATCTGGAGGGAAAGCCCCAATACCCCCATCAGAACCGGGAGCGCCGGGCCTTGACCGCCGGGCAGGGCCAACACCCCCTGGCCGCGGTGCTCTCCTGCTCCGATTCCCGGGTGCCGGTGGAGCTGATCTTCGACCAGGGGCTGGGCGATCTCTTCGTGGTGCGGGTGGCCGGTAATGCAGCCGCCACCGATGAAATCGGCTCCCTGGAATACGCCGTGGACCATCTTTACACCCCGCTGCTGGTGGTCCTGGGTCATAGCCAGTGCGGGGCGGTGAGCGCGGTGCTGGAAAACGCCAAACTCCCGGGCAGCCTCCCGGCCCTGGTGGCTCCCATCAGGGCGGCAGCTGATGAAGGGGGATGAGGAGGCCGGCAAAAAATCCGAGACCGGGGCCCCGGCCCCGGCCTGCGGCAGATGATGAACGCCGGGAGCGGGTTAGCGAGTCGCCCCTACTCCTGATCACTCTACTGGAACTGTAGGGGCGACCCGCTGGGTCGCCCGCATTAGTTTTTGCTTTTGGTCTTTTGCCTTTAGCTGATCGCTGCTAGCTGATCGCTGAAAAAATTGGGGAAGGCCCGGAACCTAATCCGAAAATCCGAACCTTCCCCTCTGGCCGACTTCCAGGTGGATTCCTCAGGCCGCCGCCCCCGAGGCCATCGCGGGTGACGGCAGCCGGCAATTCCGTAATGGCGCACCCAGGTGCGCCCTCAGGGCGAATTGTGGCGCAGGCCTCTGGCCTGTGGTTTCACAGGCTGGAAGCCTGTGCCAATGACGCCCCTTCCAGAACCAATCAGCAGCACTTACAGCCCTTACCCTCTTCTATCTCCACCACCGGCCGTTCGCAGGCCGACTCGGAACTGGCGCACCACTCCGGCAGGGGTTCTCCGGTGCCCTCCACGGGGCGCTCGTATTGGGTTACCACCTGCCAACCCTTGCTGGTCCAGGCGGACAGGGGCGGCGGCGGGGAGCCCCCGAACTTGAAGTTCTTGGGGCCCCGGGTGTCCAGCATCTGGACCTCCACCTCGTGGCCGTCCTTCTTAACCTTGTAGCCCCATTCGTAGTTGTTGCTGGTATTGGGCGTGGTATTCTTGGCGAAATACTTGAGGGTGTCGCCCGCGACCTTAACCCGGGAATAGGTGAAACAACAATCACCCGTGCCGGAGCCCCCGGGGCCGGTTAACCCCCCGCACCCGCAGTTGGCGGCCTTCAGCTCCAGGCCGTCCACCTTGTAACCGCCGTGCACCTTCTCAAAGCAACTCATATTATTCTCCTTAATTAATATTTGAAGTTTTCGGATGAAAATTGACGTGGCAGGCGCCCGGCACCGCCAGGTTAGCCACGGCGCCTGAGATGACTAACCAATTAACATAGCATCATTATTAGCATTTTCTCCTTTAGAAGGTAATAACCCCCGGGAGTAAAGCCAATAGGCAGAAATACACATTCCTAACTAGGCAAAACTACCTAAGCGGAATCAGCATGAGGGAGGAGGGGTCTCGCTAGTTCGGGGATTCGATGCGGGCGTAGGCGGAATGGTTGTGAATCGACTCGAAGTTTTCCGATTCCACCGCGAACCAGCTAAAGTTATCGTTCTGGCCCAGGCGGTGGGCAATCTCCCGGACCACGTCTTCCACAAACATGGGGTTGGAGTAGGCCTTTTCGGTGACGAACTTCTCGTCCTGCCGCTTCAACAGGGCATAAACCTCACAGGAAGCCGACTCTTCCACCAGGCGGATCAGGTCTTCGATCCAGAAGAATTTGCGGTAACGCACCTGCACCCGCACCTCTCCCCGTTGGTTGTGGGCGCCCACCGTGCTGATTTCCTTGGAGCAGGGGCACAGGGTGGTGATGGGCACGGTGATCCCCACCACCGGGTCCAGGCGGCCGTCCTCGTAAAGCGCCCCGGTGAAGGTGCAGATATATTCCATCAAACCCCGGGCCCCGCTAACCGGCGCCTCCTTGTCGATGAAATAGGGGAAGGTCATCTCGATGTGGGCCGATTGGGCGTGCAGGCGCCGGCGGGTCTCTTCCAGGATGGGGCCGATCTTCTTGAGGCTGATATCCTGGCGGAATTCGCTGAGGATCTCGATGAACCGGCTCATATGGGTGCCCTTGTGGCGATGGGGCAGGTTGACGTACATATTGATCCGGGCCACGGTGTGTTGGGTGCCCTTGAATTTATCCAGCACCACGATGGGGTATGAGATGTTTTTCACCCCCACCTTGTCGATATCGATGGTGCGGGGGCTCATGTGGTTTTGGACGTCGGTGAGGTCCGCGACGCTGAGGATCGTGGTGGGAGATTTATCGGAGGGCATGGCTTTTATCCTGCAAGCTCGGTTAGGCGCCAACAAAAAATTCTCAGGTCAGGTGTACCGGAAGCGCTCGGCCACCGCCCGGGCGTGGAGCGGCAGCCCCTCGCTCTCCGCCAGGGTGATCACCGTGTCCTTAAGACTGGCCAGGGCCTCCCGGGAGAGATACTGAAAGGTGGGCTTTTTGATGAAATCGTCCACCGACAGACCGGAAAACATCCGGGCGCAGCCCCCCGTGGGCAGCACGTGGTTGGTCCCGGAGGCATAGTCCCCCACCGGCACCGGGGCGTAAGGCCCCAGAAAGATGGAACCGGCATGGCGGATGCGGGGCAAGAGGGCGAAGGGCTCCCGGGTGACGATCTGTAGATGCTCGGCGGCGTAAAGGTTGGCGAACTCCACCCCCTCCTCCAGGGTCTCCGCGACCAGAGCCGCGGAGTATTTTGAGGGGGCAAGGGCCGCCTCGATGATCTCCCGCCGGGGCAGGTGGGGGAGCTCCGAGTTGATGATCTCCACTACTTTTTGGGCCAGCTTCGCCGCGGGGGTGACCAGGACCGCGGCGGCCTCGGGGTCGTGCTCCACCTGGGACAGGAAGTCCATGGCCAGGAACCGGGGCTCGGCGGTCTCATCCGCCAGGATCAGGACCTCGCTGGGGCCGGCGGGGGAGTCGATGCCCACCGCGCCGAAGACCAGGAGCTTGGCGGCGGTGACGTACTTGTTGCCCGGCCCCACGATCTTGTCCACCCGGGGCACCAGTTCCGTGCCGTAGGCCAGGGAGCCGATGGCCCAGGGCCCACCGATCTTGAAGAGGCGGCTGGCGCCGGCCAGGTGGGCCGCCACCAGGGTGGCGGGGTTCACCGCCATCCCCGGCCCCGGCGGGGTGGCGGCGATGATTTCCTGCACCCCGGCCACCTTGGCGGGGATGATGGTCATCAGGGCGCTGGAGGGGTAAGAGGCCAGCCCCCCGGGGATATAGCAGCCCACCCGCTCCAGGGGCCGGCGCAGGCGTCCGGCCAGGATGCCGGGCTGCACTTCCATGGCCCACATCTCCCGGTCTATCTGGGCCCGGTGAAACTTTTCGATGTTGGCCGCGGCCGCCTTCAGGGCCGCCAGCACCTGCGGGTCCACGGCCCGGTAAGCGGCCGCGATCTCCTCCGGCGCGGCCTCCAGGTCGGCCAGGGTGAGATCGGTCTTGAACTGCCGGTGCTGCCGCAGGGATTCGGCGTCCCCCTCCCGGCGCAGGGCGGCCAGGATGGGAGCCACCTGGGCCAGCACCTCGCTCACGTCTCCCCGGGAGCGCACGAGGATGGTCTGCCGCCGGGCCGGGGAAAGCCTCTGCAAGTATTCGATCTGCAAACCTGCCATGCGCCGGCGCCGCCTTTCCGGGCAATAAGATCCTGGTAGCAAAAATTATATAGAATTGTTGGTGAAATCACAAATTTTAACGCAGCCGGAAGAGGGCACCGGCTGGAAAGCGTGGGATTTGCGAAAGAGGCAGCTCAGCGGCTGAATTTGGTGGGAATGAATTGACCTTTATAGAGGGATACGATAAAAACAGGCGCAATATGCCATGTAAAAGGGAAAACCTACCTGCTTGCCTTAAGCTAATTAGCGTCATTATCCTGCTGGTTGGCTTGGTTAGCGCCCTCCTGATTTATCAGAGCGCGGGCAACTATACCAGCGCGGTTTTGGGTTATGAACCAGGGAATGGCACAATTTATCCGATGGATCCTGAAGATTACAAGTCGTATTCCCGGGATATGGAACTCTACGGCGGCACGGCCAATGTGCTTCTGGATGAGTTAAGGCGATGGTTTGACGGGTCATGGCATGGGAAATCACTCGCCTTCATAGTAGCCTGTACCACCATTTTATTATCTTCCGGTCTTTTCTATGCTGCTAACCACTTGGCGCCCCTGTTAAAAAGCGAGGGCGGCAGTGAAAGCCATCGGGATGGAACCGGGTAAAATTATCCTGGCGCAGCCGTGAAAGCACCAGATCGGTCTCGTGACCAGGCCGGGGACGTCAAAGCCCCGGAGTAACCGGCAGAGGTTAAGAAATGAGTCCCAGAAGACGGCAAAAACGGCGGCCCTCCCGGGAAGAGCAGGTGATGCACGCCTTTCATGAGGCGGCCCGACCCTTACTACCCGCGGAGTTGCTTCAGGCAATGAAGGCGGACGCGGCCCAGGCGGAGGCGGTCAACACCGCGGTGGAACTCCTGGTGGCCCAGGGCCGGCTGGTTTCCCTGAAGGGCGGCCGCTATGGCCTGCCGGAAAAGATGAACCTGATGGCCGGGGAGCTCTCGGTGCATCCCGACGGCTACGGCTTCGTCACCCCGGAGACCGGCGGCGGACAAGACATCTATCTGACCGCGGTGAACCTGAAGGAGGCCTGGCACGGCGACCGGGTGGTGGTGCGGATTGAGGGCCGCCGGGGCCGCCGCCGAGAGGGCAGGGTGATCCGCATCCTGGAGCGCCGCCTCCAAGAGGTCCTGGGCCTCCTGTGCCTGGCGGACCAGGTCTATTACGTGGAACCGGAAGACGAGCACCTCATCTTCAACCTGATCATCCCCCCAGAGCAGTTGGCCGGCGCCGAGCCCGGGCAAATGGTGCGGGCCGCGGTGACCCACTATCCCACCGCCCACCTCAACCCCCAGGGGGCCATCACCGAGGTCCTGGGAGCGGTGGAGGACGCCGAAGTCCAGACCCGGTTGGTTCTCCTTAAG
Organism: uncultured delta proteobacterium; assembly: GCA_963812655.1. Taxonomy (GTDB): domain Bacteria; phylum Desulfobacterota; class Desulfobaccia; order Desulfobaccales; family 0-14-0-80-60-11; genus JAPLJC01. Next base: position 5,948 of record CAWEWX010000081.1, on the reverse strand, counting down.
TATGGGCTGCCGGATGAATTTCCGCGGGAGGCGTTATCCGAGGCCGAGGGCATCCCTGCCGGGCTGTCCGACCAGATTCTCAAGGACCGTCTGGACTTGCGGCGTTTGCCCCTGGTGACCATCGACGGCGAAGACGCCCGGGACTTCGACGACGGCATCTGCGTCGAGAAAAAACCCGGGGGTGCTTTCACCCTGCACGTGGCCATCGCCGACGTCAGCCACTATGTGACCCCGGGCTCGGCCCTGGACCGGGAGGCCTGGGAGCGGGGCAACAGCGTTTACTTCCCCCAACGGGCCGTGCACATGCTGCCGGAGCGGCTGGCCACCGACCTCTGCAGCCTTAAACCCGACGTGGATCGCCTGGCGGTGGTCGTCATCCTGGATTACGACCGCCGCGGCCGGCTGCAGCGCTTCGAGTTCGGACGGGCCCTGGTGCGCAACCACGCTCGCCTCACCTACCGCCTGGTGCAGCAACTGCTGACGGAAAAAGACCGTAACCTGCGGCGGCCATACCGGGATTTTCTCAAGATGCTGGGATGGATGGCGGAACTCTGCGCCCTGCTGCGGGAGCGGCGGGAGGAGCGGGGCAGCCTGCTGCTGAGCCTCCCGGAGGCGGAGGTGGTCCTGGATGAGCGGGGCTGGCCGGTGGACGTGCGCCGGGTGGACCAGCTCACCTCCCACCAGATTATCGAAGAATTCATGATCGCGGCCAACGAGACGGTGGCGGTCTTCCTGGGGGAACCTTCCCTGTTCCGGGTGCATGAACGGCCCAGTGCCGACAAGATGACCGCCTTTGGCGCCTATCTCAAAAGCCTGGGCTTCGTTCTGCCCAAGGGGGCCCAGAGGGACCCCCGGGTGTTGCGGGGCTTCCTGGAGGAGGTGCGCCGCACCCCCCTGGCCCCCATGGTGCAGCTCATGCTGCTGCGCTCCCTGAAGCAGGCCCGCTACGCCGGGGAGGCCCTGGGCCACTACGGCCTGGCTACCGAGTGGTACACTCATTTCACCTCCCCCATCCGGCGCTATCCAGACCTGTTGGTGCACCGGCTGTTGCTGGCCAGGCTCGCCGGCGGCAAGGTTAAAACACCCGCCCCGGAGCCGGAGGACCTGGAGACCGCGGCCCTCCACCTGAATAAACGGGAGCGCAAGGGGATAGAGGCGGAGCGGGAGATGCTGTCCCGCATGCAGGTGCGCTGTCTCGCCCAGCGGGTGGGGGAGACCTTCTCCGGGATGGTCGCCGGGGTTAACGCCTTCGGGTTTTTCGTCTCCCTGGACGAGGTCTTTGCCGAAGGGTTGGTGCGCCTGGTGGACCTGCCCAACGACTACTACCGCTACGATGAAGTGCGGATGCGCCTGACGGGCCGTAAAACCGGGGCCAGCTTCGCCCTGGGGGATCGGGTGCAGGTTAGGGTGGCCCACGTGGACCTGCGGCGGCGCCACGTCAACCTGGTGCTGGCCGGGGAGGCGGCGGAGAATATCTAACGCCGCCGCCCCCGCGGCGCCTCCTGGCAAAAAAGAGAAAAAACGGTACGGATGAACCGCGGTGGGCGGCGGTTCCACACCAAGTAGTGTAGGGTGCGCACCGCGCACCATTGCCGCGCCCCATAACCCCCGCCCGCCCCGGCGCCCCGCCCGGGTCCCGGTCTAACAGCCCCGCAGTTCCACTCTCGGATTGAGGGCCTGGAGCCTGGTCAGAAAGTCGTGGAAATTGTCGAATTGCCCCAGAAGCCGGATCGTGGCGCCATCGGTTCTCACCAGAAAAAATCCAATATGGGATGAGGGTTTGATGGACCTGATTTCCTCGACCCGCACCACCCGTCGCCGCAAGATACTGCGAAACTCTACGGCGCCATCCGGGGCCAAGGTTATCCGGTGCGGCAGGCGGAGGAAATAAAACAGCAGTATGCAGATAACGGCAAGAAAAAATACCCCGAACAGGGGAGGGGGAGCCTTGGGCGCCCGAACCAGCAACGGCACCCCTATCACGGCGAAGCCGGCCCCGGCTAATGCCAAAGCCACGAACCCCAGCTGCAGCTTCAGGCCAGGCGACAGGTATAACTTATAGACCCCCGGCTCTTCCATGCTTCCCATCTCCGTTTCCTCAGATTGTCCCTCATAATTCCGGGGCCCCGGAGGGGACCAGGCAGACGACGATCAACAACTCCTCACGCGGGGTTGCGGATTTGATGTTCCTCCTGGCCCGGGATGAAGAGCACGTTGCCGGATGCTACCCGGCGCCACTGGCCCGAGCCGTAGATCTCGGCTTCCCCCGCATGAATGAACATCTCATGCTCCCACGGGTGGGCGTGCTTCGGGGTATGCCCTCCCGGGGCGATCTCAAAGACGCGCATGCAAAAGTTCTGGGCGCCGTCCTGCTTGCCGATAACCACCCGGGCCGCGATTCCCTGGGCGGCGCCCTGGGAGAACCGGGTTGCCGGAGCGGCGGTATAGGGCATGATCTTCATGATCTCCTCCTGGTCAGGCTAAAGGATTTCCCCCAGTCAGTCTCGTTTCTCGACGGGCGGGGACGTCTGCCCCACTGGCGCCTGCCCGCCCAGCAATTTAAGGGATTGTAAGAAGGCCTCGGTCTCCGGGCGGCTTTTCTCATCCTTGGGGGCCACCACCATGATTTGGTACATGCGGTCGCCGGCGATGAACAGCCGCCCCTGCAGCCGCCGCGCCTCCGGCCCCGTTTGGCTGCCGGTTTCGATGACCATCTCCCGGCCGGGGTTGCCCATAAGGGTGAGCTTGCCTTCCCGGATCAGTCTGCCGCTAACCTTGGCCACCGAGCCATCGCGGCTCGCGTCCAGCATCCTCTCCAGCTTGTCCGGCTGGATCAGTCCCGGGGGATAATCCCAATAACTCACAAAGTACCCGGTATCCCCCAGTTGGCCCGAGAAAATATGGAGGTCGATCTTGTCGCCCTGGGTCTCCAGCGATTGCACCATCTCCTCCAGCGGCGTCGGCGTCATCACCGAAAAGCGGCCGGCCTCGGATTTTAACTCCCGGGGCCGGGGAGCCCGATTGCAGGCCGACAGGCAGAAGGCGAGCAGCAGAGAGATGAAGATGATGAGGCTCTTCCTCATTGGACGGCTCTCCCGCGGTTTATTTGGGTTTCCCGGGTGGTCTCTCCGGTCTGCTGCTTATTCCAAAGCTCGCATGAACTCTTCCAGAGAGGTCACCCCGGCATAAAAGAAAGCCAGGGCCGCCATGAAGGCCCCGTGCACCTGGCGGGCCGGGACCAGTGTCTCTGCAAACACCAGGTCCCGGGTGGCGCAGGCGTCATGGATGACCACGCAGGAAAACCCGTGGTCCACGGCGGCCCGGGTGCTGGCATCGATGCACATGTGGCTCATGGCCCCGCAAATTACCAATTCCCCCACCTCGGCTGCGGCCAAGCGCTCCTTCAAGCCCGTGTCCCGGAAGCTGTTGGGGAAGTGTTTGATAATGACCGTCTCCCCCGGCCGCGGGGCGATATTGGCATGGATTTGCACCCCCGGGGTGTCGGGGAGGAAGAAGGCCGCGCCTTTTCGCAGCGAAACCTGCTGGATATGATAGGTGGGCCATTGCCGGCGGCGGAAGGCTGCCAGCAACGCCTGGGCCTGGGAGGCCGCCTCCTCCATCCCCACCAGCTCCATCCGGCCGCCGGGAAAGTAATCGTTCTGGATATCCACCAACAGCAAGGCTTTTTTCATGCTGACCTCTCAACCGCTCCGGGGATACTGGTGGCCGCACCACTGGTTCCTTGGCATTCCCCGAGGCTTCCTTAATTTTCCGGCGCCACCGATGGCGCCCGCGGGTCGCAGATGGGAGCCGGCAGCCGCCGCTGCCCTTCCACCCGGCGGATCAGGTAGTTCTGCCACTCCTGCCAGGAGGCCTTAGGGCCAGGGCTGAGACCCAGGTTTTCCAGGGAGACCTCGGCCCGGGCGCTGGCCAGGTGGCCGCCGGCGTCGCCCATCTGGGCGAAGGCCTTGACCGCCAGGCGGTTGGCGTCCTTGTGCAAGCCATCATTGCGAAAGATCACCACCAATCGCTGCTCATAGATGCCCGCCACGATGGTCCAGGCGATCCCCTCGGCCTTGAGGAGGAAGTCCGCCAGGATGACCAGGATGTCCGGGGTGGCGACCTCTCCCAGAAAAGCATATATGCGGTTTTGCCGGATGCAGTAACGGTTCAAGGCCAGTTGGAAGGAGCGCAGCATGCCCCGGTCGAATTCAGAAGATTCGAGACGCCGCAACAGGGGTTGGTGGATGAACTGGAAGAGGTAGTGAAAGGCCCGCATGTCAGCTTCCACCAGTGGACGCTCAAAATTGGCGGTGTCGGTCTTAATGGCGTAATAAAGGACGGTGGCCAGCTCTGCGGAGGGCTTGATGCGGGCCTCCCGCAAATACTCAGTCATGATGGTGGCAGTGGCCCCATACCCCGGCCGGATGTCCACAAATCCCCCCCGGGATTCGGGCAGGCGGGGGTGGTGGTCGATGATCACGTCGAAGGGAAGGGCGCCGAAAGCCTTCCGGTGCCCCGGCTGGTTATCCACCACGGCCTTGCGCGGGAAATCCCCGGGATCGATCTCCGGGAGGGGGGTCAGGGTGATTCCCAGGAGTTTCACCAGGCGCTGATTTTGGGGACGGGTGATGGGGCAGATGGGGGAGATGATGCAGGCCGCCAGGCGACGCCAAAGGAGACGCTTCAAGGCCAGGGCGCTGGCGATGGAGTCCGGGTCCGGGTTGATGAGGATCAGCAGGCGGTCCTCCTGGGAAAAGAGCTGGTAGAGTTGCTGCACCGGCTTGCGCATGGGGGTGGCCGTCCTAGCGCCCATTGTAACCCAGGTAAGCGGCCCCGGGCAAATGACTTTTACGGTTTTTCTTTGCCATCAAGGTTACGGTGCCATATATATATCGGATAAGTCTGGGCCGGGGATGCTGTAAAAGTCTCTCGCTCCCCGGTAGATGGGAGGCTTCATGGACAAGACCCCCAAGGTGGTGGAGCAGATTCTCCGGGGAGAGGTGCGGGCCGCTGCCCGGCTGATGCGGGAGCTGGACGACGGAGAGCCGGCGTCCCGGGAGGTTCTTAAAAACCTATACCGCCATGGCGGCCGGGCCCATATCCTCGGAATCACCGGGTCTCCGGGAGTGGGCAAGAGCACCCTCACCGACCGCTTGATTCAATATCTGCGCCGGGAAGGCAAGACCGTGGGGGTAGTAGCGGTGGACCCCACCAGCCCCTTTTCCGGCGGGGCTATTTTGGGGGATCGCATCCGTATGCAGCGCCACGCCCTGGACGAAGGGGTCTTCATCCGCTCCCTGGCCACCCGGGGCCATTTCGGCGGCCTCACCGCCTCGGCCCGGGCGGTGATTACGGTGCTGGACGCCATGGGCAAGGACTACGTCCTGGTGGAGACCGTGGGGGTGGGCCAGGATGAGGTGGAGATCGCCGCCACCGCCTATACCACCATCGTGGTCACCGTTCCGGGTCTGGGGGACGATATTCAGGCGATCAAGGCCGGCATCCTGGAGGTGGCCGATATCCTGGTGGTGAACAAGGCGGACCGGGAAGGGGCCTCCCGCGCTTACCAGGATCTGCTGCGGATGCTGGAGCTGCGGACCCCGGGGCGGGAATCGGCCTGGCGCCCCCCGGTGCTCCTCACCCAGGCCAAGGACGATCAGGGCATCGCGGAACTGATGGGCGCGGTGCAGCGGCACCGGGAGTTCTTGCAGGGGGACCCAGAGGCCTTCCAGGCGGCCCGGATCAACAGGGTGCGCCAGGAGTTTCTGGAACTTCTGAAGGAAGGGGTCTTCCGCCGGTTGCTGCGGCAGCTCACCGTGGATGGCCGCCTGCAAGCGCTCCTCCAGGAGATCCTGGCGCGGCGGGACGACCCTTACTCTGCCAGTGAAGCCTTGATCCAGGATATCTTGGGAACCGGTTGAGGGATGGCCCGGCGTCGCCGGCAG
>CAWEWX010000080.1:0-17030 GCA_963812655.1 uncultured delta proteobacterium | reverse complement strand
CTTTCCCACCATTTGGGTGTCTGCGTTCCACCAGCCGCCACCCAGGGCGACGAATAACGCCGCGGTATCCTGCAAACGCAGCGCCTGGGCCGAGATATAGCCGAGCCTGGCCTGCTGGTATTGGTTGTCGGCCGTGAGTACCTGCAAATAGTTGACCACCCCGGCCTCATAGTTCGACTGCAGCAAGGTCAACGCCTGCGCGGCGGCGTCCAGAGCGGCTGCTTGGGCCTGCAGGGTTTCGGCATCGTGTTCCACCGCGCGCAGGGTATCGGCTACTTGCTGGAAGGCGCTGACCACCACCTGTCGATAATCGGTGAGGGATGCCTGATAGGCTTCGAGGGCGGCCTTCCGCTGAAACCATAAGGTCCCGCCGCGCAAGAGGGGTTGGGCCAGGGCCGCACCCGCACTCCAAAAATTTCCGCCGGTGGCAAAGAGCTTGGTGATATCCGTGCTCGTTTGGCCATAGCCGGCGCTCAGGGTGATGCTGGGGAACATGGCGGCAGTGGCCACGCCGATATTGGCGCTGGCAGTGTGCATTTGGGCTTCGGCGGCCAGGATATCCGGGCGCTGGCGCACCAGTTCGGAAGGCAGGGTCACGGGCAGTTCCCTGGGCAGGGTGATTTCTGCCAGATCGACCGGTGGCGGCTGCCACTCCGCGGGGGTGCGTCCCACCAAGGCGGCCAGCAGATGCTGAGTCTTATTGAGGTTCTGCCTGATGGGCGGCAGGGTCGCTTCGGTGGCGGCGAGCTGCGATTGCACGCTAAGCACGTTCGCATACGGCGCCGTCCCCGCCTTGAACTGGGTTTCGGTGATGCGCAGTTGTTCCTTTTGGAAGGCGATGAGTCGTTCCGTGGCGTCGATTGAGGCCCGGTAGGCCGCCTGGGCGATCGCGGCGTTGGCGACGTTTCCCAACAGGGTTAGATAGGTGGCCTGGGTGGTGTATTTCTGATAATCCACTTGAGCCGCCAGGGCCTCCACGGTTCGCCGCGTGCCGCCGAATACGTCCAGGAGGTAGCTAACGGAGACCGAGGTGGTGAAGAGGTTGAAGATGCTGCCCGGGGCGGCACTGCCGAATTGGGCGGGGTTAAACTTCTCCCGGCTGTAAGAGAAGTTGCCGCCGACCTGGGGGAAAAAGGCGCCATAGCCCGCCCACAGGTTGTCCTGGTTTTGCCACAGCCGGGCCTGGGCCGATTGCAGGTTAAGATTTTGGGCCACTGCTTCCTTGATCATCTGGTCTATCTTGGGTGATTTGAACAACCGCCACCAATCTGCGGCGATTTGGGCGCCGTAGGCAAAGTGCTGCGCCCGGCCTGCTGCCGTCTCCGTCTTGGCCGGTTCCTCCCCCTGGGTGTATTGGGTCACCGCCGGGGGCTGGGGACGGACAAAGTCGGGTCCCACGGCACAGCCGGGGACCAGCAGGCCGGACAGCAGGCCCAGGCAAAACCACGTCAAGATCCGCCTGCACCCTCGATCGCCGTTGGGCAACGCCGGTTTCATCCGCCGTCTCCACCTGCTCCGGTCTCCTGGCGGCTCAGGGTGTTTCCACATAGATGTCCACCAGTTGCCCCGGATAAATATTCATGTCTTTGGGCGGCTTGAAGCGGAACAAGACCGGCAGCACTCTCACGTCCACCCTTTCGGTCCTTTGATCCGACAGCTCGATCTTGGGGCTCACATAGGGCTGGATGCGCTCGAACTCCAGGGGGATGCGGTCGGTCGTCCCTCTGATTAACATTTGGGCGTTCATCTTAGACGCCGGCGACATCCTGGGAATGAGAATCTCGTCAATATAACATCTGACCTCAAGATAAGGTTGTTGGGAATAGCTCATGACCATGACGGGATCAGAACCCTGGGTGTAGGTGTCGTAAATTCCCTGGGGCGACGCGAAACTGCCCACCGCGGCGTTGATCGCCAGGACCACGCCGTCCACCGGCGCCCGCAGGGTGTATTTAGCCAGCAGGGCGGCCCCGCTGGCATAAGTCTTGGACAATGCCTCATACAGGTGCTGCTGGTTTTGGACGTCATAGATCCAGGCCCCGGCCTTGGTCAGTTCGTACTGCCGCCGCATCACTCCGAGATTGGCCTGATTCGCCTTGACCGTGTTTTCCGCGGTATCCAGCTGATCCTTGCTCACCGATTTGGGGTCCAGGGCTGAGGATTTCCTCAGTTTTACCATCGTATCCCGGGAGGTTCTCAGTTGGGCGGCGGCATAATCTACCTGGGCCTTGGACACCCTGAGGACTTCCGATCTCGGCTGGGCCTTGAGTTCGCGCAGCATGGCCAGGGCCGCTTCGGCTTGAGCCTTTTGCTGTTCCACCGTGGCCTTCTGCACGGAATCGTCTATCAACAGCAGCGGGGCCGCCTCATTTACCTTGTCCCCTTCCTTTACCAGGATCCGGGTGACGGTGCCCGGGACTTCGGGATAGATATTAATGTTGGCCCCGTTCGACTGGTAGCTTTCAATGATGCCGTTGGCGTAAATACCTTTGGCATAAGGGTTCTGGGCCGGATTATAGGCCGGCGGCAGCGGTTTTCCCCGGATGCCGTAAACGTAGGCGCTGACCAACCCGCCCACCAGTCCCAGGAGCACCAGGGCTAATAAAAATTTAGGTTTCACTCATGCCTCCCATGCCTCCGCTGACAATCTCCACAATCCGGCCATCTTCCATCTTGAGGTTCCGGTCGGCATATTCAAAGATCCTGGCGTCGTGGGTGACAATCAGGATGCATCGGTGTTCGTTCAATAGGTTTTCTTTAATAAACCCGATAATCTTTCTGCCGGTGGCGCCGTCCAGGGAGGCGGTGGGTTCATCAAAGATTAAAATGTCCGGACGGCTGACGATGGCCCTGGCCAAGGCCACCCGCTGCTGTTCACCGCCGCTTAACCTGGAGGGGGGCAGCTGCGCCCGGTCCTTGATTCCCACTACATCCAGAAATTCCAGGGCGAGGCGCAAGGATTCATCCCAGTCTTGCTTCTTGAGAATCAGGGGGAGAGCGACGTTCTCCGCGGTGGTCAGTTTCGGGAACAGGTGATAGTCCTGAAACACAAAACCGACGGTATGCAATCTGAAATCGGCCAGTTCGTTGGGACTGAGCCTCCAGATTTCTTTGCCCTCCACCACCACCGTGCCGGCATTAGGTCTCAGAATCCCCGAGATCATGCTCAACAGGGTGGTCTTGCCGCTGCCCGAGGGGCCGGTAATATAGAGCATTTCGCCAAAATTGGCCTCAAAACTGACCTCACGCACCGCGTAGGTCCTGATGTCCTCGGCTCCGAACCATTTCACCAGGTCGACGGCTTGGACTGCGACCTCGGGCATGCTTAACCTCTGAAAATATCGAAGGGCTCTATTTTGATCACTTTTCTCACCGCGATGAAACTGGAAACCCCAGAGATGATGAGCACCATGATGAAGGCCAGGCCGAGATTGAAGTAGGTGATATCCGCGGCGTAATTCGGCACCTTATTTTTGGCCACGGCGATCAGCAGGGAACAGAGGCCAACCCCCAGGCCGTACCCGGTGAATCCGGTGAACAAGGTTTGAAAGAGGATCATGTAGACGAGTTCGTAACCCTTGGCGCCGATGGCTTTCAGGGCGCCGAATTTATCCAGATTTTCCAAAACGAAGGTATAGAAGGTTTGGCCGCAAATGGAGAGACCGACCAGGAAACTGATCAGGGTCATGATCAGGATGTTGGTGCCGATGCCGGTTTGGTATTTGTAATAGTTGGCGATCAGTTGCTGGAATTCGGTATTGGTCAACGCCAAGTAGCCGGCCTTGGCCACCTGATTCTTGATATAAGGGATGTCTTTATCGTTTTTCGGTTCCACTAAAATATAGGCAATGGTGAAACGCGTGGAAGGGATATACTGAATCGCCCGGCTGAAGGTGGTGTACAGGGTCGGGATGCCGAACAGGGTGCTGCTGGCCACTTTGGCGATCCCGACGACGACCCCCCGGTGGTCATTGATCTCAAAAGTTGTGCCGAGCTCGGGGTTTTCTAATTTGGAAAATTCTTCGTCTTTTACCACGATAAATCCATTATCGGCAAAAATGTCGTCAATTTTCCCGGCGATCAGTTCGGGCCGGCCCACCAGGCTGGCGTCGTCCAGTCCCATGACGGTTGCCGGCTGATAAACGCCGTCATGGAGCTTGACCAGAGCTACCCCGGAATATAACGGCACCGCGTATTTGACGCCGTCGATACTGCGCACCGCGTCCAAGATGTAATCAGGCAACTGGATGCTGTTGAGCGGATTGTTGACGGCCGGGTCCATGACCCAGACGCTGGCGCCCACGTTGATGATGGTAGCCGAGGCCTTAGTCAAGATGCCGGAAAATACGGAGGTCAGCTGGACCATAAGAAACACGGCGAAGGTGATTCCGACGATCAGTGCGGCAAACTTGCCCCGGTCATTGACTAACAATTTGAAGGCAACTCGCAAGATTCCTTTCATGGTTGCCAGCCCTCCCCCGGAGGCAGGTCAATATCATCATTTTCCCCCTTCGCCAGTCCTCTCAGGGCGCCTAAGGAAAACCGGGTGATGTGGTCAGCCAGGGCGGCAATATCTTCCGGCCCGTACTGCTGCTGGGGAAAAAGCCGTTGGATTACCGGGCGGGCGTTGCGGTGATGCAGGCATTGACCGATGATGCTTAGCTGGCAGAGGCGAATCTGCTCATCGGTCATCCCGGCCCCCAGCAGTTCTCCCACGATGGCCGCCAACTTCTCTGACATCGGGCGAATCGCCTTTTCCACCAGGGCATCCAGGGCGGCCGTGGGTTCGATCATTTCCTGGGCCATCAACTGGCCGAGCCAGGACGGCACCCCGCCAGCGAAGAGGCTAAACATAACATGGTGAATAAAGGCGTGCAGACGTTGCGCCGGGGAGATATCCGCATTCTCGCCGGAGGCCAGGGGGTATTTCTCTCTGGCCCGGGCCTGCGCGTATTCCATGACCGCGGCATAAAGACGTTCTTTATCGCCGAAGTGATAGTTCACGGCCGCGAGGTTGGCCCTGGCCCGGCGGCAGATTTCGCGGATGGTGGAGTTGCGAAATCCTCGTTTAGTAAAGACTTCCCCCGCGGCTTCAAGCAGACGCAGCCGGGTTTCGGCGCCGGTAGAGCTTTCTGCGGGGATGTCCGTAAATGGAACCTCCAAAAAGTTAAACAAGCGTTTAAAATTTTAGTATCAATCATCTGTTTTAATGTCAAGAAAAAATTAGTCCTCAGGGGAGCCATCCAATTAAAAAACCCCTTGAGATCTCAAGGGGTTTTTGTTTAGCTCACCTTTCGGGTCAATCAAGGACACGTAATTTAGGCTGGCGGGCGCCGGGGGAGGGTGGGGGTGAATAAAACCTCTTGGCCGGCGCCTTGGCGTTGGCCTCGCCGTTGGCCATCATCACCCGGTCGCGGCCTTCGGCCTTGGCCAGGTACAGAGCGTCATCCGCGGCCCGGATCACCTCCTTGCCGGTGCCTCCGTGATCCGGGAAGGTCGCCACCCCGGCGGAGATGGTGATGGGTTTCAGGGAGGTGTTCCGGATATGGAGGTCTTTGACGCTACGGTTAAATTTCTCGGCCCATTTCAGGGCGACTTCCAGGGGCGCCCCCGGCATAATTATCAGGAACTCCTCGCCCCCATAGCGGCAAGCGATGTCTTCCCCGCGAATCTGTCCCCGGATCAGCTCGCCCAAGGACATCAGCAGTTCATCTCCCGCATTGTGGCCATAGGTGTCGTTGCATTCCTTGAAATGGTCCAGGTCCAGCATGATGACCGCCAGGGGAGTCCTCTGGCGCTTGCTCCTGCTTAACTCCCGCTCTATGGTCTCTTCTATATAGCGCCGGTTGAAGAGGCCGGTGAGGCCATCCCGGATGGCCTGGTCGCGCAGGGTCTCCCGGAGTTTCAGGTTGGCCAGGGCCAGGGCCATGGCCTCAGCGACGCTGGTGGCAAACTGTGCGATGCCCGCCATCTGTTCCTTGATCTCTGGAGTCATTTTGCACAAATGGAGAATACCCATAACCTCCCCTTGGGCCATCATGGGCACGCATAGGTAAGCCCCGGGCAAGGTGGCGGCGACATGCCGGCAGTTCATGGAGCTTCCGGAATCGGCCACCGGATAGGCCCGGCTCCGACCTAAGGACCAGCATTCATCTTTGCCGAAGGACATCTCCATCCGCGGGGCTTCACCCCAGACGGCGGTCATCTCGAAGAGATCCGTGGTGCTGTTGAGGAGGTAGAAGGCCCCGGCATAATCCGGGAAGAATTTGGGCCCGAAGTGGGTGATGGCGCTATAGGTTTCGCCGGAGGTCTGACAGGACAGGAAGATTTCACTCATTTCCTGGAGCAGGTGCAACTGGCGGCTGCGCTCGTTGGATTCTTTCACCAGGCCCCGGAGTTGCTCATTGGCGGCATGCAACTTCGCTTCCTTCTCCTTCAGCTCCGTCAGATCCCTGGCCACCGTGACGCTGCCCATATTGTTGCCGGCCGCATCCCGCATCACCTTGATGGACAGACTGGCTGGGAAGGTGCTGCCGTCTCTCCGCTTCATGGTGACTTCGTAGTCCTTGACCGAACCGTCCCGGCGCAAGGGGATCATCATCTTCGCCATTTCATCTTTATTCGCATAGAGATCAAAGGCCAGCTTCCCCTCCAGCTCTTTAAAGCTGTAGCCGTAGATAACCTCGGAAGCCTTGTTCCATTTGGTTATATGGCCGTGTGAGTCGACCAGGCCGATGCTTTCGGCAGAGTTGTCGATGACGTTCTCCAGGAATTGACGGGAGCTCTGGAGTTCCGCTTCGGCTTGTTTACGCCAGGTGATGTCCCGGAAGGTCCCCACCATGCCGACCACCGCCCCGTCTTCGACCAGGGGGGTGGTTACACAGGCCACCGGCAGGACCTCGCCCCTCTTGGTCCAGAAGACCTCGTCCCCCAGGTAGTGTTCCTTGCCGTCCCGGAGGGTAGCAAGAATGGGGCAGTCCGCCTCGGCATAGGGGCTGCCGTCCGCCTTCTTGTGATGGATCAGCTCGTGCAGGTTTTGCCCCACCACATCCTTGCCCTGGTATCCGAGCATCTTGAGGGCGGCCGGATTGATGAAGGAGACCTCGCTGCTCCTATCCAATTCAAACAGGCCGTCGCCCAGGGAGTTCAGGACTATCTCATTTTGATGCCGCATCTTTTCCACGGCAGCCGTTGTTTCTTGCTCTTTGGTGATGTCGGAACAGATCCCGGTGATATAATCCACCTTGCCGTGGTCATCGCAGTTGATATGACCCCTTTCCCGGATCCAGCGAATGTTCCCGGACGCGGTCTTGATCCGATACTCCCGCAGATAGAAGTGATCGCCAATCAGGGCCTCCTTGAAGGCTGCCTTGGCGTGGGCCACATCCTCGGGCAGGATGATATCGCGCCATTTCATCCGGTGGGAATTGAATTCCTCCACCGGATAGCCGGTCAGCCCCTCGAACTTATCGTCAAAGAACTCGGCGCTGCCATCCAGATAGCCCGTAAAGACTATGGAAGGGAGGGTTTTGAGCAACGCACGGGACCTTTTCTCGTCTTCCTGCAAGGATGCCAGTTTCTCCTGCAACTGCCCCTCGTCCTGCTGCAGGGATTCCAGTTCCCGCCGCAACTGCCGGTTGGGTCTGCGGTTCAGGAGGTATATGCACGCCAGCAGGATGAGGGCGCTCCCGGAACTTATGATGATGGTGGTCATCTGAGAAAGGTCCATCTTTTTCTCCCAGCAGTACCTGAGACCCTCAGACAGCTTAATCGGTCCCCGGTCTGGGCGCGAAAAAAAACCCGGAGCTCGACTAAGTATGGCCCCAGGTAGGTTTGCCCTCACTTCGGCAATCCCGCTACCGTAGCCCGAAGGCTTTAGGCCGGTGACTTTGCGTCCTACCCTTTCGGAGTAGTTTGCCCTTTCGTCGATATTGGCCTTAGCTTGCTGGATATTTCCGGCTTCGTAAATCGGGGATTCCCTGATTCTTCAGGGAGAATTTGCTTAATTTTTCACTTTTCGGCAATAAATGGCTCAAACTAGCATGAAAAATGTCGTCCCCGGCTGAGAGCCGGCGCCGGGCGGTATTGGCGAGGGGCGCCTTACCCCCTGGGCCGCTAAATCCAATTCCCGGAGGAATCTTGCAGCAGTTTTAGGGGAGCCCCATAAAGAGGGCGGACCCGCAGGTCCGCCCCCAAGGAAAATACCCCGATTTATGGAAGAATACCGGGAAAATGGAACTAACTTAGCCGGTTGCCGCGATTATTTGGGCTTGGCCGCCTTATGATGGGTGCCCCGCTCACCAAATCCCCGTTGTTTGGCCATCCGGCTGCGCTGCTTAGAATATTCCTTGCATACCAGAGGATATTTCTTGGGGTCCAAGCAGTATCTCTGGAAATATTCTTTGGGCTGCAACTTGTGGGCCTTGCGGATGTGGGCCTTCAGGGTGCGCATCTTTTTCCCGCACTCCAGGCAGACCACGTGTTTCTCCGTGACAATCTCCTTCAGGGGCACCGACGGTTTCTTCACCAGGCCGGCATCTTTGCCCTTTTCCGGCCCCGGGGCCTCCAGGATAACGGCGCCGCCTTCCACGGCAGCCAGGACTTGGTAGACCTCTTTAATTTCCTCCACCAACTCTTGGGGAGTCAGTTCGCTCATGGAGGCGTGGGCTATCACAATCTGCGACGTTAACCTTAACACTTCACTGGCCATGGGTCCCTCTCTTTCTTCTCAAGTTAGTTAAGACCTCTGTAAAAGGCCGGCCGGCCATCCTGAGCTCCGCGAAGCATCTGGTATTCCTAAGATCCTGCGGCCGCTTCGCTCCCACAGCATGACATGTTGGGGCTCTTTTTTTCAGACGTCTCTATTTGTAAATTTAGTTAATAGATTTATTATTTATCATAGTCAAGAATTTTATTCGTTTCTAATTTAATTTTTTACTTTTTGAGAGATGAGATCCTTTGAGGGGTTAGCGACCTCCGGGGCTCGATGAGGACTGCGAGGTGGAACAAACCCAGGCAGCAAGGCGGCGCTTAGCGTAGGGATTTGCCAGATGCCGCCCCATTGTGCAACCCAAAACAGTTAGTGACCTGAAATCTCATTAAAGATCATTTTTGCGCCGCGAAACATCCACCAGCTATTCCAAACCTCTCTTTCTGAGAAAAGTCATTTTGAGCAAACCAAGATAACCCCGGAGTCACAATGGCCCATGCAGGTCACATCGCTCCGGTCACGGAAACCCCAGCTTTTGAAAAGCTTCTTATTGTTTATTAACCTGCTCGGAAGAATAGCAGGTCTGGTCCGGTGCTGCAGTCGGCCGCGGCGCCTCTGCGAGGAGAGGAGACCGGATAATTGCGGGTTTATGCCGTTCAGCCGTAGCCCGGGGAATGGTGGGCAACGCCACCCTACATTTTAACAATAAAATAGGTGGGGCGGCCGTCCCTGGCCGCCCGGAATTAGGCGGGCACGGAGGCCCGCCCCACCAAGTATTTTCATAATAGGGTAGGAGGACTAATTAACATGGAATGGCTCAAAGCGCTCCGGGGCTCCGGGGACCATCTCACACTCACCCCGGCCGAGATTGACATCGCCTTCCTGCTGTGGCATGGTAGCTCAGGAAAAATCCATACCGGCAGGACCAGGCCGGGTCCAGCAGCTCGACTCACCCGAGGGTTCCGCCCGCGGCCCGGGCCGGAGGCCTGGGTTTTGGCCGGCGCCCCGGGCGAGCGTGGTTTTATCGGGTTTTTAAAGGGAGGGAATGAGCCGATGAGGATTTTCGCCATCGCCAACCAGAAAGGCGGCAGCGGCAAGACTACCACCAGCGTCAATCTGGCCGCGGCCCTGAGCGAACAGCAGCGCCGCGTCCTGGTGATGGATCTGGACCCGCAACACTCCAGCACCGACTGGTTTGGCATCAAGAACACCGGCAAAGAGGTGCTGGGCATCTTCACCGATAACGGCGACCCCGCGGATTTCGTCCGGGAGGCCGGGGCTCCGGGGGTGGACCTGATCCCTTCGTCTTCCTGGCTGGTGGGGGCGGAGAAGATTCTGGCCGGGGAAGTGGGGGCGGAAACCATTCTGCGGCGCAACCTCCAGCGCCTGCCGCCGGACCGCTGGGACTACCTCCTCATAGACTGCCCCCCCACCCTGGGGATCCTGACCATCAGCGCCCTCACTGCCGCGGAAGAGCTGTTGGTGCCGGTGGAGGCCCATGTCATGGCCCTGAGCGGCCTGGCCCAGCTCCTGCAAACGGTGGAACTGGTCCGGGAGCGCCTCAACCCCCAGCTCAAAATCTCTGGTATCCTGGCCTGCCGGGTGGACAGCCGCACCCGCCACGCCCGGGAGGTGGTGGAGCAACTGCGGGAGCGGTCCGGCCGCCTGGTCTACCATACCGTTATCCGGGAGAATATCCGTCTGGCCGAATGTCCCTCCTTCGGCCGGCCCATAACCCAATACGATCCCAAGAGCGCCGGGGCGGCCGATTACCGGGCCTTGGCCCGGGAGATCATCAACCAGGAAGGGAGTTAAGTGATGGCCAAACGCAGCACCATCGGGGAAAATCCCCTGGATGCGCCGGTGGCGGAGAATCCCCTGGACACCGTGTTGCCGGGACCGGGGGCGGCCAACCGGACAGCCAGGGTGGAAGAGCGCCTGGATCTGCTGGAAGCCGGGCTGGCGGGATTGCAGGCCGAGGCGGCCAGGGTCAAGGGGCTGGGGCCGGAAATTAGCCGGGAGGCGGTGCAACTGAAGACCGAGATGGCCAGTCTCAAAGGGGAAGTGGCGCGGCTGCAGGCGGCCTTGCCGCTCCTACAGGCGGAGGTGGCGCCGCTTAAGGCCGAAGTGGCCGGACTGAAGGCGGAAATGGCGCAGCTCCGGGCCAGGAAGACCCCTTCGGACCTCCCCTGGTGGATGGGCAGCGGGAAGAAATGAGGCGCACCCAGATGTTGGGCTGCGCTTCTGGGAACCGCCGACCCCGTCTCGGGCCCCTTAATGCACCGGGCGGCCCCTGGCCGCCTGGTTCGGATAACAGAAAGCTCAGGTCCCCAATCTAAATGGCTAAAGATGGGTCCTGGAAGAACAAATGTTTTTATCCGGGATTGACTTTTTCTAAACCGATGGTTAACGAAACTCTAACGTATGTTGAAATAGGTTGGGAGATTAAATTAGCTAGATATTACGCTTTAATTCCAGGTGGCAAGGATGCCCGCCAGACCCCTTAGGGGAGGAGGAGGAATGCTGGCGCTGGCCACCTTGCCGGTGCGACGCCTTCTCAAAGCTAACCGCAGTCAGGCGATTTCCAAAGATCCCACTTAACCGGACGTGCTCGAGAGTATCCCTGCCGCGCGCGTTGCCTTTAGCAGGCCCCCACCTCCGTGAGCAGTGGCAAGGGGCTGCAAGGCCTTGAAGATATCTGGGAAGACGGGCAATGAATGGCGCATTTTTATAAAATCATCCTGGCTGATGACCATGCCCTGGTGCGCCAGGGTATCAGGAAGATCATCGAGGAAGACGGCAACCTGGAAGTCGTGGGGGAAGCCGGCGATGGCATGGAACTCTTGGAGATTCTGAAAACCATCCAACCGGACCTGGTTATTGTCGATATCGCCATGCCCCGGGTCCGGGGCCTGGAGGCGACCAAAAGGATTAAGCATCTGTATCCCCGGGTCAAGGTCATAATTCTCAGCATGCACCGCAGCAAGGAGTATCTGCGCCAGGCCGTGGCCGCCGGAGTCAGCGGCTATCTCCTCAAGGAAGACGCGGATACGGCCCTCCATACCGCCATCAAGGCGGTCCGCAACGGCAAAGAATTCTTTTCCCCCCTGCTGGCCATCTAGCCCCCCTTCCTTCCTCAGGTCCTCCAACATTTCAGGCCTAGGTCATCGGGAGCCGGGGAGCCCCAGGTTTTTTATTGGCAAAAATCTACCAAAGCGTGTTAAATTATCAAGTTTGGATAATAATTTCTCTTTAAGAAAAGATCATGCCAGAGATATTGCGGGGAAATCCGGGAGAACGGCGCCTGTTTTTGGGGAATGAGGCCATCGTGCGCGGGGCCCTGGAGGCCGGGGTAGCCCTGGTCACCACCTACCCCGGCACCCCGGCCTCGGAAATCGGCGACCGCAGCTATGAAATCTCCCGGCAGACGGACCTGGCCTTTGAATACTCGGTGAACGAGAAGGTGGCCCTGGAGGTGGCCGCCGGGGCCGCGGCTTCGGGCTGGCGGGTGCTCACCGCCATGAAGCATGTGGGCCTGAACGTGGCCGCCGACACCCTCATGACCCTGGCCTACACGGGAGTCAAGGGCGGCCTGGTCATCGTCAGCGCCGACGACCCCTCCCTGTTTTCCAGCCAGAATGAGCAGGATAACCGCTATTACGCCAAAATGGCGGGGCTCCCCATGCTGGAGCCGGACAGTCCCCGGGAGGCGTTGGTGATGGCCAGGGCGGCCTTCTCCCTCTCGGAGGAACTTAACCTGCCGCTGCTGCTGCGCACCACCACCCGGGTGAACCACACCCGGGGGCCGGTGACCCTGGGGGAACTCGCCTCCCGGCCGGGGCCGGGCCGCTTTCTCAAGGACCCTTTTCGCCGGGTGATGGTGCCGGCGGTGGCCCGCCTGGCCCACGCCCGGCTTCTGGAGGCCCTGTCCCGGGCCCGGACCCTGGCGGAGGAGAGCCCCTTTAACCGGGTCCGCGGCCAGGGCCGCTGGGGGATCATCACCAGCGGGGTGAGCCGGGGCTACGTGGCCGACGCCGTCCGGGAACTGGGGCTGGCCGCTGAGTGCAAAATCCTGGAACTGGGATTCACCCACCCCCTGCCCGAGGAGCTTATCGGCGATTTTCTTCAGGGCCTGGAAAAGGTTTTGGTGGTGGAGGAACTGGAGCCGTACCTGGAAGAGGCGGTCAAGGCCGTGGCCCAGGGCCGGGGGCTGACGCTGGCCATCCGCGGCAAGGCCCCGGACCTCTTCTCCCGGCTCTACGAATACCACCCCGGCCTGGTGCGGGAGATGATCGCCCGCTGCTTCGGGGTCGATTATCGGCCCCCGGCCATCACCGTCCCGGAGCAGTTATGGGGCCGGGCCTTGCCGGACCGCCCCCCCAACCTCTGCCCCGGCTGCCCCCACCGCGCCATGTACTACGCGGTGAAGATTGCCCTGCGGGACCTGGGGATGGAAGGAGTCTTTCCCACGGACATCGGCTGTTACACCCTGGGGCTCTTGCCTCCCCTGTCCATGGCCGACTTTCTCATTTGCATGGGCTCCAGCATCAACACCGCGGCCGGCATCTCCCGGGCCACCGGCCAGAAGGTGGTGGCCTTCATCGGGGATTCCACCTTCTTCCATTCCGGGCTGCCAGGGCTGGTCAACGCGGTGCACCAGAGGCACGATTTCCTGCTGGTCATCCTGGACAACGGCACCACCGCCATGACCGGCTCCCAGCCCCACCCCGGGGTGACCCTGACTCCCCCCGGCTATCCGGGGAAGCCCCTGGATATCGCCGGGGTGGTGCGGGGTCTGGGGGTGGAGGCCCTCTGGGTGGTTAACCCCTTTAAATATAAAGAGTCCCTGGCGGCCACCAAGGAGGCCCTGGGCGCTTCGGGGGTGCGGGTGCTCATCTCCCAGGCCCCATGTTATCTCTACGAATCCCGGATTACCGGGAAGAAAAGGAAGGCCCGCTTCCAGGTCACCGGGGAGTGCGGGGAATGCCGGGATTGCCTGGACTACTTCGGCTGCCCGGCCATGTACCTGAAACCCGGAGGCAAGGGCAACCAGATGCTCATCGACGAAGACCTCTGCAGCGGCTGCGCATTCTGCGTGCAGTGGTGCGAGCGCATCCGGCCGGTGAAGAAGGGGTGAGGTAGAGATGTGGGGGGAGGGCCAGGGATTTCATCCCTGCCCTCCCCCCACACCCCCCTCCCAACCCGTATAAGGGCAGTGGATGCCGGGCGGAAGGCCCGGCATCCACTGCCAAAAAAGAATGGAGGCACCGGCGTCTCGCCGGTGCCTCGAGATAATCACCATGGCAGTCACCGCAACCCGAAAACCGAAGACCGGAAACCTGCGCATCTTCCTCACCGGGGTGGGCGGCCAGGGGACCCTGCTGGCCAGCCGGATTCTGGGGGAAGCGGCCCTGGCCGCGGGGCTTGATCCCCTGGTGAGCGAGACCCACGGCATGGCCCAGCGGGGCGGCATCGTGGTCTCCACCGTGGTCCTGGGGGAGTTGCAGAGCCCCCTCATTTCCCCGGGGGAAGCCGACATTATCTTGGGTTTTGAGGCCCTGGAGACCTTTCGGGCCCTGGACCGTTGCCACCCCGGCACCCTGGTGATCGCCAACACCGCGGCCATTGTCCCCTATCCGGTGGCCATCGGCCAGGCGCCATATCCTGAGGTATCCCGGATGCTGGACCTCATGGCGGCGCAGGTGGGGAGCCTGCTGGCCTTCGACGCCGGGGCCGGCGCCCGGCAGGCGGGCAACCCCCTGACGGTGAACATGGTCCTGTTGGGGGCCCTGGCGGCGTTGGAGCGCCTGCCGTTCGCCGCCCCCCAGATCCTGGCGGTGATCCGCACCCGCACCAACCCCAAGTTCCTGGAGGCCAATTTGCAGGCCTTTGCCTGGGGGCAGGCGGCGGCCCGGGATGACAGGAATTGGCTGCGGCGCTGAGCCGGTTAGGGCAAAAGTAAAAAGCCGAAGGTTTACCTTTTGCCGCGGCCAGGGGACGCAAAAATGGCTTTTGCCGACCCTCGCGGGAATGAGATAAGTTTGCGGCCGGGCTTGAATCACCTTATTAAAATTCTTATTTTTTGAAAATGAAACCGGGGGTAGCCGCCCAACGCCAGGCCGCCAAGTACCGGCAACTGCCGCATACCGCCGACCTGGCCTGGCGCATCCGGGGCCAGAGCCTCGCGGAGCTCTTTGAAAATGCAGCCGGCGCCTTGACGGCCACCATGGTCGACCGCCGTTACTTAAGGCGCCGGGAAACACGGACCGTTGAGCTGGAATCGCCGGACCGGGAAGCCCTGCTGGTTGACTGGCTCAACCACCTGCTTTATCTTTTTGATGTGGAAGGGTTTTTGGGACGGGAATTCCGCCTCACCTCCTTGAGCGAGCGGCGCCTTAAAGCCACCGCCTGGGGAGAGGCCTTCGATCCCACGCGGCATCCGGAGAAATCCGCGGTCAAGGCCGCCACCTATCACCATCTGGAGATCAAGCCCTGGCGGGATGGCTGGCAGGCCACGGTGATCTTGGATTTGTAGTGGCCAGTGGCCAGTGGCCAGTAGCCAGTTCCCAGTTGCCAGTAAAATCAAAACCATACCGGCTACAGGCTTAAGGATGGTGATTTTGAATTTATAACGGTTAGTGTCAAGTGGTTAGCAGGTAAAGTCCCCCTTTAGTGAAGGGCTGAAGTAAATACTGGCTACTGACTACTGGCAACTGATATGAAGCTGCGGCAGGTGGACGAGTACCGCTGGGAGATTCCCCGGGAGGGCAAGATGCGCACCCGGGGCCTGGTCTTCGCTTCCGAGGCGATGATCGCCAAGATCAGGGAGGACCAGAGCCTGCAGCAGGTGGCCAACGTCGCCACCCTGCCGGGAATCGAAGGCCCCTCCCTGGCCATGCCGGACATCCATTGGGGCTATGGTTTTCCCATCGGCGGGGTGGCCGCCTTCTCGCTGGAGGAAGGGGTGGTTTCCCCCGGCGGCGTGGGCTACGACATCAACTGCGGGGTGCGGCTGCTGCGCACCAACCTGCAACGGTCCCAGGTGGAGTGCTGCATCGAGGAGCTGGTCAACGTCCTGTTTGCCAATATCCCCTCGGGGGTGGGCTCCCGGCGCAAAGACCTGAAGCTGGCCCTGCCCGCCTTGAAAGCGGTGATGCGCCAGGGGGCCGGCTGGGCCGTGAAAAACGGCTACGGCGCGGCAGCCGACCTGGACCACATCGAGGCCCAGGGCTGTATCGAGGGGGCCGACCCGGAGCGCGTCTCCCAGTTTGCCATGGATCGCGGCAAGGACCAGTTGGGCACCCTGGGTTCCGGCAACCACTTCGTCGAAGTGGGCTACGTCCTGGAGATCTTTGATGAGAAGCTGGCCGCGGCCCTGGGGCTCTTTAAGGACCAGGTGACCGCCATTGTGCACACCGGTTCCCGGGGGCTGGGCCATCAGGTGTGCGATGACTACATCAAGGTGATGCTCAGGGCCGCGGCCAAATACGGGATCGAGCTGCCGGACCGGCAGCTATGTTGCGCCCCCTTGAACTCGCCGGAGGCCGGGAACTATCTGGCGGCCATGGCGGCGGCGGCCAATTTTGCCTTTGCCAACCGGCAGATGATCACCCATTGGGTGCGGCAGTCCTTCGAGCAGGTCTTGAAGATCGGCCCCCGGGACCTGGGGATGGAGCTGGTTTACGACGTGGCCCATAATATCGCCAAGTTCGAGACCCATGAAGTGGGGGGTGTCCGGAAGAAGCTCTGCATCCACCGCAAGGGGGCGACCCGGGCCTTTCCGCCGCACCACCCGGAGACCCCGGCGGCCTATCAGGAGACAGGGCAGCCGGTGTTGATTCCCGGCGACATGGGGCGATACTCTTTCGTCCTGGTAGGGACCGAAAAAGCCCTTACCGAGACCTTCGGCAGCACCTGCCACGGGGCCGGCCGGGAGATGAGCCGGCACCAGGCCTTGAAGGTGGCCAGGGGCCGCGCCATCGTTCGGGAGCTGGCGGCCCGGGGCATCGTGGTCCGGGGCGCGGGCCGGGCCACCATTGACGAAGAGATTTCCGAGGCCTACAAGGACGTGGCCATGGTAGTGGATGTCTGCCAGGGCGCCGGCATCTCCAAAAAGGTGGCGAAGCTCAAACCGTTGGGGGTCATTAAAGGGTAGTTTTTGCCTTGGTTCCCAAGTTCATCTCGTTCCCAAGTTGTACTTGGGAACGAAAATGATTGCCAAGTTTAACTTGGCAGGTAAAGAATGCGTTCCCAAGCACAGCTTGGGAACGAGAAAAAAAACTAAAAACTAAAAACTAAAAACTCAAATGTTTGATCGTCT
>CAWEWX010000079.1:0-33308 GCA_963812655.1 uncultured delta proteobacterium | reverse complement strand
CCGATAAACTGGCGCAGGTCTTCAAGAAGCTGAAGGGCCACGGCAAGCTCACCGAGGCCCAGGTGCAGGAGGCCCTGCGGGAGGTGCGCCTGGCCCTGTTGGAGGCCGACGTCAACTATAAGGTTGCTAAGTCCTTCATCGAGCGGGTCAGGGAGCGGGCCGTGGGCGAAGAGGTGATGCGCTCCCTCACCCCGGCCCAGCAGGTGGTGAAGATCGTCCATGAGGAACTCACCGGCCTGCTGGGGGGAGAGTCCCCGCGCCTGGACCTGAGCGGCCGGCCTCCCATCGCCCTGATGCTGGTGGGTTTGCAGGGATCGGGCAAGACCACCACCGCGGCCAAGCTGGCCCGGCGCCTCAAGAGCCAGGGCCGCCAGGTCTATCTGGTGCCCGCCGACGTGCAGCGCCCGGCGGCCATCGAGCAGCTTCAGCGTCTGGCCGCGGACTGCGGGGTGGCGGCGTATCCCACCGAGCCCGGCCAGAATCCGGTGGCCATCGCCGCGGCAGCCATGGAGGCGGCCTACGCCGCGGGCTACGACACTGTAATCCTGGACACCGCCGGGCGGTTGCACATCGACGCCCCCTTGATGGAGGAGCTCAAGGCCATCAAGGAGAAGGTGGCGCCCCGGGAGATTCTCCTGGTGGCGGACGCCATGACCGGACAGGACGCGGTGCAGGTGGGCCAAAGTTTCCATGATCTCTTGAAGCTCACCGGGGTGATCCTCACCAAGGTGGAAGGGGACGCCCGGGGCGGCGCCGCCCTCTCCATGCGGGAAGTGGTGGGCAAACCCATCAAGTTTCTGGGGGTGGGGGAGAAGCTGGACGCCCTGGAGGTCTTCCACCCGGACCGGCTGGCCTCCCGCATCCTGGGGATGGGGGACGTCCTGACGCTCATCGAGAAGGCCCAGGAGTCCTTTGATGCCGAGCAGGTAAAGGCCCTGGAGCAGAAGCTGCGCCGGGAGGCCTTCACCCTGGAGGATTTTCGGGAGCAGTTGCGGCAGATCAAGAAGATGGGCTCCATGGAGCAGTTGCTGGGCCTGATTCCCGGCCTGGGCAGCAAGATGAAGGCCATGAAGAACCTGCAGCCCGACGACCGGGACTTGAAAAGGGTGGAGGCCATCATCGGCTCCATGACCCCGGGCGAGCGGGCCGACCACCAGATCATCAACGGCAGCCGCCGGCGGCGCATCGCCCTGGGCAGCGGCGCCTCGGTGCAGGACGTCAACCGCCTGCTGAAGAATTTCGTCATGACCCAAAAGATGATCAAGCAGATGGCCCAGGGCGGCAAGAAGATGAAGGGCCTGATGCCCAAGTTTTTTTAAAGGAGATAGGTGGAACCGCCGCCCCCGGCGGTGAGAGCATGAGCGCGGGCGCCTGTCCCATCCAAGCCCGATCACATCCGAAGGAGGAGAAAGCAGCTCTAATGGCGTTACGTATCCGTTTGGCCCGTTTCGGCGCGAAAAAGCGCCCCTACTACCGCATCGTGGTGGCTAATAGCGAGTCTCCCCGGGATGGTAGCTTTCTGGAAATCATTGGCACTTATGATCCGCGCCAGGACCCCGTCGCGGTCACGGTGAAGGAAGACCTGCTGGCCCAATGGGTCAGCAAGGGCGCCACGCCCACCAACACCGTGGCCAGCCTTCTGAAGAAGCGGCCTCAAGCCGCGGCGGCGCCGGAGCCCTGAGCGCTCGCCCAGGGACAAGCCCCAGGGAGGTTGGTTGATCGCCCCATCCCTTGACAGAGGTGGCTACTATGAAAGAGCTGGTCAAGTTCATCGCTCAGGCACTCGTGGATAATCCTGAAGAGGTGCAGGTCAAGGAAATCGAAGGGGAGCAGACCTCGGTTATCGAACTCAGGGTGGCCAAGGAAGATCTGGGGAAGGTGATAGGCAAACAAGGGCGCACCGCCCGGGCTATGCGCACCATTCTCAGCGCCGCCTCCACTAAAATTCGTAAGCGGGCGGTCTTGGAAATCCTTGAGTAAAGGGCAGGATTTTCCCTCCCATCTCCTCGGCTTGGGACGGATTTCCGGAGCCCAGGGCATGCGCGGGGCCGTCAAGGTCCGTCCCGATGCCGCGGCCGCCACCACCGACCCGGAGGTCTTTGCGGCCCTGGCCGAAGTGGTGATCGGCGGGCAAACCTATGCCATCCTCCAGGCGGACCGCCTCAAAAACCAGGTGCTGCTCCGGCTGGCCGGCGTCGATACCCGGAGCCAGGCGGAGCAGTTGACCGGCAGGGAGGTCCTGGGAGACCGCCGGCGTTTTCCCCCGTTGCCGCCGGGGGAATACTATTGGTTCCAACTGCTGGGGCTGCCCGTGTACGACGCCGGGGACGGGGCCCTGCTGGGTCGGCTGCAGGAGATCCTGCCCACCCCGGGCCACGACGTCTACGTGGTGGTCCAGGGCCCGCGGGAGATCCTTCTCCCCGCGGTGGCGGAGGTGGTGGTGGAAATCAACCTAAAGGAAGGGTTCCTGAAGGTGGCGCCGCCCCCGGGATTGCTGGAAAGCTATGCGCATTGATCTGCTGACCCTGTTCCCGGAATTTTTCAGGTCACCGTTGGGTCAGAGCATGCTGCAGCAGGCCCAGAACCGGGGAGCCGCGGAGTTTAGGGTCCTGAACCTGCGGGATTACACCACGGACCGTCACCAGGTGACGGACGACCGTCCCTACGGCGGCGGCCCCGGCATGGTGATGCAGATCGCGCCCCTGGTGGCGGCCATCCGGGCGGCCCGCGGGGAAGACCCGCAAGTGCGCATCCTCTTGTTGAGTCCCCAGGGCCCCATCTTTACCCAGGATAGGGCCGGGGAGCTGGCGGCCTTGCCCCATCTCCTGCTGATCTGCGGTCATTATGAGGGGGTGGACGAGCGCCTCAAATACTATATTGACGGAATGCTCTCCATCGGCGATTATATCCTGACGGGGGGAGAGATCCCGGCCCTGGCCGTGCTGGACGCGGTGACCCGGCTGCTTCCCGGGGTGTTGGGGGGCGAAGGGGCCGCCGCAGAGGACTCATTTCAAACCGGGTTACTGGAGTATCCCCATTACACCCGGCCCCAGGATTTCGAAGGCCACCGGGTGCCCCAGGTGTTGCTGGAAGGCGACCACCGGCGCATCCGGGAGTGGCGGCGACAGCAGGCCCTGCTCCGTACCCGGGCCTGCCGGCCGGACCTCCTGGCCAAGGCGCCATTGGCGCCGGAAGATCTTAAATATATCAAAACCCTGGCCGAGACGCCGGAAGAAGGCAGGTGAAAATCATGGAGCGGGTCAATCAATTGGCCCGGGAGCAGATGCGGGCGGATTTGCCCGCCTTTCGCCCCGGGGATACTGTGGAAGTGCACGTGCGCATCGTGGAAGGTGACAAGGAACGGATTCAGATCTTCAAAGGGGTGGTCATCCGGAAACGGGGCGGCCTCACCGGGGCAAGCTTTACGGTGCGCAAGGTCTCTTACGGAGTGGGAGTGGAACGCATCTTCCCCACCCATTCCCCCAATATCGACAAGGTGGTGGTTCTCACCCGGGGCGACGTCAACCGCAGCCGCCTCTACTACCTGCGGCAGCGGGTGGGGAAGGCGGCCCGCATCAAAGAAAAGCGGACTCCCATCGCATGAGCCGGCTCCCGGGCAGCGCCAAGGTGTTTGCTGACCCGGAAGCTTTTTGGCGCCTTCAGGGTTTAAGCCTGATCGCCGGGGTGGACGAAGTCGGCCGGGGCCCGCTGGCCGGACCGGTGGTGGCCGCGGCGGTGATCCTGCCTGGCTCTGCCGAGGTCCGGATTCCCGGACTCCGGGATTCCAAGTGCCTCACCCCCGAGGCCAGGGCCGCCCTGGATCAACAGATCCGGGCTGCCGCCCTGGCCTTTGCCATTCGGGAATTGGGGGCCCGCCAGATCGAAATTCTGGGGATCCTGAAGGCCTCCCTCAAGGTCATGGCCCTGGCGGTGCAGGCCCTGACCCCCATCCCCCAGATGGTCCTGGTGGACGGCCACCAGCCCTTGCCTCTGACCTTTCCTCAGCAGCCGGTGATCAAGGGGGATGCCCTTTGCCCCTCCATCTCCGCGGCCTCCATCCTGGCCAAGGTGTACCGGGACCGGCTCATGGAGCAGTGGCACCGGCGCTATCCCCAATACCATTTTGCCCGGCACAAGGGCTACGCCACCCCCGAACACCTGGAGGCCCTGCGCTGCTGGGGCCCCTGCGACCTGCACCGCCGCACCTTCCGGGGGGTGAAGGAGTGGGTGGCGGAACTCAAGTAGTGGCGGACCCATGGGTCCGCCCCTCTTTTTACGGTTTCTGATGGGGTTTTTGAGAGAGGAATGTGGATTTCGGTAATTAAGGACAATGGTGGGCTCGTGTCCACCCCTCATTTTAACAACAAAATAGGTGGGGCGGCCATCCCTGGCCGCCCGGAATTAGGCGGGTACGGAAGCCCGCCCCACCAGGTATTTTCATAATAAAGGAATGAAAGACCCGAGACGCCAACTGGGCGACGCCGGGGAGGACCTGGCCGCCTCCGCCTTGAAGAGGCAGGGTTATAAGATCCTGGAGCGCAATTATCTCGCGCCGCTGGGTGAGATCGACCTCATCGCCCGGCAGGGGAAGGCGTTGGTGTTCATCGAAGTCAAGACCCGCCGGGGGGAGCGTTTCGGCGCCCCCCAGGAGGCCGTCTCCCTTAACAAACAGAACAAATTGCGGCGCCTGGCCGATTATTATTTGAAAGAGAAACGTCTGGGAGCGGAGGAACTGGTGCGCTTCGACGTGGTGGGGATCACAGTTAATGAAAAGGGGCCACAGATTGAAATCATTCAGAATGCCTTTTGAGAGGTACGGCAGGCACGGCGGTGTAGGGTGGGCACTGCCCAGCAAATAACCAGCTAACCTCTCAGGGAAAAGCCAGCCATCCGCGGTCTGAGATCCCGCCCCCACATTTAGAGAAAATGGTCTCCGGAACCTTATACATCGTCGCCACGCCCATCGGCAACCTGGAGGATATCACCCTGCGGGCCCTGCGGCTCCTCAAGGAGGCGGACCTGATCGCCGCGGAGGACACCCGGCGCACCAGAAAGCTCCTGAGCCACTACGGCATCGCCACCCCCCTGATCAGCTACCACGCTCATAACCGGGAGAGCCGGGGGCCGGAGCTGATCAGCCGCCTGCAGGACGGCCAGCAGATCGCCCTGGTGAGCGACGCCGGCACCCCCGGGTTTTCGGACCCCGGCGCCGACCTGGTGGCCCTGGCCTGGGAGGCGGGGGTAAGGGTGGAGGCCGCGCCCGGCCCCGCCGCCGGGGTGGCGGCCCTCTCGCTTTCCGGCTTCAAAGGGGATATACTCTTTATAGGGTTCCTGCCCCGGGGGGAAGGCCGGCGTCTCAAGCTCTTTGCGGAGCTGGCCCGGGAGCCACGGGTCCTCATCCTTTACGAGTCCCCCCGGCGCCTAAGCCGCACCCTGGAGGAACTGGCCGCGGCGATGCCTGATCGCCAGGTCCTGGTGGTTAGAGAACTTACCAAAAAATTTGAACAGAGCTGGCGGGGGCCGGCGCCCCAGGTGGCGGCGCAGCTCAAAGACGCGGCAATCAAGGGTGAATGCGCCCTGGTGCTGTCCCGCCCCGGGGAGCTCGCGGCCCCGGCGCCGGACCTGGAGGGCTGCCTTCTGCAGACCGCCCGGGAACAGAGCCTCAGCGGGCGGCGGCTGACGGAGACGGTGGCGGCAGCCCTGGGCCTGCCTCGCCGCCCGGTCTACCAGGCCTACCTGGCCTTAAAGGAGCAGGGGCGGCTGAAGTGAAGGAACCGAGATAGCCGTGGTCCGGCTTTCAGCTCTCAGCCCCGGCCAGGCATGGCAAAGGCAGGCCGACGTAGAAAATCTTGGGTGGGCGCCGGCCGTCACCGTGTAGGGCGCGAACCGCGCCTCTAAAAACAAACAGTGGCGGCTGTCCCCCGTTTGGGTGGGCAGTGCGCACCCGACAGGGCGGGCTCGAGCCCGCCCTGTAAGTGAGCGGGCGAGGCGCCGGCTCCATCTTTACGAGAGGATCATCAAGGAATTCCATGAGTTCCAAGCCCCAGCCGGATATCCCTGAGAAGACGGCGCGGCCGGAGCAGCCGGCGCCCGCCCCGGCGGTGGAGCGGGAACTCTGGGTGGAAAACCGCCTGGGCCTCCATGCCCGGCCGGTGGCCAAGATTACCGCCCTGGCGCAGGGCTATGAGGCCACCAGCATCACCCTGGAGAAAGACGGGGTGGTGGCCGACGCCCGTGATCTGCTGGCCATCCTGTCCCTGGACTGCCCCCAGGGAAGCCGCATGGTGTTGCGGGCCAGCGGACCCCAGGCCCGGGAGGCGGCCATGGTGATAGCCTCGCTGTTCGCCCGCAAGTTTGGAGAGACATGAGCCGGGAAAACCGTTTCCTCCAAGGTATCCCCGCCTCCCCTGGCATCGCCATGGGGCGGGTCCAGGTCCTGACGGAGGCCGCCCAGGTCAGCTCCCGCCTCCTGTACACCGAACAGGATGTGGCCGAGGAACAGGAGCGTTTCCGGCAGGCGGTGGACCAGATCGAAACGGAGCTGACCCTGCTCAAGGAGGAAATTTCCGGGGACCTGAAGGAGCACGCCCACATCCTGGAACTGCACCTGTTGATTCTCCGGGACCGGATGCTCAACTCCGAAACCATGAGGCTCATCCAGGAGGAGAACCTCAACGCCGAACGGGCCTTGCACCAGGCCTACCTGAAGATCAAGGAGCTATTCCAGCGCATCGGCGACAAACACATCCGGGGCCGCCTCGCCGACGTGGAGATGGTCTACCGGCGTCTCATGGGGGGGCTCACCGGCAAAGACTCCGGCAAACCCTTCTCCTTCAAAGAGCCGGCCATCGTGGTGGCCCGGGACCTATCCCCGGCGGAAACCACCCAGATGACCAAGGCCCAGATACTGGGATTCATCACCGAGCGGGGTGGCAAGACCTCCCACACCGCCATCATCGCCCATTCCCTGGATATCCCCGCGGTGGTGGGGCTGGATAACGCCACCCTGGAGATCGAATCCGGGGACCTGCTGATCCTGGACGGCATCACCGGTCTGGTGATCCTGAACCCGGATGACGAAACGCGTCGGACTTACCAGGCCCGGCGGGCGGATTTCGAGGTCTTCAAGTCGGAGGTGTTCCTGGGCAGCGGCCTGCCCGCCACTACCAGCGACGGGCTGCCCACCCGGGTGCTGGCCAATATCGAGATGCCGGAAGAGGTGGCCATGGCCTCCAAATGCGGGGCCGACGGGGTGGGACTGTACCGCACCGAGTTTCTCTATCTGCGCCAGCGCCACCTGCCCACGGAAGAGGAACTCTTTCAGGATTATCGGCAGGTGGTGGAGGCCATGGCCCCCCGGGTGGTGACCATCCGCACCCTGGACATCGGCGGGGACAAGTTTCTGTCGCCCCTGGAGTATGCCCCGGAGATGAACCCGGCCTTGGGGCTCCGGGCCATCCGCTTCTGTTTAAAGGAGCCCAAGATCTTCCGCACCCAGCTCAAGGCCATCCTCAGGGCCTCGGCCTTCGGCCAGGTGCGGGTCATGTTTCCCCTGATCTCCAGCCCCCGGGAGATGCAGGAGGCCCGGCAACTCCTGGAGTCGGTCAAAAAGGAGCTGAAAAGGGAAAAGATTCCCTTCGACGCGGCAATGCCGGTGGGGGCCATGATCGAGGTGCCCGCCGCGGTGACCCTGGCGGATCTGCTCACCCGCTATGCCGATTTTTTCAGCATTGGCACCAACGACCTGATCCAGTATGCCCTGGCCATCGACCGGGTCAACCAGCAGGTGGCGGACATGTACCAGCCCCTGCACCCCGCGGTGATGCGCATGGTGCGGCACGTGGTGCAGATCGGCCACCAGGCCGGCATTCCCGTGGCCATGTGCGGAGAGATGGCCGGCGACCCCCTCTACATTCCGGTGCTCCTGGGCCTGGGGGTGGAAGAATTCTCCATGAACGCCACGGCCATCCCGGTGGTGAAGCGGGTCATCCGCATGACCTCCCAGAAAAAGGCCAGGGAAACCGCGGGGCGGGCCTTGCGGCTGCACACCGTGGAGGAGGTCAACGCCTATGTCACCCGGGAGATGGACCGTCTCTTCCCGGAAATCTTCAGGTTTGGCCGCCCCCTGGCCACTAAGCTGGTAAAATGAGCCAAGACGCCCTCAAGATCATCTGCCGCAACCGCAAGGCCTATTTCGAATACGCCATCGACGCCCTTTATGAGGCCGGCCTGGTGCTGAAGGGCACGGAAGTCAAATCCCTGCGCCAGGGCAAGGCCAATATCGACGACGCCTTCGCCAACTTCCGGGGCGGCGAGATCTTTCTCCACAACGCCCACATCAGCCCCTATTCCCACGCCGGGCCGGAGAGCCACAACCCGGAGCGGCCCCGGAAACTCCTGATGCATCACTGGGAGATGCGGCGCCTGCTGGGCAAATTACAGGAGCGGGGCTATACTCTGATTCCGGTGCGCCTCTATTTTCGGGACCAACACGCCAAGGTGGAACTGGCCCTGGCCAAGGGCAAGAAGAAGTACGATAAACGGGAGACTATCAAACGCCGGGAGCAAGAGCGGGAAATGGACCGGGCCCGGTCCCGGAGACGGCGGTGAGGGGGGAGGGTTGTAACTGGTTGGGGGAGGGGGCTAAGGGTCGGCGCCCCGCCCCACCCACCCGGACCGCGGTTGCCCAGTTGCCTGCTCACTGGCATTAAACCTCAGGAACCAGAAATGGATTTTTTTGAGAAGATCGCCGAGTGCCGCATCCAGGAGGCCATCGAGGCCGGCCTCTTTGATGACCTGAGAGGCAAGGGCCAACCCTTGCACCTGGAGGATGAATCCCACATCCCGCCGGAGCTCAGGATGGCTTACAAGATCTTGAAGAACGCCGACTGCCTGCCTCCGGAGCTGGAAGTGCGCCAGGAAATCCTGACCTTGCAGGACCTGGTGGCCGGCCTGGAGGACGAAGCCGAGAAGCTGAAGCAGATGCGCCGCCTCAATTTTTTGATGATGAAGCTGGGCATGATGCGTCCGGTGTCGGCCCAGATCATGGAGCACGAGTTTTATACCCCGAAAATCCTGGAGCGGTTGGAGACCAAGCAGAGGTAGGGTCAGCGGTCAGCTTTCAGCTAACCGAACCCTGGGCGACCCAGCGGGTCGCCCCTACAACTCGAAACTCATGAAACTCCGTTTGGATCACCCCCTAGCGCGGCGCCGGTTCCCGGCCCTGGCCCGGAGCCTGGTGCAGGCCTATCTGCGGACCTGTCCGGTGGAGCTGGTGATCGAGCCCGGGCTCAAGGCGCGGTTACTTTCAGGGGAGCAGGCGCTCTACACCATCTGGCACTGCCACCTGCTATTTCCCCTCTTTTATGTCCGCCACCATGAAGGGCAACTGTCGCCCCTGGTGTTGATGGCCAGCCCCAGCCGGGACGGGGAATTCATCGCCGAGGTGGCCCGGGGGTTGGGATTCGCCATCTGCTCCGGGTCCCGGCGCAAGGGCGGGGTGCAGGCCCTGCAGCAAATGGCCGGCTATTACCGCCGCGGTTATAGCTGCGGCCTGATTGCCGACGGTTCCCGGGGCCCGGCCCGGGTGGCCCAAAACGGCCCTCTCTATTTGGCCCGGATCACCAAGGCCCCCATCGTGCCCCTGGCGGTGGCCGCCAGCCGCCAGAAAACCTTCCAGACCTGGGACCGCTTCGTCCTCCCCTTGCCTTTCAGCCGCCTGGCTCTATTGGTGGGCGAGCCCCTGATGGTGCCCCCGGAGGCCAGGGGAGCCGCCCTGGAGCCCCTGCGGCAGGAACTGGAAGTCCGCCTGAATGGACTTTTCCACCAGGCGGCGCATTACTTTCTTTCCTGAAACTTTTCCTGAAAAATCTTCCTGGAGGCGCAATAATTGATTGCCAAGCCTGGATAAAATGTTAAATTTTAAGAAAATAAACTAGTTGGCACGACGGACTAAATATGCGTTTTGAAGAATTAGAGGCCCAGACTCTGGACCAGATCGGCAGCCCGGAAGGTCAAGCCCAGGCCAAGACCATAGTCCAAAATCATCAGGTTCGGCATGGATACCGATTGCCCGATCGCCTCCGGGGCGTGGTGCTGGACCCACAGCCCTACACGGTGGAGGTGAAGATTCAGGATGACCAGCTTACCTACCAGTGCGACTGCCCCCAGGCGGAGGGGGAGGAGATCTGCCCCCACGTCCTGGCCCTGCTGCGGGCCTGGGTGGAGGATCCAGGGAAATTTTTGGGCCAGCAGGAGCTCAAGGACCGCCTGAAGAAATATTCCAAGAAAGAGTTGCTGGAAATCATCCTGGATCTGGCGGACCGGGCGCCGGAGGTGCGAGGCGTCCTGAAGGAGGAGGATCAGGGACTCGATGATATCCTGGAATCCATCGACCGGGTGGTGGAGGAGACTTCGCCGGAAGCCCAGTCCGTGGCCGATGCCGAAGGCAAGCTGCGGCGAGCCCAGGCCCGGGCCGATCGGCTGGCCCAGAGCGGCCGCCTGGCGGAAGCCCGTTCCGTCTATTTCTATCTCCTGGACAGCATCCTTAGCCTGGAGGAGAAATTCAAACGGGCGGGCCTGTTCGGGGTGGATCTGAAAAATGAATTATTCGAGGAATATTGCCAGTTTATCCACGAAGACCGCCACCTGGAAAAAGAACTGGTGCAGCAGGAAATCGAGCAATTGGAAAGCCGGGCCCCGGTCTTTTTTCACGGGGGGCAGGACCTCAGCGAAATCAAGCGAGAGTTGGCGCTGTAAGGCAGTTTTCGGTTTCTCGTAATTTCTGGTAATTTTTTATGGGGCGGGTGAGCCAACCCGCCCCGAGTTTTTTACGCGGGTGGGGGCGGACCCGGTATCCGGCCCTGGCCCCTCCTAAAATCGCGCCATGGACTTGTCAGGACTCGGGCCCTTAAGGGGCGCCGGGTCCTTTTGGCTTTGGCGGCTGGGCTGGGACGGCCGCGGCGGGCGGCGCCAGGATGGCCTTCTGGTAGATGCGCAGCAGCGACAGTAGGAAGGAGAGGATCAGGGGTCCCAGGATGAAGCCGATCATCCCGAAGTAGGTGATGCCCCCCAGGATGGAGAAGAGAATGAAGATGCTGGGGGTGGAACCGCCGCCTTTCACCAGGATGGGCTTCAAAACATTGTCGATGAGGGTCACCAGCACCCCGCCCCAGATGATCAGGCCCACCCCCGCGGCGATATGGCCGGTGAACAGGAGATAGATGGCCGCGGGCCCCCAGATGAGGGTGCTGCCCACGATGGGGATCACCGCCGCCGGGATCATCACCGTGCCCCAGAAGGCCGGCTGGGGCAGCCCGAAAACCAGGAAGCCCACCCCCCCCAGGGCCCCCTGGACAAAGGCGACGATCACCGTGCCCCAGAGGGTGGCCTTGATGGTGGCCTCGGTCTCCCGGAGGATCATTTGGTTATGGGAGTCCTCCAGGGGGGAGAGTTTCAGGAGTTCGGCGATAAAGGCGTCCCCCTGCAGGAACATGAAGAAGGCAATGAACAGCACCAGCAGCAGGTCCAGGAAGAAGTAAGTGAAGCCCTTGATCAGGCCGATGGCATTGTCGTAAATGAAGGAACTGGCGCTGCTCACCACCGTGCGAACGATCTGCTCCAGTTTGATCTCTCCCGGAGGCAGCGGCAAATTCAGATGAACCAGATAAGCCTCCAGGGCGTCGGTTTTGGCGGCGATCCAGACCCAGAGCTGGCCGCCTTGCATACCCCTGGTCACCTGGTTGGAAAAGTCCAGGGCCTGGCTGGCAATGATGCTCATCAGGCTGAAGAGGGGGATCAGGATGAGCAACAACAGGATGAGGCAGGTGAGGGCGGAGGCCGGGGCCCGCCGTCCCCGCAGCAGCCGGGTCAGGGCCTGGAACAGGGGCCTGGCGGTAAAAAAGAGCACCAGGGCCAGGAAGATATCAATCAGATAGGGTTTGACGATGAGATATGAAAAATAGAGGACTAGGAGGGTGATGGCCCCGAAAAACAGCCGGGCGAAATGGCTGGGAAAGGCGGTTTTTTCCTCCGGGGGCGGGCAGGGAGGGCAGGCCGCGGCCGCGGCGGAGGCCGCGGCCGTCTCCGGCGCCCCGGGGGCCTGGGGCGGGGGTGGCGCGGCCGGCGTCTTTGGGGTTCCCGCTTCTTCCATGGCAGTTGTTGGAGGCTACTATACGGCAAAAACCGGAGTTTGCAAAGATGAAAAGGATGGCCCAGGCATCCACTCGTTCCCAAGCTGTACTTGGGAACGAGAGAAAGGTGGAATTCTGGGAGGATAGTTCTCGTTCCCAAGCTCCTGTGTTTTCTTCTCGTTCCCAAGCTCCAGCTTGGGAACGCCATTATCCGGCAAACCTCTGGTTTGCCACCGATAGACTAATGCGTCCAACTCAATCAGACCTTTCCCCCCGGCATAATCCCTGGCGCTGGAATAAACCCAATCTTCCGGCCGCTCCACCACCCCGATACGCACCGGATTGTGATGCAGATAATCGATCTTCTGATGCAGCATCTCCTGAGAGACAATCTGCTGGGGATGAAACCCTTCCTGCCAGACCTGATAATCGCTCCTGGTCTTGGTGGGCTGCTTATAATACTGCAATTGGTTCAGGACCCAGGTTTTTTGCCCCTGCTCCAACCGGGCGATAAGAGCCTTGGCGGTGTAGCTTTTAAAATCCCGGATGATCTCCGTTAATTGGTCACCCGCGGCCACCAGGTGCAAATGATTGTCCAGGATGACGTAGGCGTAGAGCTTCAGGCCCTTATGCTGACGGCAAAACTGGAGGGAGTCGAGGAGAATATCGAGATAGGGCTTCCGGGTGAAGATGGGGAGCCATTTGACCACCGTGCAGGTGATGAAGTGGGGAGCGCCTGGTTCCCTTATGGTATAGCGGGTTCTCATGGGTCATGGGTCAGGAGGCAAAGGGGGCGAAGCGGAGCTTCGCCAGAAAATGGCGTTCCCAAGCTGGAGCTTGGGAACGAGATTATGGGGTTTGGGGAAGAGGGCAGGGGCCACTTACAAAAAGCCCCTGGCCCTCCCCCACAATACTTTAACTACACCTCGAAAATCCGCAACTGCGGCAGACCAGGCAGCCGCCTTCGGGTTCGATGGAGCCGCCGCAGTCGGGGCAGGAGCCCATGGTGGCCATGGTTGACTCCGGCTGGTCCACCTGGGCCACGCTGGCCAGGACCTTGGCGATGGCGTCGGGGCAGGAGAGCACCTGGGAGCCGTTCTGCCAGTTGGGGCTGGGGCAGCGGATGCCGGTGATCTGTTTGATGATGGCGTCGATCTTGACCCCGGAGCGCAGGGCCAGGGAGATGAGGCGGCCGGTGGATTCGATCTGGGAGCTGGCGCAGCCGCCGGTCTTGCCCATCTGGGCGAAGACCTCGCAGAAGCCCAGGTGGTCGCGGTTCACCGTAACGTAGAGTTTGCCGCAGCCGGTGTTGATCAGCTCGGTCGCCCCGATGGTCCGCTCCGGCCGGGGTCGGGGGGTGATGTATTGCAGCTCGGCCTCGGGGCTGCCGCCGAAGCTGAGGACCTGATCATCCCGGCTGCCGTCCCGGTAGATGGTGACCCCCTTTAAGCCCAGCGCGTAGGCCGACAGATAGACCTGGCGCACGTCGTCGGGGGTGGCCTGGGGGGGGAAGTTAACCGTCTTGGAGACCGCATTGTCGGTGAACTTCTGGAAGGCCGCCTGAATCTTGATGTGCCAGAGGGGGGAGACCTCGTGGGCGGTGACATAGAGGCGCCGCAGGTCTTGAGGGATCTCCTTAATATCCCGGATGGAGCCGGTCTGGGCGATGCCCTTCATGAGCTCCGGGGTGTAGAAGCCCCGTTGTTTGGCGGCTGCTTCGAAAAGGGGGTGGACCTCCACCAATTCGGTGCCCTCCAGGACCCGGCGGACGAAGGAGACCGCGAACAGGGGTTCGATGCCGCTGGAGCAGCCGGAGATGATGCTGATGGTGCCGGTGGGGGCGATGGTGGTGGTGGTGGCGTTGCGCATGCGGCCCAGGCCGTTGCCCTCGAAGCGGCTGCCGGGGTAGGCGGCGAAGTTGCCCCGCTGGTCGGCTAACCTGGCGGAGGCCAGCCGCGACTCCTCCTGGATGAAGGCCATGACCTGTTCGGCCACCGCCACCGCCTCCTCGGAGTTGTAGCGGATGCCCATCTTCAGGAGGAGGTCGGCAAAGCCCATGACCCCCAGGCCGATCTTCCGGGTCCGCAGGGTGCGTTCTTTGATCTGCGGGAGTGGGAAGCGGTTGGCGTCGATGACGTTGTCCAGGAAGTGGATCGCGTCGTGCACCAGGTCCGCCAGGGCGGGATAGTCGATCTGGCCGTCCCTGGCCACCGTAGCCAGGTTCAGGGATCCCAGGTTGCAGGACTCGTAAGGCAGCAGCGGCTGCTCGCCGCAGGGGTTGGTGGCTTCCACCTCCCCCAGGTGGGGGACGGTGTTATCCCGGTTGACCGCGTCCAGGAAGATGATGCCGGGCTCGCCGGTGGCCCAGGCGCTTTGGACGATGAGCTCGAAGAGGGCCGCGGCCTTCACCTGCCTCACCTCCCGGCCGGTGCGGGGGTTGATGAGGGGAAAGAGCCGGTCCTCGCTGACCGCCTCCATGAAGGCGTCGGTGAGGCCCACGGAGATGTTGAAGTTGGTGAGGCGCTTGGTGTCGTTCTTACAGGTGATGAACTTTTCGATATCGGGGTGGTCCACCCGCAGGATGCCCATGTTGGCGCCCCGGCGGGTGCCGCCCTGCTTGATGGTTTCAGTGGCCACGTCGAAGATGTTCATGAAGGAAATGGGTCCCGAAGCCACCCCTTTGGTGGACATCACCGGGTCGTTGACCGGACGGATGCGGGAGAAGGAGAAGCCGGTGCCGCCCCCGGACTTGTGGATCAGGGCGGTCTGTTTCACCGCGTCGAAGATGGAGTCGATGTCGTCAGCCACCGGCAGGACGAAGCAGGCGGAGAGCTGGCCCAGCTCCCGGCCGGCGTTCATCAGAGTGGGAGAGTTGGGCATGAAGGCCAGGGAGGACATCATCTGGTAAAACTTCCGGGCGCTGGCCTCCACGTCGGCTTCCGGATCGTAGTTGCGGTCAATCTGGGCGATGGTGTCCGCCACCCGGCGGAACATCTCCTGGGGCCCCTCCAGGGGCTCGCCCTTTTCGTCCTTTTTCAGGTAGCGCTTCTTCAGGACCACGACGGCGTTGGCGGATAAAGGCAGTTCCCCGGCGATTTCCCTGGCTTCACCCTGCAGCATCATTCCCTCCTGAAATTAACGAGTTTCCTTTTTGGGGCTTAATTAGCAATATCTTGTATTTTTATGGCACCACGATACTAGATCTTGAGATTTCGTCAAGGGAAATCAGGATAAAATGGGGCAGTCTCAGAAAAAGTCGGAACCCCTTTTAGCGCGCCAGAGCCGGGTTCCAATGGGGGGTCAGGCGATGACATCTGATGAAAGCTCACTTTTTCTAAGGTTTTCTCCATTTGTCGGTTTTCAGCCGCAGGCTAGCCCTTTGATTAATTATCTCACAAAGCGCCTCCGGCCGAAAGGCCCCTTTGCCGGCAGGATGGCAGCCCCTTGATTCTTCCCTTCCCAGGCCCATCCGGTCAATTCATTTGCCTTTTGGGTCCGGCTGCGGTATAAATTCTGTCAATACCTTATGGAAGACAGGAGAATCCTTGAGCAAAAAAATGGTCGGCATCCTGGGCACCGGCAGCTATCTACCGGAAGCGGTCCTCACTAACCAGGACCTGGAGAAGCTGGTGGACACCACGGCTGCCTGGATCGTGGAACGGAGTGGGGTGCATGAGCGCCGCATCGCGGCGCCGGAGGAAGATGCGGTCACCATGGGGGTGATCGCCGCCCGCCGGGCCCTGGAGAATTCCGGGATCGAGCCGGAACAGTTGAGCTACATCGTCTTGGGGACCAACACCCCGGCCCATTTCTTTCCGGCCGGGGCCATCCGCATCCAGGAGGAATTGGGATTGGGCGGCCGGGCCGCGGCCTTCGACGTGCAGGCGGGTTGCTCCGGTTTTACTTATGCCGCCTATGTGGCGGAGCGGCTGGTGGCTCCGGAGGGCAAATACGCCCTGGTCATCGGCTCGGATGCCTGCTCCCGGTTCACCGACTGGACTGACCGGAGCACCTGCCTGCTCTTCGGGGACGGGGCCGGGGCGGTGGTGTTGGGTCCCAGCCGGCGGAACCGCATCCTCACTTCCTTCATCGCCTCCAGCCTCAATATGAAGCTGTCTTGCGAAACCGAATTCAACAAAGAGGTGAGCCCCTTCCAGCCGCTACCGGCCCACACCGGCAAACACTATCTGCAAATGGACGGCCCGGAGATTTTCAAGTTCGCGGTGAACGCGGTGAAAATGTCCATTCCGCGTCTCCTGGAGATGGCCGGACTGGAGCGGGAGGAGCTGGACTATCTCATCATCCACCAGGGCAACTACCGCATCCTGGAGGCCGGGGCCAAGTTTGCCCGGGTGTCCATGGACAAGGTGTTCGTCAATATCCACAAGTACGGCAATACCTCGGCGGCCTCGGTGCCCATCGCCTTGGACGAGGCCCTGATGGCAGGCAAGATCAAAGACGGCGACAAGGTGATGCTCGTCAGCTTCGGCGCCGGGGCCACCTGGGGCGGCGCCTTGGTGCAGTGGGGGGAGTAGCGGGATTAGCTGTCAACTGACAGCTTTCAGCAGTCAGCTTGAAAACTTAATAGAAAAACTCGGGGGCGGTCGAAAGACCGCCCCTGTCAATTTTTAGAAACTTAGTAAGGGCACTTTATCCGAGCATCTACTTCGAAGAGTTCCTGGAATCGGTGGCACAGGCGTCCCGCCTGTGCGGACTAAAGCCGCTGGCGAGGGAGATAAGGTGCGCAGTGCGCACCCTACACGGCTGGGGCGGCGTCTTGCTGCAGTGGGGGGAGTAGCAGGTAGCTGAAGTTATCAGCTTAAAGCAAATTCAGAATCGAGCCCGGGCGTGAATGGTCACGCCCTTATTTTTTGGGCGGATATTCTGATCTCATCTCCTGGAGATTCATTTAGTAATGATAAAGTCCCTTTCGAAGTTTCAAAAAATTAACCGGGGCGGTTCCAAGAACCGCCCCGCGAGTTTTAGTATTAAATTTTTAGCTGATAGCCGACAGCTGACCGCTATCACATAATCCTGATCTTCTGGCCGGGCGCCGGGGTTTCCGCCGGTGGTGGGGCCGGTTTTTCTTCCTTGGGGGCCGGTTTTACCTCTTTGGGAACTCCGCCCCCGGTTTCTTCGGGCTTCGCCTTGGCCGGTTTCGCCGGTTTGGCCTCCTCCGGTTTCTGCTTGGCCGGCGGGACCGCTTCTTCCGGTTTAACGGGTTTGAACTTTTCCACCGGGGGTGGGGCCGGCCTTTCCGACGGCGGCGGCTGAATCCTTTCCGGCAGCGGCGGCGTCTCTAGCGGCGGCGGCAGCGCCTCCACCGGCGGCGAAGGCGGAGCCGCTTCCGGAGCGGCCATGGGGGTGGGGGAGAGGTAACGGGAATCTACCCACCCCAGGCGCCCGTCCCGTTTGACCCGGATCTGGACCCAATCCTCGGCAGCCCCCACTTTTTCCACTTCTTCGTCCCGTTCCAGTTGGGAAATCTTGGGGCAGTCCATGCCGGGACAGGCCCGGAGATTGAGGTGATTGACCTTGACATAGAAGACCGGCCGGCTTACCTGGGGCGGCAGTGCCGGCGCGGCCGGCGGCCTGGGCAGCGGCGGCGGGACATACCTGGTTGGAGCGCAGCCGGCCGGGCCGAAGGCCACTACCAGGGCCGGAATCGCGATCAGGAGCCATCTGCTGGCGGCAAGGGGCTTCACTTAACCAGACCCTCCAGCGTCTTCTTTGCTGTCCCGGAGCTTCCAGTCATTGCCTCTTTTTTCCAAAATGATTTTATAACTTAGCCGGCGGAGGTCGAAGTCATGGGTGCTTTGGTTATATAATTGAATGTTCCAGACAATATTTGCCGTAGCCTGCGTATCGCTCAGGCGCTGCACATTGGAAATCCGATAATCAACACTCTTGATATCGTAATTCTTCCATAGTTCCAACAGTTGATTCTCTAACTGTCCCAGATTGGGATAGTCGGAGGAATAGCAACTGAGCCACTTGTTGATGTCCTTGTTGAGGTGGGCGGCCCGGATCTTTTCCGCGATCTTTTCCACTTCCCGTTTCAGATCCTCCTGGGGGGCGGTGGCCGTGGCCGGAGACCGCTCCAGGGGGGCCCGGGCCGGCAACTGGCGCCAGACATACCAGACGCCCATCGCCACCAGGAGAACGCCGAGCAGGGAGATGAGGCGGCTGGAGCGCCGCGGCCGGCGGTGGGGCATCGGTTCGGTCCTCCGGGGATAAAAGAGCGGCGGGCGCTCCGCTTCAGGCTCTTCCTCTTGGGTTACCCGGGCCACCCTTAGGGGCAGACCGCAATCGGTGCAAAATTTTTGACCCGGGAAGGTGGGGGTGCCGCAACGGGTGCAGCCGCGGCCCGCGACGTTCCTGGAACTCTTCAGCAACTGGCCGCAGCGCTGGCAGAAGCGGTGCTCTTCCCCATGAATTATTTGGCATGGCTCGCAAAAAGGCATATTCTGGTTCCGTGGGCTGATCTCTCCAGTTTGTCTAACACATTCCCCGGGCAAAGAAAAGCATAATCAACGCCGGGCCGCCGCGGTCCCCTTGGCGAATTTATGCTATAATTTACAGCAATTATAGCGGAGAGCCAGGCGCTCGCCAAGGTGCGGTCCGGCTCGCCCGGTTTGTGGGCCTCCCGGGGCCTCCCGGCGATCCTGGGCTTTCAGGGAAACCCGAAAACCGCCAAGAGAGGCCCAGGTGAGATGCCTGGTGGCGATTTTTTCAGGAAAAACCCAAGATTCCCCGGTAAATGGGCGCCACCCCCTTGACAAGGGCAGGCGCGGCCCGATATATTTTCAGGATCGAGATTGGGAGTGCTTTCCATGAAGAGCTATACCGCCGGTAGCGGGGAGGTTCCCCGGCAATGGTACATGGTGGATGCCAGGGACAAGGTCTTGGGCCGCCTGGCCAGCCGCATTGCCATGGTGCTCCGGGGCAAGACCAAGCCGGTCTTCACCCCCCACGCCGACACCGGGGATTTCGTAGTGGTGGTCAATGCCGCGCAGGTGCAACTGACCGGCAGGAAACTGGACAACAAGATGTATTATCGGCATTCCGGCTACGTGGGGGGGCTGAAGGAGATTTCGGCCCGGCACCTGTTGCAGAAGAAGCCCACCGAGGTGCTGCGCCACGCAGTCCGGGGAATGTTGCCGAAAAACAGCCTGGGAAGGCGGTTGCTGAAGAAGTTGAAGATTTATCCCGGGGGGGAGCATCCCCACCAGGCCCAGCAACCGACCGCCCTAACTTGGGAGGATTGATGGCGGCCCCAGCAAGCATCCATGCCAGCGGCAAGCGCAAGACCGCCATAGCCCGGGTCTATCTGCGGCCCGGCAGCGGCCGGATTATGGTGAATCAGCGGGACTTTGAAGAATACTTTCCCGGGGAGACCACCCGCAATCTGGTGCGGCAACCCTTGCAACTGGTCAACGTGGGTTCCGAATTCGACATATTGGTGAACGTCCGGGGCGGCGGCCTGGAAGGGCAGGCCGGGGCGGTGAAACACGCCTTGAGCCGGGCCCTGGTGGCCCTCAACCCGGAATTGCGCCCCAGCCTGAAAAAGGCGGGCTTTCTCACCCGGGACTCCCGCATCAAAGAGCGGAAGAAGTACGGTCTCCGGGGCGCCCGCCGCGGTTGCCAGTACTCGAAGCGGTAACTGGCCGGATTTATTTGAGGGAGGGCCGCGGGAATTACCGGTGAGACCCCGGGCACCCTTAAAAAAAAGCGCCCGCCCTCCCGCCAACGCCCCTCCTAACCCCTTTAAGGGCCTCTCCCAGGCATGAACCAGATCCCTGTCGCGGTCATGGGCGCCTCCGGCTACGCCGGGTTGGAACTGGTGCGAATTTTGGCCCGGCACCCGGGGGCCCGGCTTACCGCGGTCACTTCCCGGGAATGGGCCGGGCAGCCCCTAGCCTCGGTGTTCCCCGCCTTAACCCGCATCTGCGACCTGGATTTCATCGCCCCGGACCCCGAGGCTATCGCCGCCGTAGCGGAGGTGGTCTTCACCAGCGTGCCGCATCAGACCGCCATGGAAGTGGTGCCCCGGCTGCTGGCCCGGGACTGCCGGGTGGTGGACCTGAGCGCCGATTTTCGCTTCAAGGACGCCGCGGTCTATGAAAAGTGGTATCAGCCTCATATCGCCCAGGAATTGCTGGCCGAGGCGGTCTACGGCCTGCCGGAGATCCACGGCTACGCGGTCAGCCGGGCCCGCCTGGTAGGCAACCCCGGCTGCTACCCCACCTGCGTTATCTTGGGACTGGCGCCCCTGGTGCAGAATAAGCTGATTCACCTGGACTCGCTGATCGCCGATTG
Organism: uncultured delta proteobacterium; assembly: GCA_963812655.1. Taxonomy (GTDB): domain Bacteria; phylum Desulfobacterota; class Desulfobaccia; order Desulfobaccales; family 0-14-0-80-60-11; genus JAPLJC01. Next base: position 12,858 of record CAWEWX010000079.1, on the reverse strand, counting down.
CACGTCCGGGGTCAGCGGCGCCGGGCGGCAGGCGTCCCTGAGCACCCAGTATTGCGAGGTCAACGAGGGGCTGCGGGCTTACAAGGTGGCGGAGCACCGCCACAACCCGGAAATGGAGCAGGAGTTGAGCCTCCTGGCCGGCGAACCGGTGCTGGTGACCTTCAGCCCTCATCTGGCGCCCCTGAGCCGGGGCATCCTGGGGACCCTGTACGCCCGGCTGCTGCGGCCCCAGAACGAAGTGGAGATTCTCAATTTCTACCAGAATTTCTATGAGGATCAGCCCTTTATCCGCTTGCTGCCCAAGGGCAGCCTCCCCAATACCATCAACGTCCGGGGCAGCAACTATTGCGATCTCGGGGTGCGGGTGGACGGCGCCCGGGGGCGGGTCATTGTGGTGGCGGCCATCGACAACCTGCACCGGGGGGCCGCCGGCCAGGCGGTGCACAATTTCAACCTGATGGCCGGGTTTCCCGAGACCACCGGGTTGGATTTAGTGCCCCTATTTCCTTAGAGAAAAGGGTAAAAGGGTAAAAGGGTAAAAGGGGAAAAGGGGAAAAGGGAAAACCAGGGGGTTTATTGAATGACCACCATTTTTAGATTGGGAAGGAGAAAGGAATTCGACTATGACGGCAACACTCTATTCGGCGTAACCTCGCATTTTCCTAATGGTAATGTACGTATTCCAGATAAGTTATTTAAGGCCATTTTAGAAAAGTTCGACGGACAAACGATACCGGGTGGTTTCTGCATGACGGCTCCAATTCATGGCGGTTTAGGTGAATGGGTACAAAATAACTTTAACCTATCCCCAAAGTATGTTTCTCATATTGCAGCAATATTAGTCCATGAAGGTCTTATTGGGAGCAGATTGCAAGGGAATTCTGTTTTTTTGCATTTCTAATTTATTTTTCATGCACCTTAAATTTAACTAATAATAATGGGGGGCATTCAATCTTTGTTTTCCCTTTTCCCCCTTTTCCCTTTTCGCCTTTCCCCCCTGATTGACCGTCCCGTCCGATGACAACGCGCAATATCCGCCTGCTTCTGGAATACGACGGCACCCGCTACCACGGCTGGCAGCGCCAGAAGAACGCGGTCTGTGTGCAACAGGTGTTGGAAGAGGCCCTCTCGCGTCTTACCGGGGAGGAAGTCAGGCTCATCGGCTCGGGGCGCACCGATGCCGGGGTGCACGCCCTGGGGCAGGTGGCCAATTTTCACACCGGCGGCGCCCTCCCCCTGAAGGCCTTTGAGGCCGGCCTGAACTCCATGCTGCCCTGGGATATCGTGGTTCTGGAGGCGCGTGAGGTCCCCCCGGAGTTCCACGCCCGGAAATCGGCCCTCTCCAAGACTTACGAATACCGCATCCTTAACCGGCCCCGCCGATCCCCCCTGCACCACCAGGTGGGCTGGTGGATTTCAGGGAAGCTGGATCTGGAGGCCATGGCCGCGGCCGCGGCGCTGCTCCCCGGGGAGCACGATTTTTCCGCCTTCAGGGCCAGCGGCAGCAGCTCGCTGAACCCGGTGCGGCGGATGGCCGCGGCCCGCTGGCGGACGCACCCCGGGGGCTGGCTCATCTTCACCATCACCGGCAACGGCTTCTTAAGGGGCATGGTCCGCAGCCTGGTGGGCACCATGGTGGCGGTGGGGCAGGGGAGAGCCGCCCCAGACCTGCTGGGCGATTTGCTGCGGAACCAGGAGCGCCATCTGGCCGGACCCACCGCTCCGCCCCAGGGACTGTTTCTGCTGGAAGTGGTTTATGGATAGTTTCCTGTTTTCTGTGAAAAACCATTCGCCCTGTAGATTTTGCCGCGGTGGCTGATTAAGTTAAAGGTACGGGGATTTAACCATGGGCGGCAGAAAACCGAAAACCGAAAAAGGAAAACAGGATATTAACATCATCCAGGCCATCGAGCTGGCCATCTCCAATGAGCTGGGGGCCCGGAAGAGCTACCAGGCCCTGGCCCAGGAGTCCGATGATCCGGAACTCCAGAGACTCCTCCGGGAGATCGCTTCGGAGGAGGCCCATCACGAGGCGGTCCTGCGCAGCCGCTTGCGCCTCTATCAGGAGAAACACCTGCTCAGGGACACCATCTCGCGCTACGTTAGCCCGGAGATGTGCGAGGAGATCCTGAAAAATCCGGACCTGCTGCAACTGGGGGGCCACCGCCAGGAAGTCACCGTGCTCTTTGCCGATATCCGTAGTTTTACCACCCTGGCCGAGTCCCTGGACCCGGAACAGGTGGTGGAGGTGCTCAACGTCTACTTCACCGAGATGGTGGACCTGGTCTTCCAGCACCAGGGGACCCTGGATAAATACCTGGGCGACGGGCTCATGGCGGTCTTCGGCGTGCCGCTGCCGCTGGCCGGCGCCGCCACCCGGGCGGTGGAGTGCGCTCTGGCCCTGCAGCGCCGCCTGGCCCAGATGCAGGCCCAGGGGCGCACCCCGATCCAGGGGATGCGCATCGGCATCAACACCGGGGAGGCCATCGTCGGCAACATCGGCTCCGATAAGCGCATGGACTTCACCATCATCGGGGACATGGTAAACGTCGCGGCCCGGCTCCTGGAGGCGGCCAAGGAACTGGGCGCTGACACCCTGGTGAGCCAGGCCACCTATCGTCAGGTGGAAGGGCAGTTCCCGTTCATCCCCCTGAAACCGGTGGTGCTGAGGGGACGCCAGGAACCCACCCCGATCTACCGGCTGTCCGTTTGAGCGCCTGGCCTTGTTTGATTAACTATATGAATTTATGTAACAATTTCCCCTGCTCCCGGGGGGCGCGGACCCGCTCATGAAAATGAGCAGTTCGTGAAAAAATTATTGACAAGCATCGAGGAATGGATTATTTTGAACAACTGTATAATATGTGAAATATTTCACATTTTTTACGCCAAAACTCTTAATTCCCGAGGAGGAAGATAGATGGCCTTAGTAAATCCCCACGGTAAAGAGAAAAAATTAAAACCCTTGCTGCTCTCCCCGGCCCAGGTGGCTGAGGAGAAAAAGCGCGCCAAGGAACTGACCGTTGTTACCATGACCTCCCGGGAAACGGCCGACCTCATCATGATGGGCATCGGCGGCTTCACCCCCTTATCCGGCTTCATGGGCCATGACGATTGGAAGGGGTCTTGCAGCGATGACATGAAACTCACCGACGGCACCTTCTGGCCCATCCCCGTCACCATGTCCGTCAACCAGGGCAAGGCCGACTCCATCAAGACCGGCCAGGAAGTCCTCCTGGTGGATGCCGAGACTGAAGAGATGATGGGGACCATGAAGGTCACCGAAAAGTACAAGATCGACAAGAAGTGGGAGTGCAAGCAGGTCTTCACCACCGATGACCTGGAGCACCCGGGGGTGCAACTGGTCATGGGCCAGGAGGCCGTTAACCTGGCCGGGGTTTGCAAGGTCTGGAGTGAAGGCCCTTTCCCGAAACAGTACCCCGGCCTCTACATGCGGCCCTGGGAAACCCGGAAGATGTTTGAAGACAAGGGTTGGGAAACCATCGCCGCCTTGCAGCTCCGCAACCCCATGCACCGCTCCCACGAGTACCTGGCCAAGATCGCCATCGAGGTCTGCGACGGCATCCTGATCCACCAGCTCCTGGGCAAGTTGAAACCCGGTGACATCCCGGCGGAAGTGCGCACCGAGGCCATCAACGTCCTGACCCAATACTATTTCGTCAAGGACACCGCCATCCAGTCCGGCTATCCCCTGGATATGCGCTATGCCGGTCCCCGGGAGGCCCTGTTCCACGCGGTGTTCCGCCAGAACTTCGGCTGCTCCCACCTGATCGTGGGCCGGGACCACGCCGGGGTGGGCGAGTACTACGGCCCCTTCGACGCCCAGAAGATCTTCCATAGGATCCCCAAGGACGCCCTGGAGCTCAAACCCCTGCCCATCGACTGGACCTTCTACTGCCATAAGTGCGACGGCATGGCCTCCATGCGCACCTGCTGCCACGGCAAGGAAGACCGCCTGATGCTCTCCGGCACCATGCTGCGCAAGATGCTCTCCGAAGACATGGAAGTGCCGGATCACTTCAGCCGTCCCGAGGTCCTGACCGTCCTCCGGAAATACTACCGGGGCCTCACCAACAAGGTGGAGGTCAAGGTCCACGGTTTCGCCACCGGGGAAATCAGCGCCAAGAAGTAAGGCGTAAAGTTGGGAGGGGGGGCAGCCGCTTGCTGCTTCTCCCCAATGTAAAATCGGTCCTATTTATCGTCCAGCTGATGGTGACCGGTTTTCAATTCATGGTAAGGATCTTAACACTAATGAGGAGGTTTTAAGTTATGCCGAGTTTCGTAATCGTGGAAAAATGTGACGGCTGCAAGGCCCTGGACAAGACCGCTTGCCAGTACATTTGCCCTAACGACCTGATGGTTCTGAATGCCGAGAGCAAAAAGGCCTTCAACCAGGAGCCGGATCAGTGCTGGGAATGCTACAACTGCGTAAAGATCTGCCCCCAGCAGGCCATCGAAGTCCGGCATTATGCGGATATCATGCCCCTGGGTTCCAGCACCATCCCCCTGCGGGGCACCGACTCCATCATGTGGACCATCAAGTTCCGGGATCAGAAGACCGTGAAGCGGTTCAAGTTCCCCATCCGGACCACGGCTGAGGGTTCCATCGATTGCTTCAAGGGCAAAACCATGCCCAGCGACATGGCCGGCCTCAAGCAACCCGGTTTCTTCACCGGCAAGGCCCGCACCGAGTAGTCCACCCAGCAGCGCAAATTCAAGGAGGTTAATGAGATATGGCTCTGGAAAGAGAATTCTGTAAATGGTCTTTTTGTGCGAAACCGGAAGTAGTCACCGTTGAGACCGACCTGCTGCTGGTAGGCGGCGGTATGGCTTGCACCGGCGCCGCCGTTGAAGCTGCTGCCTGGGCGAAAGCCGCCGGCTTGAAAATAACCCTGGTGGACAAAGCCGCCCTGGATCGCTCCGGCGCCGTGGCCATGGGTCTGTCGGCCATCAACACCTACATCGGCTCCGAGAACAAGATTGCCGATTACGTGAACATGGTGCGCACCGACCTCATGGGCATCATCCGGGAAGACCTGGTCTATAGCCTGGGCGCCCACGTCGACCAGAGCGTGCATGACTTCCAGGATTGGGGCCTGCCCATCTGGCAGAAAGACGCCGAAGGCCACACCGTGGACGGCCAGACCGCCAAAGACGAAGAGCTGCCCCTGCTGAAAGACGGCGGTAAGTGCGTCCGGTCCGGCCGTTGGCAGTGCATGATCAACGGCGAGTCCTACAAGGTGATCGTGGCCGAAGCCGCCAAGAACGCCATCGGGATGGACAACATCTACGAGCGCGTCTTCATCGTGAAGCTGCTCACCGACAAGAACAACTCCAACCGGGTGTGCGGCGCCGTAGGTTTCAGCGTCCGTGAGCACAAGACCTACGTCTTCAAGTGCAAGGCTGTGATCATCGCCTGCGGCGGCGTGGTCAACGTCTTCCGGCCCCGGTCGGTGGGTGAAGGCCAGGGTCGCGCCTGGTATCCCGTCTGGAACGCCGGCTCCACCTACGCCATGCCCGCGGAAATCGGCGCCAAGATGGTGCTCATGGAAAACCGTTTCGTCCCGGCCCGCTTTAAGGACGGTTACGGTCCGGTGGGCGCCTGGTTCCTGTTCTTCAAGGCCATGGCCACCAACTGCTACGGCGAAGACTACATGGCCAAAAACTGGGAGCGGGTCAAGAAAGAATACCCCGGTTACGCGGATAACCCGGGCACCTGCCTGCGTAACCATGCGGCCATGATCGAGATGCGGGAAGGCCGCGGCCCCATCATGATGCAAACCCAATTGGCCATGGCCAAGCTGGCCGAGACCCTGAGCAAGAAAGAGCTGAAACACCTCGAAGCCGAAGCCTGGGAAGACTTCCTGGATATGTCCATCTCCGCCGCCTCCCTGTGGGCCTCCTTCAACATGGAGCCTGACAAGGTCCCGTCGGAAATCATCCCCTCCGAGCCCTACCTGCTCGGTTCGCATGCCGGCTGCGCCGGTCTGTGGGTCTCCGGCCCCGCCAAGAACTACATGGGCGCTCCCGACAAATGGTTCTGGGGCTATGACCGCATGACCACCGTTGACGGTCTGTTCACCGCGGGTGACGGCGTCGGCGCCTCCGGGCACAAGTTCTCCTCCGGCTCCCACGCTGAGGGCCGCATGGCCGCCAAGGCCGCCATCGCCTTCATCCTGGACCACAAGGCCGACAAGCTCGAAGCCGCCCAGAATATCGACGAGGTAATCGCCGAGATCTACCTGCCCTTCGAGATCTTCGAGAAGTACAAAGACTACACCTCCGCTCCGGACATCAACCCCAACTATCTGCGGCCCAGACAGGTGCAGACTCGCTTGCAGAAGCTGATGGACGAGTACGTGGCCGGTTGCGCCACCATGTATATGACCAACAAGCCCAGCCTGTTGGAAGGCCTGAAGCGCCTCACCCTGCTGAAGGAAGACGCCACCCGGATGGCCGCCAGCGACCTGCACGAACTGATGCGGGCCTGGGAACAGTATCACCGGATTCTCTCCGGTGAGGCCCACCTGCGCCACATCCTCTTCCGGGAAGAGAGCCGTTACCCCGGTTACTACTACCGCTCCGACTTCCTGTCCATCGACGACAGCAAGTGGAGGGTGTTCACCATTTCCCAGTACGACAAGAACACCAACGAGTGGAAGTTCGAGACCGAGCCTTACAAGCAACTGGTGAAGTAAGCAACCTCTGAGGCGTCCTCGGGGCCCCCGTCCTGCCGGGGCCCCGGGCGCCGTCTCTCCGGCCGTGGCCTCAGCCCAGGCACGGCCATTTTTTTAGGGGGAGGTTCGAAATTCCCGCCCCGGCCCAGGCAAAATTCGCTTGCACCTCTATTCACAATGTTATATTAGTGGGGTAGCGCGTTTACGGGGCTGGGCCGGAATTTTCCATGAGGCCGAAGCTCCGGCTCGCGAAATGTCCTGAAGGAGGACTTGTGTGAACGCCGAAAATCGCAAGATTCTGGTCATCGGGGGAGGCATGAGCGGCCTCGCCGCGGCCCTGGAGGCCGCGGAAGCCGGGTCGGAGGCGATCATCACCGAGAAGGCCCCCTACCTGGGCGGCAGGGTAGCTCAACTCCACCGCTATTTTCCCAAGCTTTGCCCGCCCACCTGCGGTTTAGAGATTAACTTCCGGCGGATCAGGGAAAATCCCAACATCCGTTTCTTGACCATGGCGGAAGTCACCCAGATCAGCGGCACGGCGGGCTCGTTCGAGGTCACCGTGCAGGTGGCGCCGCGCTATGTCAATGACCGCTGCGTGGCGTGCGATGCCTGCGCCCAGGCCTGCACCGCCTGGCGGGTTAACGATTTCAACTATGGTCTGGACAAGACCAAGGCAGCCTACATCCCCTTTGATTTCGCCTTTCCCCAGAAATACGTCATCGATGCCGCGGTATGCCGCGGCGACTGCGGCCGGAAGTGCCTGGAGGCATGCAAGTACGAAGCCATCGAGCTGGACATGTTGCCCCAGACCCTGAAGTTCCAGGTGGGGGCCATCATCCTGGCCAGCGGCTGGGAACTGTACGATGCCGCCAAGATTGACAACCTGGGGTTCGGCCAGGTGGCCAACGTCATCACCAACATGCAGATGGAGCGCCTGGCGGCCTCCAACGGCCCCACCGGCGGGTTGATCCTCCGCCCTTCGGACCAGAAGGCCCCCAAAAAGGTGGCCTTTGTCCAATGCGCCGGTTCCCGGGATGAGAACCACCTCCCCTATTGTTCCTACATCTGCTGCATGGCCTCCCTGAAGCAGGCCACTTATCTCCGGGAGAAAGACCCGGAGACCGAAGTTTATATCTTTTACATCGATATTCGCACGCCGGGCCGCTATGAGCAGTTTTTTTGGAAGGTGCGGGACGACGCTGCGGTCCATCTCATCCGGGGCAAGGTGGCCAAGATCACCCAGGCCCCCGGGACCGGCGACGTGGTGGTGGTGGCGGAAAACACCGCGACGGGCGACAAACAGTCCCAGACCTTCGATATGGTGGTGCTGGCGGCGGGCATGGTGCCCTCTACCAAGTCCTCCCCCTGCCCCCTGCCAATCTCCTACACCCCCGACGGCTTCATCATCGAGGAGCTCCTGCCGCCGGGTGTCTATGCCGTGGGCACTTTAAAGGGCCCCCTGGATGTGACCAAGTCGGTGCAGGACGGCACCGGGGCCGCGCTTAAGAGTCTCATCGCCCTGGGCAGGAGGTCATAAATGGATAAAAAATACGGTGTCTATTTGTGTAAGGGCTGCGGCATCGGCGACGCCATCAATTTTGAGAGCCTGGCCAAGGTTATCAAGAAAGAGGGCAAGATCCAGTTCATCAAAGAGCATGATATCCTGTGCTCCCCCGAGGCCCGGGCCATGGTCCTGGAAGATATCAAGCCGGAAGGCGAGGGCATCAACTCCCTGGTCATCGCCGCCTGCTCGCCCCGGGTGAAATACGAGGAGCTCGATTTCCCCGGCGTCCTGGTGGAGCGCTGCAATATCCGGGAGCTGGTGGCCTGGACCCAGGAACCCAATATCGAGGAAACCCAGAACCTGGCCGAGGACTACTTGCGGATGTACTGCGCCAGGGTGAAAAAGTCGGAATTGCCGGAGCCTTACCAGAGCGAATGCGACAAGACCATCCTGGTCATCGGCGGCGGCGCCGCCGGTCTGAGCGCTGCCCTGGAAGCCGCCAATAACGGCTATGACGTGGTGCTGGTGGAAAAGCAGGCGGAGTTGGGCGGCTATGGCGCCAAGCTGCACCGGCAGACTCCTTCCAGCTATCCCTTCACCACCTTGCAGGAGCCTACGGTCTTCAAGAAGATCAAAGAGGTCCAGGGCCATCCCAAGATCCGGGTCTTCACCAACGCCCAGATCGAGAAGATCGACGGGCAGCCGGGTCTACTGGATACCACCCTCACGGTCAACGGCAGCGAAGAGACCTTCCGGGTGGGCGCGGTGGTGCTCGCGGCCGGCTGGCGGCCCTACGACGCCACCAAGCTTACCAAGCTGGGATACGGCCTCTCCAAGGACGTGATCACCAACCTGGAGATGGAGGAACTGGCCAGGCAGGGCAAGATCGTGCGGCCCTCCGACGGCAAGCCGGCCAACACCGTGGCCTTCATCCAGTGCGCCGGTTCCCGGGACCCGGAACATCTGCCCTACTGTTCCGACTTCTGCTGTCTGGCCTCCCTGAAGCAGGCCCTCTATGTCCGCCAGCAGAACCCCAACGCCCTGGCCTATATCCTCTACAAGGACATCCGCACCCCGGGCCAGACCGAGCTCTTTTATAAAGAAGCTCAGTCCGATCCCGGCGTCATGCTGACCAAGGCCGAGATCGAGGGCGTTACCCTGGCCGGCGACGGCAGGCTGCAAATTGCCGCCAAGGACACCCTCCTGGGCGACAACGTGGTCTTCGAAGCCGACCTGGTGGTCCTGGCCACCGGCCTGGTGCCGGTCACCAATGATGAGCCGGTGCTCAACCTCGGCTACCGCCAGGGCCCGGGGTTGCCGGAGATCGAGCCCTACAACGGCTTTGCCGACTCCAACTTCATCTGCTTCCCCTATGAGACCCGGCGTACCGGGGTCTATGCCGCGGGCGCGGTCCATCAGGCCATGACCATTCCCATGGCGATGAACGACGGCGTGGGAGCGGCCTGCAAGGCCATCCAGGCAGTGGAGCACGTGGCCGCGGGCATGGCGGTGCACCCCCGGGCCTGGGACGAAACCTTCCCGGACCCCTTCATGCAGCGCTGCACCTCGTGCAAGCGTTGCACCGAGGAATGCCCCTTCGGCGCCATCGAAGAGGATGAAAAAGGCACCCCGTTCTTTAAGATCAACCGCTGCCGCCGCTGCTCCACCTGCATGGGGTCCTGCCCCGAGCGCATCGTCTCCTTCAAGGACTACAGCGTCGATATCATCGGTTCCATGGTCAAGTCCCTGGACGTGCCGGAACTCGAGGATGAAGAGGCGGAAGACGCGCCTTTCCGGATCATCGGCCTGATCTGCGAGAACGACGCCATGCCGGCCCTGGACGCGGTGGGCTTGCACAAGCTTAGGCTGGACCCGCGGGTCCGCTTCATCCCGCTGCGCTGTCTGGGGTCCTTTAATATGGTCTGGGTCTCGGATGCCCTGTCCCGGGGTATCGACGGCATGATCCTCCTGGGTTGCAAATTCGGGGACGATTACCAGTGCCACTTCGCCAAGGGCAGCGAGCTCTGCGACTACCGCCTGGGCAAGCTTTCCGAAACCCTGGACAAGCTGGGACTGGAATCCGACCGGGTGCAGCAATACCAGATAGCCCACTCCGATTTCGATAAGCTGCCGGAAATCGTCAATGATTTCGTCAAGCGGATTTTGGAGATCGGCCCCAACCCCTTCAAGGAATTTTAGGAGGTCTGATCCATGGCAGGCGAAACTGTTATCAAGCCGGACCTGCAATTCGTCAACCGGGTCATCGCCGCCGGGGGGGACACGGTAAAGAAATGCTATCAGTGCGACACCTGTTCGGTGGTCTGTAATCCCACTCCGGATAGCAAGCCCTTTCCCCGCAAAGAGATGCTCCAGGCCCAATGGGGCCTGAAAGAGGTGGTGCAAGACCCGGATATCTGGCTGTGCCATCAGTGCAGCGATTGCACCGTTTACTGCCCCCGGGGGGCCAAACCCGGCGAAGTGATGAACGCCCTCCGGAAACTGTGCATCGAGGAATACAGCGCCCCCAAAGTGTTGGCCAAGATGGTGGGCGACTCCCGTTATCTCCCGATGCTCCTCGCCTTCCCGGTGGCGCTGCTGCTGGCGGCCCTGGGAGCTATCGGCCATCTGCACCTGCCCGCAGGCCCCATTGCCTACCACAAGCTGTTCCCCACCCTGATGGTGGACTTCCTCTTTGTCCCCGCGTTCTTCTTTGCGGTGGTGGTATTGGGCCGGGGTGTCCTGCGTTACTGGGGGGATCTGAATAGCAGCAACCCCTGGAAGGTCCGGGTGGAAGGGAAGCTGGTGGGCGACCTGGTGGCAACCCTCAAGGATATCGTGATGCACAACCGCTTCCGGCTGTGCGAAACCACCTATAGCCGCTCCACCAATCACCTGTTCCTGTTCTTGGGCTTCATCTTCCTGGCCATCGTCACCAGTTGGGGCTTCCTGAACGAGTGGGTCTTTCATCATGAATCCCCCTACGCCATCTATGAGCCCATCAAGCTGCTGGCCATCCTCGGCACCGCGGGCCTGCTCTACGGAATCTATAACATCATCCAGGAGCGCCAGGCCAACGCCGAGAAGGCGGGCTATGGCGGCTTCTATGACTGGCTGTTGGTCTATGTGATCTTTGCCGTGGGGGCCAGCGGCTTGCTCTCCTGGCTGTTCCGGCTGATGCATCTCCACATCCTGGCCTATCCCACCTACTTTCTGCACCTGGTCTCGGTGTTCTTCCTGTTCTTTTACGCCCCTTACACCAAGATGGCCCATATGGTGTACCGCACCGTGGCCATGCTCTATGCCCGCATGTCGGGCCGGGGCTTTTAGGCGGCGGTTTTTTTGTTAGCCGCGCCGTTAACCGGAAGCCGGCCCCAGGCAGGGCCGGCTTTTTTTTGGGGGCTGGGGTTAGGACATTAAGCCAACCGGCCGGACGGGGGCCAATGTTTCGTCCTGCATGACTGCCCACAAAGTCTATTTTTTGCGATTTGTGGCGTACATCGGATTAAACATATACCCCACAAACTTGATTTTTTGCGATTTGTGGGGTACAGCCACTTTAAAAAGGTTTGTCCGGGCAACCTTAGCATATTTGCTGATTTGTGGGGTATAGTCATTTTGAAAGGCTTGAGCCGTGGTCATCGATCAAATATTGGACGAAAGCCGGGATTATTACCTCGATTATCAGGCGAGGCTGGTCGGGGAACTTTTAATTTCTCCAGTCGGCTCAATTAAGCGGAAAAAAGGCTGGGGTGGAGGGTTCTTATATCTGCATAAAAGAAAAGGCCGGAAGTTAGTGGATGTTTACCTGGGTGGCGAGAACGATCCGACGGTACAACGGCTGGCTGAAAAGATTAAAAATCGACAGAGACTGATTGGCGAATTGCGCTCTACCAAGAAAGCCCTAAATCTTTTGAAGGCAGGAAAGATGGCACAGGCGCTAAGGGATTTTACGGAACCGTTGCGGAAGCTTTTGACTGAGATGCAGAGGCTAGGCTTTTTTGAAGCAGGCATAGAACTCGTAGGGAGCTATTGCTTTAAAGTTTATCAAAGTCATTTCGGGGTCGAATGGTTTCCGTTGCGAACCTTGGACGTAGATTTTGCCATCCCCCTGCCGTATAAAGGACCTTCTGCCGATTTGGAATCCGTGCTTAAGGAACTTGGTTTCAGGCAGGAATTTCGAGGGGACGGCACAATTTTTTATGAAGGCAATGGTCTTATTGTAGAATTTCTACAACTAAGAAAGGGCAGCGGCTCTGAAAAACCAATAGTTCAAGAACTATCGACTGTACCGATTTCCCTACCTTATCTCAACTTACTCATAGATAATAAAGTCGAAGTTTCATTGCGAGATATTGGACGAATCACTTTACCATCGATGCCCGCCTTTATGTTGCATAAGCTTTTGATAGCCTCACTTCCCACCCGAAAGGAAAAGAGAGAAAAGGACTTTAAGCAGGTTTGTGCGGTAGCGAAAAGTATAATTGTGGATGAGAATCTAAGTGGAAGAGGTCCGCAGGTTATTGAAAAATATGCCACAATCATGGCAGAACAAGATCAATGCCTCGGCCCTCCGCATACCTGATTACGTTGCAGACTGTAAGGTGGATTTCTCGACAATCTTAAGCCATCCTGAACAGATGCAACCTTAGCATTGCC
>CAWEWX010000078.1:0-13132 GCA_963812655.1 uncultured delta proteobacterium | reverse complement strand
GAAGAGGGATAGATCTCACCCGGCTTGTCCTTCAGGGAACCCCACTGTCCTTTTTCACCGTTCCAGACATAGACCAGGCGGGGGTTGATCTTGGAGAGCTGGCGGTAGCCGATGCCCCAGGCGTCGAACTGCCCGGGCGCATAGTTCTCGATAAGCACGTCGACATGGACGACCAGCTTTTTCAGGATTTCCCGGCCCTCTTCCTTGGTGAGGTCCAGGGTGATGGACTGTTTGTTGCGGCACTCGTGCAGGAAGGTGCCGCCGCACAGATCGCCGTTGATGTTGTCCTTGAACATGTAACGTTTGCGCCCAAAGGCCGTCAGTTTGCGGAGGGGCGAGCCGCCGGGGGGTTCCACCATGATGACGTTGGCCCCCAGTTCGCCCAGGTAGCCACCGCCGAACATGGCGCTGACCTGGAGGCCGCCGTGGCCGCACTCCAGCACTCGGACTTTCCCAAGGGCCTCGGGTTTGGCCATCTCGTGCTTGGGATGGAGCCAGCCCTCAAAGATGGTGGAGATTTCCCGGGACGCCTCGGTGCAGATCTTGGGATCATACACTTCTTCGAAAGTGGGAATCGGGGTTAGAGGCCAAAGCAGCGGTGCTTCTTGAACCTCTTTCTTCAGATCGGACATTCAAATTCCTCCTTCCTTAACAGGTGAGTCAAGATTACCTCTAGGAAAAATTGAATCATCTCAGTCAGTCAAACGCTTCTCCTTACAGTGATAGCACCTCCTTCCATCTGTTTTTTAGGCTCGCGGGGAGCCAGGGCGCGGGAATTCCCGCATATTAGTCCAACAGGATATTAAGCTAAATTTGTGCCAAATGTTCCGATTATCGCAACATTTAACTATTTAAAAGTTATCATACTTATATTACACATGATTTTCCATGCAAACGCCTGTCTGCCAGGGCGCTCTCCAGGAGCAGGCCAGGCTCCATCCGCCTGCGCCTGGGGGAATCGGTATCAAACGGGGGGTGATTCACCCCAGCCGGGGCGGATGGCGGATCAGAGAGTTCAAGGTTCAAGGTTCAACGTTCAAAGTTAAAAAAACCGCGAATCAATAACCTTAAACCTTAAACTTTGAACTTATTTAGGAGGCGGAATTTGGTATAATTACCGGAAAGGCCGCTAATGGCCGGGAACGCGCCCCGCGGCGGGAACGGCAGGCAAGACGAGAACCGATATGGCAGACGCCTCCCCGGAGCAGAGCAAGAAAAATTGGTTTGAAGAGAATTCCAAAAAGACCCTGGTCCTGATTTTCTTGACCTTCCTGGTGGCCGCCACCTGGGCCGCCGAAAAGTTCCTGGCCTACCGCAACCATAGCGAAAAACAGGTGCTGTTCACCGAGCGGCGCTACATCAACCTCCGGGAGTTCCAGCCCTCCATGGACGTGGTGGACATTCCCACGGACAAGTCCGTGCGGGAGTCCGACAGCCTGGTGAAGAAGGCCTACCGGGTCCGCACCGACGCCAACGGCTTCATTCTGCCTTATAACCGCTACCCCGACCCCGACCTCACCCTGGTCTTCCTGGGAGGCTCCACCGTGGCCTGCCTCTACGTCGAGGAAGAGAACCGCTACCCCTATCTGGTGGGAAACCTCCTGGAGAAGGCCAGCGGCAAAAAGGTCATCTCGTACAACTCCGGGGTGGGCGGCAACAATTCCCTGCATTCCCTGGATATTCTGCTGAATAAGCTCATCCCCCTGAAGCCCGACGTGGTGTTGATGATGCACGATATCAACGACCTGGTGTCCCTGATCTACGACCGGACCTATTGGAGCAACAACCCCACCCGGGGTCCCATCATCGATTATCAGCTCTATAAGAATTTGACCGGGATGAAGGCCATCTCCACCCTGGCCCGGGACACCTACATCCCCAACCTGCACCTGGCCTTCCGCAGCCTGTGCAAGAAGATCTTCGGGAAGAAGGCCGGGGACCCGGAGGATGAATTCGCCTACGTCCGGGGCAGGAAGATCGTCTTCGATGCGGACCGGATACTGGATGAGTTCCAGATGAACCTGCAGACCTTCATCAATATTTGCCGGGCGCGGAGAATCACGCCGGTGTTGATGACCCAGTTCAACCGCATCAAGTCCGACCCGGATGAGAAGATCCGCCAGTCCCTGAAAGGCTTCGAGTCCGGCTCCCAGATCTCCGCCCAGGAGTTCAAGGAGATCTACGATAAGCTTAATGAGGCCACCGTCCAGGTGGGCCGCCGCAACGGGGTCCTGGTCATTGATCTGGCCCGCTTGATTCCCCAGGAGGCAAAATACCTGTACGATGTGGTTCATGTTAATACCGCCGGTTCGCGTCTAGCGGCGCAAATCATCAGTGAGCAGTTGCTGCCGCTGGCCCAGTCGAAGAAATGACCAGACGGCTGCGAAAAGCCAATGTGCTTTCTTTGGGGGCCTAAAGGCCCCCTGACCCCCAGTAATGTCCGGCAACAAAATTGCATGGAGAAGATTACACTATCTCGCAGTTAAACTCTAGCCCATTGTAATTTCAGCGATATCAACATATTATACCGATGCAACTAAATCCCCTCTCCCCTGCGAGGGGAGAGGGTTAGGGTGAGGGGTGGCTTCATCGGCCGTTCCATACCCCCCCTCACCCTGCCCTCTCCCCCCTTGGGGGGAGAGGGAAATAGCTTGTAAATTCCATGAATTGATTAGTTAGTGGGCATGCCTAAGTTCAAACAATTCTTTGCTTGCCTCATAGCAAAAACCTTGTCGGACACTACTGCCTGACCCCTAATCATGGAGAGGAAGAAGCCCCTGGATAAGATCAATGTCCTCTTCATCATCAAGCCGGAGCGGGCCGCGGGCGCCGAGATGGTGCTGATGGCGGCCGCGGCCCGGCTGAACCCGGAGCGCTACCGGGTCTTTGCCGGGCTGCTCACTGCCGACCGGGAAAACCTTCTGCCGCCGCAGCTCACCCCCATCAATTTTAATCTGCCCGGGCTCAACGGCTGGGTCTGGCTCCGTTTTTTCCTGAGCCTCTGCCGGGTGTTGCGGCGCTACCGCATCCAAGTGCTCCACACCAACAGCTACGTGCCGGGCAATTACGCCCGTCTGGCTGCGGCCCTGATGCGGGTGCCCCTGATCGTCGACCACTGGCACGGCTTCACCCGCTTCAGCCGCAAACGCCGGCTGATCTGCCGCCTCCTGGGGCGGTTCACCACCCTGAGCCTGGCGGTTTCCACGGGAGTGCGGGACTACCTGATCGAGCAATGCGCCCTGGACCCGGCGAAGGTAAGGGTGGTGGCCAACGGCATCGACCTGGCTCGTATTCAGGCACACCGGCCCCGGGCCGAAGTGCGCCGGGAATTGCGGATCACTGAGGAAGCCCGGGTGGTTGGTCTGGTGGCCCGGCTGGACCATTGGGGCAAGGGGCATCGGGAATTGTTCACCGCCCTGGCCGGGTTAACAGACCGCTATCCCCTGGAGGCCCTGATCATCGGCGGCGGCCGGCGGGAGGCGGAGCTGCGGCAATTGGCGGCGGAGCTGGGCTTGGGGCCGCGGGTTAACTTCCTGGGCCAGCGCCGGGATGTCCCGGACCTGCTGGCCGCCCTGGATATCCTGGTGCTGCCCAGCCACAGCGAAGGGGTGTCGCTGGCCCTGCTGGAGGCCATGGCCGCGGGCCTGCCGGTGATCGCCACCGCGGTGGGCGGCCTCCCGGAAGTGGTGACGGACGAAGTCAACGGCCTGCTCATCCCGCCCCGGGACCCCGAGGCCCTGGCCCGGGCCCTGGACCGCCTGCTGGCGGACCCGGATTTCGCCAGGAGGCTGGGGGAGCAAGCCCGCGCCGAGGTGGAAGCCCATTATTCCCTGGAGCGCCTGGGCCGGGAGATCAATGAGATTTACGAAGAATTAAGCGCTAGCCGCAGGCTTTAGCCTGCTTGCTGAGATGATTATCGGCCGGCCGCGCTTGCAACTCCCGAAGATGGTGGTTAAGTTAAAAATCGGTAAATAATCGAAGGGAGATGTGCGGTTAATGTTGCCCTTTAAAAGAATTCTGTGTCCCACCGATTTCAGTGAGCCGGCTTTCACTGCATTGAAACACGCCGAGGAACTGGCCCGGCATTTTGCGGCGGCATTAATCGTGGCGCATGTCATTCCGCCGTTGCCGGTCCCCCATTCGTTCCCCGACCCGGAAGCGGACTTCCATTTTGACGTGCCCTTGTTCCAGCAAGAACTGGCGATCAAGGCGGAGCAAATGCTCAAGGACCTGGTGTCACATCATAAAGTGGGGACCCGGACCATGGTGTCCACCGGAGAAGCAGCTCCGGAAATCCTCCGGATAGCCCATCAGGAGCGCGTGGACCTCATCGTCATTGCCTCCCACGGGCTGGCGGGCTGGCAGCGCCTGGTCTTTGGGTCCGTAACCGAAAAAGTGGTGCGCCAGGCCGTCTGTCCGGTCTTGACCATCGTGGCGCCACTCGAGGCGGAAAGCCCTGCCAGATAAAGCGAACCGGAGCTTCATGGTTTTAAGACTATCCTGTACCTCGGTTTGCCATGCCGTAATTTCTCCAGGGCATCATTAATTTCACTAAACCGATAGGTCTCCACGGTGGGCTGAATGTGGCGCCGGGCCGCAAAGTGCAGCATGGTGGCGATGGCCGCCGGACTGCCCGTCGGACTGGCGGAGAGGGATTTCTGGCCAACCAGCAGAGGAAAAAGCGGCACTGAAATCGGCTGCGTCACCACCCCCACCAGGTGAAGATGGCCTTGGGGGCGCAAGGCCTCAATATAAGCCTCCCAATCCAAAGGCACATTCACGGTTGACAGGATAAAATCCAAAGAGCCCGCCGCCCTTCTTATAGCCTCGGGATCACGGGAGTTGATGAAGTGATCGGCGCCGAACCCCCTGGCTTCAGCCTCTTTTTCCGGGCTGCTGGAGAACGCCGTCACCTCGCAGCCCCAGGCATGGGCAAATTTCAAGGCCATATGGCCAAGTCCCCCAATGCCGACTACTCCCACCCGGGCCGTGGGCTTCACCTGCCACAGCAGCAACGGATTGAATACGGTTATGCCGCCACACATGAGGGGAGCGGCGGTTTGGGAATCGAGCTGATCAGGCAGAGGAATGACCCAGGCCGCGTTGGCCCGGACCCGGTCGGCAAAGCCCCCATGGTGGCCGACTATGGTCCCCACCGTGGAGGCGCATAGATGATGATTCCCGGATTTACACCATTCGCAGGTCAGACAGGAGTCGGCAAACCATCCCAGACCGGCCCGTTGCCCCACCGTTAACCCCTGGGCGTGAGGGCCCAGGGCCGCGACCGTGCCGATAATCTCGTGTCCGGCAATCAAAGGATATTGGCTGGTTCCCCACTCGTTGTCCAACATACTGAGATCGCTGTGGCATAACCCGCAATACTCGACTTTGATCTCAACCTGGGCGTCTCCCAGGGGGCCGGGGTCATAGGCGAACGGTTTCAGCGCTCCCTTAGGTTCGGTTGCGGCATATCCTGTTATCATTATTAATCTCCTTTCTCTGAGGCCTTCCCCGGATCGATCCGGAAAGACTGAAGGCGCCGCATCAGCGGCAGCACCGCGCCGATCAGCACGGCTTTGCCCACGCGTTTGCTGCCGTTTCGGCCAATGCCGCGAGCTACTTCGCCGCCACCCGGGACGATGAGATGTTCCGGCAGATGGTCTAGGTCGAGCGCTTCGACGGGGGTCCTGGGTTGCCCCGCCGCGAGGCCGGGCAACCCAGGCACGGACCACCAGCCCCCTTACGCGGGGGGCGGATCGGGGTGCGCGTGCGGTGTGCCGAGGTATGGGAACCCCGTGAGGAGGTCAGTGTGCGGCCTGAGCCCGTCGGGCGGAATCTTGCCCTTGGAGAGCATAGCCAGGCGGTGCGCCACAATGTGGTCGGTGAGCAGGCGGCCGTTTGGATACCCGCCGGGCTTGGCGGGGTCAAAGCTCAGCATGTCGGGCAGGACTCCCTCGGCATCAATCAAGGCCCTGGCCTCTGTGCTGGAGTAGCCCCCGACGTGCCCTAGTGTGTGAATCATCTGGTCGAGGAAGCGCTCCCGGTCTTGAGCCGGCTCGCTCCGGTTGAATTCCGGTTTGATCTCGTCGGTGAAGAAGAAGTTCACAAAGGTCGGGTTGCCGGAGCGATCCACTGGAACAAGCTGGCCGCCGCGGCGGATGCTGACCCGCCCCCAGATGCGCACCGCGGGGTGGGCGCCGAGAAGGCGCGTCGGCAGATCAAACGCCATGCTGAACACGTTATAGTTCGCAAACAGGTCTTTGCCGGTCCAGCGGCTCGGGTCCGGAACTCCTTCGAAGCCGGTGAAATTCTTTCCGCCCTTGTAGTCGAATATGTTCAAGATGCCCGCGAAGTCGATGAAGAAGGCGTCGCTGCGCAGTCCGAGGAAGCACGTGTAGGGGCCCGACGTATGGATGTGCGGTTGGGGACCGAACGACACCTCGACGTCCTTGAAGATCGGCTCCCCGGCGGGCTCAGCCTGGCGCGCTTCGGAGCCGGTTGCCAGGTAGACGGTAGCGCGCTGCCGGCCGTCTCGCGGCTGGGAGAATACCAGGCTTAGTGCGACCTCGGTCTCGAGGTCGCCATTGTTGTCGATGTTGATCCGGTACACGGCGTCGGGGTGGAACGCCGCGGCCTTGGCGAACGAGTTACAGTTGAGGATCAGCACGGTCCTCGAAGCGTCCGTGGGTACTTGGAAGGCGTAGAGATCGGTGAGGTCGAGTCGAGTATCTCCTTCGGGAGGACCGAGGTTCAATCCAGTGAAGTGGTTCGACATGGGGTTCTCCTAACGATAACACATTGTATTTGCACCCATTTTACATGGGCAGGTCCTTTACTAGAAAAGGTAGTGATGGCCATTTCTCCTGTCAAGGCTCTTTGCCGGGTAAGGCCTGGTTGCCTGGCGCACCTGTTTGCCAGCATCCCGGCGAGGATGGCCTGGCTGATGCGGCGCTGGCGCAGTTGCCGAACCAGGTCATTGGTCCGGGGACCATAGACCTTAGGGGGGCTGACCGTGACGGCCATCAACAAGAAGAAAGCCAGGAGCGGCTACCTTAACAATTACGCTCCTGGCTTCATCTTCAGCCCTCCTGGCGGACCAGCAATTGGAATTCCGGTTCAGGAGGTGGCTTTGGCTCGTTCTTCCTGGGACATTTTGGCCAGGCGTTCCACTTCTCCTGCCTCTAACCCCAGCCCTGCGGCGACGCGCCGGCCGTAATCAGGGTCAGCCTTGAAGAATAACGCGGTCTGCCGGAGTTGGATGCGTTTTTGCGCGCCGCCCAGATGATCGACAATATTGCCTATCAGGTTTTTGCGGTCCTGATCGGTCATGACTTTGCGGTAGAGGTTGCCGGGTTGCACAAAATCGTCGTTGGGGAAACTGAAGGGAGAACGCTTGGCCGGCCCGGAAACCTCAAATGGCGGCTCAGCTGCAGCCGGGTCCGGTTCGGGACCACCGAAGCTGTTGGGCCAGTAATTGGGGCCGCCGGCGCCATTGGCGTCAAAACGCATAAAGCCGTCACGCTGGTAGCTATTTTCAGGGGCAAACTTGGGAGCGTTCACCGGCAGCAAATGATAATTGGGGCCCAGCCGGTGAATGTGAGTGTCGTGGTACGAGAACAGCCTGGCCTGCAGCATCTTATCAGGCGAGGCGGCTATGCCCGGCACTAAATTCCCGGGACAAAAAGCGGCCTGCTCCACCTCGGCGAAGTAATTGACCGGGTTGCGGTTCAGCACCATCTTGCCGATCTTGATGGGGGGAACCTCTCCATGCGGCCATACCTTGGTGATATCGAGGATGTCCCAACGAAAATCTTTGGCCTGTTCCGGGGTCAGGATTTGCATCTCCAGGGTCCAGGAGGGGTAATCGCCGCGTTTGATGGCTTCATAGAGGTCCCGCGTAGCATGGTCCGGGTCTTGGCCGCTGATTCTGCCGGCCTCCTCCCGGGTAAGGTTCTTGATGCCCTGATCGGTCTTGAAATGGTATTGCACCCAGAAGTACTCACCTTTGGCGTTATACCACTTGTAGGTATGGCTGCTGTAACCGTTCATCTGACGGAAGGAGGCCGGCGTGCCCCGGTCGGAGAAGAGGATGGTGACCTGATGGATGGACTCCGGGGTCAGGGAGAGAAAATCCCAGAACATGTCCGGGTCCTTACAATTGGTAGCCGGGTGCCGTTTCTGGGTATGGATGAAATCTGCGAACTTCAGTGGGTCCCGTATGAAGAAAACCGGGGTATTATTGCCCACTAAGTCATAGTTCCCCTCTTCCGTATAGAACTTTAGGGCAAACCCGCGGGGGTCGCGGGCTGCGTCGGGCGAGCCCTTCTCCCCGCCTACGGTGGAAAACCGCGCGAAGACCTCAGTGCGCTTACCAATTTCCGAGAGAAATTTGGCTTTGGTGTATTTGGTCACATCCGCGGTAACCTCAAAGTAACCACCCGCGCCCGCACCTTTAGCATGAACCACCCTCTCCGGGATGCGCTCGCGGTCAAAGTGCCCCAGTTTCTCCAAAAGATGAACGTCTTGCATGAGCACCGGCCCGCGCTCGCCGGCGGTCAGGCTGTTCTGATCGTCGGGCACGGGGATCCCAAAAGCCGTGGTCAGAGTCTTTTTATCCTTGGCCATTTTCTTTCTCCTTGGTTTCAACCGCTTGCCCTTGCTTCTGGCACCTGGGGCAAAGGCCGAAAAAGTTTAGCTGGTGATGGGTGATCTGATAGCCGGTCTGCCGCGCCATTTCTTGAGAGATCTCCGCCACGGCTACCGACTCGGGATCCAGGATTTGGCCACATTGGGTACAGATGACATGGGGATGCGGGTAGGGTTTATTGCCATCGTAATGGCTGCCCACGGCAGCAAAATTAAGCTCCAAGACCTCGCCCAGATCCTTGAGCAGGGTCAAGGTCTTATAGATGGTGGCCAGGCTGGTGGTGGGAAAACCGGCTTTCATCTGTTCGTAAATCTGTTCTGCATTAGGGTGTCTTGTGCTCGCCGCAATGATCTTCAGCATGGCCAGCCGTTGGGGAGTGAGCCGGTACCCTTTATCCTTGAGCGCCTTAATTATTTGTTCCAGACGGTTTAGAGGATCTGCCACCAAGTTTCTCCAGGCGCGGTTGGTCGAGCGCCCTTATTTGTAATCATTATCTTTAGAAAATCAATATCGGCTTAAAGAAATTTTACGGATTGACCGGCCGCCACCGTTATCCTTTCGCGGTGTCCCGGATCGGTTTTTTTCGGGTTTTGGGGTAGGGTGAATTAAGGAACTCGAGGTGAGAAAAGTCGAACCCTGGGGAAGGATGCGGGTTAAACCTTCAGACCAGAGAGTGCAGCTCCCCAGGTGAGGGGCGCTCTTAAAAATCGGCCTGGTGCGGGAAGAGGCGCCAGGCCGACCAAGGTTGGAAACGGGAGGCGAAACTGCAGAGCCTCATGATAAAATCAAGTTAATTATTCGCATTACTTCTTGATATCCTTCTCCTTTTTGACACCTTTTTTCGCGCCTTTCTTGGCCTTTTTGGCCTCTTTCTTACCCTTATCCTTCTTACCTTTGTCTCCCACGGCTTTCCCCTCCACTTTCCTCGGCTTTTGCCGGTTTTCCCGGGTTCTTGGTGAATTAATCGATTTAAGTAGTCATTAATTTGCCAATTGCTGAGTTTTGTCAAGGAAATTGTTTAACGGGAAAAATTCCCCATCCGATGGCCGGTGTGGAAAGTACAGAAATCCTGGCGGGTCTCCTATCTAATCCCCACTTCCTGCTGCCAGGCGAGAGACCTCTGCTGCCGGAGGCTCATCCTAGGGGACCGCCATGGTTTTGCTTAAGTAAAACCGCGGCTCCCACCATTCTTTAATCAGCGTTACCACCGCAGAGACCTCGATGGCCGACAGGCAGCGGTTATCCAGGCACTTCTTCAACAGGCACGGTTCCAGCGGGCAAACCTCTGGCCGTTTGTGCAGAGAGACGCCCCATTCCACCTGATGCGGCCCCACCCGGGCGGGGTGGTCGGCGCCGATGAGGGCGATGCTGGGTACCCCCAAGGCCAGCCCCAGGTGCAGGGGGCCGCTGTCGTTGGCCACCAGGAGGCGGCAGCGGCGCAGCAGGGCGGCCACCGTCAGCAAGGGAAAACGCCCCCCGGTCACCAGACTGGGGCCCTGGATGCGGGCCGCGATGGCCTCGGCCTGGCTGCGGTCCTTGGCGCCGCTGATAATCAGCAGGGGCGCCCGGTAGCGTTCAGAGAGAAAATTCCCCAATGCCGCGAATGAGTCCGCCGGCCACCATTTGTAAGGGTCGGAGCCGGTGGGGTGCAGGGCCAACAGCAGGGGAGGGACCTCCCCGAAATGCCCGGATAAGATGGCCTGGGCCTCGGCCGCCTCCTCCGGCGCCAGGCCGAGGTCCATGCGGTGGTTGGGAGTATCAGCGCCCAGGAGACGCACGTAATCCAGGCGCCGCTCGATGGCGTGGGTAAAGGGGTCCGCGGGCTGGGGCACCCGGGCGGCATAGGCAAAGGACAGGGGGCTGGCCGCGGAGCCGATGATAAAGGGGCTGCCGGTCAGATGCGCCACCAGGGTGGCCTCGGGGTCGTTGCCGTGCAAGATGATGACCAGGTCGTAGCGCCGGCCCCGCAGTTCCCGGATCAACCGGAGAAGCTGGCGGCGCCGGCCGGGGTAGGCATAGAGCCGGGCCAGGTGGGGGTTATGGGCCAGCAGCGTCCCAAAGACCCGGTGGCCCAGGACTTCCAGCTCCCAGGCCGGAAAACGCTCCTTCAGGGCCCGGATGGCCGGGGTGGAGAACAGGGTGTCCCCCAGGGCGGTGGCGCTGATGAGCAGCACCCGCCGGACCCCGGCAAAAAATTCCGGCTGCAGGTCCGTAAGAGGCCGGGGTGGCCGCCGGGCCAGCCGGCGCCGCAGATATTGGCGGCTCAGGGTCAATAAAATCTTATGCCACATGGTTCAAAGTTCAAAGTTCAAAGTTCAAGGTTCAAGGTTCAAAGTTCAAGGTTAACCTCCGGCGCCTGATCCCCGGCCACTGACTTCGGCGTACACCTGCTCCAGGCAGTGGGTGGTGCGCTCCCAGGAAAAGTTGCTCGACACCCATTCCCGGCCCTGGCGCCCCAAGCGTTGGCTCAACTCCCGATCTCGAAGTAACTCAAGGATCTTTTCCGCCAGCTCCCCGGGGTCGTCGTGGCGCTGAAGCAACAGGCCGTTGCCCCGGTCTTGTACCACCTCGGGAATGCCGCCCCTGGCGGTGGCGATGATGGGCAGCCCCGCGGCCGCCGCCTCCAGGAAGACCAGGCCCAGGCCCTCCTCTATCTGGGAGGGGCCTACGAAGACGTCCCCCAAGAGATAGGCCCGGGGCATTTCAGGATATGGGAGGAAGCCGGTGAGCACCACGCGGCCCGCGGCCCGGGCCAGCTGCCGGCGCAACTCCTTCAGAAAGGGGGTCTGCCGCAGGGTGCGCCCCTGGCCGTATTCCGTGCCCCCCGCCAGGACCAGGGCCGCCTGGGGCAGGCTCTGCCAGACGCGCTCCATGGCCGCCAGCAGCACCTGTACCCCTTTGCTTTCCCGGAGTTTGCCGGCGAACAGGACGGTGGGCTCCCCGGTGAGCCCGTAAGGTTGCCGCGCCCGGCGCACCGCGGCCTCGTCCTGCCAGCGGCAGGTGAAGGCCGCCACTTCCACCCCGTTATAAACCACCCGCCGGATGGGAGCCCCGGCGCCCAACCTGGCGCTTTCCCGCTCCAGTACGAATCGGCTGCAGGCGATGAAGCCCTCCAGGGGGATCACTTCCCCGGGCCGGGGTTTCTCCCGTTTCCCCAGGGAGTCGTTGAGGTTGTGCATGTGGAGGATCACCGGAATCCCGGGGCCGAGCCGCCGTTTTAGCTGGCAGGCCAACAGGGGGCGGTTGTGCACATGGAGCAAATCCGGTTTAAGCAGGGCCAGCAGCCGGGCCACCTGCCGGTCATACAGGGGAAAATGCCGGCGGTCGCGGCAGTAGAGCCACTTGCGCCAGCCCTGCAAAGGGATGCGGAAATATTCCACTCCCTGGCGCACCTCCCGGGCGGGCAACTCCGGGTCCGATACCCCGATGACCAGCGGGCGCCAGCTCTGAAAGCGGGCCGCCACCTTCTCAATGAACAGCTCGGCGGCGCCGCCCCGGATGGGCGGGATGGGGTAGAGCTCCGGTCCGATGAGAGCCACAGAAGGCATCGAGTTTCGAGTTGTAGGGGCGGACGCATATGTCCGCCCTGAGTTTCGAGTTTTGAGTTGTAGGGGCGACCCGCTGGGTCGCCCAGTTTCGAGTTTCGAAAGGCAAAGCGCCTTCAGGAGCCTTCCTCTAAATCCAGTATAGCAGATTTACTCCAATTTCTCAGAGGACTTGCGGTATTTCCCTCCGGGAGGGTGATGCGCCGAAAAGCTGAAGGAAAGCAACCCGGCGGGTATGATGTCATAAATTTCTTGACACCGGGCCAGGACTTTGTAATATGCTTCACATAGTCCTGCCTCGGGAATTATCAAAAAGCCGAATTTAGAATCAAATTATCTTAAGGAGGAAGCAGTAATATGGGTAAAATTCCTGCGGATTATCTGCCACCTAAGGAACTCTGGGCCCACTATACCGCACCTGAGGAATTCAAGAAGTACGCCTCGGGACAGTGGAACATTGCGGAAGAATTTCTGGACCGGCACGTGAAGGAAGGCCGGGGCGAGCAGGCCGCCGTCCTTTTCGGCGACCAGAAGATCAGTTTCAAGGAATTGCTGGCCATGGCCAACAAGTTCGCCAACGTCCTCACCAAGCTGGGGGTCGAGCCCCAGGACCGGGTAGGCATCCGTCTTACCAACACCCCGGAGGCCATCGCCATCAATTTCGGGATCGAGAAGTGCGGCGCCATCCCGGTGCCGGTGTCGCCCCTGTGGGCCAAGGAAGAGGTCACCTTCGTCTTGAACAACGCCGAATTCAAGGTTTTTGCGGTGAGCTTTCCCCTGATGGCCGCGGTGGAAGCCGGGGCCCACGAATTCGAGTTTCCCACCAAGCTCTTGGTGGTGGGCGGCAAGCCCGAAGAGGTGGAGGCCAAGGGCTACGTTTCCTTCGCCAAGGCGATGGCGGGCGCCTCCGACCAGTTCAGCAACGTCAAGCTGAGCCCCG
>CAWEWX010000077.1:0-141889 GCA_963812655.1 uncultured delta proteobacterium | reverse complement strand
TACGCATCGCTGGACCCGCGCAGATTCGGCCCATGCCACGACTTTTTGTCGAATGCCTCGTCGAGAAGATCGAGCAACATTTGCGACCCTCCAAAAAGCAGTGTACGTCACCTCTCGCCGCCCGCGACTTCCATCTGGCTTCGATCCGGCATTGACAACCGGGGCGAGATGACTAAACATAGTACCCATGAAAATTCAATTCACTTTGGCTGCCTTGTTTGCCGCGATAGTGGTCTCCGCGCCCTTGAGCGCGCAGGAACCCGTGGTTGCCGCCCCCGACGTCGAAGCTTTGTTCCACAGCAAAGATAAGAAGCTCGACCGTAACAAACAGGCCGCCTACCATATCGAAAAAGATCTGCTCGAAGCGAATCACTGGGACGAGGCTGACAAATGGCTCACTGAGAAATATATTCAGCACAATCCCAACGCGAAGTCGGGCCGTGCCGGCGTGGTGGCGTTCTTTTCGCAACGCGAAGCCGACGCCCGTCCCCGAACACCTGGGGGCCAAGGTAACGTTCGTTAACGCCGAAGGCGATTACGTGACAGTAGGTACAGTGCGTGAGGTGAAGGATCCCAAGACGAACGAGGCGTACACCACCACCTGGTTCGACACCTGGCGCTTCGTGGACGGCAAGGCCGACGAGCACTGGGATTGCGCGACCAAAGGCGGCCGGCCCTAAAACGACTGTCGCAATAATTTCGTAATTCGTTTGGCGAGATCGTTCGTGACGCCCAGGTTTTCGCCGAAGAATCGCACGCGTCCCGTTATTTTTTGATCCATGAGCGAGCTGCCGTCGCGGGCCGTCACAGACGCGGTGATGTCCACTTTCGTGGCGCCTAGCACGGTAACCAACTCGCGCTCGGTCTGGCTGCCCTCCTTGAACGTGTCCACTTTTGTGTGGAGCGTCACTAGATCGGGGATGCCGTCGGCGGAGCGATCTCCCATGCGATACACCCGTTGGAAGGCGCCGGAATCACGGACTTGCTCCACCAGGCGCTCATAAACTGCATAGCGGAACTCGGCGGGAATCGGGACGTCGCCAGCTTCCACCAGCGCGATTTGAATTGCCGATGCGGAGTGTTTGGGCGCCGGGGCGGATTGAGCCGAAGCAACAGCGGCCACCGAACAGAAGCTCAGGACAAGAATTGCGCCGCGAATCACGGTTTGCTCCTCTCGCTGACGTCTGTTGCCGCTGGGCTGGCGTGGGCGCCCGCCTGGATGAGTTGCGCGCGCATGGGTTCGGCTTGGCCTTTCGGAAGCGCGAAGATCGCGCCATGCATGGCGCCGTCCGAGTCATGAAATGCGACCGTAAGTATGTCCACCTTGGTGCGCATCATAATCGTAAGAGCTTTCCCGCTTTCAAAAGGGCGCAGCTATGGCCGCGGTTTTCACCACTCGTCCCGTTTTACCGCCGCTCTGTGTAGTTTCCGCGCCGATAAAAATGTCGTCAATAGCAGAGACCGGCGTCTCGATCTCAGCTTTTTGAGCCTTAAACCGGAGCGCGCCGTTCTGAACGCTCAGCAGCCCGGAAGTGTCCCGTTTTACTTTGTCGAGGCCGATGATGAGACGCGCTTTTGGACTCGCTGTCGGTGCCGGTGCCTGCGCCCACGACGCATACGCGAGTGCTAAGAGAGCTATGGCAACAAGTTTCACGGTGAAGACAAGCCTAACACGTTACAATCGATCAAACATGAAGCGCCGCCCACCGATGGCCTGTTTGCTCCTGCTGTTCACCACCGGTGACGCTCGCCCAGCAACCGGAAGCGCGCTTGAATCCCACAGTTGCGCAGATCGTCGATGCGATTTCCGAGCAGCGGATTGCGGCGACGCTCCAGAAGCTGGAGGGCTTTGGCACGCGCTACGTCTCTCGGCGCAAGACGATCCGGCTCACGGCATCGGCGCGGCCAAGCGCTGGATTCACGATGAACTGCGCAAGCTACAGCCCTCGCCTGCAGGTGAGCTATCAGGACTTCACTATCAAGAAAGGCGCCCGGCAAGGCCAGATCATTCGCGACGTGGAATTGTCGAATATTGTCGCGGTGCTGCCGGGCACGACTCAGAAGGACCGCTACGTTCTGGTCACCGGCGCACTACGATTCCCTGGCCAGGTCCGCAAGCCCTACACCGGCCAAGAACAGACCATCGCCGAATTGGTTCGGCGGGGCATCGACGAAAGCGAAGCGCGGCGATATTCTGAAGATCCTGCCGCCGGAGCGCGAGCACGGGCCCGCTGGACTTTGAGGCCACCGCCGCCGCAGACGATCGCCCCAGGAGTAACCGACGATGGCAGCGGAACCGCCGCGGTGACTGGAGACTGGCGCGCGTGATGAGCGCCTATCAATTCGACAAAACCATCGTGTTCATCGCCTTCGCGGGCGAAGAGGTGGGATTGAGCGGCAGCCAGGTCTACGCAGCGCAGGCCAAGAAGACGGCATGCAGATCGAGGCCGTGCTGAACAACGACATCATCGGCAGCGATGTTTCCGGCAACGGGCGATCGGAGACGAATGTGCTGCGCGTGTTTTCCGCGAGTCCGGACGATTCCGCGCCGCGCGAGCTGGGGCGCTACACCAAACTGATTGCCGAGCGATACGTACCGTCCATGCAGGTCCAAATGGTTTTCCGCGGCGATCGATTCATGCGCGGCGGCGATCACAGGCCGTTCGCCAAGCTGGGTTTCGCGGCGGTGCGTCTCACCAGCGCCAGCGAAAATTACGACAACCAGCACACCACCACCGATACATTCGCGAACACCTCGGTTCCCTACGCGACGCGCGTGGCGCGAATGAACGCCGCGGTGCTGGCCAGCCTGGCGCTGGCGCCTGCGCCTCCGGTGCTGAACTGGACCTGGTCTTCCGGACCGGATAAAGGCGGCCACGAGCCGATGCTGACGCGCGGGAAGTCGGGCTACGATGCCGTGCTGCATTGGCTGCCGAACACCGAAGCCGGATCTGGCCGGTTACGCCGTGATGATGCGGTCCACTACGTCGCCGGTCTGGGAGCGCGAGATCTGGGTGGGCAATGTCACCAGCTACACCGTGCCGGACGTGTCCATTGACGACATCGTGATCGGCGTCAAGGCGGTAGACCGCGACGGGAATCAGAGCATCGTGTCGTGTTATACGGAGCCGGTGCTCGCCAGCCCAGATCACGCCAGCCGAGAAAAAGTGAAACGGCTCAGGACTTGGCTGCAGGCGCGCAGAAGCGGTCGAAAGCTTCGGTCAACAGTTTCGCGATGTCGGCCGGTTCGCGCCGTTCGATGTCGCTGCGATGGATCATGTACACCGGCTTGCCATCCTGGAAAAAAGCCATGGAGGGCGAAGACGGCGGATAGTCCGACAAGATGTCGCGCAGGTGGGCCACAGCGGCTTCGTCGCCGCCCGCGAACACCGAAGCAACTTTCGTCGGGCGCACGGAATGCGTGAGCGCCATCCCGACCGCCGGTCGCGCGCGGCCTGCGGCGCAACCGCACACCGAATTCACGACCATCAGGACTACGCCGCTATCGGGCGAGCAAGAAGCCGGTCGACATCCGCGGGCGTTCGAGCCTCCTCGACGCCGTGTCGGGTCAGATCGGCGCGCATGGGAGCAATGAGAACTTCAGAGTAGGGCACGACTCAATTTTAGCAAGCGTCAATGTTTAACGAGCCGGCCAGCTTAGTCGCCAGGGCGATTCCTCAGGAACGTCGTGGTGGATTCGAAGAACGATTGCAGATTTGGCGAGGCTCAGTCGGGGAGCGCGGCTTCGTCGAGCGCACGCGTCATTAACTGGAGCCAGCGGTCGCGTGCCCGCTTGTCCGATGGCGAATGGCGCGTGACGAATGCGCAGGCGCGGATGACCGCGCTGTTCGATGTAGGTCTGCGGGCCGCCGAAGCGGAAAATGAGGAAATCGCGGAGCCGTTGTTTCGCGCCCTTCCAGATCCCGCGCCGGGTACATCGGCCCCAGAATGTCGTCGCGCGGGAACCTGGCGATAAAACGCGTCGGTCAGGCGCTCGAATCCTGCGGGCCCGATGGCTGCATAAACGTGTTGCTCTTCCACTAAGTTCGATCCTAGCAGGCGGGATTAGACTAAGAAGAACGAGGAGGTGACCGATGCGCGGTATTTCCGGCCTGCGTTCTCGCCTGTACGATCTTTTCGTTCGTCGTTCGCGCCGCCGACACGGGCGTACCGCCGCGCGCCGCCAGCACAGACTATCCGGTGCACGACCGGGCGGATACCGCGACCATCGCTGCCGTCATCATCCCAACCAACCAGGTGAGCAAGATGTTCTCGCCCGAGATCGCCAAACAGTATATCGTTGTCGAGGTTGCGATTTATCCCGAGAGCGGCGTTCCGTTTGACGTCAAGTCTTCCGACTTCGCGCTTCGAGTTGGGCAGCGGGTGGGCCGGACGGATCGGCCGATCGATGTTGCTCCCTGGCCGGAGACCGGAACCGGGTGCACCGTGATAGGTTCCGGCGGGCGACATTTGCGCAGTGTCAGGGTCGGGCTTGTAGATGTGGATGCAATCGCCGCCCAGGTCATTGATATAGGCGAAGCGGTTGTCGGGCGAGAAGGACGCGAAGTGCGCGTGCGCGGTTTGCTGTCGATCGGGATTGGGGCCGTGCACGGTGTAGTACTCGGTCCACACGGCTCGCTGAGCTTGCCGTCCTGAATGCGGAAGCTGGCGGCGCTGGCGCCGGTGTAGTCGGCGGCGAGGAGCATGCGGCCGGTGGCGTCGGGCGCTACGTGGCAAGTGCCGGTGCCGGCGGAGTTGCGCGCGGAGAGCGGCTGCAGTTCGGCGCCGGCGAGACGGAAGCTGGCCACTTCGCCGGTGGGCTTGCCCTGGAACGAATCCAGCTCAGAGGCCGAATAGACGAAGTCGTGCCCGTGCGAGAAAGCGAGCCAGGCGACCTGGGGAATTTTGGCGGCGACACCGGAGCGGGTCAGCGTCCCGCTCTCGCGATCCCAGTCATAGAACTGGATTCCATCGTCGCCATGCGAGCCGACCAGCACGAGCGAGCGGCGGGATGACGTTGGCGAGGCGGCATGGAGAATTGCGGGTGCGGCAAAGGTGGCAATCATGGCAGCAGAAGCAGAGCCTAAAAAATCGCGTCGGGAAGAGTGAGTCGATGAGCGTTTCATGGCAAAGCCACCGCGGCGCAGGCGTATGTCTTCAATGCGACGGTGGTGCCGACCGGCGCACTCGGCTACCTGACGCTGTGGCCCGACGGCGACACGAAACCGCTGGTCTCGACCTTGAACGCCCTGGATGGCTCTATCACCAACAACATGGCCATCGTGCCCAGCACCAATGGAAAGGTCGATGCGTTTGCGTCCGGCATCACCCAACTGATCCTCGACATCTCCAGCTACTTCGCGCCATCAGACTAGTTGCGGTTCAGTCGGCTGATTCACCACGGCAGGTGGAAGCGTCAAAGCTCCACCTGCCTTCTTCGCGTCACGCAGTCTGCTGGGGCACCCCAACCAAGCGCCACTTCCCGACTGTGTCACCGCAAGCGGTGAGCCAGGATGGGCGGCTCAAATTCCACCCAGCGGTAAGGAACATTCCGGTTCTTGTTGAAGTACCCTGGGCCAGGCATGGGGATTCCGTTGGCGGGGTAGGTCTTGCTCCCATCCCCAAAAGTCAGGGTGGCATAGGCGATCTCACCCACTCGGCCATCCGGGGCGGTATCCACATCGTAGCCCGAGACCATGCCGACTTTGACATCTGCGGCTTGCAAATCAGCCATGAGCGTTCTCCCTTATTGAAAAAGTAAGGGGGCCGGAGCCCCCTCCAGGTTTAGATCAGGTTGGAAATCCCGGCACTGGCCGGAGTCCGATCGTTCCAGTTGGGGTCGGCCGCATAGGAGAAGGGCCTCTTCTGCATGATGAGCACCGGCTGGAAATCCCCCTCCAAATAGCCACCGCCGGTCGCTTGGGTATCAAAAATGATTACCAGTTGATCACAGACGCTGCAATCCGCATACGGAGCCAGGGCATGACCCTCGACCCCGACCGCGGCCGGCGGGAACTGTGACACCTTCACCGTAAACATCTTGCCGATGTAGGCCTGATCTTCCAGTTTGATGCTGGCCAACAGCACCTTGTAGGCCGCAATCCCGCCGGGGTACTTATAAAGAGACAGCACCCCGACTTGGGTGGCGATATCGTACTCGAAGGAGGTTTCCACCGGACGGAATCCGAAATACAACGGAGCCGCCGGGAAGGTCAGGGTCAGCGTCTTAGCTGTCCCTGTCCCGTTAAGTTCCAGGGCGGTCACCGACATATCGTCGTAATCCTGGGGCCGCACCTCATACAGGCTTTCAATTTGTTCGTTGGTGGGCATATTCAAGTCCTCCTGCAAGGCGGCCCGTGCCGCCCCGGGTTATTGGTTAGAGGCTACCCCAACGGATCATCTTAGCAAGACCGTCCGAGTTGTACGGCCAGAAGAGGCCGTAATTATAGATGCCATACCAGAACATGGCATGGATCAGACCGCCCTTGGCGCCCCAGTTGGGTTGCAGCCGGAGCGAAGGGGTTTCCGCCTCGGCAAAGGCCACGGACTCGGCGCCGAAAAATACGGCGTCGCTGATCAGACCGTTGGCGTCGATCTCATCGGCGAAGGCGTGCTGCCTGTTGATCCGCACGAACCGGATGTTGAACAGGTTGCATTGCTCATTTTTGTAGAGCATATCACCCTTGCCCATGGCCTGCTGCCAGCGTTCCACGCTGGGGTCCAGGAGCAGGTTTTCGATGTTGCCGCCCGCCGACAGGCAGACATAGTGATCATTCCCCCCGGTCTCAGCCGGCGTGTTGCCGATGGTCTTTTTCGAGGGCCGGCTGTAGAAGGGAACGTGGATGGTGTCCCACATATAGGAACTGATCTTCTTGACGTGATCCTTGGTCATGGATG
The DNA here is from genome assembly GCA_963812655.1 of uncultured delta proteobacterium. GTDB lineage: Bacteria > Desulfobacterota > Desulfobaccia > Desulfobaccales > 0-14-0-80-60-11 > JAPLJC01. The sequence continues at coordinate 134,992 of CAWEWX010000077.1, read as the reverse complement.
ACGCCGCTTGCGCCACCGGGGCCCCACTCGTGCCGAAGGTGAGCCCGGTGAGTGAGGTGGGGGTGGCCACGATCTGGATATCCGGGGACAGGAACCCGTCCCGGGAAGACTCGTTGTCCATGGTCTCGGCCATCTGCTGGATCAGCTTGTCCTTAAAGATGGCGTCGGGCCGGAACTTGAACAGGGTTTCCAGTTTATGGCTGAATTTCAGAGCAACCCCATGCTCAGTCACCAGCATGGAGGTCCTGCCAAAATTCATCATCTTGACCGGGATTTCGCCTTCTTCCGAAAGGCTGGCATCCTCGGTGTCGGGAATGGGCAAGGTATGATACCAGGTGACGGTATCCCCGGCGTTTTTCTTGAAACCGCCCGGGACCGGCCTGGCGTATGCCGCCACTCGGCACTCCCCGGAAATCGCGCCCAGCAAATCGTCGGAAATCTGATGGTTGCCCATCAAACCGCCGCCGAGATCTGTCCAAAGGTGTTCATCGGGCATGATAGCCTCCTAGATTGCTACGGAGAGATGTTTTCCAGCCTCTCCGAAAATGATTTGGGTTTAAATTCTTCCTTGAGCGGGGCCTTGCCCCCTTTTCCCAGGAGTTGATTGCGCTTCTGGTTCTCCAGGGCCAGTTTTCGCTCTTCGTCCGTCTGGTTCACGACAATACCGAGATCGGCCCGAACTTGAGCCACCAGCCAAGCCACCTTCTCCTCCACGGGCTTGGGGTAAAGGTCTTCCGGAAGTTCATCAGCATAAGCCCAGAAAGAGGCCATGATGGTCCGGTTTTTCAAATCCAGACCAGCCTTGATGGCCAAATCCTGGGCGTTCTGCCAGACCCGGGCGTTCTCGGCCTTTTCATCATTCTCACGGGTCTCCGCCCTTCGGGCCTCGTCGGCATCGCGTTCTTTCTTGAGATTGGCTTCAACTTCTGTTTTGACAGCCTGGCCGATATCCTCAGCTTGACCCACAAGCCCCAGTTTCCTCTCAGCCCGCTTGATTTCCAAGTCGGCCTTGGAGTTAATCGTGGACCAATCTTTGTAATATTGGTCCGGGTCCGACCTATCGAGATCGGCAATCTCGCGAGCGGCCTTGGTCCTGATCTCAATCATCTGAGCCAGGAGTTGATTTTCCTTTTCCTCAATGCTGATTTCAGGGGGCTTGGCAGCCGCGGCTTCCTTCTCGGCCAACTTCGCCTTGAGTTCCGTCGCCTCAGCTTCCGCCGCCTCCCGTGCCGTTTTTTCTTTGGCAGTTTCACCGGTTGCCGCGTGCATCCGGGCCTCGGACTCCCTCCGATGCTTCTTGTAATCATCGATGGTCCAGTCCTTGGTCTTGTCCGCCTCTGCCTCAGCCGCTTCCCGGGCAACCTTCTGTTCCGGGGTTTCAGCCACAGCGGCAGCCTCAGCCGCTTCCCGCGCCGCCTTTTCTTCTGGCGTTTCCGCCTCCGCAGCCGCAGCGGCAGCCTCCACCGCCTCTCTGGCCTCCCTGGCTTCAGGGGTTTCCTCTTCCGATGCCGCCTCCAAATATTCCTCTGGATGCTCCATCCGATGAGACATGCTGCCCCTGACTTCCGTGAAATCGGCAAAAGCGTCCAAGTCTTCCGGTTTTCCTGCCATGTTGGTCTCCTCTTCCGGCGAGTATCCTTGCGGGTCGCCGTCCTGCTTTATTTCTCCAGCCAGTATCCCTAACGGGGTGGCGTGAGTTCCTTTATTCCTCGATCAAACTAGAAATCTTAGAACCCACCAATTTGCGCCGCACATTGCGGGCCATCAACGAAACATCTAAATCAATTCCCTTTTTTAGTCTTTTAAATATTTCCATTAAGAGCTTGCCTTTCTCAGTTGCCAGAAAGGCTTCCTCCATAATCGCTTCCGCTTCTTCTACCAACGCCCTAGTTGTCGGGTCATTGGCTATCTCAAACTCCCGACGTTCAACCTCTCGGGTTGCCTGATCCACCTTGGCGAGAGCAGCCCGAGCCTCCACCTCGTCCCGAGACTCAAATCTCCCCTGCACCACTCCCCGGCCCATGGGTTGCCCTGGACTCATTGAACACCTCCCGCAGGGACTTCACCGCCAGGAGGTGCTGCCCCGCCTGCGGCTGCCGCCGCGGCTTGCGCATCAAAGAGGCCACCCTGAGCCGCGTTTTTCCCCGCCTCGGTCGCAAACTCATCAGCTTGGGCCCCTTTCCGGCGAGCCTCTTCCTGGGCCGCCAGGGCCTCAGCTTCCGTCTGCGCCCCCTGATGTTGGATAGCAGCCTCTTGTTGCCCTTGTTGGGCTTGGTCAATCTGATCAGCCTGCTCCTTGCTGATCAGCATTCCAGTATCCACCAAGTTGGTATATTTCACCCGGGCCTGGAGATAAGGATAGGGTTTGAGGTACGGGAGGAAGGTACTGCCAGTCTGAAACATTTCTTCCATATCTTTCAGGTTTTTCAAGTTCTCCTGGTGCTTCATAAAGGCGGAGATCCCGGCAATCTTGAAATTGCCGCTGGTCAATTTAGGCAGGCTCAACCCCGTGGGAAATTCCGCCGACACCGCCACCCGGTATTTCGCAGCGTATTCGGGAAACCACTTATTCAGTTCATCATAGGTCAGGTTGGCTCTCACCGTCTCGGCCATGGCCTTGATGACATTCAGGGCGCCGTCCTCAATATCGGTGGCGATAGAACCCATGATGGTGCTGCTCTGCTCCAGGTTTTGAGCCGCCTCCCCTTTGGTGATATTTAAGCGATACCCCGGCGAGCCCTCCACGATGCGGTCGATAAGGCTGCCATCATCTATCATCATGCCTGTTTTAGACAGCATGGCGATTATGTCGTTGTTCTTTGCGTTGCGCTCGACGACCCGAATCACCGGTTGACCATTGGGGGTCTCGTAAACCATGATAACCTTCCCGGGGAAAAAATCATTGTCTGCCGGGTTTACCATCCGGTCGCTATTTATTTCCAGCGGCGGATTCACTATCCAGTTCAGGTTATCCGAATGAAGGCTCAGAAGGTTACTGGCAAAATACCATAGACCCCGGATTCCCTGGATCAGCCCCCGGCCATCAAAACGGCGCAGATTGGGGAGGGCGCTAAACCCCACCCCCGGCCAGCGGAGTTCCGGGTAGGGACTCGTCTCGGGCTCCCTGATGATCTGATCCCCGGCTACCGTGTAACGGGCACTCGGCAACAGCGTTTCTCCCCGGGGAGAGAGAACCTTGCCCCAAAACTCCGAAACCAGCACGGTCTGGTTAAACTTGCCCTGGATATGAACCATGTTTTTGCGCCGGGCGATTTCTTCTTCATTCAAGTCAGGAGAGGTGGCCCAGCCTCCGCCTATTCTAAAATCCGGGACATTCTTATAAATACCGTTTTTTTGTCCATCCTTGAGGTCGGAAAAGGTTAACCATTCCTGGTGAATCCAATAGCGACCTGACCAGGGTTCCCGGGACTCGGCCACCGGATCGCGGTGAACATTCTCCGGGTTTGCCAGGATAAGCTCCAACCCCTTGCCAGAATTCCAGCGGGGAATGACCTCCATGGAGGTGCCGATAGCCAGGGCCATAGCCACCGCATCCGAGAATTTGGTAGGAAAATTGGCGTAGTTTCGGGTGACCATCAGTCCCATGAAATCAGTCCAGAATTTTTCAGACTCGGGATCTTTCTCGTTTTCGATGGAAAGAAAATCCACGTCAAAAGCCCGCCGGGCAAAGGCTTGGCCCACCCGCACTTTCTTATTAGGGGCCGGGTAGGGAATCCGGGATTGCCAGAGTTCCTTTAAGGCCCAGGTATCCGGCTCCTCCTCGTTAAAAACCCTCCAACACTCATCCTGCATCATGCGGATATCCAGCATGGACTTGACCGAGAGATCAACGCAGTCCATACAGTAATCCACGAAATGCGCAGGCGTTTCCCCGGCATATGCCTTGGCCGCTGCTTCCCGCTCGGCCTGTTCTTTCGGGTCCATCTTCTTCGGCTTGTCTTCGACAACGCCAGCGGTAGGACTGGTCTGGATAGCCATGGGCTACTTTACCTTTTGAACCTTCTCAGCGGGAATCACGGTCATCTTGCCGCGGTTGACCGCTGCCTGGAAAGCTGCATCACCCCGGGCCTTGGCGGCGATAGCCCCGGTGGGGTCAGCCGCAGGGGCTGGCTTGAGGGCCTTATCCAGCGCCCGGCTCGCCGGCCGGATCGGCTGCGCAGTATCCAGAACCTTTTTAATTCCGCCAAGGATGTCCATCAGACCTTCCTGACGTTAGAGTCCAGGATCACCATGCCGCCCTTTGAGTGATCCTTCCCGCCCTTGTGAGAATGGCTCTCGGCAACCTTTTTCATGGCAGCGGCCTCAACCGCCTTATCATCCGCCATCTTCTTGGCCGCTTTGATAGCATCAGCGTGACGTTTGGGGTCCGACCTGATTTCGTGGTGGCGAGCCAGGGTGCGGGCGTCTTCATCGGGCCAATACTTTTGCTCCATCGTCGCTTCTGTAGCTTTCTTCATGGCAACCTCCTACAATTTGTGAACCGGGATGTGAGGAACGACTGACACCTTCCCTTTTGCCGATTCCCGTTTCTTACTCAGGGCTACCGCCACCGCCTGTTTGTCGGCCTTTTCTTTCCCAAACTTTTTCTTGGTAGCCTCATAAGTGATTCCCTTATGAAATTCGCTGATATTGGAACTGACTGTCTTTTGGCTCGTACCCTTTTTTAATGGCATCTCAACCTCCTATGTCCATGTACCAGATCGACCCTGGTCCCCGGAACACACCCCGCATCCCGCAAAACTTCTCCAAGGCTTCGCCTACCCCCGGTGTGTCGGTTTTGGTGGCATGGTTCAGATCGTGGCCGCAAAGCAATTTTTTGGCCCGCGGCGCCCAAAGGTGAAGATCCTCCAACACGGACTCGTAAGCGTGGTCCCCATCAATGAACACCATATCCACCGTAGGCGAGATGGTGTCCAGAATAGCAGCCTCAGCAAAGTGCATCTCCAGGGGGACCAGATTAAGAAAATGCCCCACATTCTCTAAGAATTCGGGAAGAGTATGCTGGGCATGGCCCGCGAACGGATACATGGTTCCGCAATAATGGCAGTCAACCGCATAAACCTTACCCGGGCATCCGGCGCACAGGACATAGGTGCTCCGACCCCGATGACAGCCGAGTTCCACAATGCCGCCATCCATGCGTTTGGCAACCTCGTAGAGCCATTCCAGTTCGGCAGTCTCCATCCAGCCTTTGATGGTCTGTGCTTTTGCCACCGGGTTATCCATGCAATACCCCCTGGGTAGTTTCCATAATACGTTCCGGAGTCAGCAGCCGCATACACTCCGCCCCAAATTTGCCCTCTGGCATCTGACAGGAGATTTTGCCCCCACACGGTACGCAGGGCAATTCCCCCCGGGGATACAAGGACTTAACCGTGGGGTAATATTTGCTCATGGTCTGAGGCTCAAGATTACCGAACAGAGCCACGCAGTTGATCCCCAGTGCCCCGGCGAAGTGCATCGGAGCACTATCCGGAGAAATGACCAGATCCATCAGGGAGCAAAGAGCCACCGCCTCCTGAAGGCTTAACTGGTCAATCAGGTTGACCACACCCGCCCCCCGGATGCCGCTCAAGTTTCGGCTCCAGCCCTCGGTCTGCCCAAAGAGAACGATGGTGCCCTGAAATTCCGGGATGAGATGGGCCACCAAGGGAGCAATGAAATCCGGGGGTAAGCACTTGACTACCGATTTGCAGGTCGCCGCGATACCGATGTAGGGATGGACCGCAGGAAGAAGGCTCGCCATCTTCTTCTGAACCCGGCGGTTTACCGGAAGTCCAAAAACCTTCGGGCCTCCACCGTTCTTCGTTCCTAAGCATTCTTCAAAGATATCGGAACGATCCTTGCTGCAGTAATCCTTCCAGGAAAGTTTCCCCTGAATCCCGAACTCCGGCGGCTCCACCGCATAACGCAGATCGTAACAATGCTGAAAATTGGTCCCCACCCATTGCTCCACGGGAATCACCCCGTCCAGATAAGGCGCCCCCTCCAGCAGAGGGATATTCTCCCGGCTGGTAGCCAGCACCAGAGGGCGGTTCGGCTCCTTCCTTTTCAAGGCCCGCAAGCCGGGGGTTAGCATCACCAAATCCCCCAACCCGCCCGGGCGCACTACCATGTTGGTCTCGGCAAGATCCAAATCCACGAAGGTACTTTTGCCACGCTCCAACTGCAACACCCGGTCCTCCAAAACATCCAGCCGCTCCACGATGGTCTCGAAAGACGGTAGCCCACGCTCGCAATAAAAACACGGAGCCGGGACGTTATGAAGCAGACAGCGCCGCATCATCGCTCCCATTGTGCAGACAAGAAGATTTGATCATGCTTAACTGCCCCAACATTCTCAAAGGTTAGATTGCCTTTACAACTTCAGTTGTAGCCCCTACCGAATTTTCAATGAAGGCAATAGACCAGAAATCTTCTTCTGGTGCAAACCCACTTGGCTTCGGCTTGGATGGGTCAGCAATTAAGAAAGCAATGCTGTTCCCATCTCTTTCACCCAAGACACATACTTCTTTAAGCTCTCTGGGGCGTAAGACAAAAATATTAACCTCCACTCCTTCCACAATTTTTGTGGAAAACATCCCCATTTCAGATTCCTTACACGGCCCTTCTGAAAAATCCGTTTGCTTTCGCATCAACTTAACAGTAAACATTGTTCCTTCTCCTTTATTCTTCTTCTGCTGAGACAGTTAAGCGCTAATTACTTTTTCAACCTCTCCCCAAAACTGCTCTGGCACCTTCTTGAGCCAGTCCCGCAGCCCCTTGGTATCGATCAAGTCCTTCCCCCAGGACAAGGCCTCGACGATCTCCCCGGCATCAATCTTGCATCCGCACAGAGCCGCCTCGAAAATCACCCGGTCACAGGGCCATTTGCGGGCCGGGAAATGAGCGAAGGTTTCAAATTGCGAATAAAGGGCGGGCATCCCCAAATGGGACACTCGTTTTTGGAGAACGGTAACCTTCCGGCCATTGCCGACGTAGTGGTCGAGGTCCGTCTTGCTCCACTTACCGGGGATCGCAATCAGGGCCGTCCCCGGTTCCCGCTTCACACCCTTCACCGGCTTAAACATCTCTGTGTCGATGAGTTCCGGGATACAGATGCCGCCGCCCAACGCCGCATAATCGGCCTGGTGCGCCGGCGACACGAAAATATTCCGAACCGCCCCACCGTAAATCTTCCTGGCGAACTCTTCCAAAGGATAGCCCTGCGGTGCCGGCCCCAAACCGTCGTGGTCGTGCTCATACTTGATGTACGGCACGTTGCGAATAGCCTGCATAATAATGGCCATGGCCTCCTTGGGGAACCGCCAGATGTTCGAGAGGATAATCAGATCGTAACCGTAAAGGCTGTGGAACTGCTCCAGAGGCGTCTCCTGGTCGAAGAGGCGGATATTGTAGCCCATCTCCCGCCCCGCCCGGATCATCCCCTTGGTGGTGATCTCGGCGCCGCCGATGAAGGAAAGCGGTGTGTCGTGCAGGTAAGCGATATTGCGGCCGTTATAAAACCCGCCAAACTCTGCCAGAACCTTCTCGGGAGTCATGGCCCGCATACAAGGGGCCCCGGCCTCACCCTGGGGTAGTGGCACACAGGAATGTTTATGGTCACGGCAGGGGACGCAAGACAGAGAATTCGGCTGCATGACCTTGACGCTGGCATAAAAATCAGAAAAACACTTGGGATCGTTATTACCCATGAGTGCCAGGCACTTGACCCCCAGGGCTCCGGCGATGTGCATGGTCCCGGTATCTGGAGAAATCATGGCGTTCATTAGAAACACCGTGGCGATCAACTCAGCGATGCTCAGGCTGTCAATCAGGTTGAGCAGGTGGGGACCCTTGATGTCGGCCAGAGACCGATTCCAGTTGACCGTTTTCCCCAACAAAACCACAGTACCGCCGTACTTTTTCAAAATCTTCTTGACCAGCGGTTCAATATATTCAGGAGGAATGGTCCGTACCGAGGAATTGCAGGTCGCCGCCAACCCAATAATCGGCTGCGGATAGCCGCCCAGGATAGCCCGCATCTTCCCCAGCGTCTCCCGGTTGACCGGCACCGGAAATTTCTCGGCGCCGCCCGCCACGCCCAACAAGTCAGCAAAATTATCAGGACGGGATTTGGACAGATATTTCTCTTCGGATAACTTGCCGGCCACCTCGACGGCGTGACACAGGTCAAACCTTTGGTAAAATTCGGTGTGTTCAAAATTGGATTTGGACAGTTGGGCGTCCAGGTAATCAGCACCAGCCAGGACCCCGTAAAGTTCCGGCCGGGTCACTAAAACCAGCGGCCTCGTAGGGTCTTTCTCCTTCAGCGCCTTGAGGCTGGGAGACAGCATCACGATATCACCCAAGGCAAAGTCCCGGATGACCGCCACCGCGGCCCTCAAATCAAGACCATCGGGGAGCGTTGGGGCCTCTCCATGAACACTCGACTCCAAATATTTCAACCGCTCTTCCAGGGCGTCCAGGTGGATGGTCATGGTAGAAAACGGCTGCACACCCCGGGCGCAGTAATAACAGGGGTCGTTCATCTTATGTTTGGCGCAGCGGGGCATCCTCAATCCCTCTTATATTTGTCCACAAACTCCTGAATATTCCCCGTAAGCAGCAAGGGCAGGGCTTCCTCTATTTGAGCAGCCGGCCAGTCCCACCAGGCTATCTTGAGCATGGCCCCGATAATCGCCTCGTCAAACCGATATTTAATGTGCTGGGCCGGGTTCCCTACCACCACCGAATACGGCACCACATCCTTGGTAACCACCGCCCGGGCCCCCACCACAGCTCCGTCCCCGACGGTGACTCCAGCAAGAATGAAGCACTCTTGCCCAAGGTAAACATCGTTGCCAATGGTAATATCGCCCTTGCGAACCCTAATCCCCGGTGCCGGCAGGGTGAGATGAGAGCTAAAATCCCCAAAAGGATAGGTCGTTCCCCAATCTATGTGATGATATCCGCCCAGCAAGAAGGTAGCACCGTCGGCGATGGAACAGAATTTGCCGATCTTTAACCTGCCGTCCTCCGGGAACAAAACCACGGGATGCCCATAGGTGTAATCCCCGATCTCGTATCGGGAATAGCACTCGTTCCGATTCATCACCGGCACGAAATCTGAGATTTCCAAGGGCAATTTAACCTTCCTATTTAATCCGATTGCCGTTCTCATCCCAACCCAACGCTTCCCAAAATTCCTTACTGAACCGCCCTCCTCCATGCCGGACAGTAGCAAGGTCGCCATGGTCAAGGTGAGAGAGATCGGCGTTATAGCCTTTCGGGGGGATATACTCCTGGTCAGTCAACAGGTTTTTAAACCCCTCCCGGGTCCGCATGCTGCCGTCCGAGTTCAAACCCATAAAAAAGGTATGCGGCCGCCAGCGGGCGAACCCGGTTTCAGGCATTTTTAAACGGTTATCGGGATTGGTCGGGGTAATTCTCCTAGCCATTGTGAGCCACCCTCACTGCATAAGGCATGATCCGATTTAGCTGTTTCTGGCGTTCCTTCGCCAACACCGCCGGACTTACCCGCTGCCTTTTGGTATCCCCCAGGAGAACGCAGACGGAGTTGACCCAGCCCTCCATCACATGCGAGATGGCGTCGGGGAAAGGCAAGACGTTCCGGGGGTTACCGGAGTTGTCTATAGGGTAATGCCAGGCGCCGTTCAACCCTTTGTCCAGCAGGTGATTGGTGCGTGATAGGTAAATCATCGGCTTGTTCTCGGGATCTCGCTGCAGCAGCCAGTGGTTGGCAGCATCCCGCCGGGCGGGCCACGACCGGGGCCCGCCCTCAAACCGGGGCTTCATAAATCCAGGGACGTATTTCCCAAAAAAGTTCTCCACGACCTGAGCCGCACTATTGTTGATATTTCCCTCATCCCGGTTGGCCATGGTGATGTCGCCGCCGATCCGCCAGGCGCTCCACTTCCCTTGACGGGTCGCCACCTCGGTCCACTTGGGAGTCCGGAGGAGCGGCCCCACCTGGGTCTCCAGGAGGGTGCCGATGTCGGTTCCTTCAGCCCGCACCGTATCGATATAGATCAGCCGGTTGTTTTTGGTGATCTGGCCTAAAATGCAGGTGGGGTTGAACCAGCCGTCACAAAAGGCGAAGGCAGGCAATCCGATAGCAGGCCAAATTTGCCGGGGAGCAAGGTGAATATCCCGGCGATAGGCGGGGGTGACGGCCAATCCCGGTTTGTATTCGGCGAACCGTCCCTCCACATACCGAGCCCGGGAGGCATCATCCTTAAAAATCCGGCTGGCCATCTGTAAGGCTTCTTCGTTGATAGCCTGGAGTTCAGAATAGGGGACGTGGAAGACCCGCTTGTGGATCAGCGGGGTCGCAGGATCGTTGTCAGGCTCCATGATGAGGCGCCGGTAAGTCCAGTGCGTCTCCTCACAGTAATTCATATCGATTTGCAGCCGGCTGGGAGTCCCGCTTCTCCGGGTGGAGCGGTAGGCCGCATGTTCATAGACCGACTCCGGGACCCCGGCGTTCCCCTTGTCGGTCATAGGAGCCGGATCATTGATCCAGATTAACGACCAGGAGGACGCTCCTTGTAGGCGCTGGAGATCGGCGGGATCGTTACAGCCAAAAAGATCGATGTCGATATGAACGCCACCCGCCAAATTAATCCGTAGCTCCTTGTTCTCATTCTTAAAAATGACGCCCCCGGGAGCGTTTTGAAAATATTCGTAGAAAGAAGGCACCACGGAAATGCGGATATTTTCCAGGGTATCCCGGATGACGGCCCCGCGAATACTGGTCCCACATCGAGTTTGATGCGCTAAGATGGCGGAAATAGAGGCAAAGGTCTTGTGTGACCCCGGCGGGCCGAACAGGGCGTTAATCTGCGCGGTGGAGTGGATGTAGGCCACAGATGTCGGACCGAACAGCCACTTAACTTCTGGCATACTACATCGGGTAGCAGGTATTAGAAAAATTTACAATAGCCTTGACTGGTTACAAATTTAGGTGTAATAGTGGTTTAATCGGGGAAGAAACATGTCAAAACTTATACGAAAAAAAAATGTGCGGGGACCAGGGAAAAATAAGCCGGTGATGCTCCGGCGAATCCAGGAACACAATGGCTGTATGAGCTTGGTCTTGCCAAAGGCCTGGTGCGATGAACGAGGCTGGATGGCGGGGCAGTTGATGGCGCTATTGAAAGGCGTGGATGAGGTTCATATCCGGCCGGTGGAGGAAAAATGAACTGGACCTTTGGCCCTACTGGAATGTTAGAAAATCAGACCTTTTCTAAATCAATGAATTGGGCTGCTGCTGGCCGTTGCCTTATTACTCCATTTACCCATGTAAACACAAGACAACTCGCTGGACATAAATTGCTACTTAGTGATATGGCATTATCCAATCGCCGCTATCAGCCGCTTAAGTTCCTCGCTGTGCGCGTACATCCCCAGGTGGCAGATCGCCCATTCTAAATCCTCCCGGCTGACCTTATGGTAGGGGGCAACCCGGACATCTTTACTCCGGGCAATCTCCCTGACCTCATCTAAGGTTCTCTCGGCTCCCTCTCTGATTTCAAAGACATAGCCAAAGAAAGGTATCCAGTGGTCAGGGGCGTTCTCTACCTCGACTATCCAGACCGCCATTAAGCCTCCGGGGTTATTCCTTTGTAGGGGGTTTATAACGAATCCAACCACTAAAAATATCTTCATTCTCTGGAGGGTGTCCTAAATACCATAATTTTCTGACTATTTTATGCTGCCTATATCGAAACCGTAACCACCAATTAGGCCACTTTACTGTGTATTCACAGTTTTCTTGGCTGAAAGCGTCAAAAGCCCAAAGGCAAAACCATATCATTGCACCAAAAAGAGTGAGCGGGAACAATAAGGCACCCATAATAAGGCAAAATATTTTCCCGACGGTAATTGGCTCTTTGTCTTTAAAGCTTAATCTCCAGACCCAACAAACCAAGAAATCGCAGATAATTCCAATTATTAACCAACAAATTATCGCCACTTGATCTTCTCCTTCCTCTCGGGTGCCGGATGCACTACGCCCAGGGGTTCGCCGGTCAGCGGGTCTTTCCTCTCCGTCCAGGCCCCGCAGGTTGACTCGTTGGGGGGATCTTCCCCGAGTTCGCAATAGCCCTCCGGAGCCGCCCAGATGCAGTTGCAACTTCTCATGCCTCATCCAAGATTATGATCTTCATCGAAATACCTCCGCCCTCCGGTTGCGCCGCTCCAACTCCTTCACCCGGCGCCAGTAGGACTCGTTGAAGTTGGCGTTATACTTCATCAGGGTGCGCCGCTTATCCTGATACCGAGCCAGAGCCCGGATGCCGATGACCGTGTTAATCCAGGGGTCGTCCACATTCCAACGGGACAGAAAGCAGCGGTTGATTCCGAAGGGACCTGAATAGTGACTCCGCCCCATTCGTCCAAATCGAAATTGCCGCCCTTTGCAGCTCGATTCAGTTTCCGCCACCGCCAAGGCGAAGTTTGGATCAACTCCATACTCCTTGGAAACGATCTGAACCAGATGAAGCCACCAGCATGGGGCGTCTATCCTTGCGGGCTGGCCGTGGGCCATGCTGGAGAAAAAGGTGAGAAACAGAATCAGGGAAAGCGCCCCTGTGCCTGGGTAGGCGAACTTCACTCAGGCATGGCACGGCGGCCAGCCGGGTTAGGGGTCTGCATAAAACCTCCTGGTGAAAGGACAATAGCGAACTCTATTCCATCCTGAACTCAAATTTCCCCTTAATATTTCTAAGGAAGTGTTTTCCAACGCTATCCGCTGACATCAGACTCAGGTAGGCAGCGTGGGGGACATCGACGAAAACGTATCTCCCGCCGGTCTTGAATAGCACCACCATCTCCTGTGTGGCCTCGTCATAACCGATTTGGTCGAGGAGGGAGGACTGCAGGGTGACAAGACTCATTTTGGCCCCCAATCCCGGATAGCCCGTTCCCGCCGTTCCTCCTGTTTAGATTCCCGTCCAGAGGCGATGACGATGCAGATGACCCCGATGGAGAGAAAGCAAAAGATGAAGCCGGCGGCGAACCAGAGGAAATCGTGGAGGTAGGTATAAGTCATGGCGAGTCCTCCCGAGAGGATAAAGTTTGGCGCCCAGGGCCAATTCCCTGGGCGCCCCAAAAAGGAGGAATAAGAAACGATGGCCAGGAGTGACCGGCTCCTGGATGCAGATTCCACAATAGAACCATTCTATCTCCCTGTCAAGGAATTATTTAAATTCTCCGGTTTTTAGCCTCTCAGCACACCGCTGGCAAACCTGGCTACTCTCCCCGGCAAAACAATCCAATTCAATAAGCTCATCTGTTGTCTCATTTATGGCCATGGTCAGGTGATCTCCACAAAAATACCAGCCGCAGGAATAACAGAGGTAGGCCATCCCTCGGTTTATCTTCTTTTTACACCCCCTGACATGGCATTTGCAATGAACCCCATAACCTGGTAGTGGGTCATTTTCAATTTCAGGGGGGATTGATTTTTAGATAATTTGTTGGCATAATTTAACCATGCCTGAGCAATCTCGCAAGAGACCTAAGCGCCCTCGTGATCTGAACCTCCTGGCGAAGATGATTGTCGAGATCGCCACGGAAGGCGAACCCCCCGAGCCTCCTTCTGAGAAGAACCCCCATGCTGTCGCCTTGGGTAAATTGGGCGGCTTGAAGGGTGGCAAAGCCAGAGCTAAAAAATTATCCGCCGAAGAACGAAAGGAATCTGCTAGAAAAGCCGCAAAAGCTAGGTGGGGGAATAAATGATGCGGCAAGCAGCATTATTAGACACCCAGGCACCACAGAATTATGGAATTGTGAATGTTGCCTCGGTGAAGCAACTGAGTCCTTTCCGCTATCCTGGCGGGAAAACCTGGCTTGTCCCCGTAGTTCGTGAATGGCTGCAAAATCGGGAGAAAAAGCCGGCTGAATTTATCGAAGTCTTTGCTGGCGGCGGCATTATCGGATTAACAGTTGCACATGAACAGCCTGCAGATCATGTCACTATGGTCGAATTGGACCCGGAGGTTGCGGCCGTTTGGCATACAATCCTGAGCAATGATGCTGAATGGCTTGCCCAAAGGATTTTGGATTTCGAGTTGACCCTTACCAATACACGCCAGGTCCTTGAAAAAACTGCTTCGGACACCAAGGAGCGTGCCTTCCAGACCATCTTGAAAAACCGGACCTTTCATGGGGGCATTTTGGCACCCGGCAGCACCTTTCTCAAACATGGCGAAAATGGCAAGGGGATTGCCTCTAGGTGGTATCCCAAAACCCTTGCCAGGCGGGTTAGATATATCAAGACCTTTAGCGAGAGGATCACCTTCATTGAAGGTGACGGCTTGCAATATATGCGAGCGACCGCCGACAGACCAGGAATAGTCTATTTCATTGACCCACCTTATACAGCACCGGGGAAACGGGCGGGAAGCCGCCTCTACAAATTCTTTAAGCTTGACCATGAGGCCCTTTTCGACATTGCAAGCTCTGTTCAGGGCGATTTTATGATGACCTATGATAATGCAGAATCCGTGCGAAATATGGCAGAAGGCCACGGATTTCTGATCTCCACCGTTCCCATGAAGGGAACGCACCATAATGAAGTATTTGAGCTATTGATCACCCCCGGTGAGCATATCCTGTAAGGTGGGTGCATCAGGGTCATTCAGCCGCTTATCCAATCTTGATTGAAGCTCCCCAATGAAACCTGCAATCGGGCCGGCAGGTGCCTTTGTAATGCGAATTAACGCCGGTTCAAAAGCCGTGTAAATTGTCCGATGCCTTCTTAGAGCGAAACGATTTTCTACCTGCTGCAATTCCAGATCATACAAAAACCACGCTATGTCTGCATTTTCAGGCTCTATCTCTGGAAGCTCTGGCAGGGTTTCATAAAAAGACTTATGCAGGGCTACGGCTTGCTTTTCCCCCCACTCCTTAAAAATCCCGCCCTTGTAAAACATTTGTGGAGCCAGCCTTTTCCGAGACGATGAAAGATAGTCGGCCCTCGGATAATACGCCCCTTTCCATGTCATGCTTCCCCGGTTTGCCGGATCTTCCATATAGTGAGCGAATGGATTTCTGATATTGCCGGATATATAGACCCCCTGGACCTCAAGAGAACCGAAATCTAAAAGCCTTCCCCTTTCATCATACGAAACCAAGACAATATCAATATTCCCGGCAGACTGACCGTTACCATCCGTGAGGCTCACTTCGGTCAGAGAAGTCCAGGGCACACCAGGAGAGAAGAAAAAAGCGGCTGCATCTTCTGCAATCATCCAGCCTTCCCGAAATCGTATGGGGCAAATGATTGTTGCACTCCCGGTTTTCTCGAAGATAGAACACACCCCTAGTGGGTCCAAAGCCTTATCCTTAGTGCAGTTTGGAACTTTATTATTGAAGGGGCAAAGTTTTCCCCTCCGGTAGCGTTGAGCTTCAGAGGATTGGTTATTTATCGGGAAGCCGAAAACCTCTGCAAGCGGATTTGACATGGCGTAATCCTCTTGTTCTTTTTAGAACGGACAATTCAGCAATATTCTGCTGGATTCCTGTCAAATTTGACAGAATGCGGTTTGTTCCAAAAATGCTTGACATATTCGAGGAACAATGATACATAAAAAAACATGGAGGGCGGTTGCCACCACCCTCCACAAAATGTCCGGGTAGCTTAATTGGAAAAAGCACCCGTCCGTCAAATGGGCCAATGCAAGTTCGAATCTTGCCCCGGACATCTGTTTTTATAACACGAAGTTACTAATAAATCAAGGTTTTTTTGCGAAGGCGCTCAAAAAAAACCAAAATGGAAGGGGATTTCCAATGGTTAATGAACCCGAAATTCAGGCATTTCTCGCCAGAGTGCATCGGGAATTGGACGAAAATTAAGGAGCAGATGGCAGCTTTTCAAAACCGCAAAAAGGAATTGGAGGAAATGGTCAGAAGATGCGAGGCAGTCTTTGGGGGAGATCAGCCTCGAACAGATGTTCCTGTTTTACCTACGGGACAACGCGGTTTCCCCTTCCCTCCCTGCCACTCCACGACATACCAAGAAAAAACGATACAAGAAGATTAAGAGGGCAAAAAAGCTTTGGCAACTTATTGAAGATCTTTTAAGGGAAGTCGGGAGAGATATGGACTTAAAGGAAATTCAACTAGAATCCAGGTAAGAGGCTGGGGAACGAACGGCATAAATGGCACAAAAATTTTCGCGGTGCCATTCAGGACAAAAAGGACATAGCGTTTGTAAAAACCGATAGGGGAACCTGGGATTTGAAGGAGAGGGTTGAGCAGAAAGAACAATATCAGCCTTACAAATAAAATGGCCCGTCGGCTACTGGAATAGCCGACGGGCCGAAAGGGGAAAAAGAGTGCCTATCCTCCTCGTAGTCACGGCGCGATGCCGTTCACCACCCCTTTGTTCTGATGATATTAGCACGATCAGCTAATATGTCAAGAAAAAAATGAGGGGCCGTAGTTCACGGGAAAGAACGACGGACTACTAATCCGCTTGACAGGGGTTCAAATCCCCTCGGCCCCTCCTTGTTCACCCAAAATTGAATCTTTTTTTTGGATTGTCAACATTTTTCCCTTGACAATGCGGAAGCGCTTTCGTATAATGGTCATTAAGAGGTTGGACATGAACAAACTGAGCATAGAGCGGCGCGCACGGATAATCGGCTGCCTGGCAGAGGGCAACAGCATCAGAGCCACGGCCCGCATGACCGATTCTGCAAAGAATACTGTGGTCAAGCTCCTGGTGGAGGTTGGCAAAGCCTGTGCCGAGTATCAGAGTCGGACCCTGATAAACTTGCCTTGCAAACGGGTCCAATGCGATGAAATCTGGTCATTCTGCTACGCCAAGGCCAAGAATGTCCCGGATGAGAAGAAGGGTCAATTTGGTTATGGGGATGTTTGGGTCTGGACGGCGATCTGCGCCGATACCAAAATTGTCCCCTCCTGGCTGGTTGGCAACCGGGATGCAGAAACCGCCCAGGTTTTTATGGAAGACCTGGCTTCCCGCCTGGCCCAAAGGGTTCAGCTAACCAGCGATGGATTGAAGGCATACATAGACGCCGTGGATAATGCTTTCGGGATAGATATTGATTACGCCATGCTGGTAAAGATATATGGCGAGAGTATGGAGGCCAAGCAGCAAAAGCGGTATAGCCCCGCGGAGTTTGCCGGCAGTAAGAAAGAGGCCATGACCGGCAACCCCGAGCGCAAGTATATCTCCACCAGCTATGCGGAACGCCAGAACCTCACCATGAGAATGTCCATGCGCCGGTTTACCCGGCTCACCAATGGGTTTTCAAAGAAGGTGGAGAACTTGGCCCATGCGGTATCCCTGTATTTCATGTATTACAACTTCGCCAGGATTCACCGGACCTTGAGAGTTACCCCGGCGATGGAGGCGGGTGTTTCAGATCATGTTTGGAGTTTGGAAGAAATTGCAGCCTTGGCGGATTCATAATGACCCACTACCCAAACGCGAGATGCCTTGATTTCTCGACAATCCTAAGCCATCCTGAACAGATGCAACCTTAGCATTACCAGAGGAGCACCTCATGGATATGAGCCAAATAATGGCCCTGCTCATCGGCCATGGACAAAGTTGGGTTAAAGAGCAGCGACAGGCCTTCCGGAGCCGGGGGCTGGCCTTGCCGCCCAGCGCCCGGGCCCAATTTCTGCCATTTTTCGAGGAGTCGCTGCTCCAGGAGGTCCGGCTGGTAGCGGTGCCGGCCCTGGAGAATCCGGGGTTCCTGGAGGACTACCGGGAGGATTTATCGGAAAAGGCCATCCCCTTGTTGGATTTTTCCAGCATGGCCGCCATCACCTTTGTGGATACCATCCTGGTGGTGGATGCTTTGCTCCGCGAGCCCGCCGGCGGCCTCATTTTTCATGAACTGGTGCACGCCGTGCAATATGATCTCCTGGGGCCGGATAAATTCGTAGAGTTGTATATTTTGGGCTGGGTCAATCAAGGGTTCAATTACGCCGCCATCCCGCTGGAAATGGACGCCTACGAGTTGCAGAACCGCTATGAAGCCGATCCCGCGGACCCATTTTCGGTGAGCGCCGAGGTCTCCCGCAGCCTGGAGCTGATGATCGAGGATTAAAGCCCCGGGGAAGCCGAGGAGGGTTTATTAGGAAAGAATTTTTGGTAAAATAAATGACGAATATGGAAACCCAAGAGGAGTAATCGCATGGTTGACCTGAACCTGAAGGTGGTGGAGCCCCGCAAGCTCACCCCGGAGAGCCGCTTCAAATTCCGCTGCCACCCGGGGGTGTCTTGCTTCACCGAGTGTTGCGGCGCCACCACCATTATCCTCACCCCTTATGATATCCTGCGCCTGAAAACCCGCTTGCAGATCCCCTCCGGCGAGTTTCTCCGGAAGTATACCCGCACCGAGCCCCACGACAAGTCGGGCCTGCCCCTGGTCATCATGGACATGGCCCGGTTTGAGGGCAAATGCCCCTTTGTCCGGCCGGTAACCGGCTGTGAGGTCTATAGCGACCGCCCGGCCGCCTGCCGTTATTACCCCATCGGCCAGGGAACCCTGATCACCGAGGAGGGGGTGGATGAGTTTCACTTCTACGTGCGGGAGGAACATTGCCGCGGCTATGAAGAGGACGCGGAGTGGACCGTGGCCTCCTGGCGCGCCGACCAGGGGGTGGAGCATTACGACGCCATGAACCTGCCGTGGAAGACCATGATGCTGCGCCGCGGGGCGGACGGCGGGCCGGTGGCCGATGAGAAGGGCACTCGGCTGTTCCACATGGTGATGTACGATCTGGACCAGTTCCGCCGCTTTGTCTTCAAGAGCCGCTTCCTCCAGCTCTTTCAGGTGGATCCGGATATCCTGGAGCAGATCTGGGATGACGATGAGGAACTGCTTAAGTTCGCTTATCAATATATCAAGACGGTCCTGAAGTTTGAGGAGGCCTTGAAACTTCGGGAGGCCCAGATCCCCGAAGGGACCACCCTCACTTTTTAGTAGGGGCGACAGTGGCGCAGGCTTCCAGCCTGTGATGAGAGCCGCGCCAAAAAAAAATCTGGGTTTTTTATTTGGTTAAAATTTAACCAAATAGCTGGAACCCAGCTAATTAACGCCCCAATACTCAGTTCGCTCATGAACCCAGGGCTCGCCCGAACACCTGAAAAGCAGGGGAGGGCGGGCCGCAACCAGGAGCTGAAAAGATGACGGAGAAACCGGAACTGGAAGCCCCGGCCGACCCCCGGGAAGTCGCCGCGGTCCTGAATGACTACCGGGTGGTGGCGGTGGTGGGGCTTTCCGAGAACCCCGAGCGCCCCAGCTACCAGGTGGCCCAGTATCTGCAAAATCATGGCTACCGCATCATCCCGGTGAACCCCGGCTGCCGCCAGGTCCTGGGAGAGCCCTGCTACCCCAGCCTCAAAGACATTCCCTTTCCGGTGGAGGTGGTGGATATCTTCCGGAAGGTGGAGTCCATTCCCGCCATCGTGGACGATGCCATTGCCGCGGGGGCCAAGGCGGTGTGGATGCAGCTCGACCTGGAGGAGCCCGGCTCGGCCCGCAAAGCCAGAAAAGCCGGGCTTAAGGTGGTGATGAACCGCTGTATGAAGGTGGAGCATGCCGCCCTGGGCCGCGCTTGACCAACATTCCCGGCGCCACCCCGAGCCGGGTAGGGTGCGCACTGCGCACCATTAATGGTATTTCGAAAAAGGGGGTGGATGGTCACCATGGAAGCCAGCCTGTTTAACCAGAATGGCAAGGCCGTGGCCTATTTTGCCGAGGACCGCGAAACCATCTACCTGTGGGACGGCCGGGCCGCGGCTTATCTCGTGGAACCCCGGGTCTTTGGCCTAAACGGCAGGCAACTGGGTTGGTTCGACAACGGCACCTTTTTCGACATTTACGGCCTCAGGGCCGGTTTCCTCAAGAGCAAGTCCCCCATCCCCACGGATATCGAACCGGTAAAACCCGGCAAAAAAGCCCAGACCATCAGAAAGCCCCGGCAAGGCGGCCTGGCCAAACCCACCATGTGTTACGGCTATGCCAATAAATTTCTGGAAGAGATCTTGCTGGAGGGACTGGAGGGATAAGCTCCGGGACTGGGGAAGCTGGTCGTCTGGGACGGCGCGAACTGGCGGGACCCGAACACGGGGCACATCGTCTGAAAGAAGGGTGGCCCAGGGGGGGTAGGCTTTTCCTGACCCCCTTTACTTTTCGGTAATCTCACTGCCACGGTCAAGATGCTCCAATTTTGCGAGGTTGATTTTTTCTCTCAGTCTGAAGTCAGGTTCCTTGTCACCCTCAAGTGTATGCAAAATCTGCGGATACAAACTTGGTTCAATTGCAAAATGTTCATGTGATATGACTGCTGATAGAGTTCCCAGGAGATTACTATATCCAACAACCTTGTCTCCCGATAGAAAGGTTCGAGCAGTTTTCAGCGCATCTATCGTTCTCCCCATGCGGTGAAGTGCTAGAAATATAAAGTACGCAACTTCGGCAAACGGAGATTCCTTGCGAAGCTGGCTTAGCAAGTATTGCTTCAGGTTCTCTTTATCTGTATCACTGAGAGGTTCATAAATCCTAAGCAACCGCTCCAAGTTAGGCGATGATATATTTTTCCCATCGTCTTTCCCCCACAAGAGTTGTGGAACTTTGCCAACTTCTGTCCAACCGTAGTTGGGTTCACTTTGAAGTCCAACATTTAGACTTCCCAAGCCGCCTGTGGGTCGGCCGCAAGCCGCATAGTGCCGCTTTTCTTCATTCAAAATCGCCTCACACACGTCGATGCCTTCTCCCCCTGGATCGTAGATCCATGGCATTATTGGGGTTTGCGGCTCGGCGGTGTCATGCCGCCATATGAACAGTCTGGAACCAATAATTTTTAAGGTTTTCAAAAAACTTTCACCGCAAGGCTTATCCTGCGTCTCGATATGGATTCTTTTAATCTTATATTCCTCGCCGTATTGGTCCGTGATTCCGAGTGTTATGCAAATTGGGCTCCCCTGATAAGCAAGCTTGCCGCGCGCCATTACATGTATTCCTGCCATGGATGTTCCACTTGGCGGCACTGGATGTTTGTGACTATGGTAGGGACTCCCCTTCATGGGAAGCATTGCGGCGGCATGTAAAATCTTAGCCTTTGGTTTTATAAGACGGACCTTAACAATCTGGACAGGATAATCTGAGACATTGGTTACTTGAACATCAAGACTGATTTGTGAAGCAAAGCTGCCGTCTTGCTGCTTGGCCAAGTGCCACCAGCGTTGCCAATGAAGAGGCACAAAGCGTAGAACACGGCGCGCTTCGGCCGCCTTCCTGTGATCCCAATAAGTGGTAAGGGCAGCATCTAGAATGCGCATGCCCGCCAGGATCGAGAAAACCAATGCTTCGACCCAAACCCAGATACCCCACTGCTTCCGAAAAGGTTCTGGATCGATCCCGCCAAATGCTGGTAAAAAGAGAACAGCATAACCGGCAAGAGCCAGTCCAATGAGAAGCCAAGGCGGCAGAGTCCGCAGCTCAGACAGAAACTTATTAAGCTCAGACCACAAATCAGACAAAACCGATTTCCTCCCGAATCTACAACTCGGGGTGTGCTCCTGATCGTCAAATTACCAGTTTTCCTCAACCCCTGCCAGATTTTTCCATCCATCCCAAAAAATCCTTTATTTTCTACATAAACAGCTATATAATTATATTAACTGATATAGGGAGGAATTATGGGAACCGATAGATTGCTCACCCCGGACGATGCAGCGATAGCCCTCCTGGTGAAGTCCTCAACCGTCAGGGAATGGCTGCGGACCGGGAAATTGAAAGGCGTGAAGATGGGTCGGCTGTGGCGGGTTAGGGAAAGCGATTTGGCGGAGTTCCTCAAGTCCCTGGGCCAAGGGCAGAAATGACACGCTGAAAGGAGGCCTACGATATGGGCTTACTCGAAATAGGTTTTGGATGGTTACTTGGTTTTGGCGGCAGTTTTATTACGCGTCGGTATGACCGAGAACAAAAGATTAACGAATTTAAAAGAGGGTTAAAAGCCGAACTGCAAGAGATATTGCCCATACTAGCTAACAATATACTTATACTAAAAGACACGTTAGGTAATCTCGATTATGATTTTTTAAAATGGTTTAAATCAATAATTTCGTTTTGTCCTGGTGGATTGATTGATATTCAAGAGGACAAATTGGATATTATACTTGCATCTCCACCTGATCAATTGTCCTCAGCGATACAGGCTATGATGCTATTACAAGAAGCAGGACGTGGGAAGAACCTAAAAAGATATTACCTCCAATTTTATGAAAATAACATCAGTATAGTTTCATTGCTTCCAGTAGATTTACAAAGAAGTATATTTAAGATACATGCAAAGATGCAGGCAATTAACCATGAAGTAGATAGGTATTATTTTTATTTCGATAAAACATTTGATCCAGCTTCAAATGATGTAAACGCTAATAATCTTACCACTAATATGGATGGCTGTTACAAAACTATGTCTGATGAACTATATGATGCTGTTAATGAGATTGTTAGATTATTATCAATTTTGGAAACAGAAACATCTCATGTCTATTTAGATAGAGTGAAGAACCTTGGTAATCAATTAAAATTAGCGATAGGGAAAAGGGGAATAAGCCCTGCGCGTAAGAAACCATGATGCCCCAAAACCGGCCAAATAGGAGGCCCACCATGACCAGACGAAGTGGGATCGTATCAACTCGGGGCTGGCTCTATTGGGCGGCCCGGCGAGGTAAGCCTGGCCCATTACGAGGTCCTCTTCCTCGATGAGCTGCCGGAGTTCAAGCGTTCCACCCTGGAGGTGCTGCGCCAGCCCCTGGAAGAGGGCTGGGTCACCATCTCCCGGGCGGCCAGCTCGGTTACCTACCCAGGCCGGGTGATGCTGGTGGCGGCCATGAACCCCTGAGGTTCCGGCGTGCCCCTCAATGTCATCCAGAAATTAATGAACCACCAGGACGGCAAAACCACCCAAATCTACGCCCACCTCTTCCAGGCGCACCTGGCCGAAGCGGCGGAGGAGGTGAGGATTGGGGAATAACCCGTAAGAGGTTCTTGAGTAGATCGAATCTTCCCATGACCGCCCCCTGGCCTCGGGGAAGATTTCCGCCCTGTCCCCTAAGGCATCTCGGCCTTTCCTGACCACAAGAAGAGGACAACGTTCACAGATTTGGGCCTTTTTGCCCTGGCGGAGAAGATGAGGAAACCTGGACCTGGAAGACAGGTGGGTCTACCAGTTGGAAGGTGCCCGAGGCGATGGTGACGCGGCCCTGGGTCTTGGCGAACTCCTCCAGGATGCGGGAAAAGATGCGGTCCTTGATGCTGCGGCGTTTCTTGTAATCCACAATATAGCGCACCTTGAATTCGATCCAGTTGTCGGTGAAGACCATAGTCACCGCCGAGTCGATCAAGGAGGCGTCGATGAAGTATTTCTTGACTGCATCTTTCCAGGCCTTTTTGGCGTGGCCGACATAATCGCCGACGATCTCATTGATCACGTCGTCCAGGATACTGCGGGCCAGCTGGTGGTCGTCGCCGTGTTTTACGGGCACGGTGATTTCATCCCAGAGGAAGGGAAAGTCGGCGGAGTAGTTAATCACCGGCTCCTTAAAAATGGTGCTGTTGGGGATGCGAACGATGCGGCCGGTGAAGAGATCGGCCTCCACCCAGACGCCGCACTCCATGAGGGTGGTGCGCAGGACACTGATGTCTATGATGTCGCCCCGGATGGCGCCCACCTGGATGCGGTCACCAGGAGCATAGAGCCGGCTGAAAGAAATGGCCAGCCAGCCGGCGCAGTTGACCAGGACCTCCTGAAAAATGAACGCTGCCCCGGCTCCGGCCACCCCCAGGCCCACCACCAGCCCGGGGAGGACTTCTCTAAAAATGATGGCCAGAAAGAGGATGACGGCGGCATAGCCCGCCAGGGAGAGAAACTTGTGGACGCGGTAGCGGGTTTGGGGGTCCTGGATATTCCGGGCCAGGTAACGGTTCAGGAGGTACACCGCCAGGCGCACCACCAACAACACCCCCAGGATCAGGAGGAGTTTGTCGAAGGTGGGATCAACCAGCCAGCGCCCTAAAAGCTTTTCCATTAGAAAATTTCCCTCCACTCCCCCACTATAATTGAAATGTCGATAGTTTGTTAAAATCCACACCCTACAAAACTGAAGTGTTGGCCCATAGCCTTATATGGATAGATACCCATCTCCGTTTGGTCATTGCACCGGCAAGGTGAGCACCGGCGTTCCTTCTTTGGTGCCAGGCTCCGACATGGATAAGATTCCTGCTATGCCGGAAAAAACTTCTTTAGAATCAAAGTCTTTATCATTAATATAGAACCAATAGCCGCGCTGCTGCGTGGCGACAAAGGTGTCTTTGGGACATTCTTTGCTTGATTCAATTTTGAACATAATCTTGTTGTCGACTGGCCCATTCAAAGGTTCTTTTCCTTTACTAGGCAACTCACTTTCTTGGACCCTGTTTTCGGAAAGGTGCTCCTGGGGCACCGCGATGAAATCGGCGAGCATAGTGAAGACTTGCAAAATTGAGCGGGTTTGCAGGATAATTTTGTCACAGTAGGGGTCTGATGGCCGGGGCTGTTGGTTGCCGTCGATGATTTTATATACCTCATACCTCCCAAAGGCTTGTTTGAGGTAAGAGATGACTGCCTTTTTCTCCTCGGGTTTCAGGTTGCGCTTGGCCATCCGGCCGTGGCCGGAGGTAATGGCCTGGTCGATCTTCTGGTCAACGTTGCTCATCCAGAACTGGTGATCGTGGAAATTAGCGGGCTTGGGATCGTCGGTGGAGGCCATGGGACCTTTGCCGTCCCCCTTTTCGCCATGGCATTCACCGCAATTGCTGTACAAGCCTTTTCCCTGGGGCGAGGCGTCGGGCCACAAGAGTCTCTTGAATTCCTTTACTTTGTCTTCCGATTTGGCGCGCTTAGCGCGACCCTTATCCAACACTAGTAAACCAATCGTGTCATCCGCCTCCGCCTCTTTTTGCTTGTCCGCCACCCCCTCAGTCCTCTTCCCCTTTTTGGGTTTCATCCCCTCCTTGCCACCCGCTTTCTCTCCCGGCTCGCTCTTCCCTTGCTCCTGCCCGTTTTTATCCTGTAGATGCACAGTAACATCATATTTGGTCGGTTTCGTCTCTTCGTCGATGGTGATCCGAATGACGCCATTGTGCCTGAGATCGCGGAAGAGCTGAACGAGGATAAAAAAATCAGCGTCCTGTCGGTTTTGAAGATCATTGATGTTTTTGACGCAGCAGGGGAAGACGTAATCCGCCCGCCAGCCGGTCTGAAGACCCTTTAATATTTTGGACGGGTCTATGGGCATGATCAGGGTCTTAGATAACGCCTCGCCCCGGATGGGAGCGTAAGAGATCGTGGGTTTGTCTGAGTAAGTAAGACCGCCGCCGCCCACAAACGTATTGCGAGCACCGGTAGTTCCATAGAGGAAATGCCACGGGGTGGTATAATTAGCCGATAAATTGGCCTCCAAAGAATAGCTGGTATTGACGGAGGTCATTTCCAGGAAGGTCAGTGTGTCCCCATAACGCAGTTTAACCAGATTAGTGAGAAGCTGTTCCTTCCAGGAAGTGGAGACGGCATCAATATAATTTCGCCGGTCCAGGGGGATTTTTTGGGGGGGCATGATATAAGAGCAGCCGGCGCAGATAAGGACGACCAGCAGGAGGCCGAGTATTGGTCTCTGCATAAAATGCTCCTTTTTCGAGGAGTACATGGTCTTGGTATGCTGAGGGCCTGCTTGATAAGGCATAGCTTCCTCCGAGAAAATGGCAGAGAATGCTACACTTAAACTGCTGGCAATTTAGAATAAAAATGATATTTGGATTTAAATCCCATAGATTCTCTAAAATTGTCAAGATTTTTCTCTTAGATTCAGTCTAAAAAAATCCTGCTGTGCAGATCAGGCATTCTTCCCAAGTTAAGAGCTTTGTTAGCTTGCAAACTAAAAACTTCTCAAAAATTACGATTAGTCGCTGATATGATCTGCCTATCGTAATGCGTTTTTAGTGGGGGAGATTCCAGAAGGTCCGATAATATCATGCCTTGATGGAGAGATTGTCTGATCAAGTCTTGACTAATACATATCAGGCCTGGGATTCCTTGAAGGCCCTCAGCACGGCATTTATTTTGGTCTGATACCCTTTCCCTTGGGATTTGAACCATTCCAGAATATCTTGATCTAACCGGATGGACAGTTTTGTTTTGGGCTTAGGCAAACGGATAACGGCATTCTTAAAAAAAGCCTCGTTTAACTCGGGAATATCGGAAAAATCGATATCCTCATCTCGCATGGCGTCCAAACGAGTCCAATCAGTCTGGGATTGCTTCTTTAAATCTCTTTTCTTCATCTTTAGTAGCCTTTCGCAAGGAAATTATCCTGGTGATTTCTGAATGCAGTTCAGTGAAGACCACAACGACCGCCTTGTTTCGAAGAAATCCGATCCCGATATAGCGATCTTCACCATAATCATTTTTTTCATCCAGGTTCACTAACATAGGTCCCTGGAAGATTTCCGGAGCATCCAGAAAATCAATTCCATGCTTTTTGATATTAATCCGGCGCTTGCGTTCATCCCACTCGAATTGCACAATTTATAATGTATGGACAAAATGTATGTCTGTCAAGATTTTATATTCAGATTAATTCTGGGCGGTTTGAAAATAAAAACGCGGTTATCGTGACATTCCCGGTAGAATTTTCAAAGGAAATGATGTAAAAAAACTTAACGATTTCAGGAAATAAGCGGAGGAAGAGGTTTCTATACGTTTCATCGGGGGTCTAATCCGCTAAGGTTTAGCCTTTTCTCAGGCGACTCGGACCCAAAAGAGCGATCATGCTGGCAAAAGTTAAAAGCGGCACCCTGCGGGGAGTGGATGCCTATTTGGTGGAGGTAGAAGTTGACCTGGCCCCAGGTCTGCCTGCCTTCACTACTGTTGGACTGCCAGAAACCGCGGTGAAGGAGAGCAAGGATCGGGTAAGGGCAGCTTTAAAGAATTCGGGCTATAAATTTCCCAGCAATCGGATCACCATAAATCTTGCCCCCGCCGATGTGCGTAAGGAAGGTACAGGCTTTGACTTACCGGTGGCCATTGGTATCCTGGCAGCCCAAGGGATTGTGGCCCAAGAGCGTTTGGACAATATTTTTGGTATTTGGGGAGTTATCCCTTGACGGCCGTCTGAAACCTACCCGCGGCGTGCTGTCCATGGCTCTGGCCACTCGCCAAGCAGGTTTAGCCCTGATAATTCCTCGAGAGAATGCGGGTGAGGCTGGGGTAGTTCAGGGCATTGAGATTTATGCCGTTGATAGTTTGGGGCAGTTAGTGGAATTCCTGGAAGGACGGAAAAACCTTTCATCATTCTCCCCCTCTTCTTGCGAGGCTTTGAACTCGGAATCGGAATACGAGTTGGATTTTCTGGAGGTTAAAGGCCAGGAACCGGTCAAGCGGGCGCTGCTCCTGGCCGCGGCGGGGGGCCATAATGTCTTAATGATTGGTGCGCCGGGTTCTGGGAAAACCATGCTGGCTCAACGTCTCCCTGGTATCTTACCTCCTTTGAGTTTTGAAGAAGCCTTGGAAACCTCCAAGATTTACAGCGTGGCGGGGCTCCTTAAGCCTGGTCATGGTCTTCTCTCACAACGGCCCTTCCGCTCTCCGCACCACACCATCTCCGACGCCGGTCTCATCGGCGGCGGCACCACCCCCCGGCCCGGCGAGGTAAGCCTGGCCCACTACGGGGTCCTCTTCCTGGACGAGCTGCCGGAGTTCAAGCGTTCCACCCTGGAGGTGCTGCGCCAGCCTCTGGAAGAGGGCCGGGTCACCATCTCCCGGGCGGCCAGCTCGGTTACCTACCCAGGCCGGGTGATGCTGGTGGCGGCCATGAACCCCTGCCCTTGCGGTTATTTCGGCGACTCGCGGCGGGCCTGCGCCTGCACCCCCAAACAGATCCAGCAGTACCGGAGCCGCATCTCTGGGCCAGGTCCCAGATAAATTGCTATCTTTTCTCCTGATTTTTCCGGTAAAATCTCCATTAAACCTGGCTGAAAGATTTACTGGGGAACCGTCATGCTGGCGCGAGTGAAGAGCGGCGCCCTCAAGGGGGTGGACGCCTACCTGGTGGAGGTGGAAGTTGACCTGGCGCCGGGGCTGCCGAACTTTACCACCGTGGGTCTGCCCGAGGCCGCGGTCAAAGAGAGCAAAGACCGGGTCCGGGCCGCGGTCAAGAACTCCGGCTACAAATACCCCGGCAATCGCATCACCATCAATCTGGCGCCCGCGGACGTGCGCAAGGATGGTACCGGCTTCGACCTGCCGGCGGCGGTGGGCATCCTGGCGGCCCAGGGCCTGGTGCCTCCGGAGCCCCTGGAAAGGCATTTGATCTTCGGGGAGTTGTCTCTGGACGGCCGCTTGAAACCCACCCGGGGGGTGCTGTCCATGGCCCAGGCCACCCGGGAGGCGGGTTTGGCCCTGATCATCTCCAGGGACAACGGGCCGGAGGCCGCGGTGGTCCAGGGGGTCGAGGCCTACGCCGCGGAGAACCTGGCCCAGGTGGTGGAGCACTTAACCGGCCGGCAACCCCTGGCCCCGGTGGCGCCGGCCCTGCCGGACCTGGAAGGTGAGCCCCCCCGTATGGAGGTGGACTTCCGGGAGGTCAAGGGGCAGGAGCCGGCGAAACGGGCCTTGCTCATTGCCGCGGCGGGCAGCCACAACGTCCTGATGATGGGGCCGCCGGGCGCGGGCAAGACCATGCTGGCCCGTTGCCTCCCTTCGATCCTGCCGCCTCTCAGTTTTGAGGAGGCCCTGGAGACCTCCAAGATCTACAGCATCATGGGGCGCCTCAGTCCCGGCCGGCCCCTGATCACGGCGCGGCCCTTCCGGAACCCGCACCACACCATCTCCGACGCCGGTCTCATCGGCGGCGGCACCAACCCCCGGCCCGGCGAGGTAAGCCTGGCCCATTACGGGGTCCTCTTCCTGGACGAGCTGCCGGAGTTCAAGCGTTCCACCCTGGAGGTGCTGCGCCAGCCCCTGGAAGAGGGCCGGGTCACCATCTCCCGGGCGGCCAGCTCGGTTACCTACCCGGGCCGGGTGATGCTGGTGGCGGCCATGAACCCCTGCCCTTGCGGTTATTTCGGCGACTCGCGGCGGGCCTGCGCCTGCACGCCCAAACAGATCCAGCAGTACCGGAGCCGCATCTCCGGGCCGCTGCTGGACCGCATCGACCTGCACGTGGCGGTGCCCGGACTGGGTTTCCGGGAACTGGCCGCGGCCGATGCCGCGGAGGGCTCCGCGGAGATGCGGGCCCTGGTGCTGAAGGCCCGGGAGGCCCAGTCCCGGCGCTTTGCCAGGGGCCGCATCTTTGCCAACGCCCACATGCCCCCCCGCCTCTTGAAGCAGCACTGCGTCCTCTCGCTGGAGAGCCAGCGCCTCCTGGAGGTGGCCATGGAGCGCCTGGGCCTGAGCGCCCGGGCCTACCACCGCATCCTCAAGATCGCCCGGACCATCGCCGACCTGGAAGGGGCCGCGGGGCTCTCCCCGGCCCACGTGGCGGAGGCCATTCAATATCGCACCCTGGACCGCCGCTTTAACTCTTCCTGAGATACCGGTAGGTCAAAGAAACGGCGGAGAGGTATTTGGTTTGACCTTGGAAGGAGTTTGGGATGGGACAATGCAAATATTGTGGGGAAAAGGGTTTTTTTGTTTCCATCGATAAAGATGGGCTATGCAGAAATTGTTCACCAATTCTGCTAATGCAAATTCAACAGAGCATAAGAGTAATAAAAGAAAGTGAAGACATTATCAACAGATCTAAAAATGTTGATATTCGCATTTCTCGTTGCGATACGATTCTTATTCATTTAAAGCATTTGATTGAGCTAGAGCAGAAAGGTATCTCTACGATAAACATTTCACCTTCAAAATTGTTTCAACAAGTTACAAATGAACGAGATAAAATACTTTCTGAAGCTACAAAGGGCAAACCTATTAAAGATGAAAATAATCAAATAAAAGTGAAGAACGAACATGAAATAGATTATGATAATTATGATGAAATTATAGATGGCTATGAGTTCATTGCTACACTAAGTCCCACTACCCCACTGAAAGCCTTAAATCATCACAGAGATAAAATTAAACGCACAACAGAAACTGAATTACCTAACTATGGAGATAGCCGGTATGGTATTTGGCTTCCATTTTTTAATGACGACCGGTACTTCAAATCACCAAGCAGGAGGGATATTAGAGAAGTTAAGTTTTTAAAGAAGTTTAGGGAAACCTACGAAAGTGAATTATCTCACGACCAAAAACACGAGATCATATCTGCGCTGCTTGAGGAATATGATGACATGTCGGAACAAGTATCGCGTGCTGCTGATTGGTACTTGTGGGAATTGATGGAAATTGCGGGTATTAGCGCAAGTATTGCTAAGGTTATGTATTTTGAAGGCATCAAGTCGAAAAAAAGTGTTGAGATGGCTTCAGACACAGAACTTCTAAAAATTCCTGGTATCGGCCCAGGACGATTAAAGCAGATAAGAGCTTACTTTTCAAATCCAACAGGGAACTAAACTTCAAAGGCGATTAACCTTCCCTGGTTTCCTATCTCCAGCTTGGGACTGGTTTTTGCGGCGGGTGATAAAAGTTCAGCATAATGAATGAATCAGGTTGAAACGATGAGCATCAGTGCAAAAACTCAAGGGGCAAACTCCGTGGAAAGGACTGCCAAACACTACGCGAAGGAGCTTGATGCACAGTTTCGCACGCTCAACAATTTTGTTAGACAAGCAGGCGAGGTTGGTAGGGCTCATGAGTATTACCTTCGTGGAGTTCTTTCGCGATTTCTGCCCGAGAGCATTAGACTCGGCAGTGGATTCATTGCCTCGCCCAACTGGATTTCCAGGCAACAGGATATACTTATTTATCAGCGGGATTTAACAATCCTCTTCCAAGTAGGGGATTGTTTGGTCGTTGATTACAATGCCATGGTTGGAACAATTGAAGTAAAAACCAATTTGGATTCTTCTAATGAATGTATCAAATCTCTTCGCTTGATCGGAGAATTGGAGGGTCGATACCGCAATCGTGGCCTCCGTGCTCTTTATGCATGGCGTGGCATCGATGTGAAGACTGTGTTGAGCGGCATTTATCAGTTTGTTGAGGAGGCCCCGGATCAAAACCATTGCCGCCTGCCTCATGTGATTTACGTTCGAGGAAAGTACCTTCTGGTGGCGAACAACGAGGAAATCAGTTGGACCCAGCCGCCATTCTCTCTTTGGAAGGTAGGAAAGGGAGGAATTACTGAGGGACAAGCTCTGCTTGGCTTGGTTAATTCTGTCTGGACGTTTGGACTTTCTAAATTGAGTCCTCCAATGCATCCTCCTTGGTGGCTCCTTAGCTGGCACGATTTCCACGGCCATTTACCTGACAAGGGAGAGCCAGTGCTATGGCCCCCGCACCTATCGGCGCCAGTGGCGAAACGCTAATAGCGGATCACTTGCCATTTTTCCCTGGTTCCCAAGCTCCCGCTTGGGAACCTGATTTGGCCCCAAAGCTCCTGCTTTGCTTGGAAGGATTAAAGCGAACCAACATTTCTGATGCCAAGCAGAGCTTGGCACCCATTGGCGTCCCCCGGCCGGAGCTTGGAGAAGAGAAGGATTCATGGTGTGCAGGGCGCACCTTACACGGCGGGCACGGAGGCCCGCCCCGCCAGTTTATCTTCATAATATAAGGGGAAATTTTCCCCCTCCTTGTCACCGGCTCGCGGGCGACCTATTTTTAATACAGGCCCTGGAGGGCCTGGCGGCGCGGCTCAGGTCCCGCCGCCAATTTTGCGGACCGGGAGGGATGACCATGGGTTATACTATCGTGGGTTTGAAGGAAAAAATCCTGGAGATGTATCCGGAGCTCCACAGGAGGGGGGTGGTTTCCACCCTCTCCTACGACGGCGACAAGAAGGCCTATGTGCTGAAGTTGAAGAAAGGAGCCCACGAGCTGGCCACCTATATCGACCAGCCCGACGCCAGCCGCTGCATGGACGGGCACGTTTGCGTCGCCCTGGGGGTCCAAATCCGGCAATTTCTGGATAATTTTCAGGAAGAAGAGTAAAATTAACTAAATGAAGAGAGCCGAGGGCGGCTGGGCCACATTCTGGAGTGATCCTCAGCGGATGCGGAAATGAGATTCTTCAAAGCCAACCCTGACCGGATGGAGCATTACCACCGGCGGCGCCGCTGGGCCAGACGCCTGAACCGGATCATTTTAGGCCTGGCCCTCACCATGGTGCTGGGAGCCGCGGCGGCCGGGGGGTACATCTATTACCATTTTCTGAGTGACCTGCCGGACTTCACCTCCATTAAAGATTTCCGGCCCCCGGTGGTGACCGAGATCTTCGCCCGGGACGGCCAGCGCATCGGCGAGTTTTACAACGAGCGGCGCATCGAAGTGCCGTACAGCCGCCTGCCCCGGCAGGTGGTCCTGGCCTTTGTGGGCGCCGAGGATGCCCGCTTCTTCGAGCATCCGGGGGTGGACATCATCGGCATCGTCCGCGCCTTTTTCCGCAACCTGGAGGCCGGCCATGTGGTCCAGGGGGGCAGCACCATTACCCAGCAGGTGGTGAAGCGCATCCTCCTCACCTCGGAGAAGAGCTTTTCCCGGAAGATCCGGGAAGCGGTTCTGGCCTATCGCATCGATAATTACCTGAGTAAGGAAGAGATCCTCAACATCTATCTGAACCACATCTTTTTGGGTCACGGGGCCTATGGGGTGGAGGCCGCGGCTCAGGAGTACTTCTCCAAGCACGTGGAGGATCTGAACCTGGCCGAGGCCGCGGTGCTGGCGGGCATCCCCAAGTTCCCCAGCCGCTACGACCCCTATCTCAACCCCATGCAGTCCAAGGAACGCCAGGCCTACGTGCTGCGGCGCATGGCCGAAGTGGGCTTCATCACCAAGTCTGAGGAAGAGGCGGCCCTGAAACAGCCCATCAAGCTGAAGCCCTACCGCCCGGAATGGATCAAAGAGTGCGGCTATTTTAATGAGCACGTACGGACCTTGCTGGAAGAGCGCTTCGGCAAAGAATCGGTTTACAACATGGGCCTCAAGGTCTATACCACCGCGGACGTGGGGCTACACCAGGAGGCCCAGAAGGCCATTGAGGCAGGGATCGACGGTCTGGTGCAGCGCAATGGCTACCGGGGCCCCCTCCGCCACCTGGGTGGCAAGGAACTGGCGGCCTACCAGTCCCGGCAGGTCAAGTATTACAACAAATACCCGCTCCGCCAGGGACTGTCGGTTGCGGCCCTGGTGGCCTCCTCTGACAAGAAACGCCAGGGGTTGAATCTGCACCTGGGTGGGCAGTGGGCCTTCTTGGCGGAGAAGGGCAAGGGGAGCCAGGGTCCCCCCACCGCCGACCTGCGGCCCGGGGACGTGGTGCAGGTGCGCCTGCTGAGCCGGGACCGCCACAGCAAGATTTGGACCGCGGAGCTCATTCCCGCCCCCATGGTGCAGGGGGCGCTGTTCTCCATGGAGTTGAAGACCGGCAAGGTCCGGGTGCTCCTCGGCGGCAAGGACTTCGGCGATAGCACCTTCGACCGGGCCACCCAGGCCCAACGGCAGCCGGGGAGCGCCTTCAAGCCCATCATCTACGCCGCCGCGGTCGAGAAGGGCTACCGGGCCGATTCGATCCTGTTGGATGAGCCCATCTCCCTGCCCGGAGGGCGCCGCGGCGAGCTTTGGTCTCCCCAGAACTACGACCATCACTTCGACGGCCCCATCTCCCTGGCCTCCGCCCTGGCCCACTCCCGCAACGTGCCCGCAGTGCGCCTGATGATGGCCATCGGGGTGCCGGCCACCCTGAGGATGGCCAAGACCCTGGGGATCACCAGCCCCATCTTTCCCAACTATGCCTCGGCCCTGGGGGCCTCCGATGTCACCCTGTTTGAGCTGACCCGGGCCTACTCGGTCTTTCCCAACGGTGGGGCCTTAGTGGAGCCGGCCTTCATCAACCGCATCGAAGACCGGGATGGCCGGGTGTTGGTGGATTATCAGTTGCAGAGTCGGCGGGTGCTGGATGCCGAGACGGCCCAAATCATGACCCGGTTGATGTTGGGGGTGGTGGAGCGGGGCACTGCCACCCGGGTGCAGGTCCTGGGCCGGCCCATCGCCGGTAAGACCGGCACCACCAACAGTTTCAGGGACGCCTGGTTCATCGGCTTCACCCCGTCGCTGATCACCGGCGCCTGGATGGGGATGGACGATGATCACAGCCTGGGGCCCAAGGAGACCGGGTCTCAGGCTGCGGCGCCCGTTTTTATCCACTACATGAAGGTGGCCTTGAATGGCTGTGCGGTGGAGGAATTTCCAGAGATCCACGCCATCCTGGCCAAGAAGGGCGGTGAGCCGACCGGCAAGGATGAGGAAGCCACCGAGGGCGATGACACTTTTTATCCCGAGGAGGAGGCCATCAAGGAGAAGGCCCCCAGCCAGCCCTCGGCCTCCAGCCAGCAGTTCTTTAAGAACGACCTGGATGAAGAATAGGGGCAGTTTGCCGCCAGTTTTTTTTAGGCTAAGTTATTAATCAGAGCAAGAACCAGTTCCTGATCCAGTCAATGCTCTGATTGATAAAAATCCGCGGTGGGGCTTGATTCATCACGGCTGCGCCGTTCAAGGCATTATCTGGCGTCAGGAGCGATTATGCGGGAAATCGAGGTGGCGAAAATCACCCAGGGAGTGAAGCAGGCGGCCATTGACGCCAATTATGAGGCGTCGGCAGACCTGTTGCGGGCCCTGGCCCGGGGGGCCGCGGCAGAAGAATCGGAAAGCGGCCGGGAGATTTTTCGGCAGTTGCTGGAAAACGCCGGCATCGCCCGGGAGGAGCACGTTCCCATGTGCCAGGACTGCGGTCTGGCCGTGGTCTTCGTGGAGCTGGGCCAGGACGTCCACCTGGTGGGCGGCTCGTTCGAGACGGCCATTCAGGAAGGGATACGCCAGGGCTATGGCGAGGGGTACCTGAGGAAGTCCCTGTGCCACCCCTTGACCCGGGCCAATACCGGGGATAACACCCCGGCGGTGATCCACACCGAGATCGTCCCCGGGGACCGGCTGAAGCTCACCGTGGTCCCCAAGGGCGGCGGCAGCGAAAACATGAGCCGGGTGCACATGCTGAAACCGGCGGAAGGCTGGGCCGGCGTCAAAGAGAAAGTGGTGGGCACGGTGCGGGAGGCCGGTCCTAACCCCTGCCCGCCCATTATCGTGGGAGTGGGCATCGGCGGCAGCTTCGAGCGGGCCGCCTATCTGTCTAAAAAGTCCTTGCTGCGGGAACTGGGCCTGCCTAACGCGGATCCGGAACTGGCCAGGCTGGAGGAGGAATTGCTCCTGGCCGTAAATGACCTGGGCATCGGCCCCCAGGGGCTGGGTGGCCGGATCACCGCCCTGGCGGTGCACCTCCTGATGCAGCCTTGCCATATCGCTTCCCTGCCGGTGGCCGTCAATATCCAGTGCCACGCCTCCCGGCACCGGGAAGTGGTTTTATAAAGGTGGAGTATGCCCAAAACCGTGAAGCTGACGCCGCCTCTCACCAATGAAGACGTCCGGAACCTGGAGATCGGCGATAAGGTACTGGTCAGCGGGGTGATCTACACCGCCCGGGACGCGGCCCACAAGCGTCTGCTCGACCTCCTGGAGGCTGGCAAGCCGCTGCCCATGGAGCTTCAGGGGCAGATCCTCTATTATGTGGGCCCTTCGCCGGCCCGGCCGGGAAGGGTCATCGGCGCCGCCGGACCCACCACCAGTTACCGCATGGATTCCTATGCCCCGACTCTGTTGCGTCTGGGCCTGAAGGCCATGATCGGCAAAGGCAAACGCTCTCCGGAGGTCATCGCCGCCATGAAGGAATACCAGGCGGTTTACCTGGGGGCCACCGGTGGGGCCGGGGCCCTGATCTCCCGGTGCATCAAAGACGCCCGGGTTATCGCCTTCCCCGAATTGGGGCCGGAGGCTATCCACCGCCTGGAGGTGGAAGACCTGCCCGCCATCGTCATCAACGATTGCCAGGGCCGGGATCTCTTCGAAATCGGGGTGGCCCGGTACCGGCGCAGCCCCGCCCCCAAATAACTGCGACCCCGCGGCTGAGATGGGGCAGGTTCCCCGCCTGAAAGAGGAGGTCGATATGAACGCACCCATGGACCTGGCAGAGGTTGCCGCCCATGTGACGGAAAAGTGGCGGAAATTCAGGGAGTATAACTTTGGCACCCTGAAGGACGACGCCCTCATGACCTTCTACGACCTGGCCCAGGAATATGAGACCCTGGACAACTTCTACCGGGTCTCGGTATGGATCATCAAAGAATTTTTCGATCTGGACTGCCGCCTCTATTTGATCTGCGTCGAAGGCCGGCTGGAACTGGTGTGCGACAGCCTGCGGGGGGTTTACCCGGAAAAGCCCGCACCGCCGCCCCATATCCGGCTGGAGAACGAGGCCTACGGCGAAGCCGATTCCTGGACCATCCCTATCCGGGGCAATCAGATCCTGGTGAGCCAGCTCCCCTTTTACGCCAAGGATCGAATCATCGGTTTGCTGGAGCTCTTCCCCGGGGACCGGATCTCCCGGAAAGACAAGTTTTTCTTTGAGAAGTACGCCAATCGGCTGGGCTACAATTTGCACGTCAAGATCATCGCCTGGCAGAATATCCAGCATATCCGGTTCATCAACAGCCTGGTGGCGGATATCGAACACAACGTCATCATCCCCAACATCAGCCTCGCCCTCTACCTGAGGCATCTGCGGGAAAAAATCAAGACTCTGAAAAATCTGGACTGCATCTGCCAGGTGCGAGAACCGGAATGCGCCTCCTTTGAGGATGCCCAGGGATATTTTCGGGGCCTCGTGCATGAGATGGAGACCGATTACCAGACCCTGGAGCAGCATTATCGCGGGGTCAGTCTGTTCATTGAATCCCTGTTCCGGCTGTCCCATTTCCAGAAAGGGCACTTCGTCCTGCAGCGGCGCACCTGCCGGGTCCACAGCGAAATCATTCAGCCGCAATTGCTGCTATTTCTCCCCAAGCTCCAGGAGCGCGACATCGCCATCGACACCCGGGCCGGAGTGATGCCCGACGAGGACCTGCCCCTGTCGGTGGATAAGGGCCTGATGGCCCAGGTCTACGCCAATCTCTTTTCCAACGCGGTGAAGTACACCCGCCGCAACCAGGAAGGCCTCAAGTACATGGCCTATGGCCGGGACCTGCTCTCGGACTATTTTGGACCGGGAAAAGACGGGGTCAAGTTCAGCGTCTTCACCACCGGGCCACACATCCCGCCGGAAGACCTGCCGCATATCTTCGACGAAGGTTATCGGGGCGCCAATGTGGAAGGCGAGGTGGGCACGGGCCGGGGCCTCTTCTTTATCCGCAGCGTCATCGAGACCCATGGGGGCGAAGTAGGCTACCAGGCCACTCACGGGGGCAATAATTTTTACTTTGTCCTGCCCCTGGTGATCGCCCCGGAGGTGCCCCTGGCGGACCAGTTGGCGGCTCCCGAGGCCGGACAGGGATGACCGTTCGCCATCTGGCCCTGGAGCTCTACCACTGGCTAAAGCGGCTGGAAGAGTTGGAGCGGGCCCGGGCGCGATTGGGGCCGGAGGCCCCCCTGGCGGAGCGCCATCGCCTGGAGGCCGAAACCTTCCAGGCCAGGAAGTCGGTGGAGCACTACCGCGCCCTCCTTGAGGCCCAAAAAGAGAAGCCCCAGATCTAATGCCGGATTATTCAGTTCTTCGCCGCATCTTGGCCCGTGAGCCTGTCGTATGTCTGCAACGGCTCTGCTAGCCTTCAACAGAAGGGGGGAGGATAACCGCGATAGATTCCAGGAGATCTTTAAGGCCAAGCAATGGGTGTGTCGGTGGCTTTTTCTCTGGGTTCATGCAGGCGAGCCGGGTTTGACGAACGAGCTCGCTTTCCTGGCGATTGCCTCGGCGAACGCACAAGACTTCCGTAGTTCCGTATCTATATGGACCACCTTGAGCGTTGTTCGTGCCGCGATCTCATTCGTTTCATCATTCGACATCTCGTGCGCAAAGCGGATGCTCTTGTCTTTGACCTCCAGGACGGTAGTTCGGACCGTGACAACGGCTCCCGCGTGCAACTCCTTGATGTACGAGATGTGCTGATCTACAGCGGCCATTCCGCGCTTTGCGCAACGAAGGTACGAAGGGGTTAGGCCAATCGCGTTGAAGAGCTGCCAAGTAGCTTCGTCGAACTTCCCGACGTACCACATGACGTTCATGTGGCCGACGTGGTCGCAATGCCACGGATACACGGTGCCTCGGTACGTCACCAGGGGTTCTGGCATGGCAACTCCTTGAAAATGCCTAAGCCCGTAGGGCGGGAAAGCGAAGCGCATCCCGCCATTAGCATTATTCCATCTCTAGACTTCGAACGTTATCATCTGCCGCCCATTGAGTGGCGGGCGAGACGCCCGCCCCACCGGTCTTCTCATAATTTATGGGAGGGGCCAAGGCCCATGAGCGACTGTTCCGAAAAATTAGAACTTCGCAACTCGTTCCCAAGCTGCACTTGGGAACGAGAATGGTTGCCAAGCCTCCTTCGGCGCCACCTGATCACCTCTTAGCGCTCTCAGGAACATTCCCTCGTTTAATCCTAATCCTTCCGATTGATCAGGGCCGCCAGAAAGCCGGCGCCGAAGCCGTTGTCGATGTTCACCACCGCCACGCCGCTGGCGCAGGAATTGAGCATGGCCAGCAGGGCCGCCAGGCCCCCAAAGGAGGCGCCGTAGCCCACGGAGGTGGGCACCGCGATCACCGGGCGGTCCACCAAGCCGCCCACCACGCTGGGAAGCGCCCCCTCCATGCCCGCCACCACCACAAAGACGGTGGCCTGGGCCAGCAACTCCTGGTGGGCCAGCAGCCGGTGCAGCCCGGCCACCCCCACGTCGTAGACAGGTTCGGCCTGGTGCCCCATGGTCCTGGCGGTGAGCAGCGCTTCTTCCGCCACCGGGATATCGGAGGTGCCGGCGGAGAGCACCAGGATCACCCCCCGGCCCCGATCGGGGAGGTCGCCGCGGATGATGGTCAACACCCGGGAGTCGGGGTGGTAGCGGGAGTGCTGGAATTCCGGCAACAGGGCCTCGGCCTGGTCCGGGGCCAGGCGGGTCACCAGGATCCGCTCGGCCCGGGGGCTGAGGGCCTGCAAAATGCCGCGGATCTGCGCCAGACTTTTCCCCTGGGCAAAAATCACCTCCGGGAACCCCTGGCGCAACTGCCGGTGATGGTCCACCCGGGCGAAACCCAGGTCCTCGAAGGGCAGGGTCCGGAGGCGTTGCAACGCCTGTTCCACCGACTGCCGCCCGTCCTTCACCTCGAGCAATAATTGTTTCAGGACTTTAACATCCATAGGCAATCCCGTCACTCATGGTAACTTATGATATTTTCACCAATTTTCCCTCACGGCTGACCAGGTAGCGCAGGTGGCCCCAGGTGACCCGGCTACCCAGAAAGCTCAGGGTCCACAGGACGAAGGACAGCAGGTCCTTTAGGGGCAGCAGCCACCAGGAGTTCCCGGGAAGATGGCCCCGAAGGCAGAAGCGCTCTGAAACGACGGCCAGGGTTAAGCGGAGGGCCAGGGTGGCCAGGGTGAGAGCCAAGACCCAGGGGGCCGCGCCGGTGACCCAGCAAAGGGCCAGGGCGAACACCAAGGCGTGGGTAATGCCGTAAGCCAGGTAGCCTTTGGGGCGGCAGACCCGGTAGGTGCGGGCCCAGCGAAGCTGGTGCGCCAGGTAATCCTTCAGGCTCATCTGCGGAGTTTGGCTCTCCACCACATAGGGGAGGAGGCGCACCTGGAGGCCGGCTGCCGCTATCCGCCGGCCCAATTGGAAGTCATCGGCAAGGTAGTCGGCCAGGGGGGCAAAGCCGCCGATGGCCAGCAAAGCCCGGCGGGTCAGGGCCATGGCGGCTCCCAGGGCGAAGCGGATGCCCTCCACATAGTGGGCCGCGGCCACCGCGGGGATGAAATCCGCGGCGATGGTCAGGGCCTCCAGTTGCGCCCCCAGGGTTTGGGCCGGGCCGGAGCGGTATGGGCAGCTCACCAGCCCCACCTCCGGCTCCTGCAAGGCCGCGGCCACCCTGGAGAGGAAGTCGGGGCCCACCTTGACATCGGCATCGGCAATGACCATAAGATCGTAACGAGCCCGCTCCTCCATCTGGCGCAGGCTGCTGATCTTGGGGTTCAGCCCCAGGAGTTGAGGGCAAAAGATGATCTCAATTTCCGGTCCGGCATGGGTCCTTTGGAGTTCCCGGAGCAAGGAGACCACTGGGTCGTCTTGATCCCGCACCCCGAAAAGCACCTGGCAGGGCCGCCAGTCCTGGACCAGAAAGCTCTCCAGACACTCCCGGGTGGTGGCCTCCAGCCCTTTCAAGGGTTTGAACACGGTGATCCCCGCCCCTGGGGGCCGCGGCAACGGGGCGGCGGCCGCGGCGAAGAAGCGCCACAAAGAGACCAGGGCCAGGAGTTGGTAGCCCCAGGCCCCCACCAGGAGCAGGAGAAACAGGAGAAGCGATATTCCCATAGTGTCTAAGGCACGGCGGGCCGTGCCGCCCTCAGGCTTCCAGGCTTTTACAGGGGCCGCCCGCCTGGGCGTTTTATTCAGAAAGATAATATCATCTCTAGATGAAAAGGATAGAAAATTAGCGGCTCATCCCCTGGTTATGCGGGTGCCCCTTGCCTTTGGGCGGAGGCGGCTTATCTTAAGAGTGCGCTACGCCGGTGGGGCAAGGGGGAGTGCAGGAGGCTGCGGAGCATCGGCCGGGGCGGCGATCACCAGACCCTAAAGGAGAAGAACTCATGACGGCAGTGGTATCTTGGCGTGACAACTGGGAGGCGGCCCTGAAAGAGGCCAAGGAAGCGAACCGCCCCTTGGTGCTGGAATTCTATATGGAAGGCTGTCCCCATTGCCAGCGGATGCATCAGGAGACCCATACCGACCAGGCGGTGGCCGCGGCGCTTAATACCCGCTTCATTCCCGTGCGCCTGGAAGGGCGCAACCACCTGGAGGTGGTGCGCCAGTTCAACGTCACCGGGGCGCCCACCACCCTGATCTTCTCCCCCGACGGCCGGGAACTGCATCGCTTTCCCGGATTTCACCCGCCTGCAGATTACCTTAAGGAGCTGGAAAAATACGGTTAAGCGCGGGGTGCCGGAGACCTGGCGGTCGCCGGCCCTTCTCTGGCCGGGTTTTTCCCCGAAGTAATCGAAATTGCCGGGCGGTCGCTCCCTCCTCGGTTATCTCAGGACGGAATGTCTGCCACCCGATGGCTCCCTCATTGCCAAGCGCCGAAATTTTTCATATTATAGGGGGCAATGAAGGCCGCCCCGAGCCGTCGGGCCATAAGGGCATGTGAGCGGGAGGGTTCATGAGATTTAGGGTCAAATGGGCAATGGTGTTTATCGGGGTGCTGGCGGGGTGCTGGCTGGGGCTGGGGCCGGCAGCCGCCGAGGACGCGGGCGTTCCGGTGTCGGCCAAGTCTTTCGTCATCATGGACGCCAAGACCGGCCAGATTTTATTGTCCTGCAATCCCCAGCTCTTTTGCCCCCCCGCCAGCACCCTCAAGATCATGACCGCCATGTCGGTGGTGGAGCACCTGAAGCTGGACGACAAGGTTCCGGTGAGCGCCTATGCCGCCTCCGCCCCCCCTTCCAAGGTCAAGATCAAGGCGGGGGAGACCTATACGGTGCGGGAGCTGCTCTATGCCCTGCTGCTCTCCTCTGCCAACGACGCGGCCCGGGCCCTGGCCGAAAGGGTGAGCGGCTGTGAAGAGGAATTTGCCAGGCAATTGACCCGGGAGGTCCGCCAGTGGGGGGCGTACCGCACCACCCTGGCCACCGCCAACGGCCTGCCCGCGGACAACCAGTTCACCACGGCCCAGGACTTGGCCCTGATGTTTAAGCGGGCCATGGAAAATCCGGAACTGGCCAAGATCATGGCCACCAAGTATTACACCATCCAGGGGGACCGGGAATTGCGCAATCACAACCGCTTCCTGTTCACCACCCCCCTGGCGGTGGCAGGCAAAACCGGTTATACGCGTGCCTCCAGGCATACCTATGTGGGGATGTTTCAGAATGGCGACAAGGCCATCATCGTCGCCATGATGGGGAGCAAAAAGAACTGGGCCGATTTGCGGCCCCTCATAGAAAAAGGCTTTGAACTGGAAGGCGCCCCCATCGCCGAGCTGCCGCCGGCAGAAGAGAAACTCTATTTCCCCTCACGCCTCAAAACCGCCCGGGCCAGGGCGGTGATGGGCTCCGCCGTTTGCGTGCCGGTCAAGAAAAGGGCCATCAGCAGGAAAAAATTAAGGCATAAGGAAGAGCAATCTTGAGGATCGCGGGCAGGACTGGCAAAGGTTTATTCAACAAGGTCAGGAACCAGCCGACCCGCCGGCGTTTCGTGGTTTCCACCATCAGGAAAGATGAGGACCTCTTCGAGACCGCGGTTTTTGAAGTCAATTTCTTTTATGTGCCCCGGCGCTGGTCCAACCCTGACCTGGCGGTGGAAATCCGTGGCAAAGACCAGGCCTGGGACCTGCATCACCAATTGGCCGCCCGCCTGGCCCAGGAATACCCCGCCAGACTCTTCGAAGAATACCGCCCCTAGACCGCAGCGATCGTGCCAGCCTATCTTGAAAGGGCAGGATTGTAGCCGCAGGCTTTAGCCTGCGCTCAGTTGAAGTTGAATAAATAAAGACCACATTTGCCAGCTTCTTTAGCTCCCCCAGGGAGCCCAGCTGGCCGAACTGCCTTTCAAACCCCCCAGATGGCAATCCTGGCCGGTTGGGCTTCGGCCAGCATCAGGGGGCGGTCAAAGGTCAGGGTCTTGCCCGCTTCGATGGCCAGGACCGCGGCCCGGGCGGCCACCATGGAGCGGATGGTGTCCGGTCCCACCGCGGGCACGTCAAAGCGCAGGTCCTGATTGGGCTTGCTCACCTTCACCACCACCGTCCCGGGGCCGGCCAGGGCCCCGGCCCGGCGGATGCACTCATCGGTGCCTTCAACGGCCTCCAGGGCCACCACCACCTGGCGCCGCACCACCACACACTGGCCGATGTCCAGGTGGCCGATCTCTTTGGCCAGCCGGAAGCCCAAGTCGATGTCCAGAAACTCCTCCCGGGTGGGGGCCCGTTTGCTCAGTTTGCCGGGCGGCGCCAGGAGTTGGTCCAGGAACAGGGTGGAGGGGGCGATGGTGATGCCTTCCTTCTCCAGTTCGGCGGCCACGGCCTGGAGGAGGCGATCGTCGTTGCCGGCCCCGGCTCGCCGCACCACGCCCAGGGCCCGGAGATCCGGGCGGAAATCCCGAAACAGGCGGCCCCGGGTGATACCTCCGGCCATCACCGCCCGCTGC
The DNA here is from genome assembly GCA_963812655.1 of uncultured delta proteobacterium. Classification (GTDB taxonomy): domain Bacteria; phylum Desulfobacterota; class Desulfobaccia; order Desulfobaccales; family 0-14-0-80-60-11; genus JAPLJC01. The sequence goes on along the minus strand of CAWEWX010000077.1, from coordinate 91,540 downwards.
ACCCCGGCGTCCTTGAAGATCCGGATGATCTTGCCCAACTGCCCCACGTAAACCCAGTGGAGTTCCTGGACCAGCTCCGCCAGGGCGGGGATGGTTTCGCCACGGTGAGCCGCGGCGATGATTGAGGCGCCGCGAGCCCTGGCGGCCTGGGCGAAGAGGAGCGGGAACTGGCCTTTACCCGCGATTAAGCCGATTTTCTCGGACATCTGCCGGCACCAGACCCCGTTCCGAGGTCTCCAGGAAGTGGAGCAGGCGCTGGATCTCCGGGCCCGGGGGAAGCTCCCGGCGGATTTTGGCCATGGCCTCCTTCAGGTTGAGGTCGGAGAGAAACAGGATTTCATAGGCCCGCTTCAGGTCGTGCAGGGCGGAGTCGGTGAAGCCGGCCCGTTTGAGGCCCACCAGATTGAGACCCGCCAGCTTGGCCCGGTTGCCCACCGCCATGGCATAGGGTGGCACGTCGCGGTTCACCGCGGAGCAGCCGCCAATGAAGGCGTAGGCGCCGATGCGGGAAAACTGGTGCACCGCCGAGAGGCCTCCCAGGATGGCGTGGTCCTCCACGGTGATGTGGCCCCCCAGGGTGGCGGCGTTGGACAGGATGACCCGGTCGCCCACCTGGCAGTCATGGGCCACATGGCTGTAGGCCATGAAGAGGTTGCCGTCACCGATGCGGGTGACGCCGCCGCCGGCGGCCGTGCCCCGGTGCATGGTGGCGAATTCCCGGATGGTGTTGTCATCCCCGATGGTGAGCCGGGTCTCTTCCCCTTTGAACTTCAAGTCTTGGGGGATCTCCCCCAGCACCGTGAACTGGAAGATGCGGCAGCGGCTGCCGATGCTGGTAAAATCCCGGATAATCGCATGGGGGCCGATCTGGGTGTGGGGCCCGATGGCGACCCGGCCCTCAATGATGCTGTAAGGGCCCACGGTTACCCCCGGGCCCAGTTGGGCCGCGGGATCCACGATGGCGGTGGGGTGGATCTCTACCTGCCTCATTCTTCTTCCCGGCCCAGCGCGGCCATCATCTCACCTTCCATCACCAGGGTATGGTTGACGAAGGCCTTGCCTTGCATCTTCCAGAATTTTTGGCCGCTGCGCAGGGATTCCACTTCCAGCCGCAATTGGTCGCCTGGGAAGACCGGCTGCCGGAAGCGCACCTTATCCAGCCCCATGAGGAAGAGGGAGGTATTCCCCTGGTTCTCCGGGGCGGCCACCAGGGCCAGGATACCGCCCACCTGGGCCAGGGATTCCACGATGAGCACCCCGGGCATGATGGGCCGCTCCGGAAAGTGGCCCTGGAAGAAGGGCTCGTTGATACTGACGTTTTTCAAGCCGACGATGCGTTTCCCCGGCTCCAGGGCGATGATGCGGTCCACCAGGAGAAAAGGGTAGCGGTGCGGCAGGATGTTACGAATTTTTTCATAATTCCAGGGAAGGGGCGGCAGGGTCATGTTTCCGGCTCCTTATCCAGCCTGGCGGAGAGTTGGCGCAACTCTTTTTCCAGCAATTTCAGCTTCTGATGGAGGTCCGGGAGTTTGGACAGATGGCCCATGATCCGGAGCCACTCTTTTTGGGGCCGGGCCGGGTAACCGGACACCGTCTGCCCGGCGGGCACGGAGTGGTGAACCCCGGATTGGGCCCCGACCCGGACCTCGTCGCCCAGTTCGATATGGCCCACCAGACCCACCTGGCCCGCCAGCACTACCCGGCGGCCGATCTTGGTGGATCCGGATACCCCAACCTGGGCCACCAGCAGGGAATGCTCTCCCACCTCAACGTTGTGGGCCAGGTGCACCAGGTTGTCCATCTTGGCGCCTCGGCCGATGCGGGTTTCCCCCAAGGCGCCCCGGTCAATGGTGCAGTTGGCGCCGATTTCCACCTCGTCTTCGATGACCACGGTACCCAATTGGGGGATCTTCTCATTGCCGGCCGCGGTGGGGACAAAGCCAAAGCCGTCGGAGCCGATCACCGTGCCGCTATGGATGATGCAGCGCTCCCCTACCCGGCAACGCTCCAGGATGGTGACGTTGGGGTAGATGAGGGTACCGGCCCCGAGGTGCACCTCATCTCCCAGGAAGCAACCGGGCATGATGGTTACCCCGTCTTCCAGGCGCACCCGGTCGCCGATAAATACCAGGGGGGCGATGGAGACTTCCCGGCCCAGCTCCAGGTCCCGTCCCAGGCAGGCTTGGTCACTAACGCCGGGCCAGCGCCGCCGGGGTGGGGCAAATAAGGCCGCCACCCGGGCGTAGGCCAGATAGGGGTTGGCCACGATGATTAGCGGCCGGTCCAGGTCCTTCAGGTCCGGGCCCACGATGAAGGCCCCGGCCCTGCTGGCGCCGGCCTGGCGGGCAAAGCGCCTCTGGGCGATGAAGGTGATCTCCCGGGGAGTGGCGCGGTCAACGGCGGCGATGCCCTCCAGCATCAGGTCCGGGGGACCGTGCAGTTCCCCCTGCAGCCGGGCCGCCAATTCTCCCAGGGTTAGTTTCATGCAGTAATTTACTGGCCGAAGGCGCTGCGCAGCTTGTCCGTGACATCCATGCTCTTGTTGCTGATCAGCACCATCGACTTATCCAGGATCAGATCCAGCTTCTCTTGCTGGGAAACCTTTTCCAGGGCCTGGTTCATCTTCTGGGACAAGGGGGCGAACTGGCTTTGCCGAAATTGGGCCAATTGTTTGTCGGCATCAGACGCCTCCTTATCGAAGTCCGCCATCTTCTTTTCCAGTTCCAGGCTTTTCGCCTTTCTGGCATCTTCCTTCATCAGCGAAGCCTGTTTCTGGAATTCCTCCACCTGGTGGGTCAGGTCCTGGCGCTTGGTTCCCAGGGGGCGGCTCAAATCATCAGCTTTCTTTTTGATGGATTCCTGGATCCGCTTACCTTCGGCAGAGTTCATCAATATGGAATTAGTGTCCGCGATACCGATTTTCAATTCAGCCGCCAGGGCTGTCAACGGCCCGAAGATCATGGTCAAGACAATTAAGGCGCTGATTACCAATTTGGACATGTAAACCTCCCGTTGAGTTCGATTAATGTTTTACTCCCGGGGGAGGCAAGAGCCTCGCGGCCGGGAGAGGTGCTGCTTAAGGGGCGGACCAGGTCCGTTTTATTTAAGGGGGCGCCCCTGGCAAACTTCTTCAAGATACGCCTGGGACTTGACCCTAAATTAGAATGAGGAGCCCATGGTGAATTCCCAAACGTTCGACCTCTCAAAGGACTTCTTGGTCAGGTTGTAGCCCCATTCGACCCGGAGCGGCCCCATGGGCGAGAACCAGCGGAAGCCAATGCCCGTGGTCGGCCGCAGGAACGGCTGCACCTGGCCGGGGCCGTAAACGTTGCCGGCATCAAAAAAGATAGTGCCCATGACGCCCAGCTTTTTGATTAGGGGGAAGCGATATTCCGAATTCAACTGGATGAACCTATCGCCGCCAACACGCTCATTCCCAAAGGCCGACGACCGGGGGCTAACATCAGCATATTTAAAGCCGCGGAGGGTGTCAATGCCCCCGAGATAGAACTTTTCATAAACCGGCAGGTCCCCCCAGGACATGGCACCCATGTAGCCCGCCCGGGCGTGCAGGAGGCCCACGCTGCCCCACTTAAGAGGGAAATACCAGCCGGATTCCGCCACGTAGCGCATAAAGGCGACGGCGCCGCCAAGGCCGGCCATTTCCACGGAGAGGCTGTTATCCGATCCCTTGGTGGGGGAGAACAGGGAGTCCCGGGAGTCCCGGCGCACGGTCAGGGAGGTAGCGCTGGTACTGTGAATCTTGGACGCCGCCGAGATGAGGGGGTCGGGATTGGGGCCCAGGTCCGAGAGGGACACGTATTCATAACGGTACATCCAATAGAGGCGGGTGTACTGCCACATCAGGGGATGGCTCAGGCGCAGATCCCCGCCGCTGCTTTTGCGGTCATATTCTGTGTAGAGGCGCTCCCAGTTAAAGGCATCGATGCCGAAACTCAGGGGCCGGTCGAAGAGATAGGGCTCGGTGAAAGAGGCCCGGAAGCGGTGGGAAATTGACCCGAGCATACCCTCGACCTTGACTTGCTCTCCCCGGCCAAACAGGTTGTTCTGGCTGACCTGGACCATACCCACAATGCGGTCCTGGGTGCTGTATCCGGCCCCCACCCCAAAGGTGCCGGTAGGCCGCTCCTTCACGGTGACCTTCAGATTCATGTGGTTAGGGCTGGAGCCCGGGGAGGTGCTGAAGTTCACGTCTTCAAAATACTCCAGGCGCCGCAGGTTCTTGATGCTCTCCTTGAGATTGGTGGCGGAGAAGAGGTCTCCCTCATAAATCCGCAGTTCCCGCCGGATTACCTTGTCCCGGGTCTTGACGTTGCCGGCGATATCGATGCGTTCTAAATAGACTTTGTTGCCTTGATGGATGTCGAAGGTCACATCCACCTTGAGGGCCTGGTCATCTTCCTTGATCAGGGGGTTGATATCGGCGTTGGCATAGCCCTGGTCCGCATATAAGTCGGACAGGGTGGTGAGATCCGTTTGCAGCATCTCCCGGTCGTAAACCTTCGCCTTGGGGATCTGGATCTTCTGGAGGAGCTTTTTCTTATCTTCCAGAAGGTCCCCCTGGAAGTTCACCGTACCCACATGGTATTGCGGCCCTTCCTGGATGGGGATGGTGATGTAAATATATTGACCCTTGATGTCGATCTTGGGATCACCCACCTTGGCCTTGATGTAGCCGTGGTTGTAATAAAACGACGCCAGCTTTTCCTCGTCCCGCTCCAGCTTGTCCTTATCCAATTTCCCCGACCCGGTGATCCAGTTGATTACAAAGAGAAAGGATTTTTCTTTGGTCTCCATCACATCCCGGAGTTCCTTGGGCTTGAAGGATTTGTTACCCTCAAAGTTGATCTCTTTAACGACCTTCTTGCCGCCTTCGTCGACGTGCAGCACCAGATTGACTTCGGTCGGGGTAACGGGCACCAATTCGTAGTCGACCCGCACTTCATAGAAACCCTTCTCCCGGTAGAGGTTCTGGATTTTGTTGATGCTCTCCTTAATGGCGGTTTCCGAGGCCACCGCGAAAGGTTTGATCTCCATGACCTCCGTGATCTTGTCCCGTTTTACCTGGTGGTTGCCTTTAATGACGATCTCTTTAATGGCTGGTTTCTCTTTCACCAGGACCGTGAGGACCTTGCCCTCCGGGGTATCGCTGATATCCAACTTCACGTCGGTGAAGTAGCCCATCTTATAGATGGCCTTCAAATCTTCCCGGAGGCGGGCGGGATTGGCGGTCTCCCCCTCCCGGGTCTGCATCACTCCCAGGATGGCGTCTTTTTCGATGCGGCGGTTGCCCTTGACATCGATGTGGGAGACCCGCACCTTGCCAAGGATTTTGAGGCTCAATTCTTGAGCCATCTGACGGCTGAGGCCGGTGAGGGCCCTGAGTCCGGTTGCCTGGAGCTTCACGGTGGCCGGGGCCGCCCGGCCGCTCAGATCCAGGAGCTGGCCTTCCAGGGAGAGGGCCTCGCCTACCTTCACCAGGGTGCCGTAAATGACCATGTCGGCCCCCAGCTTGCGGCCGATCTCCTGGACCCGGGCATCGTTCAGGGGCTCTTTCAGGGTGGCCAGTTCCCGCTTCAAGTCCTCCTGGGGGACCGTGGAAAAGCCATCGGTCTTAAGACGCTCCTGGATCTCCTGTTGCACCTTGTCACCCAGGGCTTCCAAAGGTTCCCGGCTGGCCACGGCAAAGGGGAAGACCGCCACCTTCTTCAGGACCACCTCTTGTTCCTGCGCCAGGGCCGGCGGGGTCAGGGCCAAAGCCGCCAGTAGGACTGAAATTATGAGCCTTTGCAACACGTTATTCTCCCTGTAGAATCGTGGCCTTGCCATCCACCAGGGTTATGCGCCGGTCCAGGGCTCGAGCCAACTCCTGGTTATGAGTGACAATTACGGTGGTGAGTCCCCGTTCGTGATTGAGTTCCAGGATGAGTTCCTGCACCCTGGCGCCGCTCTTGGGATCCAGGTTGCCGGTGGGTTCGTCCGCCAGGAGAACTTCCGGCTCCAGCACCAGGGCCCGGGCCACCGCCACCCGCTGCTGTTCGCCGCCGGACAGGCTGCTGATCCGGTGGCTCAGGCGATCCTTCAGGCCGACCCGCACCAGGATGGCCTCGGCCTTGTCCCGGGCTGGCCCCGGGAGCTCCCGGGCGATGAGGGCCGGCATCATGACGTTTTCCAGAGCATTGAACTCGGATAGCAGGTGATGAAATTGGAAAACAAACCCCAGCTTGCGATTCCGAAAGGCCGCCAGGGGTTTGTCCTCCATGGCGAAGACGTTCGTGCCTTCCCAGAGAATCTCCCCGCTGCTGGGGCGCTCCAGGGTTCCCAGGATATGGAGGAGGGTGGATTTGCCCACCCCCGAGGCCCCCACCACCGCCAGGGTTTCCGCCTGGGAGATGTCGAGATCCACCCCGGTGAGCACGGGCACCTGGATGCCATTATTCTTGAAGGTCTTGACCAGACCCCGGACCCGGATCTTGGGGGGAGTCTCAGACCTGCTGTGCTCTGCCATATTCTCTGCTACCGCGTTTAGCACCTTAACACTTTCCCGAGAGGGCGTCAATCTTGATAGCTTCGAGTGTTTGAGTGGTGAGATGTTAGTTAGTATTCCGCCGCCCTTGCCGCCAATCCGCTACGAGTATCCGGAATGGATCCGGTCGCCGCAAACCACTGAGTGCTCAGCGCTCACTCATACCTGAGTGCCTCCACCGGGTCCAAACGGGCCGCCTGCCAGGCGGGGTATAAGGTCGCCAGGAAACTGATAGCCATGGCGGCCAGCACAATGGCCAGCACGTCCTGGCTCTGGACCCGCACCGGCAGGGTGGAGAGGCCATAAACCCCGGCGGGCAGTTTGATGAACTCAAATTTTTTCAGCAACCCGCAGACCCCCAGCCCCAGCCCCAGGCCCACCATGGTCCCCAGGCCGCCGATGGCCAGGCCGTTCAGGATGAAGATTCGCATGATGGACTGCCGGGTGGCCCCCATGGACTTGAGGATGGCGATCTCCCGGGTCTTTTTCATAACCATCATGAACAGGGTGCTGGAGATGCCGAAGGCCGCCACCAGGATGATGAGGGTGAGGATGATAAACATGGTGATCTTTTCCAACTTCAGGGCCGCGAACAGGCTGGAGTTCATCTGCATCCAGTTTTTGCAGTAATAACCGGGGCCTAGCCGCCCCAGGATTTCCTCCTGCAGCCGCGCCGCGGCATAGATATCCCGGATTTCCACTTCCAGGCCGGTGATGCGGTGGCCCAGGCCCAGAAATTCCTGAATGGCCGGAATGCTGGTGAAGACCAGGCTATTATCGAATTCGTACATCCCGGAGTAGAATACGACGCTCACCCGGAAGGTCTTCATTCGGGGCAGGCGCCCCATGGGAGTCAGGGTCCCCAAAGGGGAGATGATGTTCAGGTAGTCACCCGGCCTGAGATTGAGATTGCGGGCCATTTCGGTGCCGATGGCAGTGGGGGGAGGCGCCTCCGGCGCGGCCTCGGCCAGATCGGTAAAATGCCCCTGGATCACCTTCAAGGCCTGGGGTCCGCCGCGGCTGATGGTCTCCGGGTCGAGACCCCGGATCACCCCGACGGAGATGTTGCCCGGGGCCGAAAACATCACCTGGGTGTAGATAAAGGGAGTGGCGGACAGCACCCCGGGGACCGCCTGGATTTGGGCCACTTCCTTCTGGTATGAGGTGAAGGGGCCTCCCTGCTTCAGTACCAGGATGTGGGCGTTGACGCTGAGAATCTTTTGCCTCAGCTCCTGGGTGAAGCCGGTCATCACCCCGATGACCACGATGAGGGCCATCACCCCCACTGCCACCCCAGCCATGGAGATGAAGGAGCTAAGCGACAGGAAGCCTCTCTGGCGTTTAACTCCGCGGAGGAGGCGCAAGGCCACGAAGGTTTCAAAAAACGCCAAGGGGTTTACCTTTCCGGCCTGAGCAGCGGGAAGAGAATGACATCCCGGATGGAGGGTGAATCGGTGAGGAGCATCACCAGGCGGTCAATGCCGATGCCCTCCCCGGCGGTGGGCGGCAGGCCGTACTCCAGGGCCTGGACAAAGTCTTTGTCCACCGCGTGGGGCTCCTCTTTGTTCCCCGCCTTGTGGGCCTTCTTTTGCCTGGCAAAGCGTTTCCCCTGGTCCACCGGATCGTTGAGCTCTGAGAAGCCATTGGCCATCTCCCGGCCAGCAATGAAGAGCTCGAAGCGGTCCACTACTTCACCGTCTTTATCATTTTTGCGGGACAGGGGAGAGGTCTCCACGGGGTAGCCGGTGATGAAGGTGGGCTGCAAGAGTTGTTCCTCCACCCGCAGATCGAAGAGCTTGGTGAGGGCCCGGCCGTAACCCTCGCCAGGGCGCAGTTCGACCCCTTCCATCTTGGCAAAATCCATAAGTTTTGTCTTATCATTTACCACGTCACTTGGTATATCACCAATTTCTATTAAAGATTCTTTCAAATCAATCCTACGCCAATTGCTTTTTAGATCAATCTCCTTGCCTTGATATTCGAAGCGAAGCTTCCCTATGCTATTCTTGGCAATAGTTCTAATGAGTTTTTCAGTAATCGTCATAAGGTCTTCATAAGTTGTGTAAGCTTGATAAAACTCTAACATAGTAAATTCCGGATTATGTTTTATTGATAGCCCTTCATTTCGAAAGTTGCGATTAATTTCATAAATTTTATTAATTCCGCCCACCACCAAGCGCTTTAAATAAAGTTCTGGTGCAATACGCAAATATAATTTCATGCCAAGAGCGTTATGGTGAGTGACAAAAGGCTTGGCTGTAGCTCCCCCGGGGATGGGTTGCATCATGGGGGTCTCAACTTCTAAAAATCCTTTTTTATCGAAAAATTGTCTAATTGTTCGGATGACTTTGGTCCTGGTCTCGAAGACCTGGTGCACCTCGGGGTTGACCATCAGGTCCAGATAGCGTTGGCGATATCTGGTCTCAACATTGCTAAGGCCGTGGTATTTCTCCGGCAGGGGTCGCAGGGATTTGGTCAGGAGTACGAAACTCTTAACCGCCAGGGTGAGTTCATCGGTCCGGGTGCGGAACAGGGTGCCGACCACCCCGATAATGTCCCCCAGATCGATGAAGCCCTTGAAGCGGGCGTAGTGCTCCTCGCCCACTACCTGGCGTTGGAGGTAGATCTGCAGCCGGCTGCCGCCATCCTGGAGGTGGCCGAAGCTGGCCTTGCCGAAATCCCGGAGGAGCATCAGGCGGCCGGCCAGTTTAAAACTCTTCTCACTCAGGCCCTCCAATTCGGTCTTGGTCTGGGGACCGAATTTCTTGATCACCTGGGCGATGCTGTGGCTGGGGGCGAAATTGTTGGGATAGAGGACGCCCCCCTGGTCCCGCAGCTTCTTTAGCTTTTGCAGACGTTGATTTCTGATCTGGTTGGATAGCGCCAAGCTTCAGCCTGTTCCCCGGGAGAGATATCAATACGCCAATTTTCTCAAACTTCAAATTTTTAGATTATTTGGGGGCCGTAGTCAAGCCTTAATGGACCCGGCCGGCTAAGGACCCGAGAAGCGGCAAGCCAGGAAAACCGAAAGAAAAGAACCGGAATTCCTCACCTGCTCAAAATTTTTGCCGATAACAAAAAATATCCCCAAGGGTGGATTGCTAATTAGTCAGATTGTGAGAAAATTAAAACCGGCGTTGAGGCCACCGCAGTAATGACAACCGGCTGCGGACTCTGGTGAGAATTTGACCTATTCGATGTTCTCCTTGCAGTCGTTCAGTATAGAGGCGGAAACTACGGCGGGCACCGACGTTCTGGACCTGACCCAGCAGGTGGCTGCAAAGGTTCGGGACGCCGGGGTGAGCGCTGGCTTGCTAACCCTATTCATTTCCGGTTCCACCGCGGCTTTGACCACCATCGAATATGAGAGCGGTGCGGTGCAGGATTTGCAGGCCGCCATCGAGCGGCTTTTCCCCCAAGACCTGGACTATGGGCATGACCGCCGCTGGGGTGACGGCAACGGCTATGCACATGTCCGGGCGGCCTTCCTCAAACCCTCGCTGAGCATCCCCATCGACCAGGGGCGGCTCCAGTTGGGCGCCTGGCAGCAGATCGTCTTACTCGATTTTGACAACCGGCCCCGGCAGCGCCGGATTCAGGGCCAGGTTCTGGGCCTACAGCCAGCCACCGGGTGAAGACTGCCGCGCCCAAAACCTACACCATGACCACCGCCCAACTCACCTTTGAAGACAACGCCTTGGCCCAGGCCCTGTTCGGGGAACAGGGCAAGCATTTGCGCATCATCAGCCGCACCTTGGGGGTCAAGCTGCCGGTGCGGGGCAACCAGGTGACCCTGGAAGGTGCGGAGGCCGAGGTTCGTCTGGCCCAGCGGGTCCTCCTGGAGCTCTACGAGTTGCTGCGCCATGGGTACCCGCTTCTGCCCCAGGATGTGCAGTATAGTATCAGGATTCTCCAGGACAAGGAGACCGCTTCGGTCAAGGAGATCTTCCTGGATACGGTGTATATCTCTGCCATGAAGAGGCGCATCTCGCCGAAGAGCCTCAATCAGAAACGCTACATCGAGGCGATGCGCACCCACGACATCGTCTTCGGGGTGGGGCCGGCGGGCACCGGCAAGACTTACCTGGCCATGGCCATGGCGGTGGCGGCCTTAATGAACCAGGAGTCCACCCGCATCGTCCTCACCCGTCCCGCAGTAGAGGCCGGAGAAAAGCTGGGTTTCCTGCCCGGGGACCTGGCGGAAAAGGTCAACCCCTACCTCCGGCCCCTGTACGACGCCATGCACGACATGATGGATTTCGAGAAGGCCAGCCGTTTGGTGCAGCGGGGGATCATCGAGGTGGCCCCCCTGGCCTTCATGCGGGGCCGGACCCTGAACGACTCCTTTGTCATCCTGGATGAGGCTCAAAACACTACCTCCGAGCAGATGATGATGTTCCTTACCCGCCTGGGGTTCGGGTCCAAGGCGGTGATCACCGGGGATGTGACCCAGGTCGACCTGCCTTCCGGGGTGACCTCCGGGCTGGTGGAAGCTCGGGACTTGCTGCAGGGGGTGGAGGGCATCGCCCTGGTGCACTTCAGCGAGCGGGACGTGGTGCGCCATCCCCTGGTGCAAGATATTATCCGGGCCTATGACAGCCGTCGGCCGCGGCGGGGTTCCGCCCCGGGAGAGCCCCCCCCTGCCTAACCATGACCAGAGATTAAGCGCCGGCGAGACGCCGGCGCCAACGGACCGTCACCATGCCTGACAAAGAACCGCCCGGCAAAATCCGGCACCTCTTCGGGCTGGAGCGCCTGCGCTCCCGCCTGCCCCACTCCCTGTCCCGCAAGCTGCCGGTGCTGCCGCGGGAGGAGTGGGCCATCAAACTGGCGCTGCTCCTGTTTTTGAGCCTGGGGCTGGCCTTCATCCTGTCGCCCCGGACTCCCGCCACCGCCAGGCAATATAAGGTGGGGGACATCGCCCGGGAGAACGTCAAGGCCATCAGGGGGTTTCTGGTGGAGGACGTGGAGACCACCACCCAACGGCAGCGGGAATTGCTGGCCCAGATCCCGCCGGTCTTCGACCTGGAGGAGCAAATGGCCGATAAGGTGCAGCAGCGCCTCCAGAAGGCCATGGATTATTTGCGCCGCCTTTCCCCGGAAAGCTCGTCGGCTGCCAACGGCGGGCGGCCGGCGTCAGGCAGCCGGGCCCGGCCCCGGGGGGGCGTCTCTTATAAAGTGCTGCTAGAGCATAAGCCGGAGTTCGACCAGCTCCTGGGGGTATCCATCCCCAATTCCACCTTCTCACTGCTGGTCAAGACGGATTTCTCCCCCTACCTGGAGGCCATGACCAGCCAGGTTCTGGGCCAGTTTTTCAATCAAGGAGTGATCAGCAGCCGCACCGTCCTGCAACCGCCCCCCAAGGAGATCCTGGTGCGGCGTCTGCCTTCCCAAAAAGAACAGTTGCAGCAGGCTCCCTTTCCCTTTGTGGAAATGGATGAGGGCCGAAAATCCGTCGCCGGCTATTGCGGGCAGGTGGCGGCAGAGCTCTCGCCGACGGAACGCTTGCTGGTATGCGATCTGGCCCAGCATCTGCTGGTGCCCAACGTCTCCCCCAACCTGGCCGAAACCAGCGCGCGCCAAAGAGCCAAACTAAGCTCCTTGCAGCCGGTCTATTTCAAGGTCAAACGGGGTGAGATGCTGGTGCGGGAAGGGGAGCCCATCACCACCCTACACCTGGCGCAATTGGAGGCCCAGAGCAAACTCTATCCCCGCAGCCGGGCAGTGGTGGTGTTCCTGGGCATTTTCCTCACCCTGACCCTACTGCTGGCGGTCTTTTACCAGTTGGCCAGTCTCTCCCTGCGGAACTTTTCCCAGCGCCTCCTGGACCTGGGCTTCCTGGCGGTCTTGCTGCTGGTTAGCGCCCTGCTGAATAAATTTCTCCTGGTCCTGGGTGAGAATCTATCCTGGAGCCTGCCGCTGGTGGGCCAAAACCTGGTGTTTATGCTGCCCCTGGGGTTGCCGGCCATCTTTGCCGCCATGTTCCTGGGCCTGGAAACCGGGGTGGGAGTGGCCTTTTTGAACGCCACCTTTACCGCCCTGATGGTGGAGCGGCCCTTTCCCCTGTTCCTCTACTTCGTCATTGCCGGCCTGGTGGCGGTTTGGGGGGTGAAGAACTGCCGCCGCCGCAGCGCCTTGATCCAGGCGGGGCTGGCCATCAGCCTGGCCAATATGGCCCTCCTGGCCGCTTTCAAACTGCTGGAATACCCCTTCGGCTTCCAAGACCTGTTCAACGGAGAGGTCTTTGCCTTTTCCGGGGGCTTGCTCACCGGCATCCTGGCCCTGGGTCTCACCCCGATTATGGAGGTGGGCTTTCACTTCTCCTCCAACATCCGCCTGCTGGAACTTTTGAACCTGGATCAGCCGGTGCTCCGGGATCTGATGCTGATGGCCCCGGGCACCTATCACCATTCCCTGGTGGTGGGCCAGATGGTGGAGGCGGCGGCCGAAACCATCGGCGCCAGTCCCATGCTGGCCAAGGCGGCGGCCTATTACCACGACATCGGTAAAATCAAAAAGCCCCTCTATTTCGTGGAAAACCAGATGGACGGGGAAAACAAGCACGAAAAGTTGGCTCCCTCCTTGAGTAGCCTGATTCTCATCTCCCACGTCAAGGACGGGGTGGACCTGGCCCGGAAACAACAACTGGGAGAGGCCATTACCGACATCATCCAGCAGCATCACGGCACCAGCTTTATCACCTATTTTTACCATAAGGCCCAGGCCCAGGCGGCCAACCCCCAGGCGGTAAAAGCCGAGGACTATCGCTATCCCGGCCCCCGGCCCCAAACCAAGGAAGCCGGGTTGGTCCTCCTGGCGGACCAGGCGGAGGCCGCCTCCCGGACCCTCAGCGATCCCACCCCCGCCCGTATCCAGGGAATGGTGCAGAAGATCGTCAACAATGTCTTCGCGGACGGCCAGTTGGACGAATGCGAGCTGACCCTGAGGGACTTGCACCACATCGCCAAGAGCTTTCACAAGATCCTGGGTGGCATCTTCCACCATCGCATCAATTATCCCCAGAGCGTCGAAAAGAAGAGAATCCATGAGGATTTGGATAAGCAACCGCCAAAGAAAAATGGCGCTAAATCCGGAGAGAATCAAGAAAAGAGCCGGAAAGATCTTAAACGCCTTGGGCTGGTCTGAGGCGGAGCTGAGCCTCACCATCCTGGGGGACCGGGCCATGGCCCGCCTCAACCGTGAGACCTTCGGGCGCCGGGGTCCCACCAACGTTATTTCCTTCCCCCTGGACGCCCCACACCTCGCCCTCGCCGGAGATGGGCTGGCCCGGGAAAATCGGGGCGCTCCGGGCCCCGGGCCGCGCTCCGCCTCCAGTTCAAGCCCGCCGACGGCCCTGGGAGAGGTGGTCATCTCTCTGGAGACCACCATTAACCAGGCCAGGCAACATGGCTGGCCCTGGCAGGAACTCTTCGACTTTTTCCTGATTCACGGTATATTACACCTGCTGGGCTATGACCATGGGACACCTCCGGAGGAGGCGGCCATGACCCGCAAGACCTGGGAGCTGATGGGGTTGCTCCATCGGCAACTGAAATAGTCAAGTTTCGCACCTGAATAAAATACACGCGCGGGACGCCTAGGCTGCCCGGACTTGGTGGCCTGGGCCTCTGGCCTGTGTAGTCAGTTATTAACCGGAGCATGAAAGGGGTTCCATCTTTATCCCCTCTCCCTCTCGAGGGGGAGAGGGCAAGGGTGAGGGGGAATTTAATCTCTTTTCCACTCCCATTCATACTTGGTGCGAAACTTGGGTGTAATAGCTGACAATTCCCAGGAACCCCTGCCTACCCTGGCAACTGGCAGAAACTGGTAACTGCACCTCAAGGAGGACTTGGCGTGCCTCGATTGGAAGTGAACGTGGATCATGTGGCGACCCTGCGGCAGGCCCGCCTCATCGATGAGCCCGACCCGGTGACCGCCGCCGCCCTGGCGGAGCTGGCCGGGGCCGATGGCATCATCGTCCACCTCCGGGAGGACCGCCGCCATATCCAGGACCGTGACTTGAGGCTGCTTAGAAAGACGCTCAAAACCCGTCTCAACCTGGAGATGGCCGCCACCCAGGAGATGCTGGAGGTCGCCCGGGAGGTGCAGCCGGACCTGGTGACCCTGGTGCCGGAAAAGCGCCAGGAGCTCACCACCGAAGGGGGCCTGGAGGTGGCGGGCAACCGGGGGGCATTGGCGGAGTATCTGCTGGCCTTAAAGGCGGCGGGCTTGCGGGTCAGCCTGTTCGTGGACCCGGTGGACCCGCAGATCCAGGCCGCCAAGGAAGTGGGGGCCGAATGGGTGGAGTTGCACACCGGCAGTTACGCCGAGGCGCCCACTCGGGCCGAGGCTACCCGGCTCTTCCAGGAATTGGTGAACGCCGCCCGTCACGCCCGCAGCCTCGGCCTGAAGGTGAAGTGCGGCCACGGCCTCAACTACCGGAACATTAAACCCTTCCGGGGCCGGGAGGAATTCGCCGAATACTCCATCGGCCACGCCATCATCGCCCGGGCCGTGCTGGTGGGGATCGAGCGGGCGGTCCGGGAAATGATCGCTCTGATTGGAGGGTGATCCAGAAGCTGGCAGCCAGGTAGGGGCGACCCGTTGGGTCGCTCTGCAGCTATTAGATGTCAGCTAAAGCAAAAGACCCAAAGCGAGGTTTTAAGGAATTGGTGGGCAGTGCCCACCTACATTAGCTGTTCCGGAAAGTCTTCATGTAGGGTGCGCACTGCGCACCATAACTTTATTCTAGTTCCCAAGCTCCTGTTGGGGAACGGGAATTTGCCCCAAGCTCCTGCTTTGGCTAGAAAGTCAGAAAAATGGAATTAATCGACCTGCACGTCCACTCCAACGCCTCCGACGGCACCTTTGCGCCGGCGGAGGTGGTGCGCCTGGCCAGGGAAGGGGGCCTCAAGGCCATGGCCCTCACCGACCACGACACGATTGACGGCCTGGCCGAGGCGGTGGCCGCGGGCGCCGCCTACGGGGTGGAGGTCATCCCCGGGGTCGAAGTGAGCGCCCGCTATCCCGGCGGCACCATGCATATCCTGGGTCTGGACCTCGATTTCAGCAACGGCCATCTGCACCAACGCCTGGCGGTCCTGAAGCAGGCCCGGGTCGAACGCAATCCCCAGATCATCGCCAAGTTGAACGCCCTGGGGCTCCCCATTACCCTGGAGCAGGTGGCGAAGATTTCCGGCCAGGGTATGATGGGCCGGCCCCACATCGCCCGGGCTCTGATGGAGGCCGGCTATGTCAGGTCCATCCAGGAGGCCTTCGACCTCTACCTGCGCTACCAGGGCAAGGCCTACGTCCCCAAGTTCCGCTTCCCCCCGGAGCAGGCCATCGCCATGATTCGGGAGGTCCAGGGAGTCCCGGTCCTGGCCCACCCCTTTACCCTGGGGTTGGGCTCCGCCCGGGCGCTGAAAAATCTCCTCGAGGAATTAACGGCCATGGGCCTGGCCGGCATCGAGGCCATCTATGCGGAGCACACCCCGGAGCAGGAAGCCCTCTACCTGCGGCTGGCCCGGGAGCTGGGGCTGCTGGTCAGCGGGGGCTCCGACTTCCACGGGGACAACAAGCCGGAGATCGTCCTGGGAAGCATGCCCGGCCAAGAGCGGCTCAGCTATCGGCTGCTTACGGCCCTGAAGGCTTGGCGCCGCCGGGAATACCACTTAGCTTAAAGGGGTTCCAGGTCAGATCTGCCGCGGCAAGTTATCCGGGCGGAACACTCCGCTAGAAGCCACGAAGGCCGCTTCCGGTTTTAAAACCTGGAAAGGGTTCGTGGCTTTCCTGTTTTGGGGGCTTAGTACTTGATTTCTTAAATATGGTAATGTTTCTTGTCACCCCCCCCCCTCACCCCAGCCCTCTCCCCCCACCGGGGGGAGAGGGAGCATTTTAAGCCTTGGCACTTTATCCCCTCTCCCCCTCGAGGGGGAGAGGGTTAGGGTGAGGGGGAATTAATCACTTGCTCCCGCGGTTAATAATACGTTACCGGATTTATGAAATCGGGTACTCAGGGATTATGCTCTCAGGCAGAAGCCGACTGTAGGAGCGCACCCAAGTGTGCGCCCTTACAAAAAAATCCTTTTGACGCCAGAAGCGAACCACTTCCCATCCGCCAAGACCACCGAGGTTTCCACTTGACGGTCCGAGATGGTCCAGTAGCGCCGCAGCAGCCGATCCTTTTCATCCGGGGCCACCTGCCTGAAGCCGTATTTTTCATAGAAGCGGATGGCCCACCAGGCCGCGGCCCAGGTGCCCACGAGGACGGGGGCGTTGACCCCCTTGAGCAAGTGGTCCAATAGCTGGGCCCCGATGCCCTGTTGCTGCGCCAGCGGGAGCACATAAGCATGACGGATCAGGGTAACCTCGGTAAGGGGCTGGCGTCCCATGACCCCCAGGAGATCCCTTGAGCCTTGGTAAGCCCAAAAATCGACCCCCGCGGCGATCTCCGCCTGCAGCTCGTCCCCGGACATGTACGGCTCCTGCCAGCAATCTTCGGGGATTACTCCTTGATAAGCCCTGGCCGCCTCATTGATGATCTTCAGGGCGACCCCAACTTCATCATTGGTCAAGGGGCGGATCAAGGATTACCTCCGGTGAGCCGGGGCGCCAGCAGTTATCGAAGCGGGGCTGCTTCCGGGCGCGGAGCCTTTTCAGGAGGCCGGGGTCTGGGGCGGGGGCGGGGGCGGGGGCGGCGCCTCCCCTCCTTCCTGCAGGTGGTGGCCGCAATGAGGACAATAGGCGAAATCCGGCCCCAGGTCCCGGGAGCACTTGGGGCAGGGGAAGGTTGGCGGAATCGGCGGCGGCTGCCAGGGAGCGGGCTGGTTGGCGCCGGGCGGGGGCGGCGGTGGGATGAGATCGGGAAAGGAGGTCTGGCACTGCCGGCTTAGCTCCGAGCTGGCCTCACGCAACTTGGCGATCAGGCACCCCAGTTTGGCGGCATATTCCGGTAGTTTTTGGGGTCCGAAGAGGATGAAGGCCAACACCAAAAGGATGATCAGCGTTTCAAAATCTATTCCCATCACGCTACCGGAAAATTAAGCTTTGGTTACGCGGTTGCCGCAATGGGGACAAAAGGCGAACTCCCCCGGGATATCCTTGTGGCATTGGGGACAGGTGGCGCCGGGCGCCGCGGGCCCGCCGGGAATCTCGTTCTTGGGAGCCACCGCATTGGGGTCATCATGGGCCGTCTTAAAACTCCGGATGGCCTTGCCGATACTTTCTCCCAGCTCCGGTAAACGCTTGGGGCCGAAAAGCAGGAGGGCGATGACCAGGACGATGAGCAGGGTGGAAAAATTATAGCCGAACATGGGGCGGCCTCTCTGAAGCCAAATATTTAGTGAAGTTAATTTAATTATAAGCAAAAATTAACCTAAATGGCAAGGGCCGGAGAAACCCCGGGAAAAAATGGAACGCGGTGGTTACCAGCTAGATGCACCCGGAAGGCCGTCTTCTCAAGGAGTTTTATAAACTAATCTCAGGTTGCAGAGCTACCTTTAAAAATATCGGCAGGTTCTGGCAGCCGCAGGCTTTAGCCTGCGCTCATTTTAATAAGGATTTTCGCAAGCGGAAGCTTGGGGCTAGATTTTAAAGGCTAAAGATGAAGGACATTTTTTATTAAAGGAAAATCTGAGCCATGACCCTAACCACTAACCACCGGATCCTGCTATGACTGCCACCTTATTCACGCCGCCGCAGCCCCTGGCGATGCGCCTGCGTCCCCGGGGCCTGGAGGAATTTGTGGGCCAGCAGCATCTGGTGGGACCCGGGCGCCTTTTGTGGCGGGCCCTGAAGGCCGGCCGCCTCTTCTCCTCCATGATTTTCTGGGGCCCGCCGGGAAGCGGCAAGACCACCCTGGCGATGGTTATAGCCCGCAGCCTGGACGCCCAGTTCGCCAGCCTCAGCGCGGTGATGGCCGGGGTGGCAGACCTGCGCCGGGTGGTGGAAGAGGCTCGCGGCTGGCAGGAGCGGGGCCGCCGCACCATCCTCCTCATCGACGAAATCCACCGCTTCAATAAGGCCCAGCAGGACGCCCTGCTGCCCCACGTGGAGGAGGGGCTTCTCACCCTCATCGGCGCCACTACGGAGAATCCTTATTTCGAAATCATCGGGCCGCTGCTATCCCGGGCCCGGGTCTTCATCTTTGAGCCCCTTCAGGAGGTTGAGATTCTCGCCCTCCTGCGCCGGGCCCTGGCGGACCAGGAACAGGGATTAGGGGCCATGGCGTTGACGGTGACCGAAGAGGCCCTGCTCCATTTCGCCCGCCTGGCCGGAGGCGACGCCCGGCGGGCCCTGAACGCCCTGGAACTGGCGGTCCTGAGCAGCGAAGTGGATGAGCCCGGAGTCATCCGGGTGGACCTGGAGGCGGCCCGGGAATGTCTGCCCCGGCGGGACCTGGTCTACGACCGGCAGGGAGAGGCCCACTACGACACGGTGTCGGCCTTCATCAAGAGCGTCCGGGGCTCCGAGGTGGACGCGGCCCTCTACTGGCTGGCCCGCATGTTGGAGGCGGGTGAGGATGAGCGCTTCATTATGCGGCGGCTGCTGATCCTGGCCTCGGAGGACATCGGCCTGGCCGATCCCCACGCCCTGGTGCAGGTGGCCGCGGCCTCCCAGGCCCTCGCCTGGGTGGGACTGCCGGAAGCGCAGTACCACCTGGCCCAGGCCACCATCTATCTGGCCCTGGCCCCGAAGAGCAACTCCACCCAGGCCTATTTCCGGGCCCGGGCGGCCCTGGAGGAAAAGGGCGCCACCCGGGTGCCCGCTCCCTTGCAAGACTCTCACCGGGACCGCAAGTCTCTGGGCCACGGCCAGGGCTATCTCTATCCCCACGATTTCCCCGGCCATTTCGTGCCCCAGGAATATTTGCCGGAAGAACTGGCCGGGGCGCGGTTCTATGAGGCTGGCCAGGAGGGGGTGGAGCCGGACCTGGTGGCCCGCTGGCAGGCCTGCCGCAAACGGGGGGAAGAACCGCCGGGCGGCCACGAACCCCGAAAATAATAAGACCCCCGTTTTTAGGAGGAAAAAACGAGGCCACCGCGGCCGCCAACTGGACAAACGAGCTTGCCATAACTATCTTTTAATCAACTTGAAAAGGGGGGAGCACACTCTTGTCCAAAGGAGGTGCTACCATGGGCAGGATCTTATTTGCTGACAGCGAACCCCACATCCGCCAGCTCTGCCAGGAGGAATTGCAGGATGAGGGCTATGAGGTCCTGGTGACCGGCAAGGGCCGGGACGTGGTGCGCCTGGTAGAATCCTTCAAGCCAGACGTGGTTATCCTGGAAGTTCTGCTACCGGATATGTCCGGATTAGAGGCCGGACGGATCATCAAGGGCAGCCGTAAGGAGACCCGGGTGATCCTCTACTCCCACGCCCTTCCTCCCCATGATCTTTCCACTTGGGGCGCCGATGATTTTGTGGTAAAATCCCCTGATCTGGATCTTCTCAAGGCTGTGGTGCGGCGCTCGCTGCCTTCCTGAAGCACGACAGCGCCTGCCGGAGGTTGGACATGGCTATCATGGAGATCAGCGTGGTCCCTTTGGGTCTGGGGCAACCCAGCGTGGGCGAGTACATCGCCGCAGTGGTGAAATACCTGGAAGATGAAAACATTCCCCATGAACTCACGGACATGGGCACCGTGGTGCACGGCCAGCCGGAGACGTTGCTGCGAGTGGCCCGGGCCCTGCACGAACTTCCCTTCAAACAGGGAGTCAAACGGGTGATGACCCACATCTCCATCGACGACCGCCGCGATAAAGAAGTCTTCCTGGGCGACAAGAAAAAATCCGTTCGAGCGCGACTGAAATAAAGGTAATATGGCGACCAAACAAGATTACTACACCATTTTGGGAGTGGCGCGCAACGCCTCCATCGACGATATCAAGAAGTCCTACCGGCAGATAGCCCTGAAGAACCACCCGGATCGCAATCCCGGGAACCATGACGCGGAAGAGCGGTTCAAAGAGGCGGCTGAGGCTTACGAGGTCTTGCACGACCCGGAAAAGCGCCGTCTCTACGATCTCTATGGCCATGAAGGGGTTTCGTCCACCGGCTTCACCGGCTTCCGGGATTTCGGCGACATCTTCCGGTCCTTCGGCGACATCTTCGAAGACATGTTCGGCATGGGGGGCTTCGGCGGCATGGGCCGTATGGGCGGCATGGGCGGCGGCCCCCGTCCCCAGCCCGGCACCGACCTGCGCTACGATCTGACCCTTGATTTTCTCGACGCCACCCTGGGCAGCGAAGTGACGGTGGAGGTCCCCCGGGTAGTGAACTGCCGCACCTGCGGTGGTTCCGGGGCCAAACCGGGGACCAGGCGCGTCCCTTGTCCCCAGTGCGCTGGCCGGGGGGTGGTTTCCCGCAGCCACGGTATCTTTCAGATCACCACCACCTGTCCCCGCTGTCAGGGGATGAAGGAATTTTTCGCGGAAGCCTGTCCCGCCTGTAACGGGGAAGGGCGGCTGCGGGAAAAGAAGAAGATCAAGGTGAAGGTCCCGCCGGGCATGGACAGCGGCACCCATCTGGTGATGCCCGGGGAGGGCAACGACGGCGCCTATGGCGGGCCGCCGGGTGACCTCTATATCGTCCTGTCGGTCCGGCCCCACGAGCTTTTTCGCCGGGAGGGCTACGACTTGCATCTGGAGGTGCCCATCTCCTTTGTCCAGGCAGTCCTGGGGACCCGCCTCACCATCCCCACCCTCAAAGACCACCGGGAGCTGGCGGTCCCTCCGGGGACCCAACCCGGTGAGACCATCCGTCTCAAGGGAGAAGGGGTGCCCTATCCCAAAGGCTCCCGCAAGGGAGACTTGCTGGTGGAAGTGCGGGTGCTGGTCCCCCACACCCTGACGCCGCGGCAGCGGCACCTGCTGGAAGAGCTGGCCGAGGAAGAAGTGGTGGAGGCCCAGGCCCGGGCGGCCCAGGGAAACGCCGGCCAGGACCACGAAGACGGGCTCCTCCATAAATTGTGGCACTCCTTTACCGAACACAAACCGAAGTGATTCCGCCAGGGGCGGAAACCTGGGCCGCCCCTACCGCAAAAGTGGCACTCCTTATTGACAAGCGTCCCTATTTGAGTAATTATTCACAATCAGAGGGCTCGGTGCGGACCAGGGGCGCGCATGGCCATTGATTTCAATATCTTGATCGGTGGGGCGGCAGGGCAGGGGGTGCATGCCATCACTACCCCCCTGGCCAAGACCCTGGTGCGCCAGGGCTGTCAGGTGCTGTTCGTGCAGTCCTATGAGTCCCGCATCCGCGGCGGCCATCTCTTCAACCGCATCCGGGTGGCGGATGCGCCCCTGATCTCCTCCCGGGAAGGGGTGGACCTGCTGGTGGCCTTGAACCAGGAAACCGTCCACCTGCACCAGGGGGAACTGGCCCCGGATGGGGTCATCATCTATGATGCCTCCCAGGTCCGGGACTTGCCCGCCCGGGGGCTGAAGCTTCCCCTGGAGCCGGCCACCCTGCTGGCGGAGAAACAGGCCGCGGAGATCGCGGTCAACGCCGGCGCCGGTGGCGCCATCCTGGGGCTGTTCCAGGTTCCCCTGGAGCCCCTGATGGGTCTGCTCCTGGAGGCGTTTGCCGGCAAGGGCGCCGAGGTGGTGGGTTGGAACCACCGGGCCGCCGCCGCCGGTTATAGGCTGGGGGCGGCCTTGGGCCCCGGCCACTCCCTGGCGGGGATCACCCCGCCGCCGGGGCCCCGTCTCCTGATCAGCGGCCATGAGGCCCTGGCCCTGGGAGCCCTGGCCGCGGGCCTGCAATTTATCAGCGGCTATCCCATGACCCCGTGGAGCAGCGTCCTCAACGCCGTGGGGCAACGGGCCGCCCGCTGGGGGGTGGTGGTGGAGCAGGCGGAAGACGAAATCGCCGCCATTAACCTGGCCCTGGGGGCCTCATTTGCCGGGGTCCGGGCCATGACCGGCTCCTCCGGGGGCGGTTTTTCCCTGATGGTTGAAACCCTGGGACTGGCGGGGTGCAGCGAGACGCCTCTGGTCATCGTGGAGGCCCAACGCCCTGGCCCCAGCACCGGGTTGCCCACCCGCACCGAGCAGGGTGACCTGAGCTTCGTCCTTTATGCCGGGCAGGGGGATTTTCCCCGGGCGGTGCTGGCCCCGGGCACTCCGGCCCAGAGCTTCGCCCTGGCGGCCCGGGCCTTCAATCTGGCGGAGCGCTATCAGTTGCCGGTCTTTCTCCTCACCGATCAATACCTTGCCGACGTCAACTTCACCCATGAGGCCGGTGATTTTCCCGAGAAGGTGGAGATCCAGCGAGCCCTGAAGCTGGGGCCGGCCGCGGCGGTCTACGAGCGCTACGCCATCACCGCCGACGGCGTTTCGCCCCGGCGCCTGCCGGGTTTCGGGCCGGAACTGGTGGTGGCCGACTCCGACGAGCACACCCCGGACGGCCACCTCACCGAAGACCTGCGGGTCCGGGTGCAGATGCACGACAAGCGGCTGCGCAAATTGAAAAAACTGGGGCGCGAGCTCAATGGCATCTCCACCTCCGGCCCGGCGGCGGCCCCCCTGGCCCTGGTCTGCTGGGGCTCCAGCCTGGGGCCGGTGACGGAAGCGGTGGCCCGGCTGAATGAGGCCGGCGCCCCGGCCCGCATGGTGCACCTCAGCGAACTGTGGCCCTTCCCGGCGAGGGCGCTGGCCACGGCCTTAAAAGGCGCCCACAAGCTGGTGATGGTGGAGATGAACGCCACCGGCCAGGCTGACCGCCTGCTGCGCCAGGAGACCGGGATCGCCGCCGATCATCTGGTCCTCAGGTACGACGGCGCTCCCTTTACCCCGGAATATATCCTGCGGGGTCTGGAGGGCCACGCCTGATGCTGCCCCTGGAACTCTATCAAGGTCTTCCGGCGGCCTGGTGTCCGGGCTGCGGCAACTTCGCCATGCTCCAGGCCTTCAAGCAGGCCCTGGCGGAATTGGAGATCAAGCCGGAAGGCCTCCTCATGGTCTCGGGGATCGGCCAGTCGGGAAAATTTCCCCATTACCTCAGGTGCAACACCTTCAACGGCATCCACGGCCGCACCCTGCCCCTGGCCACCGGGGCGCGGCTGGCCAACCACGAGCTGGCGGTGGTAGCCGAAGCCGGCGATGGCGACTGCTACGGCGAGGGGGGCAACCACCTGCTGGCCACCCTGCGGCGCAATCCCAATCTCACCCTGGTGGTGCACAACAATCAGGTTTACGCCCTGACCAAAGGCCAGGCCTCCCCCACCAGCGACCAGGGCTACAAGACCCTGCTGCAGCCGGATGGGGTGGCCTACCCGCCCCTGCACGCCCTGGCCCTGGCGGTGAGCCAGGACTGCTCCTGGGTGGGCCGGGGCTTCGCCGGCATGGCGGAGCATCTGACCGGCCTCTACAAAGAGGCCCTCAGCCACCGGGGGTTTGCCCTGTTGGAGGTGCTGCAGCCATGCGTCACCTTTAACCGGATCAACACCTATCAATGGTTCCAGGCTCGGGTTTACCAGGTGGAGAAGGAGGCGGGCTATGACCCGGAGAACGAAATTTGGGCCTTCCAGAAAGGCAGGGAGTGGGGGGAGAGAATTCCCCTCGGGGTGATCTTCAAACGGCCTCGCCCCTTGCTGGAGGAAACCCACCCGGTCCTGGGGGCCGGCCCCCTGGTGCGGCAACAACCGCAGCGTCCGGTAAAAGAGCTTTTAGCCGACTTTTTCTGAGCAGTCTCCGGGGGGAACTTTATGCCAAATTTTCCAGGAAGCGCCCTCAGCGAGCTGCTGGCCGACTTTTTCTGAAAGGAGATAAATCATCATGGCGGCTGACAAAAAGATCAGCTCCTGGGACATCCTTCGGGAACCGAATCGCATCCTGCAGGTGGAAGATTATGGTTCCGGCATGGAGCTGTCGATTTACCTGCTTAGCTGGGCGGTGGAAATCGGGCTCTGCTTCACCTTGGCCATTGCCTATCTGCGGGGCTGAACGGCAAAATCGGCATCGGTAAAATGTCTTAGATTTTTAACAATAATATTTTAACAATAATAATTGAAATTAATCTTTAACCGACTTAACATATATTAGGGAGAATTCTCGCTGCCATGCGTAAAGTTCCAGTGGCCGGCGGGAATAGGCGCGGAGCAGGAACCCACCATTTCCTGGGGGTTACCGGAGGCACTGGCGTTGAGGGTGTCGCAGAGCCTAGGAACCTTTGGCAGAGGCTCAGGGAGGTGTGGGAGAGTAATGATTAACGAACTGTTGGCTCCAGGCGGCAGCCTGGAAATGGTGGAGGGGGTCTTTAAGAACGGCGCCGACGCCGTATACGTGGGGGCCAAAGGCTTCAGCCGTCGCAAGTGCCAATGGGAGTTGGAAGACAGCGACATCGCTGAGGCGGTGCGCATTGCCGCCAACTACCAGGGAAAGGTGCGGGTGGCTTTAAACGCCGAAATCCCGGCGGAGAAAATTCCCCTGGTGGTGGCAAAGGTGGAAAAGTACGCCCACTTCGGTATCGAAGGGGTGATCGTCAAGACCCCGGCGGTGATGCAGGCGGTGCGCCGGCAGTTTCCGCAACTGGTCATCCACGCCAGCGTCGGCTGCAATATCCAGACCCAGGAGGAGATGGCCCGCTTTAAATCTTACGGAGCCAGCCAATTGGTGGCCTCCACCGAGATCAATACGGTGGAGAAGCTGACCCGGTTCAAGCAAGAGGCGGACGAACTGGGATTAAAGACCGAGGTGCTGGTCCACGGTAACCGCTGCATCGGCGGGGTGGGCAATTGCATGTTCCACGAACTCATTGCCGACTCCTATGTCCGCAAGGTCTACCGCGACGAAGACGGCAACGAGATCGTGGAATACGAAGGCTGGCCGGACCGCAGCGGCAGTTGTTTCCGGCTCTGTCTCCTCAGCGAAGAGCAGCGGCGCCAGATCCTTTCCCGGCGGGGGCAGCCCCCGGAGAAGATCGAGGCCATCAACGACCGCGTCCGGCTGCAGCCCAACGTGGCCTTCGCCATTCTGGGAGACGAATTGAAGGCTTATCTCGACCTGGGGCTGGCCACCATCAAGGTCCAGGGGCGGGAGTATGCGGTCTCCATGATCTCCAAGATGATCTGCTGCTACCGCCAACTCATCAACGCCCACGCCCGTGGGGAAGATATCAATGGCACCTTTTACCTGCGCATCCAGGACCGCTTGGCGGCCCTAGTGGCGCAGCGGGATCAGGCCCGCCTGGAAAAGACCAGGGAACTGCACCAGAATATTGTCGGCCTGTAAGCCATCAGGTTAACCAACCTGGAAATTTTAGTTTATTTCATGGGGAAGCCTGCCCTATAATGGGGCAGGCTTCTTTTATGGTTCGCATCGGCAGCCGCGGGCTTTTGCCGGCGTCAGATCCGCCAGACTGGTTGACCGGGGCTGGCCTGGCCGCGCCTGGCCTCGCCCCGAATGCCTCCTGAGTACATTAGTGTCCGGAAAGGTTTTTGCTATTGTAGAGATATGTTTGGACTTAGGCATGCCCACTAGCTAATCAATTCATGGACTTTACAAGCTATTTCCCTCTCCCCCCTTGGGGGGGAGAGGGCAGGGTGAGGGGGGTATGGAACGGCCGATGAAGCCACCCCTCACCCGGTGTCGTCCCCTCGCAGGGGAGAGGGGATTTGGTTGGATCGGGGTAATATCTTGATATCGTTGAAATTACAATGGGATAGATTCAACCTGCGAGATAGTTTAAGTTTCTTCATGCGATTTTGTTGCCGGACGCTATTGTCCTGAGCACCCTCAAAGAAAAATGGACCGGGAATCGCGTCTGATCCGGAGCATTGTCGAATTTCGCGAGAGTTATCGTGACCTGCGGGCCGGGGACGCGGTGCTCGGCCCCCTGGCCCTGCGGCCCGGCGAGGAGTTCAAACTGCTGGACCTGGCGGAGCGGGGGGTGGCCCTGTTCCCCCCGGCCCTGGCCCAACTCCTGGCCCGCTCCAAGGCCGCCCAGGCAGAGGTGCTGGGGGAGTTCATGGGGCCCGGCACCTTCGTGGCTTACGGGCTCGGCGATCTGGCCGCCAATCTCTCCCGGTTTGCCAGCCGGCACCGAGGCGCGGTGGTCAGTAAGCGGGACCGGGGCCACCTGGGGCTGGGGGTGGGCTGCTGGCCTTCCCTGGAATCCCTCTCTAGCCTGGCGGGCCTCCAGCCGCTGCCCTATCCCCTGATGGTGCAGCCCCTCCTGGAAGGGGCCAGAGATTTGCGGGTGGTGGTGGTGGCCGACTATGCCGAAGCCTATGAGCGGGTCAACCCCCACAGCTTCCGCAAGAATCTTTATCAAGGCGGCGCCTCGCGGCCGGCGGCGCTGGCCCCGGCCCCTCTGCTTTTCTGCCGGCAGGTCATGGCCCGAGGAAAATTTCCTTACGCCATCCTGGACCTCCTGGTCGGCATGGACGGTGAGACTTATCTTTCGGAAATCAACCTCAGGGGAGGCCTCACCGGCGCCCGCCTCAGCCAGGCGGAGTTTCTCCGGCGGGTGGCTGCCCTGGCCGAGGAATTTTGCCGACCATGGGCAGACTCAGTGAAGATCCCCATTTAAGGAATCGTCTCCGGGTCTTCGAGGACCGGGCCGACGCCGGCCGGCGGCTGGCGGAGCGCCTCCTGGCCCGGCGCGGCCGGAAGCTTCACCTGTTTGCCATTCCCGCCGGCGGCGTGCCGGTGGCCGCGGAGATTGCCCGGGGTCTGGCCCTCCCTCTGGACCTGCTCATCGTGCGCAAGATCCAGCTCCCCTGGACCACCGAGGCCGGTTTCGGGGCCCTGGACCCCGAAGGGGAAGCCATCTTCAATGAGGAGCTGCTCCGGCGGCAGCCCCTGACCCAGGAGGAGATCGCCGCCCAGATGGCCAAGGCCACCGCGGTCAGCCGCGGGCGGGAACAGAGGCTGCGGGGCGGCCGGCCCTACCCGGAGCTGGCGGGAGAGCCGGCCATCATCGTCGACGACGGCCTGGCCTCCGGCTTTACCATGCGGGCCGCGGTGCAATTTCTGAAGCGCCGGGGCGCGGGCAAGATCCTGGTGGCGGTGCCCACCGCCTCGGAGCGCACCGTGCAAGACCTCCTGCCCGAGGTGGACGAACTTCTCTGCCTCAACGTCCGCAGCGGCTGGTCTTTCGCGGTGGCCGACGCCTATATGAACTGGTATGATCTGGATGACGAGGAAGTGCTGGAGATCATGGCCTCCCTGGAACCGCAAGAATAATGGAAGTCATCGCGCCTCCGTCTGCTAATCCAGGATGCCGCCGCATCCCCCTGGACTCCCTGGCCTTCGACATCGACGGGGTGGTGGCCGACATCATGACCACCTTCCTCACCCTGGCTCGGGAGCGCTACGATTGCGGCCACCACCTGCGCTATGAGCACATCACCACGTTTTCCCTGGAGGACTGTCTGGATCTGGAGCCCCGGATCATTGCCGAACTGATCCGGGAACTCATCGACCGCCCCCACCAACTGGCGGTGGAGCCCTTCCCCCAGGCAGTCGCGGTCCTCACCCGCCTGGCCCGGGAGACGCCCCTGTTGTTCGTTACCGCCCGCGACCGGGCCGGGCCCATCCGGACCTGGCTGCAGCGCACCCTGCCTCAGGTGCCGCCCCAGGATATCCGGGTGGTGGCCACCGGTGATCCCGACAGCAAACTCCATTACCTCCGGGACCAAAAGATCCGGTTCTTCGTGGAGGATCGCCTGGAAACCTGCCTGCTTTTGTCCGGCCATGGCATCACTCCCATCCTCTTCGCCCAACCCTGGAACCGCCGGCCCCACCCGTTTTTGGAAGTGGCGGACTGGCCAGCCCTGGCCGGCCTTCTCTTCGGGGAGGAGTGAGGAATATGAGTGGGGGAGGGATTGTCAGTGGCCGGCGGCCCTTACCCCCAGCCTGATCCTTTTAGGTTCCATAGGCATTTAAAATGTAGCCGCAAACTTTAGCTTGCGAAATAATTAGGAAAAACGAAAGCGCAGGCTAAAGCCTGCGGCTACATAAACCCCAGATATTTTTTTAAGATATTTCTGAAACACGACACTAAATACTCCCTCCCCGGCGTCCCCCTTCAACCCTTCCTTTTTTCCCCTCATTAAGATAAAATTTCTTTATGACTCAGCGGGAGGCGGCATTAGCAGGGAAGATTACTCCGGCCATGAAGCAGGCGGCCGGACGGGAAGGGTTGGCCCCGGAGGTGATTCGCCAGGGTCTGGCCCGGGGCACCCTGGTGGTGCCGGCCAATCCCAGGCATTCAGGGCTTAAGCCGCTGGCCATCGGCCAGGGGGTGCGGGTCAAGATCAACGCCAATATCGGCACTTCCCCCCACGACTGCGACCTGGAAAAGGAGCAGGCCAAGCTGGCCGCGGCCTTGGAGTTCGGGGCGGACGCGGTCATGGACCTGTCCACCGGCGGCGACGTGGACGAGATCCGCACCGCCCTGCTGGCCCAATGCCCGGCGCCCTTCGGCACCGTGCCCATCTATCAGATCATGAGCCAGGCCAAGAGTCTGGAAGAGGTCCGGGGCGACGATCTCCTGGAGATGGTGCGCCACCACGGCCGCCAGGGGGTGGACTTCGTCACGGTGCACTGCGGCGTCACCCGGGCCGCCCTGCCGCTGCTCGCCAGGCGGGTCACCGGGGTGGTTTCCCGGGGCGGGGCCTTCCTCACCGCCTGGATGCGGCGTTCCGGCCGGGAAAATCCTTTTTATGAGAGATATGACGAACTGCTGGGGATTGCCCAGAGGCACGATCTCACGCTCTCCCTGGGGGATGGGCTGCGGCCCGGATGCCTGGCCGACGCCACCGATCGGGCCCAACTCCACGAACTGAAGGTTCTGGGTGAGCTCACCCATCGAGCCTGGGCCAAGGGGGTCCAGGTGATGGTGGAAGGCCCGGGTCATCTACCCCTGAACGCCATTCGCAAAAATGTCCGCCTGCAGCAGAAATATTGCAGCAACGCCCCCTTTTACGTCCTGGGGCCCCTGGTCACCGATGTGGCCTCGGGCTACGACCACATCTCCGGGGCCATCGGCGGGGCCCTGGCCGCCTATCTAGGGGCGTCCTTTCTGTGCTACGTCACCCCCGCGGAACACTTGAAACTGCCGGAGGTGGAGGACGTTATCGACGGGGTGGTGGCCTCCCGCATCGCGGCCCACGCCGCGGATATCGCCTTGGGCCGGCCCGGCGCCGCCGATTGGGACCTGGCCATGTCCAAGGCCCGGCGGGCCCTGGACTGGGACACGCAAATCCAGCTCTCGGTCAATCCCCCCAAGGCCAGGCGCTACCGGGACCTGAGCCGGGCCCGGGAAGACCAGTGCACCATGTGCGGCCGCTTCTGCGCCATGAAGGTCTTCGACGAGAAGTTTGAAGGCTGAAGGAGCCGGTTGAGCCCTGAACACCCCGCCTGCCCAGGTTCCACGCCCGCATCTTAGAAAAAATTGGGCAAATCTGTGGAACCAGAGAAGATTCCTGGTAATTTTTTCTAGCTTGTGATAGTTTTGGTTTAAGATTCCTCCATAAAATTGGAAGCCTGGATCCGGCCGATCGGTGGACTGGGACTTGAAGGAGGGAATGATGGACAAGATGGATTGCCTTCCGGGACAGCCGCGGGGGGCTTTTTTATCTCCATCCCCGGAGAACATGGATTTTTCCGCGGCCTTGGAGCATATGCACCAGGAGCTGGGCGACGTGCTGGCCCGGATTACTCCGGAGATGCCCGAGACCCTGATCAGGGAGCTTGCAGCCGCACCCCGCATCTTCGGGTGCGCCAGCGGCCGCTCCGGCTTTATCCTCCGGGGCTTCTTGATGCGGCTGATGCACCTGGGGTATGCCGTCTATTTCGTGGGAGAGACTACCACTCCCCGCATCCGCCCGGGTGACTTGCTGGTGGTGATGTCCGGCTCGGGGGAGACGGCCCAGCCCCGGGAGATGCAGCGCCGGGCCAACACCGTGGGGGCCCGCACCCTGGGTCTCACCGCCCATACCGACTCCACCATCGGCCGGGAAGCCCAGGTGGTCATCACCATCCCCGGCACCACCAAGCTGACCCGGACCCAGGAGACCGCCTCGGTCCAATGCCCCGGCAGCCTCTTCGAACAGGCCGCCTTTCTGTTCCTGGAGGCGGTGGTCCTCCTCCTTTACCGGAGGTGCTCCGGCCAAGACTACGGAGGAATCCTGGAGCGCCACGCCGATTTGGAGTAGGCAGTTGCCAGTAGTCAGTAGCCAGTTGCCAGTAAAACCGCTGGCTTAACCTCCAAAAAATAGTAACTGACTACTGACTACTTATTCTTCTTTCACAGCAAAGAATCCCAAGGATATTCACATGCCTCCCATATTGCAACTGGCGCTGGATTTTGTGGACCTGCACCGGGCGGTGCAGGTGGCGGAGTTGGCGGTGCCCGCCGGGGTGGATTGGGTGGAGGCCGGCACCCCCTTGATCAAGAGCGAAGGCCTCGATGCGGTGCGGGAGTTGCGGCGCCTCTTCCCCGGCAAGGTCATCGTGGCGGACATGAAGATCATGGATGCCGGGCGGGTGGAGGTGGAGACCGCGGCCAAGGCCGGGGCCCAGATCGTCGACGTGCTGGGGGCCGCCACCGACGCCACCATTGCCGAGTGTGTCCAGGCCGGCAAGAATTACGGGGCCAAGATTGCGGTGGACCTCATCGCGGTGGCCGACCCACTGGCCCGGGCCCGCCAGGTGGAGGCGCTGGGGGCGGACTACATCTCGGTACACCTGGCCATTGACGAACAGATGCGGGGCGGGGGACAAGACCCCTTTGCGCTGTTGGCCGCGATCAGCGGGGCGGTGCGGGTGCCGGTGGGAGTGGCCGGAGGGATCAACTCCGAGACCGCCGCCCAGGCGGTGGCCCACGGGGCCGGCTACGTCATCGTGGGGGGCGCCATCACCAAGGCCAAGGACCCGGCCGCGGCCACCCGGGAGATCCGCCGGGCCCTGGATGAGGGCGCGGTGATTCCCACCACCCTGTTCAAACGGGTGGGGGAGGAGGAGATCCGGGAGGTGCTGGAGTTGGTCTCCAGCTCCAATCTCTCCGACGCCCTGCACCGGAGCGGGGTTCTGGAGGGGCTGCGGCCCCTGTTTCCCGGGATCCGCCTGGTGGGCCCGGCCCTGACGGTGCGGACCTATCCCGGGGATTGGGCCAAGCCGGTAGAGGCCATCGACCTGGCCCAGCCGGGGGACGTGCTGGTCATCGACGCCGGCGGGGTGGGGCCTGCCATCTGGGGGGAACTGGCCACCAATTCGGCCCTGCAGCGAGGACTAAACGGGGTGGTGGTCGACGGCGCCATCAGAGACTCGGGCGACATCGCCAAGCTGGGTTTTCCGGCCTTCTCCCGCCTGGTGATGCCCAACGCCGGAGAACCCAAGGGCTTCGGAGAAATCGGGGTGCCCATCCGGGTGGGGGGCGTCAAGGTGGAGAGCGGCGACTGGGTCCTGGGGGATGACGATGGGGTGGTGGTCCTGCCCCGGAACCTGGCGGTGGAATACGCCAACCGGTCCATGGACGTCCTGGAAAAGGAGAATCGCATCCGGGAGGAGATCAAGGAAGGCCGCACCCTGGCCCAGGTGGCCGATTTGCTCCGGTGGGAGAAGAAGCTGTGAAAGAGGCGCACCCCGGCTGGCGCCTCACCCCTTTTCCTTGCAGCGTTTTTTGGCCTCCTTGCGGCAGAGCTCCCAGATGACGCAGCCCGGGCGGAACTTGCAGTAGAGGCAGGGGTCGGTGCAGGCCCGGCAGGCGTCCAAGCACTCCCGGCAGTATCCCACTTCATGTTTCTGGCACTGGACCCAGGCCTCCCGGTCCGGGTGAAAACGGCAGCGGGCCATCGCTTCCATAAGGTAATTATATTAAAGAATCAGCCATTGGTCCATCGTCCCGGCGCCCACCGGCGCCTGCCCCGCCGCGGAAAATTATTAGCCTGAGAAAAAAATATTCCAGCTTCCCCTGCCAAAACCTGCTTGAATCCTCGTTCCCAAGTTGAACTTGGGAACGAGGGGGAATATTATTTTAACGATCTGGCCGGATAAGGGGCCCCAGCGAGTCGCACCTGGTGACCGCAGGCCGGAGCGCCTTGCTGCTGGAAGCTGTTCCTGAAAGGAATATTTCATGCCCGAGGATCAATTTGCCGCGGTCCGGGACCGCATGGTGGCAGAGCAAATCCGGGCCCGGGGGGTGGCCGACCCCCGGGTGCTGGCCGCGCTGCGCCAGGTGCCCCGGCACCGCTTTATCCCTGAGCCTCTCTGGAGCCAGGCCTACGGTGACTATCCCCTGCCCATCGGGGAAGACCAGACCATCTCCCAGCCGTACATCGTGGGCCTCATGACCGAGATCCTGGGGCTCCAGGAGACGGACCGGGTCCTGGAGGTGGGCACCGGCTCCGGCTACCAGGCGGCGGTCCTGGCGGAGTTGGCCGCCGCGGTCTTCAGCATCGACCGCAGGGGCGGCCTGGCGGATCAAGCCCAATCGATCTTGGATTCCTTGGGTTACCGGAACATTCGCATCCGGGTGGGGGACGGCACCCTGGGCTGGCCGGAGGAGGCCCCCTTCGACGGCATCATAGTCACCGCCGGGGCCCCGCAGGTCCCCAGGCCCCTGGTGGAGCAACTGGCCGTGGGGGGACGGCTGGTGATTCCGGTGGGGGACAGGTTCACCCAAACCCTGACCTGCGTGCGCCAGACCGGGGAGGGGTTGCAGTACGAATACCACGGCGGCTGCCGCTTCGTGCGTCTTATCGGCAAATATGGCTGGGACGGCGGGGAGGTGGAGGTCGGATCAGATTGAAGGGGGCAAGGCAGTTTTATTTTTCTTTTAACCGAAAACCGAAAACCGTATTATTCCGATTGGGCCACCCGGGGCTCGTGCTCCCGGAAGGCCGCGGCGATGACCCGCCGGGCCAGAGGCCCGGCATCCGTGCCGCCGTGGCCGCCGTGTTCCACCAGCACCGCCACGGCCACCCGGGGGGTGTCCGCCGGGGCGTAACCCACGAACCAGGCATGGTTCTGATACCTGAGGATCTTCTCGCGGGTACCGCCTTTTTTCTCCTCTTCCAGCCTCTCCGTGGCCACCACCTGGGCGGTGCCGGTCTTGCCGGCCACCTGGATCTGGGCCAGGCGGGCCGTCTTGCCGGTCCCGGCCTCCTCCGCCACCACCCCCTCCAGGCCCTGCTGCACCGCGGCGATGGTGGCCGGACTGGCCCCCAGGCGATACTTGACCTGCGGCTGGGACTGAAAAATAACCTCTCCGGTAGGACTCTCCGCTTTTTCCACTAACTGCGGCTCATAGATCAGGCCGCCGTTGGCTATGGCCGCGGCCACCTGGGCCATCTGGAGCGGGGTGACCAGGTTATAGCCCTGGCCAATGGCGACCGACAGGGTCTCCCCTTCGTGCCAGGCCTGGTGGAAGCGGGCCCTTTTCCATTCGCTGGAGGCCACCAGCCCGGGCATCTCTTTATCCAGATGCAGGCCGCTGGGTTGTCCCAGGCCGAAGCGGCGGCTCCACTTGGCAATGCGGTCAATCCCCAGCCTCTCCCCCAGCTCATAAAAATAGACGTCGCAAGATTCCACCAGGGCCCTATGGAGATCGACCTTGCCGTGGCCGCCCTTTTTCCAGCATTTGAACACGTGGTCGCCGCAGACCAGGGACCCGGTGCAATTAAAGGTGGTTTCGGGGGTGATGACCTGCTCTTCCAGGCCGGCCACCGCCATGATAATTTTGAAAGTGGAACCTGGGGGATACTGTCCCTGGAGGGCGCGGTTTTCCAGGGGATGGCTCTTATCCTGGCTGAGCCGTTGCCATTCCTGGGGCGCCAGCCCCCGCTCAAAGGCCTCCTGGGAAAAGGATGGGGAAGAGGCCAGGGCCAGAATCTTGCCGTTCCGGGGATCCAGGGCGACGATGGCTCCCGCCTTGCCTTCCAGGCAATCCTCGGCCTCCTGCTGCATGCGGCTATCCAGGGTCAGGTAGATGTTGGCCCCGGGGGTGGGGGAAATCGAGTCCATTTGGCCGAATTCCCGGCCATAAGCGTCCACTTCGATGCGGCGGTGGCCCCGGGCGCCCATGAGATAGTTATCCCAGGCCAGTTCGACGCCGCAACGGCCCACGTAGTCCCCCGCCTTGTAATTGGCAAACTTGCCGTTCTTGAGCTGGGCTTCGCTAATCTCCCCCAGATAACCCAGGACATGGGCCGCCTGCCCATTTTGGCGGTACTCCCGTTTGGGCTGGACCTGCACCAGGACTCCGGGCAACTCCGGTTGATAAGTGGCCACCTGGGCCAGGTCTTCCCAGCTCAGGTCTCCCCGGAGGCGTACCTGGTAGAGGCCGTTGGCCCGGGCGTTTTCCAACTGGGCGGCGATCTGCTTCTGATCCATATGGAGCAAAACCGCCAGCCGGCGGCTCAGGAGCGCAATGTCTCCCACGTCTTCCAAGACCGCCATCAGTTCATAGCTGGGCCGGTTGTCCACCAGAACCTGGCCGTCGCGGTCCAGAATCTTGCCCCGCCAGGGGGGCAGGTCTATGAGGTGGATGCGGTTTTGTTCCGAGCGTTGGCGCAGGTATTCACCCTGCACCAATTGTAGAAACCAGAGGCGCAGGAACAGGAGGGCAAAGAGGATCAGGACAATGAGGGCCACCGCGGAAAAATTGCGCCGCACCCGCTCCTGTTCATCCGGGGGCATGGCGCCGCCGGTGGAAGTTCCCAGGAACTTAAAGTCCCCAAAATGGTTCTCTTCCAGATTCAGCTTGGGGTGGGCCATGGCGCTCTCAGTCAACGGTCCCGTCTCGGTAAGGTCTTGTCCTAGCATTTGGTGGGACAGGCCGCAGTAATCCGTCCGCCTGAGAGGCGGCCAGGGAGACCGCCGCCCCACCATTACGCCAGAGGCCGGTAAAGCCCGGGCTGGCTCGTAGGACGCCAGCCGTAGCGGCCCAGAAATCTTTCCAGGCCACGCACCAGTAAATACATTAAAGGCCCCAGGGCCGCGGTAAACAGAATTTCCGCGGCGTGATGAAACATCTGCCCCCAGGCCAGTCCGCCTGCGTAGCCCAAGGTGATGAGACTCGCCTGCAGGAAGACCTCTTGCAGGACCAGGGCCAGCAGGCAGGCCACCGCCTGGAGGCCGAACCGCTGCTGGGGCAGACGCTGGCAAAAGAAGCGGGCCGCCGCCACCAGCAACAGGGCCGCGCCCAGGTGAAGCCCGTAGGGAGTGGTGGCGAAGCTGTCCTGCAAGACTCCCACGGCAACCGCCAGGGCCAGGGCCAGGGCCAGAGAGGGCCGCAAACCCAGGTAGAACAGCAGCAGGGCCAGCAGCCGCAGGTGCATCTGCGGGAAGAACGCCAGGTTCTGCAGGTAGAAAATGGCGAGGGCCAGGAAGCTGTATCCGAGAAGGGCGGCGATCATGGTTCCGACAGGCTGAGGTTGGCGACTTTGATTACCAGGACTTCTTCCAGGGTCGACAGGTCCACGGCGGGGGTCACTTCGATTTCCTGGAAGACTCCGGGGCTCTTTTTGTTGGCCGCGGTGACCTTGCCGAAGACCAAGCCCTTGGGATAAATGCCGGCCAGGCCGGCTGCCAGGACCAGGTCCCCCACCTGGACGTCGGCGCTCTTGGGGACGAAATCCAGGGAGCAGCGGTTGCCTCCCTGGCCTTGGAGGATGCCCCGCACCCGGGTGCGCTGCACCATGGCGTCGGCGCCGCTCTTGCGGTCCACGATGAGCATCACCTTGGCGTACTGGGGATAGGTCTCCACGACTCGCCCGACGATACCCTCCGGCCCCAGCACCGGCAGCCCGATCTTCACCCCCTGGGCCTTCCCCTGATCGATGAGGGCGCTGCGGGACCACAGGGACGGGTCGTAGGCGATGACCCGGGCGCCAATCACCGGCAGGGCCACCTGTCTCTTCAGGTCCAAGAGCGCTTCCAGGCGAATCAGGGCCTGCTGGGCTTCCTGAAAACGGATTTCCTTCTGCTGGTATTCCTCCAGGCTCCGGTGCAGTTGGACGTTCTCCTGTCGGGCCCCCACCAGGTCGATGTAGCCCTGCCAGAGGCCCCTGCCGCGGCGGCCCAAAGATTCCAGGGCCTGCAATCCGGGGGCAGTGGCGGAAACCACCAACCCTTCCACCTCCTTCAGGACCGGTGATTGCTTCAGGCTGAGGGAAAGGACGGAGAAAAACAGCAAGAGAGCCAGGGCCACGATCAACGGAGTGCGGTAGTGCAAGTTAGGGCGCAAAGCCAACTGCCTTAAGAAACCATTACTTCCTTCAGGATGTGAAGGTTGTCCAGGGCCCGGCCGGAACCCAGAACCACCGTGGTCAAGGGATCTTCGGCGATCTTGATGGGTAACCCGGTCTCCTGTTTGAGCAGGTCGTCCAGGCCTTTCAAAAGGGCGACGCCGCCGGTCAGGTAGATGCCCCGGTCCACGATGTCCGCAGCCAGCTCCGGGGGGGTCTGCTCCAGGGCGGTTTTCACCGCGGCGACGATGACGTCGATCTGCTCCTGAATGGCCAAGCGGACCTCATCGGAGTTGATATTGATGATCTTGGGGATGCCGCTGACCAGGTCCCGGCCCTTGACGTCCATAAATTCGGCCTCCCCGGGGAAGGCGTTGCCGATGGTGGTCTTGATGATTTCCGCGGTGCGCTCGCCGATCAGGAGATTGTAAGTGCGCTTGATATATTGCAAAATGGCTTCGTCCATCTTGTCGCCACCCACCCGCACCGATTTGGAATAGACGATGCCCGCCAGGGAGATGACCGCCACTTCGGAGGTGCCGCCGCCGATGTCCACCACCATGTTGCAGATGGGCTCGGTGATGGGCAGCCCGGCGCCGATGGCCGCGGCCATCGGCTCCTCGATGAGATAGACTTCCCGGGCCCCGGCCGATTCCGCCGACTCCCGCACCGCCCGCTTTTCCACCGGGGTGATACCCGAGGGGACGCAGACGATGATGCGGGGCCGGATCAGGGAGCGGCGGTTGTGCACCTTGCGGATGAAGTGGCGCAGCATGGCCTCGGTGATTTCGAAGTCGGCGATGACCCCGTCCTTCATGGGGCGGATGGCCACGATGTTGCCCGGGGTGCGGCCCAACATCATCTTGGCCTCCCGGCCCACCGCCAGCACCCGGCTGCGGTCCCGGTCGTTTTTGCGCACCGCCACCACCGAAGGTTCGCTCAGGACGATACCTTTACCCTTGACGTAAACCAGGGTATTGGCGGTGCCTAAGTCGATGGCCAAATCATTGGAGAACCATCCCAGGATGGGATCGAGAAACATAGACACTCCTTAATCTTCGTGGAAACACTGCTTGAGGTCCAGTGGGGTATGAGCCGGCCAGAGGGCCCAAAGGCACCCGGTCCATAGAGTCGAGAAATGGTTAATATAGCTCTAGCTTTTTAATTCTATGTTATTTCGTCTATAAAATCCAACTTAAAAATTGGTGGTTGCTGGAACGGCCCTTGACTTTCCAGGATGTCCGGGCCTTGGGGACCATGGCCTGGACAGGACAGGCGGCCACCGCCTCTCCTGGTTGACACAGGTACCCGGATAAGTCAAGGGGCCGGGAACCGGAGAAAATCTGGGCGGTCCCTTGACAAAAAGACCTATAAATGGTTTATAAAATGGTTGGAAAACGTTCCGTGATAAGGATGAGCAAATGTCCAAGCGCACCTATCAACCCCATAATCTGCGTCGGTCCAGAACCCACGGCTTCCTGGAGCGGATGAGCACCCGGGGTGGCCGCCAGGTCATCAACCGCCGCCGGGCCAAGGGTCGGAAACGCTTGACGGTTTAGCGCCGGCGGAGTGATCCTGAGCCCACCCCCCAATTCCGTCGACCGGCGCCCCACCCCCGCCCCGACCCCAACCATCAAGGGGATCGTTAGTTTCACCAAGGCGGATCGGCTCCGCCGCCGTCGCGATTATCTCCGGGTCCAGGCCCAGGGGAGGCGGCTGCATTCGCGCCATTTCGGGATCACCCTGGCGCCCCCCGAGACCCCCGCCCCCCGGCTGGGGTTGGTGGTGACCCGGCGCTTCGGCAAGGCGGCCAAGCGCAACCGCATGAAGCGGCTGCTGCGGGAATTTTTCCGGCGGCATAAGGCGCTTTTGCCCCCCAGGGACCTGGTGATCATGGCCAAACAGGGGGCGGAGGCCCTGAATTATTGGCAGGTGGCGGAAGAGTTGGGGGGCCTGTTGTTGGCGAAGGCCCCGGGGGTGGTCCATGATTAGATTGGCCCTCTGGTCCATCCGGGCCTACCAGTTGCTGATTGCTCCCCTGTTTCCCACGTGCTGCCGGTTCGCCCCCAGTTGCTCCCATTACGCCGCCGAGGCCATGGCCCGCCACGGCTTCCGGCGGGGCTTCTATCTGAGCCTGCGGCGCCTGTTGCGCTGCCATCCTTTTCACCCCGGGGGTTGGGACCCGGTGCCCTAGGAGTCACGCATGGAAAAACGGGCTATGATTGCCCTCGCCTTGAGTATGGCGGTCTTTGTGGTGTTCATGTATGTCGGGCAGCGGTCTCGGGTGGGGCAGGTTCCCCCAACCCAGGAAGGCCAGCAAACCACCCAAGCCCAGCAAACCCAAAAGGCCCAAGAGCCGCTGGCCCCGGCTCCCGCCAGCCCGGCGGTCCAACCGCCGCTGGCCCCGGCTGCGGTCACGGCCAGGCCGGGTCGGGACCTGGTGGTGGAGACCCCGCTGTTTCGGGCGGTATTCACCGATGCGGGTGGCCGCCTGAAAAGCTTCCAGTTAAAAAAATACCTGGAGACCCTGCCCTTTACCCCCATCTCCCAGTTTAAATTGGGGCCGGTCTCTTTCGAATTAGAGCGCTACCACAGTCCGGAGAATTCCCTGGCCCAGGCCAAAGAACTGGTGAATTTCGGCCCTGGCCAGGATTACCCCCTGGACCTGGGCTGGCAGGGCCGCAGCCTCTCCGGGGCTGACGGGACCATATCCTGGGTGGCGTCCCAGCCGCGCCTTACCCTCAGTGGGGCGGATAAGGGTACCCTGCAATTCACCGGCCGCAGCAGCTCTGGCCTCACCTTCATCAAGACCTTCACCTTTAAGGGGGACAGCTATGCCTTCGACCTGGGGGTGAAGGTGGTGAACCAAACCGGCCAAACCCTGGATGGGCAGTTGGACCTCGACCTCAGGGAGCGGTTTGCCGGGGAGGTGGCCTCCCGTTACAACTTTCTGGGGTTCAACGGCTTCGTCAATAATAGCTGGCAAGAGATCAAGAGCGGCGGCCTCAAGGACCCCCGGACCTTTACCGGCAAGATCGACTGGGCCGGGCTGGACGAGGGTTATTTCTTGATGGCCATGGTGCCCCAGGCGGCCCCCAAGGCCCTGGTGCTGCTTACGGAGACCCCTCTGGGACCCATGGTGGCCAGCCTCAGGACCCCGGTGGAAAATCTGGCCGCCGGCCGGGAGGCCCAGTTTTCTTATGGTCTTTATTTCGGGCCCAAGGACCTGAAGGACCTTAAAAGCCTGGGCCTGGAGCGGGCCGTCAACTTCGGCTGGTTCGATTTCCTGGGCCATCCCCTGCTCTCCGCCCTGAGGTTTTTTGATCGCTATTCCCTTAATTACGGCTGGGCCATCGTCATCCTCACCTTTGTGATCCGCATCCTCTTCTTCTATCCCAACCACAAAAGCTACAAGTCCATGAAGGCGATGCAGAAGCTCCAGCCCAAGGTGGCCAAGATCCGGGAGAAATACAAAGACGACAAGGAGGCGATGAACAAGGAGCTGATGGGCCTGTACCGGACCTTCAAGGTCAACCCCCTGGCCGGCTGCCTGCCCATGGTGATACAACTGCCGGTATTCATTGCCCTGTACAGGGTTCTGGGGTCTGCCATCGAGCTGCGCCACGCCTCCTT
The DNA here is from genome assembly GCA_963812655.1 of uncultured delta proteobacterium. Taxonomy (GTDB): domain Bacteria; phylum Desulfobacterota; class Desulfobaccia; order Desulfobaccales; family 0-14-0-80-60-11; genus JAPLJC01. The sequence goes on along the minus strand of CAWEWX010000077.1, from coordinate 51,161 downwards.
CATCCCCACCCTGCCGTTTAGCAATATCGTCTGGCTGGCGGACCTGTCCACCAAGGACCCCCTGCTCATCACCCCCCTGGTCATGGGGGGCACTATGTTCCTGCAGCAGAAGATGACCCCCTCCCCGGGGGACCCCGCCCAGGCCAAAATGATGATGTTTCTCCCCTTAATTTTCACCTTCATGTTTCTGAACTTCGCCTCCGGCCTGGTGATCTATTGGCTGGTGAACAATGTGCTTTCCATCATCCAACAATACTATACCAACAAGTACCTCACCTAGTTTTAGAGGAAGCGTTGATGGAGTTTAAGGAGTTTGAAGGCAAGAGCACCGAAAACGCCATTGAGGCGGCTTGTGCCCATTTTCAGGTGTCCTCGGAGCAGTTGGAGATCGAGATCTTATCGGTGGGCTCCCCGGGCCTCTTTGGCCTGGGTGGCCGGAAGGCGAAGGTTAGGGCCGCTCACCGGGATGAGTTGGAAGAAAACCTGCTGACCGAGGCCCAGGAGATTCTGGAGAACCTCCTGGCGAAGATGCAGGAGGAGGCCAAGGTTAGCGTGCACCAGGAGGATGACCGTATCAGCCTGCGCATCGAAAGCGCGGGCGCCGGTCTGCTCATCGGCAAGCAGGGCCAGACCCTGGACGCCTTGCAATATCTGGTCACCAAGATGCTGGCCAAGCGGAGCCAACGCAAGGTGAGGATCTCCATCGACGTGGAGGCCTACCGGGCCCGGCACGACGAGGCCCTGGCGCACCTGGCCCAGGACTATGGGGAGAGGGTGAAAAAGAGCGGTAAGCCCATCACCTTGAATCCCATGAACCCCTATGACCGCCGCATCGTCCATCTGGCCCTTCAGGAGGACAGGGATCTGAAGACCAGCAGCCGGGGGGAAGGGCTGTACAAGAAGGTGATCATATCCCCCGCCAAAAAGAAGGAAGGCCAGGAGGATGCCCCGGAAAAGACGGTAGTGGGTGAGGAGTAATGGGTGAAGGGTTCCGTTCATTACCCCTGACGCACCACGATTACCCCTTACGAAAACATGACCCAGCCTGATCCGGCAGATACCATCGCCGCTATTTCCACTCCCTTAGGTGAGGCGGGCATAGGTATCGTCCGTCTCAGCGGCCCCCGCTCCCGGGAGATCGCCCGGGAGATCTTTCGTCCCCGCCGCCCCCGCCGCCAGTGGCGCTCCCACCAGCTCTACCTGGGAGAGATCGTCGGTTCCCAGGGAGAAATCATCGACGAAGTGCTGCTCACCTGGATGCGAGCCCCCCACACCTATACCCGGGAAGACGTGGTGGAGATCAACTGCCACTCCGGCTACCGGGTGCTGGAGCGCCTCTTATCCCTGGCTCTGGAGCGGGGGGCTCGTTTGGCCCAGCCCGGCGAGTTTACCCTGCGGGCCTTTCTCTCGGGGAGGGTCGACCTGACCCAGTCGGAGGCGGTCCTGGAAGTGATCCGGGCCCGTAGCGAAGCGGCGCTGCAGGTGGCCGCCGGCCATCTCCAGGGCGGCCTGGGGCGCGGCCTGGCCCGGCTGCGGGAGGACCTCCTGGACCTGCTGGCCCGGGTGGAAGCGGCCCTGGATTTTCCCGAGGAAGCCGAAGAATTGGCCCCGGCGCTTCTGGAGGAGGCCCTGGCGCCCCGGATGGAAACCCTGGCGCGCCTCACCGCCAGCTACCGGCAAGGCCGCTTATTGCGAGAGGGCCTGCTGGCGGTCATCGCCGGCCGGACCAATGCCGGCAAATCCAGCCTCCTGAACCGCCTGCTTAACCTGGACCGGGCCATTGTCACCGAGATTCCCGGCACTACCCGGGACCTTATCGAGGAGACCATCACCCTGGGATCCATCCCGGTGCGCCTCAGCGACACCGCCGGGCTGGGCCCGGCCAGGGACCGCCTGGAAGAGCTGGGCATGAAGCGCACCCGGGAACGCCTGGCCCAGGCCGATCTGGTCCTCTATCTCCTGGACGGCAGTCTGCCCCTGGCCGCGGCGGACCGGCAGACCTTGCGGGAGATGAGCGGCCGCCGGGGCCTGGCGGTGATCAACAAGGCGGATCTGCCCCGGACGCTTGGCGAAACCGAGGTGCAGGCGGCCACCTCCTTCCCGGTGCTGTCGATTTCCGCCCTCACCGGCCAGGGGATCGAAGCATTGAAGGAGGCCATGATAGCCCAGGCCCTGGAGGGCGGCCTGCGGCTCAACGGCGAGATGGTCACCCTGGCCCGGCATCACCGGCATCTAAAGGGGTGTCTGGGTTGTCTGGCCCGGGCCCGGGAACTGCTGGCGGCTTACCTTTTACCCCAATACTCCCAGGCCCCGCCTTGGGAACTCGTGGGCCTGGAGCTCCAAGAGGCCATCCGGGAGCTGGGGGCCATCACCGGCCAGGAGATGGGAGACGAGGTCCTGGAGCGCATCTTCGGGGAATTTTGTCTGGGGAAATAGGATTTTTTGGGGAGTAAGTCAAGGGGGGGCAGTGGCACAGGCGTCCCCGCCTGTGAGTATGTGGAAGCCGCTGGCGATCCGCCCAGCCCTATAACAGGGTTAATGAAGGCCCCTGGTCCCCAACCTTTAGTATTTGATTTCTTAAGTATGGTAACCTTTCTTGTTGCCACCCCTCACCCCAGCCCTCTCCCCCCGGCGGGGGGAGAGGGAGCTTTCCAAGCGGTGGCTCTTTATCCCCTCTCCCCCGATGGGGGAGAGGGTTAGGGTGAGGGGGAATTAACCACTTGCTCCCGCGGTTAATAAATACGTTCCCGGATTTATGAAACCGGCTTCTTGGTCCGGTGCCTGATATCAACGCGGGTGAGAAGGCTTACAGACCTTAGAGGCGATTGAAATTAACGAGATGACTCCCCCTGACCTCCCCGGCGACCCTATGGACTTGCTGCAGGAAGGGGCCGCGGCCCTGGGGCTGGAGTTGCCCCCGGCCACGCTGGGGCAGTTCCGCTTTTACCTGACCCAGCTTAAACTGTGGAACGCCCGGGTCAACCTCACCGGCTTAAAGAGCGACCGGGACATGGTGGTCAAACATTTCCTCGATTCCCTGGCGGTCCTGCCCTTCCTGGCAGGCTGCCGCTCCCTGGCGGACCTGGGCAGCGGCCCGGGGTTTCCCGGACTGGCCCTGAAGCTGGTCCGGCCCGAGCTCCAGCTAACCCTGGTGGAGGCCCGGCAAAAGAAGGCGGCCTTTCTGGAATACCTGGTTTCCTGTCTCAAGCTGCCGGGCGTTCAGGTGGCCCGCACCCATCTGACCCCGGCGCAAGCCCGGGAGTGGGGCCCCCGTTTCCAGGCGGTGGTCTCCCGGGCCACCTTTCCCCTACGGCGTTTCCTGGAGCTGGCCGCCCCCCTGCTGCTGCCCGGAGGCCTGGCGCTGGCCCTCAAGGGGCCGCACCTGGCCGGAGGCGAACTGGAAGCCGCGGCCGTGGCGGGCCGGCTCCTGGGCCTGGGTCCCCTTGAACTTAAGCCTTACCGGCTGCCGCTGAGCGGCGAGCCCCGCCTGGCGGTGAGCTCCCGGCAGCCCTAATCTGGCCGTAAGTGAGCGTAGGGTGCGTCTCACGCACCCAATAAGGCGCGTAAGACGCGCCCTACGTTGACTTAAGGGAGGCAGGGGCAGTAGGGTCCGATGGTTTTTGGCTGACTGCTGCTAGCTGATGGCTGAAAGCGTTTTCTCAGAGGTCTCATTTTATGTATAATGAATGAGATTATGGGCGCGGACTGAGACGCCCAAGCGCCATAGACCTCCTGGATCATATGTCGTTCATTTCCTGGCAATATCTCATTTTTCTGCCCATCGTCTTCCTCCTTTATTGGAGGCTCTCCGGCAAAAAGCGGCTATTGCTGCTGCTGGCGGCCAGTTATCTCTTTTACGCCGGCTGGGACGTGCGCTTCCTGGCGCTGGTGATGGCTACCACCGTCATCGATTTCCTCTGCGGCCTGAGTATCGACGGGGAAAAGACTCCACCCCGCAAGGTACTGCTGCTGGCCCTGGCGCCCGCCGCCTGGACCGCGGTGTGCCACCTGTTCCTGCCGGGCAGCGGCATCTCCCCCGGGGTCGTGGGCCTGGCCGCGGGCCTGGGGCTCTTGTTGTTTGCGGCCCACGAGCTGCTGTGGGCCTGGGCCGGGCCGCGGCGGCGCCGCTATTTCCTCATCCTCAGCGTCTGCTTCTGTCTCACCATCCTCGGATTTTTCAAATATTTCGGCTTCTTTGTCCAATCGGCCCGGACGTTCCTGGAAACCGCGGGTCTGAGGACCGATCCGGTGCTCCTCAAGATCATCCTGCCGGTGGGTATCTCCTTTTACACCTTCCAATCCCTGGGCTACGTCTTCGACGTTTACCGGGGGCTGACCTCGTCCTGCCGCAGCCTGGTCACCTTCGCGGCCTTTGACGCCTTTTTCCCGCAAATGATCTCCGGGCCCATCGAGCGGGGCCATCAGCTCCTCCCCCAACTGGAGGCCGACCGGGCTTTTCAGCCCGCCTACCTTCAAGACGGCCTCAGCATGATCCTGGTGGGCTTTTTTAAAAAGATCTTCGTGGCCGACAACTGCGCCGTCCTGGCCAACTACGCCTTCGACCCCGCCACCCGCCTGGACGGCTATTGGGCGGTCCTGGGGGTGGTCGCCTTCGCCTTTCAGATCTACGGGGATTTCTCCGGTTACACCGATATCGCCCGGGGTTCCGCCAAGCTCCTGGGCGTCGACCTGGTGGAGAACTTCCGCTTCCCCTATCTGGCCAAAAATCCCTCGGACTTCTGGTCCAGGTGGCATATCTCCCTCTCCAACTGGTTCCGGGATTATCTCTACATCCCCCTGGGGGGCAACCGCGGCGGCCGCTGGCAGACCCTGCGCAACCTGGGGGTGACCATGCTCCTGGTGGGGCTCTGGCACGGGGCCTCGTGGATCTTCGTGCTCTGGGGCGCCTACCAGGGGGTCCTCCTCATCCTGTACCACTTCCCGCCCCTGAATCTGCTGGCCGGCAAATCCCCGGCAAAGGACCGATTCTCCTGGGGCTCGCTGCTGGCGGTGCCCCTCATGTGGGTTTTCATCCTGGCGGGATGGGCGATCTTCCGCAGCGCCAACCTGGCCCAACTGGGGGCCTGGTTTGGCGCCCTGGGCCACTGGCAGTCATCCCTGGCCCTCCCCTGGCAGTCTTCCTGCCTCTGGCTGCTGATGCATACCGGGCCCCTGATCCTGCTCCAGCTCCTGACCCTTAAATTTCACGACGAAACCCGCGTCCGGAGCCTGTCCTGGCCGGTGAAGGGGGCGGTCTATCTGCTGCTCCTGCTCCTGGTGGTCTCCTCCAGCGAGCAGGACAAGGAATTCATCTACTTTCAATTTTGATGAAAAGACTCCTTACTCCGGCTTTCCTGATGGTGTTGGCGCTGCTGGCTCTCTCCGAGATCAGCGCCCGCATCTTTTTCGCCAAGGATATCGATGGACGGTTCGCCTATGGCTATGATCCCCAAGCGGGATTCGCCGAGCATCCGGACGGCACGGTGAAACTCTTCCGGGCCGGCGGCCGCCGCTTCCATCCTCAATCTTTCCAGAGGCATCGCCCCCCGGGCAGCTACCGCATCTTCGTGGTGGGGGACTCCGTCCCCCGGGGACCCAGCTTCCAAGCGGCCTACCCCTGGGTGCTGGGGGAGGATCTGCGGCGGCAGGGCATCCAGGCGGAATCTTTCAACATGGCGTTACCGGGCTATGGAGCCCGCCGCTGCCAGGTGGTCCTCAAGAAGGTCCTGGAGTTCGAACCCAGCCTCATCATCTTGCACGTCGACGACAGCAACAAGTGGGAGGACGAACGGGAGTGGCGCCGCAGCCAGGAGTTCCAGGGCTGGCACCCGCGCCACTGGCTGATGAAGGTCTTCATCTTCCGGCGCCTCTATGAGGCCAATTTAGAGAAGGTCTTCTGGCCCCTGGTGCCGGAGGAGGTCCGCCTGAAATGCGCGGTGAGCGACGCCGACGCCGAGGTGGCCGCTTCCCGGGACCCGGAGGAGATTGCCGCCCGCATCCGCCTGGCCCGGGAGAAATTGGTGGAGAACGTGGCCATGGTGCGCCGCCTTCGGATTCCCCTGCTGTTGATCTCCCAGTGCCGGGTAGAAAGGGACGCCGGCCAGCCCCCGCGCCTGAGCGACGACGGCCTGGACGCCATGTGCGCCGCCCTGACCGGTCCCGGGGTATACCACCTTTCCATGAGTGAAGTATTCAAAGGAGAGGCTGGCCCCTCCTATTTCTCCGACAGCAGCCACTTGCAGAGCCAGGGGCACCGGTTGCTGGCCCGGGCGATCTACCGGAAAATGCTGGGGGAACGGGCCGAGTTCGGGCTGCCTGCGGTTAAGGTGGCTGCGGCCGGAGAGCCCCCCGCCGGGCGGGTGGCGACCTCCCGGGGCCAGCCCGCGGCCCCTCTCGTCACCGAGTCCCGGCCATGAGCCGGAAGCTGGTCCTGATCTGCTGGTTCTCCCTGGCGCTGCTGGCGGCGGGGCTGCTTCCCGGGGCCTGCCAGGGCCTCCCGGACCAGGACGAGGCTCGCCGCGCCATGGTGGCCCGGCAGCTTCTGAGCCGGGGGATTACCGACCCCCGGGTGTTGGCGGCCATGGGTAAGGTGCCGCGGCACCTCTTTGTACCGCCGGCCCTGGACTCCCAGGCGTACGGGGACCACCCCCTCCCCATCGGCCAGGACCAGACCATCTCCCAGCCTTACATCGTCGCCCTGATGAGCCAATGGGCCGCGGTGCGCCCCGGCGATAAAGTTTTGGAGGTGGGGACCGGTTCGGGCTACCAGGCCGCGGTCCTGGGGGAACTCGCCGCTCAGGTCTTCAGCGTGGAGATCAGGCCGGAGCTGGCCCGGACCGCCGCGGTCCGTCTGCAGGAGCTGGGCTATCGCCAGGTTCGGGTAAAAACCGGGGACGGCTGGAAGGGATGGCCCGAGGCAGCCCCCTTCGACGCCATCCTGGTCACCGCCGCGGCTCCCTGGGTGCCGCCGGCCCTGAGCGAACAGCTCAAGGAGGGGGGCCGCCTGGTTGTCCCCCTGGGGGAGGGGGGCTGGGACCAAACCCTGGTGCGGCTACGCAAGGTGCGGGGGGAGCTTAAGGAGGAGAGCGCTTGCGGGTGCGCTTCGTGCCCCTGGTGGGTCCGCCGGACCAGAGGCAGGGTAACTAGTATTGCGTCCCAAGGAAATGTTGCATAAATGCTTTGCTTATTTCCCTCCCCCTTGAGGGGGGAGGGTCAGGGTGGGGGTGGTAATTTTTCTTTCCTTTACTATATGTTGCCACCCTCCCCCCAACCCCATCCCCTCAAGGGAGGGGGTGTTATCTCAAATCTTTTGTTAAGGTAATCGTGGGGCATCACAATAGAAGCTATTGCAAAACCTGATTCCATTGTCATCCTGAACGAAGTGAAGGATCTCAAGTCACTAAAAATACGAGATTCTTCGCTTCGCTCAGAATGACATTTTAGGGCAGACCGGGGTTTTGCAATAGTTTCTAGCGAGGTCCGCCTTAACTCACCCGAAACTGGGCCGCATGCCCCCAAGATCGGAGAAGTTGGGTGAGGAACCGGTTTACCGGGGTGGGGACCCCCAGGGCCTGCCCCCGGGAGGCCACCTGGCCGTTGAGGGCGTCGATTTCCGTGGACCGGCCCGCCAGGACGTCCTGGAGCATGGAGGAGCGATTGGCCGCGGTGGCCTGGCACACCTGGCGCAGGTGTTCCTCCGGGTCCAGGTCCAGGGCGAGCCCCATGGCCCGTGCCACCCGCTGGGCCTCCCGGGCCGCGGCCAACGCCATCTCCCAGGCCTCGGGCAGCTGCGGCAGCGCCCCGTTGGGCACCCGCAACAGGGCGGTCAGGGGATTGAGGCCGACGTTGACCAATAGTTTTTCCCACAAAACCACCTCGATGTCCGGCTGCTCGCGGCAGTCCAGGCCGGCCCGGCGCAGGGCCGCCGCCACCCGGGCCAGTTCCTCCGGGGAAACCTGAGAGCCGGTGGGGACTCCGATGATTATCGGCCCCTCACCGGCCAGGATAATCTCCCCCGCCGCCATCCTGGTCACGCCCAGCATGGCCACCCCCGCCAGCAGGCGTTGCGGTCCCACCACCGCCGCCAGCGTCTCTAAGTTGCCCAGACCGTTTTGCAAGCTGAGGGCCAGGCCGTTCTCCGCCATCAAGGGCCTGAGACTCAGGGCCGCCGCCCCGGTCTGGTGAGCCTTTACGGCCACGATGACCAGCTCCGCCGGGCCTGCTTCCCCTGGCAGGCCGATGGGCACCGGGATCTTCCGCTCTCCGCCTGCCGGGGTGCGCAACCTGAGGCCCTGCCGCCGCAGCCGCGCCGCCCGCTCGGGGAGATAATCCACCAGGGTAACCTCCTCCCCGGCCTCAAATAGCAAAGCCCCCAGCAAACCACCCAGGGCTCCGGGTCCGATGATGGCGATTTTCATGATTTCCATTCCGGCGGCCCCAGGCCGCCTGAGGAACTTTTCGTGCTTTTCGTAACCGAGGCCACTCACCAGAAAAAGATTTTAGGTCTCCGCACAGATATCTCTTCTAGCATATTTATCTTTTGCACGATTTATAGTAAAATTTGTTACGCTTCCAGCAGAAGAAGGGATTGATGATGGCGACCCCCATGAAGATGGCGCGGCAATTCGATCAGGAACTGGAGCAGATCAAACATGATCTGCTGCAACTGGGGAGCCTGGCCGAAACCGCCGTGGACAAGAGTATAATCTCGGTGACTACCCGTAACTCCGACCTGGCCCGGGACGTGATCATCGATGACATTACCCTGAACCGCATGGAATTGGCCATTGAAGAACAGGCCTTCAGGCTGCTGGCCTTGCGCCAGCCCCTAGCCACGGACCTGAGACTGACCACCGCGGCCATGCGCATCGCCACTGAACTGGAGCGCATTGGCGATCAGGCGGTGAACATCGCCGAACGGGCCTTGGAACTCAACAGCAGCGAGCCCCTGCCGGTCCCCATCGATCTCAAGGTCATGGCCGACATGGCCCTGGGCATGGTGACCAGCAGCATCGACGCCTTCGTGCACCAGGACCCCAAGCTGGCCATCAAGGTGTGTCAGCGGGATGTGGAAGTGGACCTGTTGGACGATGAGTATGTCCAGAAGATTCTGGCGTGCATGGTCCAGGAGTCGCGCTGGGTAACGCGGCTGCACCATTTTCTCATCGTTGTCCGGAATTTGGAGCGCATCGCCGACCTGGCCACCAACATCGCCGAAGACATCGTCTTCATCGTGGAAGGCAGGGTTATCAAGCATCAGTGCGAAGAGTGGATGCTGGCTTCGACCCCCACCTGACTTGGGCCTGGGCCAACTTTTGCTCCAGTAGCTGCACTTCCTGGGCCAGGCGTTGATTGGTCTTGCGTTCCCGCTCCAGGGTTTGCAAGGCGTGCACCACGGTGGCGTGGGTCCTCTGAAAGAGGAGCCCCAACTCCGCCAGCGTCTTTTCCGTATAGAGGCGGCCGAAATAAAAACCTAGCTGCCGGGCCCGCACCAGCCGCTTCTGGCGGGAACGCCCCAAGAGTTCCGCCAGGCTTACCCCATAATAGTCGCAGACAATCTTTTGGATCTCCGGAATGTTCAGACGGCGGGCCACCGCCTGCAAGTCCTGGAGGACCTCCCGGGCCATGGACGGGTTGAAGGTCTGATTGAGCAAGGACGCCCGGGCCAGCAGGCAGTCCAGGGCGCTCTCCAGGCGGCGCACGTCGCCGCTGACGTATTCCGCCAGGTATTCCAGGATCTTCACCGAGACTTGCACTCCACGGCTCTCGGCCTTTTTGGCCAGGATATTCACCCGGGTGGGGAAGTCCGGAGGGCCGATGGGGGTAATGACCCCGCCGGTGAGCCGGGAGCGGAGTTCTTGGGAGAGGTGGCTGATCTCCCCCGGGAGATAACAACTGGTGAAGACCAGCCGTTTGCGGCGGCTCAGGAGGGTGTCCAGGGTGTAGCACACTTCCGCCTGAATCTTCTCTTTGCCGCTTAAAAACTGGACCTCTTCCAGGAGCAGAATGTCGCAGTCGCGGCGGAAGCGCTCCTTGAAATCGGCCATCTGCCCGCTTTTCAAGGCCCTTACCATTTGGTTGGTGAAACTCTCCGCGGTGAGATACATGACCCTGCCGCCACCGGCCGTCTGGCTGATAAAGTTGCCCATGGCCTGGGACAGATGGCTCTTGCCCAGACCAGGGCTGGAGGTGATGAACAGGAGATGGTTATAAAAGGTGTCATTCCTGGCCAGGGCCCGGGAAGCCTGATAGGCCAGGCGGTTGGAGGCCCCGACCACGAATTTATCAAAGGTGAAGGCCTGATTAAGACCGCTCCGGAGGGTTGGCGGCGCTATCTGGGGGAAGGCCGGCTGGGTCGGCCGCGGCAACGCCTGCGGTCGGGGAGGGGGGTTGAGCAACTTCAAAGCCACCGCGGCCGGCGTCTGTCCCAGGTTTGCCAGGGCCTGCCGGATTAGCGGCAGATAATGGCCCTGGACCCATCTCAGGGAAAAAGGATTGGGGCAGGCCAGCAGCAGTTCGCCTCCGGGACCGTTTTCCACCTGGAGGGGCTCGATCCACAGGTGGTAGGTGGAGGAGGGTATTTCGTCCTTGATTACCTCTTTGACCGCTTCCCAAATGTTTGTCATATTCCCCCGATCGCTTTGCGTTTGCTGAACCGATACTAACCTTTGGGGCCATCCCGGTCAAAGGAGATGGACCGAAATGAACCTTAGCCCGACCACGCTGCCGGCAGCCAGGGGGAAGGGTTAAGAGGCCATGGCGCAATGGTGATGCGGGCTGTCCCAAATGACAAAATATCCTGCAAAATCAAGATGATTTAAGCAAGAAGCATCGGCCCGAGGGGTTTGCCAGGGTCCCCGGCGGCCCTTTATGGTTTGAGCTCATCTCGCGTTTCCTATCGTTTCCAACGATTTTCATAAGGGTAAAGGATAATCAGCTGCAAAATTCGGTATCCCTGCTACATGCATATGGAAAATCCCTCTAAAATATATTAATTAGCAATATCCATAAGTTATCCAGATGACGGCCCTGGCCGGGGATCATGGGGGCGCCGGCCAGGCGGGACGCCTCTCAGGTCTGAGGTTCGCTGCCAGCCGCGGCAGGGCGCCGGGGTCCTGGCCGGCGTTAGCCTCCACTTCCCTTGACAAATTTCACCGCTCGGTTATATCATTGCTCAATATTTCCAAAAATCTTTTGAGGCCGGCCATGATCAATTATCCCGCTTACCGCAAGTTCATCACCCTGCGCAACGGCAAACGGATGATGTTTCGCTTCCTCAACGAGGAGGATCGCCAGGGCTTGCTCCAGTTGTTTCAAGAGGCTCCCGAAGAGGACATCCGGTTTCTCAAGCAGAATGTCAAAGATCCCAAGTTGGTCAACCTCTGGATGGATAACATCAACTACCACAAGGTCTTGCCCCTGCTGGCGATGGACTTGGAAACCAATCAGATTGTGGCGGACGCCACCCTGCACCGGGGTAAACACTCGGCCAACCACATCGGGGAGATCCGGATTTTTGTGTCCCGCAGCTACCGGAACCTGGGACTGGGCTCCCTGATGCTGGAGGAGATGATCAACCTGGCCTTTAAGGAGAATCTCCAGTGGCTGAAGGCGGAGATCGTCGCCGACCTCAAAAAGGTGATCAAGGGCTTCAGGACCCATGGTTTTGAACATAAGGCGGTGCTGGACGAGTATTTTATCCGCCGGGATGGGGTGACCCACGACGTGGTGTTGATGATGCGCCCGGTCATGAAACGAGAAGAAGCGGAATTTTAACCGCGGCGCCATGGGCTGGCGGTAAGACCGGGGCGGGTATTAAACCCGCCCCTTTTCATCCAGGGCCGGGCTGGGAGCGGTTAGGTTTTTATTGAGGGAGAGAAACTCATGAGGCGGGTAATTACCGGGGTGGAAGGCTTCCTGCAAGACCCGCCTGCCTGGGCGGCCCGGAGCCGGCTGGGGCTGCTGAGCCACCCGGCCGCGGTGGCCGCGGATCTGACCGCCGCCCGGGAACTCCTGGCGGCCCGCTTTCCCGGGCAACTGAAGGTGCTGTTCAGTCCGCAGCACGGCCTGTGGGGGGAGAAGCAAGACAATATGATCCCCTCCGCTGACTTCGTAGACCCGCTCCTGAAGCTGCCGGTGGTGAGCCTTTATGGCCCTCGGATGGCCCCCCCCGCCGAGGCCCTGGCGGAGGTGGACGCCGTCCTGGTGGACCTGCAGGACGTGGGCGCCCGGGTGTACACCTTTGCCGCCACCCTGGCCAAGGTGATGGAGGCTGCGGCTCCCCTGGGCAAAAAGGTGGTGGTCCTGGACCGCCCCAACCCCATCGGCGGCGCGGCGGTGGAGGGTAATATCCTGCGGCCGGAATGGGCCTCCCTGGTGGGGCCTTATCCTCTGCCCATGCGCCATGGCTTTACCCTGGGGGAGCTGGCCCGCTACTACCAGGTCACCCAGAAGATCGACTGCGACCTGGAGGTAATTCCCCTGGCCGGCTGGCGGCGGCGCGACTATTTCGACGCCAGCGGCCTGCCCTGGGTAATGCCGTCTCCCAATCTGCCCACCCTGGAAGGAGCCCTGGTCTATCCGGGCCAGGTCCTCCTGGAGGGCACCAATCTCTCGGAGGGGCGGGGCACCACCAAACCCTTCGAACTCTGCGGGGCGCCGTTCCTGGAGCCGGCGCGGCTGAAGGCCCACTTACAAAAAATGCCGAAACTGCCGGGAGTGATCCTGCGCGAGGCCTGCTTTGAGCCCACCTTCCACAAGTGGAGCGGCGAGAGGTGCTGCGGCTTCCAACTGCACGTCAGCGACCGGGGGAGTTTCAAGCCCTATTTCACCACCCTGGCCCTGTTGGCGGCGATCCGGGAGCTCTACCCGGAGCGGTTCGCCTGGCGCCTGCCGCCCTATGAATACGAGACTGCGCGGCTGCCCATCGACCTGCTCACCGGGGACGCCGCCATCCGCCTGGGGCTGGAGCGGGGCCTGAGCGCGGCGGAGCTGGAAAATTCCTGGCAGGGAGACCTGGCCGGGTTCATGGAGACGCGGCGGGAGTTTCTGCTGTATCCGGAATGAAAATAATTTGGTGGGGCGGGCCTCCGTGCCCACCATTCTCATGGGCGGCCAGGGACGGCCGCCCTACCTATCTTTCGGGTAAATGGTGCGCGGTGCGCACCCTACGCTTAATGCACCAGGGCCAGGGCGCTCCTCAGCGCGGCCTTGGGGGGCACGATTTCGGGTTCTCCGGCTAGGCTCCGCCTGGCTTTTTGCAGCCAGTCGTAGATGGTGGGCCGGGCCGGGGGAATCTCCACCCGGTTGGGCGGCGAAAGATCGGCCAGGATTGCTTCGATGACCTGCAAGGCGGCGTCGTTCTGCCGCCGGTCCACCATATCAAAGGCCTTCTGAATTTCGCTTTTCATATCGGTCATGGCTATCGCTCCTCGATATTTATTTTGGTCGCCGGGCACCAAAGTCAAGGGTTGCAGGAAAAGTTATCGAGCGCGTTTTATATTTTGCAAAATGTCCTCAGAAATATAATCAATCTTGCCACTCTTTATAAACCTTTTTAATTTCATTTTGCCAAAATATTCTTTTTTCCCTTTCGGTATTTCCATCAAACTTTCTTAAACTTTTTGCACATTCAAAAAAACCATCTCCAGGCATTTCCCAATCTTTTCTGATCACAACTGCACTAAGCATTGGCCTCCCATTAATATGTTCATCATTATTAATTTCATCGCATATAATACCCACTTGTTGACCCATATATTGTCCTTGTGGCAAACTCATCATATCACCAATTTTACCATAATTTATAGTTTCACCTTTTTCTGCAATTTTAATCAACTTATAATAAACTTTAATATAAATCTTTTCTCCACGATATCCCATAGTGACCTCCGTTAAAATTTTATTCAAAAATCATTTCGGGAACAAGCTCCTTATGGCCGCGGCCAGGGTTTCCACCCCCAGGAGTTCCAGCCCGGGGTAGTCCCCCAGGCGCTCTTTTTGGCGCAGGGCCAGGAGGGCCCGGCGGAACCCCAGTTTGGCGCCTTCCTTGAGGCGCACTTCCGGGGCGCTCACCGCCCGGATCTCGCCGGTGAGGCCCACTTCTCCGAAGACCAGGGTGTCCGCGGGCAGCGCCCGCTCCAGGAAGGAGGAGGCCACGGCCAGGGAGACCCCCAGGTCCGCGGCCGGTTCGGTGAGGCGGACCCCGCCCGCCACGTTGACGAAGAGATCTTGGCCGCTCAGGGCCAGGCCCACCCGCTTTTCCAGGATGGCTACCAGCAGCGACACCCTCCCCGGGTCCACCCCCATGCTCTGGCGGCGGGGCAGGGCCAGGGAGGAGGGGGACACCAGGGCCTGGACCTCCACCAGGATGGGGCGGGAGCCTTCCAGGTTGGGGACCACCGCGGCGCCGGGGACCTCCAGGGAACGTTCCGCCATGAAAAGGCCCGAGGGGTTGTCCACCTCCAGGAGGCCGGCCTCCTGCATCTCAAAGACCCCCAGTTCCTGGGTGGGGCCGAAGCGGTTCTTCACGGTGCGCAGCAGCCGGAAGGCGTGGCTGCGGTCCCCTTCCAGGTAGAGGACCGTGTCCACCAGGTGTTCCAGGGTCATGGGGCCGGCGATGGCGCCTTCCTTGGTGACATGGCCGATGAGAAAGGTGGCGACCCCGGTGAGTTTGGCCTGCTGCACCAGCCGAAAGGCCGTCTCTCTTACCTGGTTCAGGGAGCCGGGGGCCGCGGGGATAGTGGCGGTGTACATGGTCTGGATGGAATCCAGGGCCAGGAAGGCGGGCCGGACCTCTTCCACTATCTTGAGGATGTTTTCCAGGCAGGTCTCGGTGGCCACCAGCAGGTCGCTCGAGGTGAGGCCCAGGCGATTGGCCCGGAGTTTGAGCTGGGCTTCGGACTCTTCCCCGGAAATGTAGAGGCCGACCAGGCCTCCCCGACTGAGCCGATCCAGGACCTGGAGGATGAGGGTCGATTTTCCGATCCCCGGGTCGCCGCCCAGCAGCACCACGGAACCCTGGACCACCGCGCCTCCCAGGGTGCGGTCGAACTCCTGGATGCCAGAGGTCCGGCGCACCTCCGGGGCCGCCTGCATGTTAAGCAGGGGCAGGGGCTGGCCGCGCCGGGGAGGCAGTTGTGCCAGGCCCGGGGCCACGGGGGTCATATCCTCTTCGGCCATGGAACTCCAGGCGCCGCACTCGGGGCAGCGCCCCAGCCATTTGGCCGCCTGGTGGCCGCACTGCTGGCAGACAAACACCGGTCTTCCGGCTCGGGACATGGGGTGATGGCGTCCTTGGAGAGCTGAGATTGGCGATGCCCAACAAAAGATCTTTTTTGATCTTACTTGATCTGCGGCGCAAAAGACAATGAGAAACCTTGGACCTGCTGGCGCAGGGCGGCCCGGTGGCCCCCCCCGCCTTAAAGCTATCCCTGCTCCCGCCTGGGGGAGATGGTCAGGCTGCGGGGGAATGAACCGCCGCGGGCGGAGCGGTTCAACATCCTCAGGCCTTGGCCTCCCGGGGCCGCACCCGCAGGTCCAGGCGTTCCAGGCCCCGGATGACGGTGAGGGTCACCGGCTCGCCGATGGGCCACTCGGCCAGGAAACGGTGCAGGTCATCCACGCTGAGCAAAGGTTGGCCGTCGATGGAGACGACGAGGTCGCCTTCCCGGAAACCGGCCTGGGCCGCCGGTCCCTGGGGGTCCACCGAGATGGCCTCCACTGCGGATTCGGCGCTCAGGCGGTGAAAGCGCACCAGCCGGCGCTCCAGGGGCCGCTGCCGGGCCACCAGTCCCAGGTAGCCCCGGCGCACCCGGCCTTGGGTGAGCAGTTGGGACACCACCCACTTGCCGGTGTTGGCCGGGATGGCGAACCCGATGCCCTGGGCCATCATGATGATGGCGGTGTTGATCCCCACCACCCGGCCCCGAGAATCCACCAACGGCCCCCCGGAGTTGCCCGGGTTGAGGGGGGCGGAGTGCTGGATGATATTCTCGATGAGGCGGCCGCCGCGGCTCCGCAAGGCCCGGCCCAGGGCGCTCACCACCCCGGTGGAGACAGTGGACTGGAAGCCGAAGGGGTTGCCGATGGCGATGACCACCTGGCCCACCCGCAGGGCCGCGGAGTCCCCCAGGCTGGCAAAAGGCAGGCCCGCGGCGTTTACCCGAATCACCGCCAGGTCGGTGGCGGGGTCGGCGCCGACGATCTCGCCGGCCAGGGTGCGGCCGTCTTCCAGGGTGGCCTGGAGGAGCCGGGCCTGGGCCACCACGTGGTCGTTGGTGAGGATATAGCCATCCGGGGCGATGAGGACCCCCGAGCCGGCCCCGGCCTGCTCCGCCGCCTGCCGGGGCGACGGGCTGCCGGTGGTGATGCCCACCACCGCGGGACCCACCTCCTCCACCACCTTGACGATGGCCCGGGAGTAGGCGTCCAGGAGTTCCAGGTCCGAGCCCTCCCCGGGGCCGGCCTGAGTGCCGGGAGGGACGCTGGCGGCCAGGTCCTCGCCTGAGATGAGGTTCAAAGTGCGTCGCACCTGCTCTTCCATGAGATACTCCAAAGATATATCCATCGAGCCAAGGCCCGGTGAGTCTTAATGTAGGTGGCGCTGCCCACCAAAACCTGACAGCTGACCGCCACAGTATATATAATAATTATTATTTTTAACATTAGCCCGGGGAAGTCCCCCAGGCGCTCTTTTTGGCGCAGGGCCAGGAGGGCCCGGCGGAACCCCAGCTTATGCCCTTCCTTGAGGCGTACTTCCGGGGCGCTCACCGCCCGGATCTCGCCGGTGAGGCCCACTTCTCCGAAGATCAGGGTGTCCGCGGGCAGCGCCCGCTCCAGAAAGGAGGAGGCCACGGCCAGGGAGATCCCCAGGTCCGCGGCCGGTTCGGTGAGGCGGACCCCGCCGGCCACGTTGACAAAGAGATCCTGGCCGCTCAGGCCCAGTCCCACCCGCTTTTCCAGGATGGCCACCAGCAGCGACACCCTTCCCGGGTCCACTCCCATGCTTTGGCGGCGGGGCAGGGCCAGGGAGGAGGGGGACACCAGGGCCTGGACCTCCACCAGGATGGGGCGGGAGCCCTCAAGGCTGGGGACCACCGCGGCGCCGGGGACCTCCAGGGACCGCTCCGCCATGAAAAGGCCCGAGGGGTTGTCCACCTCCAGGAGGCCGGCCTCCTGCATCTCAAAGACCCCCAGTTCCTGGGTGGGGCCGAAGCGGTTCTTCACGGTGCGCAGCAGCCGGAAGGCGTGGCTGCGGTCCCCTTCCAGGTAGAGGACCGTGTCCACCAGGTGTTCCAGGGTCATGGGGCCGGCGATGGCGCCTTCCTTGGTGACATGGCCGATGAGAAAGGTGGCGACCCCGGTGAGTTTGGCCTGCTGCACCAGCCGAAAGGCCGTCTCCCTGACCTGGTTCAGGGAGCCGGGGGCCGCAGGAATAGTGGCGGTGTACATGGTCTGGATGGAATCGAGGGCCAGGAAGGCGGGCCGGACCTCTTCCACTATCTTGAGGATGTTTTCCAGGCAGGTCTCGGTGGCCACCAGCAGGTCGCCGGAGGTGAGGCCCAGGCGATTGGCCCGGAGTTTGAGCTGGGCTTCGGACTCCTCCCCGGAAATGTAGAGGCCGACCAGGCCTCCCCGGCTGAGCCGGTCCAGGACCTGGAGGATGAGGGTCGATTTGCCGATCCCCGGGTCGCCGCCCAGCAGCACCACGGAACCCTGGATCACCGCGCCTCCCAGGGTGCGGTCGAACTCCTGGATGCCGGAGATCCGGCGCACCTCCGGGGCCGCCTGCAGGCTAAGCAGGGGCAGGGGCTGGCCGCGCCGGGGAGGCAATTGCGCCAGGCCGGGGGCCACGGGGGCTATTTCCTCTTCGGCCATGGAGCTCCAGGCGCCGCATTCGGGGCAACGCCCCAGCCATTTGGCCGCCTGGTAGCCGCACTGCTGGCAGACAAACACCGGTCTTCCGGCCCGGGACATGGGGGCTAGGCGTCCTTGGAGAGCTGAGATTGGTGATGCCCAACAAAAGATCTTGTTTGATCTTACTTGAACTGCGGCGCAAAAGACAATGAGAAACCTTAAAGCTGCCCCGGCAGGGCGGGCCGGCCCCACCTTGGAGACATCCCCGTTCCCGCAGGGCAGAGACCCTAATCCCTAATCCCTAATCCCTGGCCCCTGGCCCCTGACCCCTGTATTCTAGGCTTTGGCCTCCCGGGGGCGCACCCGCAGGTCCTGGCGTTCCAGGCCCCGGATGACGGTGAGGGTCACCGGCTCGCCGATGGGCCACTCGGCCAGGAAACGGTGCAGGTCGTCCACGCTGAGCAAAGGTTGGCCGTTGATGGAGACGACGAGGTCGCCCTCCCGGAAACCGGCCTGGGCCGCCGGTCCCTGGGGGTCCACCGAGATGGCCTCCACTGCCGATTCGGCGCTCAGGCGGTGAAAGCGCACCAGCCGGCGCTCCAGGGGCCGCTGCCGGGCCACCAGTCCCAGGTAGCCCCGGCGCACCCGGCCGTGGGTAAGCAGTTGGGACACCACCCACTTGGCGGTATTGGCCGGGATGGCGAACCCGATGCCCTGGGCCATCATGATGATGGCGGTGTTGACCCCCACCACCCGGCCCCGGGAATCGACCAACGGCCCCCCGGAGTTGCCCGGGTTGAGGGGGGCGGAGTGCTGGATGATATTCTCGATGAGGCGGCCGGCGCGGCTCCGCAAGGCCCGGCCCAGGGCGCTCACCACCCCGGTGGAGACAGTGGACTGGAAGCCGAAGGGGTTGCCGATGGCGATGACCACCTGGCCCACCCGCAGGGCCGCGGAGTCCCCCAGGCTGGCAAAAGGCAGGCCCGCGGCGTTTACCCGAATCACCGCCAGGTCGGTGGCGGGGTCGGTGCCGACGATCTCGCCGGCCAGGGTGCGGCCGTCTTCCAGGGTGGCCTGGAGGAGCCGGGCCTGGGCCACCACGTGGTCGTTGGTGAGGATATAGCCATCCGGGGCGATGAGGACCCCCGAGCCGGCCCCGGCCTGCTCCGCCGCCTGCCGGGGCGACGGGCTGCCGGTGGTGATGCCCACCACCGCGGGACCCACCTCCTCCACCACCTTGACGATGGCCCGGGAGTAGGCGTCCAGGAGTTCCAGGTCCGAGCCCTCCCCGGGGCCGGCCTGAGTGCCGGGAGGGACGCTGGCGGCCAGGTCCTCTCCTGAGATGAGCTTCAAAGTGCGTCGTACCTGCTCTTCCATGAGATACTCCAAAGATATCTCGAGCCAAGGCCCGGTGAGCCTGAATGTGGGGTGGGCGCGGCCCACCAAAACCTGACAGTGGAACGCCACAGTATAAGTATAACCTAATTTGTATTACCCTGGTTTCGACCTCCCAACGATTGATAACGGTGCAGAGTGAAAGCAAACGATTGCAGACCGAAGTATAAAATTCCCCCTCCCTTGAGGAGAGGGGGTTAGGGGGAGGGTGGCGAGTATCTGACATACAGCCAAGATCACGCCACCCCCTCCCCAACCCTCCCCCCTCCAGGGGGAGGGAGTTAAGTCAGGCCCCCATTGCGAATGAGCGGTGATTACATTTCAACTACTACAATGTCAAGATAGTAATTCGTTGTTTGCCGGGTTTAAGGGATAATCGATTAACCTAATTTGCGCGGCGGCCGGGATAATGAAATAATTATCCTGAATATGTGGTAAAAAAAACAGGATGGGGCCGGCTAGCGAAGTCCCGGCCGGCGCCCGGATTTTTGCACCGCCGTGTCTCATCTCTCTGCCAAAGGGGATTTGGGTTGGGGATGTCCGAGATGACCGTCAATGCCCTTCGGAAAGAGCTTCTGGCGGGCGCCGCCAGGCTGGCGGGGCGGCGTTCTTTCCGAGTGTTGCAGGAGCTGGCCGCGGCCCGGAAGGCCAAGGTCTACCTGGTGGGGGGCTCGGTGCGGGAGTTGGCCCTGGGGCGGACCGCGCCGGACCAGGACCTGGCGGTCTCGGGGCAAACCCTGGAACTGGCCCGGGAGCTGGCCGCCGCCCTGGAAGGCACCTTCGTGCTCCTGGACGAAGGGGAGCGCACCGCCCGGGTAGCCTGCCGGGGAGAGATCCTGGACCTGGCCGAGTTCCGGGGCCCCGGACTGGAAGGGGATCTGCGGGGCCGGGATTTCACCATCAATGCGGTGGCCCTGGACCTGGACGCCATCCTGGGTCTGGCGCCTCTCCTGGTCCTCGATCCCCTGGGAGGTCTGGAGGATTTGTCCCGGGGGTTGATCCGGATGGTGGCGGCGCAGAATCTGGCTGCGGATCCGTTGCGGCTGCTGCGGGCTTACCGGTTTGCCGCCACCCACGGCCTGGAGCTGACGCCGGAGACCGAGGCCGCCATCGCCGGACTGGCCCGGGAATTCTCCCGGGTAGCCGGGGAGCGGGTCCACCAGGAGTTGTTTCTCCTGCTGGGAGCGCCCCGGGCCGCCCCCATCCTGGCCCGGATGGATCGAGTCGGCCTCCTCACCCGGATCCTTCCAGAGCTCGAAGAGCTGAAGGGGGTGGATCAGAATGGTTATCACCATCTAGACGTGTTTCAACACTCCCTGGCCGCGGTGTTGCACCTGGAGGAGGTGCTGGCGGAGCCCCGGCGGTACTTTGGGGAAATGGCTGCGGCAGTGGCCGCGGCGGGGGCGCCGCCCTGGCCGGCCCTGGTCAAGCTGGCGGCCCTGTTCCATGACGCCGGTAAACCCAGGGTCCGGGAGCGGCGCCGCGATCCGGACCGCTATACCTTTTATTTTCATGAGAAACTGGGGATAGAGATCTTTGCCGGGGTGGTCCAGAGGTTGCGTCTGAGCGCGGCGGAAGCCAAGGCGGTGACCACCCTTATCCGACTGCATATGCGCCCCTTTCTGCTGCTGCCCGCCTTTCGGCAGCGGGAACTGAGTTTCCGGGCCCTGGGACGGATGGTGCGGGCCGCGCGGCCTGAGCTGCCCGGCCTCTTTGCCCTGGCCATGGCCGACAGCCTGGCAGGTCAGGGGCCCATGAAACCCGCGGATTCCGAGGCAGTGTTGGCCGAACTGGCGGATGAGGCCCTGCGTTTCCTGAAGGAGAAGCTGGAGCCCCAGGAATCTCTGCCCCGACTGCTCAGCGGCGACGACCTGATCCGGGAATTTCACCTGGACCCCGGGCCTCGCTTTCGACACCTGTTGACCGCGGTGCAGGAGGCCCAGTGGGAAGGAATGGTGCGCACCCGGGAAGAGGCCCTCAGGCTGGTGCGCCGCTTGCTGGAGTAGGGAGAGGCCGCCGCGGGAAAACTTCGCGGCGCGGGGGAAGGTTTCCGCGAAAAAGATTAATGGATATAAAATATTTTCTATTATATTTTTATTAGCAAAATATATATTATTATCTAAATTCCCAAAGGAGATCTGCCCATGGAAAGGCCCAATCCGGAGGATAGGGGCCGGGACCTTCAGAGCGGCGCCTTGATCCGCCTGCGAGGGATTTATCCTTCCCTGAAAGCGGCCTTGCAGAAAGTGGCGAGCCTGATCCTGGCGCAGCCGGAGATGGCCATCTATGCCTCGGTCAATGAAGTGGCGGCGGCCGCCGGGGTTAGCGAGGCCACCGTCATGCGCTGTTGCCGCACCCTGGGTTTTAAGGGTTTTCAAGATTTCAAGATCGGCCTGGCCCGGGAACTGGTGGCGCCGCCACCGCGGCTGCCGGAAGATGCGGGTCCCGCCACCCTGGTGCGGTGGATCTTCAAAGCCAACCTCGCCGCCCTGGAGGAAACCCTGGAAGTTTTGGAGATGCGGCAGTTGCTCCAGACCGGGCAAGTCATGGGAAATTGCCGGCGGCTGATCATTGGCGGTTTGCGAGGCTCGGGGCTGGCGGCGCAATATGCCGCCATTCGCTTCGCCCCCCTGGGGCTGGACCTCCGCTGCTTTACCGAGACCTATCAGATGGTCATCAGCGCGGCCCTCCTGGGGACGGAAGACGTCCTGCTGGCCATCTCCCACTCGGGCAGTAACCAGGGAATCCTGGCCCCGGCCCGGGTGGCTAAAGACAGCGGGGCCCGGGTCCTGGCCATCACCAGCAACCCTTTGGCTCCCCTGTCCCGGATGGCGGATCTGGTGCTGGTGACCGCGGGCCGGGAGATGACCACGGCTCCGGACGGCCTGGCCGCCTTTCCCAGCCAAATCTCCATCATCGACAGCCTGGCCACCTTGCTGCAGCAGGCCCGGCCCGATGAGGCCCGGGCCAATCTGGCCAAGATCGAGAGAGTCCTCTCGGGGCCGGCTTAATTTTTCCGGACAGGACTGACCACGATGCGCCAAGCTCAGCTAAGGCAGGAAATTGTCCGGGTCTGCCGGATGTTGCACCAGAAAAATTACCTCGCGGCCACCGACGGCAATGTCAGTGTGCGTCTGGGGGACCAGGTCCTCCTCACCCCCAGCGGGGTGAATAAGGGAATGCTGGAGGAGGATCAGGTGATCACCGTGGACCTGGAAGGCCGGTTGCTGGCCGGGACGGGCCGGCCCACTTCGGAACTCCGCATGCACCTGCTGGTCTATGAGTTGCGACCGGATGTGGGGGCCGTGGTGCATGCCCATCTACCCTATGCCACTGCCTGTACCCTGGCGGGGATCTCCTTGTTGGAACCCATCTTGCCGGAGGTGGTGATTACCCTAAAGGGGATTCCCACCGCGGCCTATGCCACCCCGGGCACCGAAGAAGTTCCAAAGGCCATCCGGGATTTTATCCAGGAATTTGACGCCATCCTCTTATCCCGGCACGGCGCCATGACCGTGGGGCGGGAGGTGATGGACGCTTACAATAAAATGGAAAAGCTGGAACACACCGCACGGGTGATCCTGGCGGCGCGGCTGCAGGGACCGGTGTCGCCTTTGTCAGCCTCCGAGGTGGAGAAGCTGCGGCGTCTGAGAGAAAAGTATCAGGCAGGCCGTTGACTTCTTAGATGCGTCCAATGCACCGATTATGGCGCCAGAGGCACCCTGAGCCGCTCCCTCCTGGCAGTTTACCCGGAGACTCCAGATGAAACTCACAGTATCCCTGGCCCAGATTGAGGTGGCAAATTCGCAGCCGGAAGTGAACCTTCGCAAAGGCGAGCTCTTGATTGCCGAGGCTGCCCGCAGGGGAAGTGAGGTGGTTTGTTTTCCGGAGATGTGGACCACGGGCTTTAACTGGGCCAACAACGAACGGCTGGCGGCCGAACACGAAAAGACCCTGGATCGAATCGCCGGTATGGCAAAAGGCCACGGTATCTGGATCAACGGATCCATGGCCGCCCTCAACGAAGATGGGAAAATCTCCAATACCTCCATCTTATTCAACCCCAAGGGAGAGAGAACCGCAACCTACCGCAAAACGCACCTCTTCAGCCTGCTTGGCGAAGAAAAGCATATGGCGGCCGGGAAAACCCTCGGCCTGGCAGAGACCCCCTGGGGTCTGACCGGGTTGTCGGTTTGCTACGACATTCGCTTCCCGGAGCTTTTTCGGACTTATGCTCTCAAGGGCGTTAGGATAGTGTTCTCTCCCATGGCCTTTCCTTATCCGAGACTGGAGCATTGGAAAATTCTGGTGCGGGCCCGGGCCATTGAGAACCAGATGTTTGTGGTTGGAACCAACCAGGTAGGCAGGGAAGACTTCGGTCCGGGTAATCTGGTGACCTACTGCGGCGATTCGGTAATCATCGACCCCTGGGGGAGGACCGTGGTGGAGGCCAGCGAAACGGAGGAAGCGCTCCTCACCGTCGCCATCGATCTGGATCTGGTGGAGGAGGTCAGAAGCAAGATGAAGGTATTGGCTGATCGCCGGCCCGACCTTTACGAGCTTGGCTAACCAATTCCGGCAGCCCATCTTTTCCCATTAACCAGCGGGCCTCCTTAGCCACGGTTGACTGCTGACTGCTCGCGGCTCCCTGCCTCGATCCGCCGCACCGTGGGCAGCACCCAGGGGAGCAGGGCGAAGGCGGGCCAGGCGGCCAGGAAGCTCAGGAAGAAGAAGGTGGCGTAGCCCAAAGAGGCCGCCAGCCAGGCCCCCAGGTAGCCGCACAAGCGGCCGCTGAGGCCGAAGAGCATGGACAGGAAGGCGTAGTGGGAGGCGCTGAAGCGTTTGTCGCACAGGCACATCAGGAAGGCCATGAAGGCCGCGGAGCCCATCTGGCCGGCCAGGTTATCCCCCAGGGTGGCCAGATAGATGGTGTAATGCCAGGCCCCCGGGAGCGCCGCCATCCAGTATCCCAAGATCGACACCGCCTGAAAAATACCCAAGACCCAGAGGGCCCGGCTGATGCCCCAGCGGGCCGTGAGCACCCCCCCCAGAAAACCGCCCAGGATGGCGGGCAGTTTGCCCAGGGTGATGGAGGCCACCCCGAACTGGGTGCCGCTGAACCCCAGGTCCCGCCAGAAGGCGCTCACCATGGCCCCCAACATGGCGTCGCCGGCCTTATAGGCCAGGATAAAGACGATGATCACCCCCATATTGGTATGGCTCATCAGCCCCTTAAGAGACTCCTTGATCTGGCTGGGGCGCCTCGATCCCGAACCGGCCCGGGCCGGCTCCGGCCGGGGCAGATGAAAGGGCCGGCAGGCCAGGACGGTGACCACCAGGGCCGCCATGATCAGGCCCACCCCCACGAAGGTGGGGCTCCAGCCCACCAGGTCGCTGAGTATCAGGACCCCGCCCCCGGCGGCGATGAGGCCCACCCGGTAGGCGCCGATGCGGATGCCGTTGGCCATCCCCAGCTCCCGGGTGTCCAGGAGGTCGATGGTGTAGGCGTCCACGGCCAGGTCCTGGGTGGCCGAGGCCAGGCAGAGGAGCCCCACCAGGACCCAGAAGGCCGGGCCCACCGGCGCTTCGGCCAGCCAGGCCAGCCCCAGCAGGCTGAGGATCACCGCCACCTGGGCCGGCACCAGCCAGGCGGCCCGGGAGCCGAAGCGGTCCGCCAGGGGGCTCCACAGGACCTTGAGGCTCCAGGCCAGGCCCATCAGGCTCAGGATGCCGATCTGCTCCAGGGGCACCCCCCGGCTGCGGAGGTAGTAGGACAGGGTGGTGTAGACGAAGCCGAAGGGCACTCCTTCGGCGAAATAGAGCACGAAGACCACCAGCATCTTCAAGCGGCCGGAGAGTTGGGGGGGGGATTCCTGAGGCATCTCGGAATTAACTTAGAAGCTGGCAGGAAGAAAGTCGAGCCTTTTTTCACACTTGGTTAATCAGCTAAACGTTCATTAATAACTACTGCCTCACACCCGGCGGTGAAAAATCCCCCCTGCCCCCCTTTGTCAAAGGGGGGTTCAAAGTCCCCCTTTGGAAAAGGGGGATTTAGGGGTAATGCTGTTCACTTAAGCACCAAGATGATACGAGGTTATTTCTTGTCATTCTGAGGGAGCCGGAGGCGACCGAAGAATCTCAAAATACGAGATGCGTCGCGAAGCGATGCATGACAAAAAATGTAGGGTGGGCACTGCCCACCAATTCCTTAGAAAAGAACCGCTTAAGTGAACCGTATTGGATTTAGAGGATTTGAAGTTTTCACGGTAAAAGCCAGGGCAACCCGGCGGGTCGCCATCCGGGGATCGCGGGCCTTGGGGGTGGATGGTAAGCGGGCCGGTGGCGCCTGCGTCCCGCTTCGGGAGGTCCCCCTTACCCCCCTCCCCAACCACTTACCCGGCGCTCAGCTTGCCGGCGATGGCCGCGGCCACCTCCAACAGCTCCGGGATGGCCTCATAGGGGGGGATGCCCTTCAGGTCGGCTTCGATGATCCTTTCGTCAAAGGGAATGAAGCCCAGGAAGGGGAGGTCCGGCAGGTGTTTTCGTAAGAAGGCTTCGTCCGCCTCCCCGCGGATTTTATTGCCCACCACCGCCACCCGGTGCAGTCCCAGGTCTCCGGCCAGCCGCCGCACGTGCCCGGCCGTCTCGACGCTGCGGCGGCCCGGCTCCACCACCACGATGAGCCAGTCCACCCCCTTGGCGGTGGCCCGCCCCAGGTGCTCGATCCCCGCCTCCATGTCCATGACCACCACTTCATCCCGGAGGAGCACCATGTGGGTCACCAGGGTGCGCAGCAGCACGCTCTCCGGGCAGATGCAGCCGCTGCCGCCCTTCTTCACCCCGCCCATGACGATGAGCTTGACGCCGTCCAGTTGCCGGGCATACTTCTCGGGGATGTCATCCACCTTGGGGTTCAGCTTGAAGAAGCCCCCCATCTTGCCGGGCTGGGATTCGGTGCGCTCCGCCACCATCTCTTTCATCTGGCTCAGGGGCACGATGCTCTCCGGATCGGGGACCCCCAGGGCCATGGCCAGATTGGCGTCCGGGTCGGCGTCCACCGCCAGCACCTTTTTGCCCTGGTCCTGAAAATATTTGATGAGCAGGGCCGCCAGGGTGGTCTTGCCCACCCCGCCTTTGCCGCTGATGGCAATTTTCATGTATAATCTCCCGTGGCTAGTTATTTTCCTGGATTATAGATATTTTACCATAGAGACCCGGATATTCGTGTTTCGTTTTTTTTGTTTGGGCCGCTGGGCCATTGTGTCCGGCAAGGTTTTTGCTTTTGTGAGATATGTTTGACTTAGGCATGCCCAATAGCTATCATTCGTGGAATTTACAGTTTTTTCCTCTCCCGTGGGGAGAGATTTGGTTACATCGGTATAATATGTTGATATCGTTGAAATTACAATGCTGATTTAACCTGGAGATGTTTAGTTTCTTCACGCAATGTTGTGCCGCCTATCGCTCCTGGGCGAGTTTCTAATAAAAAACGGACAACGGAAAACCAGAAACCGACCTGCCCCTCCGGGTGTCTGCGTTAAAGATTTTTTGCGGAGAATCTTATGCCAAGCGAAATCGAACCCCTGGCGCCGGAGGTGGAAGCCGCGCTGCGCACCCGTCTGGCCGCCAACCCCTTCATCCGCTTCGCGGGCATCCGGGCGCCGCAATTGGGGCGGGGCTACGCCCGCTTCCTCTTACCCTTCAAGCCGGAGCTGGCCAATTCCATCGGCCTGTTGCAGGGCGGCATGATCGCCGCCCTGGCGGACGAGACGGTGGCCTTCGCCCTCTACAGCCTGGTGCCGGCAGGGGAGACCATCAACACCGTGGAAATGAAGATCAATTTCCTGGCCGCGGTGAAGGAGGGGGAAGTGGAGGCGGTGGCCCGCATCACCAAGCGGGGCCGCACCATCTCCCTGGGGGAAGTGGAGGTGCGCCAGGGGGAGCGCCTGGTGGCCAAGGCCATGTGCACTTACATCCACCTTGCTAAGAAGTGAGCAGTAAGCAGGGAGCAGTAAGCAGTAAGGGATTAGGGGGTGGGGATCAGTTTTTTTCTGATCCCTGACCCCTAAGAAAAGTACGGCTCCGGAATTCCTTCAGCAAATATTGAATTTTCAGAGAAAACTATTTTTCGCCCGTGCCCTCCGCGGGCTCACCTGGAGACCCCCCGCCCCTTTCCTTAAGCGGGCCCATTTGCTATCCCCCATTCCGGCTCCAAGCCAGCAGACTTGCCAGCAGCCGGGAGCTGGACGCCCTGGTCAGGTGGATGACCAGGTCCACTTCCCGGCTTGGGAGCCGCCGGGTCTGGAAGGCGCCGCTGACCCGCAGTTCCAGGCGCTGGGGGCTGGGGCGCCGTGCCGTGAGCCGGGGTGCTTCGCAAAAGATAAAGAGGTTTTGGCCGGGAAGGTGGCAGGCGGCCAGAATTGGGGTCTCCAGGAGTTCGGCCGCGGCCGGCGCCGGCTCCAGGCGCAGCTCGTGCCGGGCGGCGAAACCCTCGATCAGGCCGGCCAGGGACGAGGGCGGGGGCAGGACGGCCTCCAGCCAGATACCCGCCTCCCCTTGGAGTTCCGGGCGCTCCAAAACCTCCAGGCCCTCCACCCGCAGCACGAAGGTGCCCCCGTGTTCATCCCAAATTAGCCGGGCTGGCTCCCGGTTCTGCAGCCTAAGCTTTGCCGCCGGAAAATCCGCCAGCACCAGGGGACAGTCAAAATGCATCCTTCCTCCTCATTATCCGGCGGCCCCGGCCCACCGCGGCGGGCGCTGCCGGCCCTCGCCCCCATTCGCTACCGGATGCCGGATTTACCTTAACCATCATCATACCACGCCGGGGCTCTCTGAGAATCTTGGGAAGGTTAAAAAAATTTGGCTGGGGCGGCCGCGGCGAGCTCGCCGAGGTGTTATCAGCGATTCCCACTGGGCAAACCCTGGGAATTATTCCCCGCCCAAAGTAACTTTGGTTCATAACTGGCCGGATTACTTTGGCTTATCCTTGATTTATCTTCGGGCAAATCTTATATTTAATTAGAAATTTGGTTTAATCAAAAATTTGGAGTCGCGCCTCATGGCTTATTCCCCCGTAGTTTTGGAACATTTCAAGAATCCCCGCAATGTCGGAGAAATCCTGGATGCCGATGGCATCGGCGAAGTCGGCAACCCGGTGTGCGGCGACATAATGAACGTCTATATCAAGGTGGCGGACAACCGCATCGAGGACATCAAGTTCAAGACCTTCGGCTGCGGCGCGGCCATCGCGGTTTCCAGCATGATCACCTCCATGGCCAAGGGCAAGACCCTGGAAGAGGCCATGAAGATCACCAACGCCGACGTGGCCGCGGCCCTGGGCGGCCTGCCGCCCAACAAGCTGCACTGCTCCAACCTGGGGGCCGACGCCCTGCACTCCGCCATCAGGAACTACCGGGACCGCCTGGCCGGCAAGCCGGCGGGCGGCGAAGCCGAACGGGAGCCGCACCACAAGGGCACCGGCCAGTGCTACTGCCCCTACTGCGAGATGAAGGTGGACGATGAGGCCCATTTCTGCATGTCCTGCGGGCAGGAGCTGCCCCACGAACACGATCATTAACCGGCCGCGGGAGGGAGGTTTTTTAAAATCATGTCCTTGACCTACCTGGACTATCTGTCCGCGGCGCCCATCCATCCCCAGGTCAAAGAGGCGATGCTCCGGCACCTGGAGACCGTGTTCGGCAACCCTGCCACGGACAATCAGGTGGGGCAGCCGGCCGCCGCGGCGCTGGAAAAGGCCCGGGGACAGGTAGCGGCGCTGATCAACGCCGACCCCAAGGAGGTGGTCTTCACCTCCGGCGGCACCGAGGCCAACAACCACGCCATCAAGGGCGTGGCCATCGGCCTCCGGGAGAAGGGCCGCCACCTGATCACCTCCAATATCGAGCATAAATCCGTGCTCAATTCCTTGCGTACCCTGCGCCTCCTGGACTACCGGGTGACCTCCCTGGACGTGGACCGATACGGCCTGGTGGACCCGGCGGCGGTGGAAAAGGCCATCACCCCCGAGACCATCCTCATCAGCGTCATGTTGGCCAACAACGAGATCGGCACTATCGAGCCCATCGCCGAGATCGCCGGGATCGCCAAGAAGCACAAGGTGGCCTTGCACACCGACGCAGTGGCCGCGGTGGGCGTCATCCCGGTGGATGTCCAGGAACTGGGGGTCAACCTCCTGAGTCTGGCGGCTAACCCGTTTTACGGTCCCCCCGGGGTCGGGGCCCTCTTTATCCGCAAAGGCACCCCCATCTGGCCCTTGCTGGACGGCGGCCTCCAGGAGAACAAGCGCCGGGCCGGCGCCGAAAACCTGATGGGCATCGTCGGCCTGGGCGCCGCCGCCGAACTGGCGGCCAGGGAAATGCCGGAACGCCTGCCCCGGCTGCAAGCCCTGAAAGAGCGCCTGCGCCAGGGACTGGCGGCCACCATCCCGGAGATCAAGATCAACGGCCATCCCGACCGCTGCCTGCCCCACCTCCTGTCCGTTTCGGTGCCATACGTCGAAGGTGAGAGCCTGATGATGATGTTGGAAGAAGAGGGCATCATCGTCAATACCCGCTCCGCCTGCGCCTCGGGGTCGCTCCGGGCCTCCCACGTCCTTATCGGCACCGGCCTCGACTTCGCCCTGGCCCAGGGCACCCTGGTCTTCACCTTGGGCCGGGAGACCACCCCAGCCGACATCGAGCGGGTGCTGGAGGTCATGCCGGGCATCGTTCAGACCCTGCGAGATATGTCGCCCCTCTACAAGAAAGAGCACACCGCCTAAAAAAATCAGGGGGGGAAAGGCCCGGGACTACCGGCTCCAAACACCTTCTCCCCTGCGAGGGGAAAGGGCCTTTGGGGGGGTGGCATGGACTGTCTTGTCGGGGCGCACACCTGGGTCCGCCCCTACGGCGGGATGAGTGGCCGCGGCCTACGAGGTGTATGAGGACGGCCCGCACCCAACCCCGCATTGGGCTTAATTTGGGAAATACGTGCGATGGTCCGTAGGAGCCGGCTCGGTTTACTTAAGCTCCAGCACCACCTTTAAGGATTCCTGGGCCTCGCTGACAATCTTGAAGGCCTCCTGAATCCGTGCCAACGGCAGCTTCTGGGTTATGGTGTCTTTGACATTGATCTTCTTATCGGCAATGAATTGCAACGCTTCTTCCAGATCGACCGGGGCGGCGCCGTAAGATGAGGTCACGGTAAATTCATTTCTCCAAAAGTCCGGTATGGGAAGGGCAATATCCCGGTTCGGGATGGCAAAGAGGAGAATAATCCCCTTCTTATCCAGACAATGGAAGGCTTGCTCCACCGCCCGGGAGGCTCCGGTACAGACGATCACCCTCTCCGCCTTAATATTTAGATCCTGATCGGCGTGCCTCACCTCATCGGCGCCAAACTCTTTGGCCTTCCTTAAGCGATACTCATTAACATCGGTGGCCACCACCCTGGCGCCGGTTAACTCTGGCCAATTGAATATTCAGGATGCCGGAGATCCCGCAGCCCAGAATCAGAACGGTGTGGCCTTCCCGGAGATCGAGCAGCTTCAGTCCTCGTATCCCGCAGGCCAACGGTTCGATCATGGTTCCTTCGGCATAGGAAACCTGATCCGGCAAGACATACACCCCGTAATCGACGTTAATCTTGGGCGCCCGGACAAATTCGCTATAGCCGCCGGGATCATAATTGCCCCGGTGCAGGGTATCGCACGCCGTATGGTTTCCCGCCCGACAGTATTTGCACTGATTGCACGGCACGTGATGGCTGACAAAGACCCTCTGGCCTTTTTGGTAGCGGCGGGATTTTGACTCGACGATCTCCCCGGCGATCTCATGGCCCAAAATCCGGGGACCCTTTTTAATCCGGTACCATTCCATGACATCGGTGCCGCAAATGCCGCTGGCGCGCACCTTTACCAAAATCTCCCCCGGCCCGATCTTCGGGATGGGGAGTTCCTCCAGACGGATATCGTTATTGTTGTAGTATCTGGCTGACCAGCATATGCGAGCCCGGAACGAAGACAGGTCATCGGGGCGAACCAACAGGGCCCGAAGGTCAATCGCTCAAGATGACCAGGTGACCGCCGCGCCCGGCGGTTCTGCCTGATAGATATCTTACGCCTTGACGGCGGCTCTTTTTTCTTTGCTCTGTCTTTAAGATTTCGTGAGCTTGCTTGACGGAAGCCTTGTCATGAACAATGGCCCTTAAGGCCTTGGCCATCGCCACCGGATGAGGGCTCTGCCAGACGTTTCTGCCCAGGTTGATCCCCACCGCTCCCTTCGTGATGCCATCATGAACAAATTCCAGGACCTCCAGTTCCGTCTCACACTTAGGCCCACCGGCCATAATGACCGGAACCGGACAGCCGTAAACCACCTTATCAAAATCTTTACACCAATAGGTCTTAACCACCCTGGCGCCCAGTTCCGCAGCCACGCGACAGCTTAGCGACAGGTAACGCGCCTCCCGTTTCTCCAATTCCCGGCCCACGGCGGTAACCGCCATCACCGGGATGCCAAAATCCTCGCAGACATTGACCATGTCGGTCAGATTCTTCAGGCTTTCCTTTTCATAATGACTGCCGATAAAGACCGAGAGACCCACGGCAGCCACGTTCAAGCGAATAATCTCCTCGATGGAGGTGGTGAGTTCCTCGTTGGCCAAATCCTCTCCCACCATGCTGGTGCATCCGGACACCCTCAGGACAATCGGTTTGCTGTTCAGAGGATCGATGGCCGCACGCAAGGCCCCCCGGGTGCAAAAGATGGCGTCCACATAAGGAAGCAGCGGTTTTACCGTCTCTCCCGGCCTCTCCAGACCCCGGGTCGGCCCTTGAAAATAGCCATGGTCAATCGGCATAAAAAAACATTTGCCGTTGGGCATAAGCTGGCCCAAGCGATTTTGCATTCCCCAATCCATCGGTAGCTCTCCTTTCCCTGGGGCTTCCATTAATTTCCGCAGAGGTCTCACAGCTTGCGGGCTAAAGTGATTATGTTTCCCGACCTCCGCCCTTACCTCCGGCGCTTCGGCGGCTGCTGGCGGAGCCGCTCGATTTCCGCCTCCTCCAGTTCCAGAAATTCCTCCCGGGGAAAGTCCATTCT
Source organism: uncultured delta proteobacterium (assembly GCA_963812655.1). Classification (GTDB taxonomy): domain Bacteria; phylum Desulfobacterota; class Desulfobaccia; order Desulfobaccales; family 0-14-0-80-60-11; genus JAPLJC01. The sequence continues at coordinate 18,810 of CAWEWX010000077.1, read as the reverse complement.
GATGGCGCCGCTGCTCCGGGAGATGGAAATCATCAGGGGCGGTCCGGCATACATGGTCTCCCAGGTGACGTGCACCGTGTCGGTTTCCACCTCCAGGTGGATGCCCCGCCAGGCGCCGAAGACCGCGTCAAACTCCAGGTCGTAAAGCTCGTTCCAGGCCCGTTCCAGGCAATCGACCACCTCGGCTTCGCTCAGGCGCCGGTCCCGGTAATACAGCGAATAATCTTTCATGGGGTTAGAGGGGGGTGCGAAAAGATAGGGGGCGCCGGCAAGGCGGCGCCCCCGGTGTGAGGTCTATCTTATCCTACTTTTTCTTTTCGTGGAAGAATTTGCATTCCTTGGGGGCCGTCCAGGCGCCCGGCCGCGCTTCCTTGAAAATGCCAAGCAGGAAAGGATATTCGATGGCCCGGCAGTGGCCGTAGAGCACCTTGGAAATCTGCGGGTCATAGGTATATTTGAAATCCCGGCAATCTTCGCAAAGAATCTTCGCCATATTGAACATTCCTCCTCTGTTCCAAAGTTACCCGGCGGCTACCAGGATTTTCCGTACTTCCGCTGGGCGCTGATGCGTTTCCAGCAACTGCCGTCCAGGTCTTCCGGGGTGAGCTGGGTGCAGGCGACCAGCTTGCCGCGAGCCGATTGGTGAGGTTCTTGGGTTTGCCCAGGAAGGTGACGTTGGCGAAAGGCGGCGGCGAGGTCTTGCCTTCCCCGGAAAGGGGCTTCAGGTCTGCGGTTTCGGCGTAACCCGGCAGGATGAAATCGGTGCCCCGGGCCTTTTCCGGCTCCACTACCCGCTGGCCGTTTTCCCATTCGGCATAGTAGAGGTCGCCACAGCCGGCGCACTTGAAATTCCCGGAATATTCCCAGAAGCTGTAGGGATCGAAGAAGTTACGCGCCTTGCACTTCGCGCAATCATAAAACAGCGAGATTTTGAATTCAGTCATATCGAGTTATTCCTCCCTTGTCGAAAGAGGTTGGCTCCGGGGAGGCTGCCAAGAAATCGGCCTCCCGTACGGTTAGATGATTTCTTTGGCTTCACATTCCCGGATTTGGTCCAGACTGAGGCCGCAAACCCGCTGGTAGATCTCCTCGTTGTCGGAGCCCACCGGCCGATGGACGTGCTTCAACCGGGGTGGCGACTCGCTCATCTTGTACATGGTTTTCTGAGTGAAGACGTCGCCGTAGTACGGGTCGTCGTACCAGCCCAGGGAGCCCCGCTCCAGGAAGTGGTCGCAGTTGGCCGCTTCCATGATGGTGAGCAGCGGCTGGGAGATGATGCCGGCCTTGCTGAAGATTTCGTGGGCTTTCTCCTTGGTCTTGTCTTTAAGGAACTCTTCGATGGCCGGGTAGATCTCTTCCTGGGCCCGGGCCTCGACGCGAGCATCGTGGGTGGCGTATTTCTTGGCCAGGTCGGCCTTACCTATGAGGTTCATCAACTTGGCAAAGTCTTGGTCGGTGTAGGCGGTGACGCAGATATAGCCCTCTTCCTTCTCCGCCGGGTGCTTCGATCCGGGGTAAGAGGAGTGGCCGCATTTGCAGATGCCGTTGACGCAGATCTCGGTGTCCCAGTTGCCCCAGCGCATGCGGACGATGCCGTGGCGGCCCCACAGGGGCAGGCCGTATTCGGTGTAGCGGGTGGAACCCTGCACCTGGGAGCACTCGAAGAAGTTGCCCAGGTTGGAGACCGTGTCCCGCCAGTAGAGCCCGGCCAGCACGCCGGTGGAGACCAGCATGCCCACCGAGTAGTCCATGATCCAGGTGGTGTGCTTGCTGGGGAAGCCTGCCGCGGCGCCGGCCCGGTGGCCGGTGAAGGAAAAGACGCCGCCTTTGGCCTGGCCCAGGATGTCGTAGGAGGCCCAGTTCCGGCCGGGGCCGAAGCCGCCGAAGCCGCCGCACCAGGCCAAAACGATCCGCGGGTTCACCTCTTTGCAGGCGCCGTAGCCGATCTTCCAGCGGTCGAAGGTGCCGGGCCGGTAGTTCCAGACCATGAAGTCCGACTTCTGCACCAGGCCGTAGAAGATCTCCTTGGCCTCCGGTTTGCGGTAGTCCAGGGTGACGAAATATTCGTTATGGTTGGCGCCCTGGAAGGCCGGGGAGGTGCCGCGGCCCGGGTTCCACCGGGAAACCGGGTAGAACCAGGACTCGTTGTAAGGCGAGCAGTGGCGCATGGGCTCGCCCAGGCGGGGCACCTCGATCTTGATGACCTCGGCGCCCAACTCGCCCAGGTAGGCGGCGGCCGCCGGCCCCAGGATATACTGGGTGCAGGACAGGCCCCGATAACCCTTCAGGCACTCGGGTTTTTCAAAAAGCGTGTCCTGATTGAAGACGGTCTTGCAATATTCCTCAAATGGTAGTTTATCCAGGTGTTCGGACATATTTCCTAACCCCCTCTATTAGATGAGCCCTTTGCCGTGCAGCTCATTCAGCTTGGCGGTGTCGAAGTTCAGGAGCTTGCGGTAGACGTCGTTATTGTCGTAGCCCACCGGCCGGCCCAGGTCTTTCACCCGGCCCGGGGTCCGGTGGCCATAGAACAGCGAGCCGCAGAACAGCACCTTGCCGTAGTGAGACGTCTCGATGGCGCGCACCATGCCCCGGTATTTGTAGTGGGGCTCTTCCGCCACTTCGTCCAGGAAGGAGACGCCGCCCGCGGCCACTTCCTCTTCCAGCAGTTTGGCCCGGCATTCTTCCCGGGTCCAGTCCTTCATCCAGTCGGTGAGGATGGTGCAGGTTTTGACCTGCTGGTCGTGGCCGACCCGGTCGATGACCACCCGCAGGGTGGGCTCATCCAGGATCATGTCTTCCAACTCGGGGCGATCCTTGCCCACGGTCTTCCAGATGCGGTACCACAGCCGGTCATGGCCGCCGCCCACCATCATGTAGCCGTCTTTGCAGGGGTTCACCGAGTAGATGTTGATGGCCAGATCCCAGTTGCCGTAGCGGGGCTTGGAGGAGCCGTCCATGCCATACCAACCCCAGGCATAGTCATGGATCCTGAGATGGCCTTCCCCTGCGGTGACTTCCAGGAACTGGCCCTTGCCGGAGGCCTTGTCCCGGTAGATCAGGGCGGCAATAACGGCATGCGCCGTAAGATTGCCGGCAATGATGGAATCGGCCCGCTCGCCGGCCCGGATGGGAGTGCCGCCGAAGCTCTTGGGCAGCCCGGTGGCGTTGCACCAGCCATTGGCGCAGGCTGAAGAGGGATAGATTTCGCCCGGCTTGTCCTTCAGGGGCCCCCACTGGCCTTTCTCACCGTTCCAGACATAGATCAGGCGCGGGTTAATCTTGGAGAGCTGGCGGTAGCCGATGCCCCAGGCGTCAAACTGCCCGGGGGCATAGTTCTCGATGAGGACGTCGACGTGGACTACCAGCTTTTTCAGGATTTCCCGGCCTTCCGGTTTGGTCAGGTCGAGGGTGATGGATTGCTTGTTCCGGCACTCGTGCAGGAAGGTGCCGCCGCACAGGTCGCCGTTGACGTTGTCCTTGAACATGTAGCGTTTGCGCCCAAAGGCCGTCAGTTTGCGGAGCGGCGAGCCGCCGGGGGGTTCCACCATGATGACGTTGGCCCCCAGTTCGCCCAAATAGCCACCACCGAACATGGCGCTGACCTGGAGGCCGCCGTGGCCGCACTCCAGCACCCGGATTTGCCCAAGGGCCTCGGGTTTGGCCATCTCATGCTTGGGATGGAGCCAGCCCTCAAAAATGGTGGAAATTTCCCGGGACGCTTCGGTGCAGATCTTGGGATCATACACTTCCTCGAAGGTGGGGATCGGGGTTAGAGGCCAAAGCAGCGGTGCTTCTTGAACCTCTTTCTTCAGATCGGACATTCAAATTCCTCCTTCCTCAACAGGTGAGTCAAGATTACCGTTTAGGAATAATTGAATCATCTCACTTAGTCATGCGCTTCTCCTACGGTTCCAGCACCTCCTTCCGTCTGTTTTCTCGGCTCGCGGGGAGCCTGGGCGCGGGAATGCCCGCATATTAGTCCACCGGTATCTTAAGCTAAAATTGTGCCAAATGTTGCGATTATTGCGCCATTTAACTACTTTGAGGTTATCTTACTTATATTCCTGATGATTTTTTATGCAAACTAATGTCTGCCAGGGCGTGCTACTGGAGAAAACCAGGCTCCATCTGCCTGGGCCTGGGGGAATCGGTATCAAAAGGGGGGGTGATTCACCCCAGCCGGAGCGGGTGGCGGCTCAGAGAGTCCACGGTACAACGTTTAAAGTCAAAAAACCACAAATAAATAACCTTGAACCTTGAACTTTGAACTTATTTAGGCGGCGGAATTTGCTATAATTACCTGGAAAGGGCCGTTAATGGCCGCGAGGCCGCCCCCACGGCGCGAGCGGCAGGCAAGACGAGAGAGACATGGCAGACGCACCACGTGAGCAGACCCGGAAAAATTGGTTTGAAGAGAATCCCAAAAAGACCCTGGTCCTGATTTTCTTGATCTTCCTGGTGGCCACCACCTGGGCCGCCGAAAAAGTCCTGACCTACCGCAACCATAGCCAAAACCGGGTGCTGTTCACCGAGCGGCGCTACATCAACCTCCGGGAGTTCCAACCCTCCATCGACGTGGTGTACACGCCGACGGACAAAGAAGTGCGGGAGTCCGACAGCCTGGTGAAGAAGGCCTACCGGGTCCGCACCGACGCCAACGGCCTCATCCTGCCTGAGAACCGCTACCCCCACCCCGACCTCACCCTGGTCTTTCTGGGGGGCTCCACCGTGGCCTGCCTCTACGTCGAGGAAGAGAACCGCTTCCCCTATCTGGTGGGCAACCTCCTGGAGAAGGCGACCGGCGAAAAGGTCACCTCGTACAACTCCGGGGTGGGCGGCAACAATTCGCTGCACTCCCTGGATATCCTGCTCAATAAGCTCATCCCCCTGCACCCCGACGTGGTGGTGATGATGCACAATATCAACGACCTGGTGTCCCTGATCTACGACCAGACCTATTGGAGCAAAAACCCCACCCGGGCCCCCATCATCGATTATAAACTATATAAGAATTTGACCGGGATGAAGGCCATCGCCACCCTGGCCCGTGACACCTACATCCCCAACCTGCACCTGGCCTTCCGCATCCTGAGCAAAAAGGTGGCAGCCATGTTCGGAAGGAAGACCAGGGACCCGGAGGATGAATTCGCCAAGGACCGGGGCAGGAAGATCGTCTTCGATCCGGCCCGGATACTGGATGAGTTCCGGATGAACCTGCAGACCTTCATCAATATTTGCCGGGCGCGCCAAATCACGCCGGTGTTGATGACCCAGTTCAACCGCTACAAGCCCAACCCGGATGAGCAGATCCGCCAGGCCATGAAAGGCTTCGAGTCCGGCTCCCAGATCTCCGCCCAGGAGTTCGAGGAGATCTACGATAAGTTTAATGAGGCCACCGTCGAGGTGGGCCGCCGCAACGGGGTCCTGGTCATCGACCTGGCCCGCTTGATTCCCCAGGAAGCAAAATACATGTATGATGTGGTTCACGTAAATACCGCCGGTTCGCGGCTGGCGGCGCAGATCATCAGTGAGCAGTTGCTGCCGCTGGTGAAGCCGAAGAAATGACCAGGCTGCTGCGAGACGCCCAAATAGTTTTTTAGGGGGCCAGGCCCCCTGACCCCTGATTGAGGAGAGGAAGCGGCCCTGGATAAGATCAACGTCCTCTTCATCATCAAGCCGGAGCGGGCCGCGGGCGCCGAGATGGTTTTGCTGGCGGCCGCGGCCCGGCTGAACCCGGAGCGCTTCCGGGTCTTTGCCGGGCTGCTCACTCCCGACCGGGAAAACCTCCTGCCGCCCCAGCTCACTCCCATCAATTTTAATCTCCCCGGGCTCAATGGCTGGGTCTGGCTCCGTTTTTTCCTGACCCTCTGCCTGGTGCTGCGCCGCTACCGCATCCAACTTCTCCACACCAACAGCTACGTGCCGGGCAATTACGCCCGTCTGGCTGCGGCCCTGATGGGGGTGCCCCTGATCGTCGACCATTGGCACGGCTTCACCCGCTTCAGCCGCAAGCGCCGGCTGATCTGCCGCCTGCTGGGGCGGCGCACCACCCTGAGCCTGGCAGTTTCCCAGGGAGTGCGGGATTACGTGATCGAGCAGTGCGCCCTGGACCCGGCGAAGGTAAAGGTGGTGGCCAACGCCATCGACCTGGAGCGTATTCAGAAGCACCGGCCCCGGGCCGAAGTGCGCCGGGAATTGGGGATTACCGAGGAAACCCGGGTGGTGGGTCTGGTGGGGCGGCTGGACCATTGGGGCAAGGGGCACCGGGAATTGTTCATCGCCCTGGCGGGATTAAAAGACCGCTATCCCTTGACGGCCCTGATCATCGGCGGCGGCCGGCGGGAGGTGGAAATGCGGCAATTGGTCTCTGAACTGGGCTCGGGGCCGCAGGTTTTCTTCCTCGGCCAGCGCCGGGATATCCCGGACCTGCTGGCCGCCATGGATATCCTGGTGCTGCCCAGCCACAGCGAGGGAGTGTCGCTGGCCCTGCTGGAGGCCATGGCCGCGGGGCTGCCGGTGATCGCCACCGCGGTGGGCGGTCTCCCGGAAGTGGTGACCGACGCAGCCAACGGCCTGCTCATCCCTCCCCGGGATCCCGAGGCCCTGGCCCGGGCCCTGGAGCGCCTGCTGGCGGACCCGAAATTCGCCCGGCGACTGGGGGAGCAAGCCCGCGCCGAGGTGGCGGCCCATTATTCCCTGGAGCGCCTGGGCCGGGAGATTAATGAGATTTACGAAGAATTAAGCGCCCGCCGCAGCCTTTAGCCTGGGAAATCGGCTTGTCTGACCAACCTGGATGAATCTATCGATTGTCTTCCTGAAACCACATCTTGGCGGGAGGATGATCGGCCGGGCGCGCTTGCAAGTCCCTGAGATGGTGGTTAGATTAAAAAACGGTAAATACTCGAAGGGAGATATCCGGTTAATGTTGCCTTTCAAAAGAATTTTGTGTCCCACCGATTTCAGTGAGCCGGCTTTCACCGCACTGAAACGCGCCGAGGAACTGGCCCGCCATTTTGAGGCGCAATTAATCGTGGCCCATGTCATTCCGGAGTTGCCGGTTCCCCATCAGTTCCCCGACCCGGAAGCGGACTTCAAATTTGACGTCCCCTTGTTCGAGCAAGAACTGGCGATCAAGGCGGAGCAAATGCTCAAAGACCTGGTGGCGCATCATAAAGTCGGGACCCGGACCATGGTGGCCACCGGAGAAGCAGCTCCGGAAATCCTGCGGCTGGCCCATAAGGAGCACGCGGACCTCATCGTCATTGCCTCCCACGGGCTGGCGGGCTGGCGGCGGCTGGTCTTCGGGTCGGTGACCGAAAAAGTTTTGCGCCAGGCCACCTGTCCGGTTTTGACCATCATGGCGCCAGCCGAGACGGAAAGCCCTGCCAGATAAATCGAACCGGAGAGGCCTAGTGGATCCTGAATTTCAGGGTTTTAAGACTATCCTGTACCTCGGTTGGCCGTGCCGTAATCTCTCCAGGGCATCATTAATTTCACTGAACCGATAGGTCTCAACGGTGGGCTGGATGTGGTGCCGGGCCGCAAAGTCCAGCATGGTGGCGATGGCCGCCGGACTGCCCGTCGGACTGGCGGAGATGGATTTCTGGCCGGCCAGCAAAGGAAAAAGCGGCACTGCAATCGGCTGAGTCACCACCCCCACCAGGTGCAGGTGGCCTTGGGGACGCAAGGCTTTAACATAGGCCTGCCAATCCAGAGGCGCATTCACCGTCGACAGGATAAAATCGAAAGAATTTGCCGCCTTTTTCAAAGCCTCGGGGTCACGGGAGTTGATGAAGTGATCGGCGCCGAACCCCTTGGCTTCAGCCTCCTTGTCCGGGGTGCTGGAGAACGCCGTCACCTCGCAGCCCCAGGCATGGGCAAATTTCAGGGCCATATGTCCAAGCCCCCCTATGCCGACTACTCCCACCCGGGCGGTGGGCAACACGTCCCACAGCAGCAAGGGATTGAACACGGTTATGCCGCCGCACATAAGGGGACCGGCGGTTTCGGGGGCGAGCCCCTCGGGCAGAGGCAAGACCCAGGCCGCGTCGGCCCGGACCCGGTCAGCAAAGCCCCCAGGGCGGCCGACTATGGTCCCCACGGTGTTGGCGCACAGATGCTGATTTCCGGATTTACACCATTCGCAGGTCAGATCTGAGCCGGCAAACCATCCCAGACCGACCCGTTGCCCCACCGTTAACCCCCGGGCGTGGGGGCCCAGGGCCGCGACAGTGCCGATAACTTCATGTCCGGGAACCAAAGGAAATTGGGTCATTCCCCATTCGTTGTCCAACATACTGAGATCGCTGTGACATAACCCGCAATACTCGACTTTGATCTCAACCTGGGTGTCTCCCAGGGGGCCGAGGTCAAATGCGAACGGCTTCAGTGTTCCCTTAGGTTCAGTTGCGGCATATCCGTTTATCATTAGAAAGCTCCCTTTTCTGAGGTCTTCACCGTCCGGAGAACCGGCGGCGAATCTCTTCCATTCTTCGCCGGTTCACCCCAAAATCGCTGTAGCCCACCCGCGCGGCCGAACGGATGTCGATTCGCCTGGCGTTGTCGTCGAATAGGAACTCCACGTCGTCCACGAACCGCCACAGCGCGCTCGTGAACTCCGCCCGCCAGTAATTGGCAGTGCGCACAGCCACCCGCGCCCGCTTCATCCCGGCAATGGCTCCCTCGAGCCGCTCCCGCGCCTGCCCCGGTTCGCCGCTGTAGGTGAGCCCCTCGATGTAATGCTGCTTATCGCTCGCCGCCGCCTGGCTCGACACGCAGTTGGGTTTGTGCGGGCACGGCGCCAGCCGTCCATCCACGCTCCCGACGCCAATGCCGCTATTGCCGCCAGTTGCAGGCATGGACTCCTCCTTCTTGAAGTTGGGTAACTAACCTATTGAGACCAGGGGCTCTGAAGCCTGGGTTTTTCAGGTCTGTGGGCCTGTTTTTTTCTCATCCTCGCTATTCGCAGTTCCATTACTCTCCTTCTTGAAGTTGGGTAACTAACCTATTGAGACCAGGGGCTCTGAAGCCTGGGTTTTTCAGGTCTGTGGCCCGGCTACCGGAATGGCGGGCTCTGGAGCGCGGGGCCGGGAAGCAAAAGGCGTTAGAGAATGCCTATAAGGTAGGTGCTGTTATCTAGGTGTCAAGAGAACCTGCTCAGGGTGGGGGGGCATGGAACCCCGATGCACTTGAGGACGCTATGCTAATGAACTGGCGGCAAGGCGGGTTGGAGGCGGGTCAACGGCAAAAGGACACAGAAACCACCCTTGGGGGGTAGTCTCAAACCAACTCCGGGTCAGGGAAAGCCAATTACTCGAATTACTTGGTGATATCCTTGCCCTTTTGGACACCTTTCTTCGCGCCTTTTTTGGGCTTTTTGGCCTCTTTTTTACCCTTATCCTTCTTACCTTTATCACCCACGGCTTCTCCCTCCACTTTTCCCGGCTTTTGCCGGTTTTCTCGGGTTCTAATCTTGGTCAGTTTCTCTTGCTCAAGGTTTGCAAAGATGTCACTAATTTGCCAACATGTCGGGTTTTGTCAAGGAATAATTGTTTACCCGGAAAAATTCCACGGCCGCCGGCCCGGCTTCCGAGGCCGGGGACGAGACTCCAGGCTGCACTTATTCCTAACCACTTCAATCATTTCCCCCAGGTTTGGCTTTGTTTAAGAAAAACCGCGGCTCCCACCATTCTTTAATCAGCTTTACCACTTGAGAGACCTCGATGGCCGACAGGCAGCGGTTGTCGGGGCACTTCTTCAACAGGCACGCCTCCAGGGTGCAAACCTCCGGCCGTTTGAATAGAGAAACGCCCCATTCCACCTGATGGGGCCCCACCCGGGCGGGATGGTCGGCGCCGATGAGGGCAATGCTGGGTACTCCCAAGGCCAGGCCCAGGTGCAAAGGACCGCTGTCGTTGGCCACCAGGAGGCGGCAGCGCCGGAGCAGGGCGGCCACCGTCAGCAAGGGAAAGCGCCCCCCGGTCACGAGGCTCTGGCCCTGGATGCGGGCCGCGAGGGCCTCCGCCTGGCTCACGTCCTTGGCGCCGCTGATAATCAGCAAAGGCGCCCGGTAGCTTTCAACGAGCCAATTCCCCAATTTCGCGAAGGAGTCCGCCGGCCACCATTTGTAAGGATCAGAGCCGGAGGGGTGCAGGGCCAACAGCAGGGGAGGGACCTCCCCGAAATGCCCTGATAAGATGGCCTGGGCCTCGGCCTCCTCCTCGGGCGCCAGGAAGAGGTCCATGCGTCGGTTATGGGTATCAGCGCCCAGGAGGCGCACGTAATCGAGGCGCCGCTCGATGGCGTGGGTGAAGGGGTCCGCCGGCTGAGGCACCCGGGCGGCATAGGCAAAGGACAGGGGGCTGGCCGCGGAACCCACGATAACGGGGCTCCCGGTCAGATGCGCCACCAGGGTGGCCTCGGGATCGTTGCCGTGCAGGATGATGACCAGGTCATAGCGCCGGCCCCGCAGTTCCCTGATCAACCGCAGAAGCTGACGCCGCCGGCCGGGGTAGGCATAGAGCCGGGCCACGTGGGGGTTATGGGCCAGCAGCGTCCCGAAGACCCGGTGCCCCAGGACCTCCAGCTCCCAGGCCGGAAAACGCTCTTTCAGGGCCCGGATGGCCGGGGTGGAGAACAGGGTGTCCCCCAGGGCGGTGGAACTGATGAGCAGCACCCGCCGGACCCCGGCAAAAAATTCCGGCTGCAGGTCCGCAAGAGGCCGGGGCGGCCGCCGGGCCAGCCGGCGCCGCAGATATTGGCGGCTCAGGGTCAATAAAATCTTATGCCACATGGTTCAAAGTTCAAAGTTCAAGGTTCAAGGGGCCTGGGTCGGAGTATTTTGATTTTCCCTTCTTTTTTGGGTTTTGGGGCTTGGTTAACCCCCGGCGTCCGATCCCCGGTGCCTGACTTCGGCGTAAACCTGCTCCAGGCGGTGGGCGGCCTGCTCCCAGGAAAAGTTCTCCGATACCCATTCCCGGCCCTGGCGCCCCAAGCGTTGTCCCAGCTCCCGGTCCCGAAGCACCTCGAGAATCTTTGCCGCCAGTTCTCCGGGGTCGTCCTGCCGCTTAAGCAGCATGCCGTTGACCCCGTCCTGCACCACCTCGGGAATGCCGCCCCTGGCGGTGGCAATGATGGGCAGCCCCGCGGCCGCCGCCTCCAGGAAGACCAGGCCCAGGCCCTCCTCCACCTGGGAGGGGCCAACGAAGACGTCCCCCAGGAGATAGGCCCGGGGCATCTCAGGATGCGGCAGGAAGCCGGTGAGCACCACGCGGCCGGCCGCCTGGGCTATTTGCCGGTGCAACTCCTTCAGAAAAGGGGTCTGCCGCATGGTGCGCGCTTGTCCGTATTCTGTGCCCCCCGCCAGGACCAGGACTGCCTGGGGGAGGCTCTGCCAGACGCGTTCCATGGCCGCCAGCAGCACCCCCACCCCTTTGCTTTCCCGGAGTTTGCCGGCGAACAGGACGGTGGGCTCCCCGCTGAGCCCGTAAGGTTGCCGCGCCCGGCGCACCGCCTCTTCGTCCTGCCAGCGGCAGGCGAAGGCCGCCCCTTCCACCCCGTTATAGACCACCCGCCGGATGGGAGCCCCGGCACCCAACCCGGCGCTTTCCCGCTCCAGCACGAAACGGCTGCAGGCGATGAACCCCTCCAGGGGGATCGCTTCTCCAGGCCGGGGTTTCTCCCGTTTTCCCAGAGAGTCGCTCAGGTTGTGCATGTGCAGGATCACCGGAATCCCGGGGGCGAGCCGCCTTTTTAACTGCCAGGCCAACAGAGGGCGGTTGTGCACATGGACCAAATCGGGTTGCAGAAGGGCCAGCAGCCGGGCCACCTGCCGGTCATACAGGGGAAAATGGCGGCGGTCGCGGCAGTAGAGCCATTTGCGCCATCCCTGTAAATGGATGCGGAAATATTCGACTCCCTGGCGCACCTCCCGCGCCGGCAACTCGGGGTCCGAGACTCCGATGACCAGAGGACGCCAGTCCTTAAGGCGGGCCGCCACCTTCTCGATGAACAGCTCGGCAGCGCCGCCCCGGATGGGCGGGATGGGGTAGAGCTCCGGTCCGATGAGAGCCACTAGAGGCATGGTTGGTTCGAGTTTGGAGTTTCGAAAGGCAAAGCGCCTTCAGGAGCCTTACTCTCAATTCAGTATAGCAGATTTACTTAAACTTCTCAGGGGTCTGGCGGTAATTCCCCCGTTGGGGGTGATGAGCCGAAAAGCTAAGGGAAGGACCCCGGTGGCTATGATGTCATAAATTTCTTGACACCGGGCCAGGACTTTGTAATATGCTTCACATAGTCCTGCCTCAGGAATTATCAAGAAGCCTAATTTAGAATCAATTTATCTCAAGGAGGAAATAGTAAATGAGTAAAATCCCTGCGGATTATTTGCCACCTAAGGAACTCTGGGCCCAGTATACCACACCTGAGGAGTACAAGAAGTACCACTCGGGACAGTGGAACATTGCGGAAGAATTTCTGGATCGGCATGTGAAGGAAGGCCGGGGCGATCAGGCCGCCATCCTATTCGGCGACCAGAAGATCAGTTTCAAAGAATTGGTGGCCATGGCCAACAAGTTCGCCAACGTCCTCACCAAGATAGGGGTCGAGCCCCAGGACCGGGTAGGCATCCGTCTCACCAATACCCCGGAGGCCATCGCCATCAATTTCGGGATCGAGAAGTTGGGCGCCATCCCGGTGCCGGTGTCCCCCCTGTGGGCCAAGGAAGAGGTCACCTTCGTCCTGAACAACGCCGAATTCAAGGCCTTTGCGGTGAGCTTTCCCCTGCTGGGCGCGGTGGAAGCCGGAGCCCACGAATTCGAGTTTCCCACCAAGATCGTGGTAGTGGGCGGGAAGCCCGAAGAGGTGGAGGCCAAGGGCTACGTCTCCTTCGCCAAGGAGATGGCGAGCGCCTCCGACCAGTTCAGCAACGTCAAGCTGGGGCCTGAAGACATCGGGGTCATCCTGTTCACCTCAGGCACCACCGGCCAGCCTAAGGGCTGCGTCCATTTCGTCAAAGAGGTGCTGGTCGAGGCCGCCCTGGTCAACAAGTACGTCTATAAGATGGGCCCCGGCGACGTCCTGGGTGGCTCGGCCCCGGTCTCCTTCGCCGCGGGTTATGGCACCTTCTGCCTCATCCCCTTTGCCGGCGGCGCCGCCATTTCGCTGCTGCCCAAGTTCACCCCGGACGAAATGATGTCCACCATCCAGAAGCACAAGATCACGGTGATCACCGGGTTGCCCACCGCCTACCGGAAACTGCTGGAGATGCCCAATTTCAAAGACTACGACCTCTCCAGCGTCCGCATGTACACCACTGGCGGCGACGCCCTGACCGGCAAAACCCTGGCCATGTGGCAGGCCAAGACCGGCAAGCCCATCTGGGAAGGGCTGGGCGGCACTGAGATGATGCACCTGGTGACCTCCAACACCATGAGCGAGGTGCCGATGCCCGACTCCATCGGCAGGGCCCTGCCTGGTTTCGAGATCAAGGTGGTGCGGGAAGACGGCACCACCGCTGGCCCCGGCGAAGTGGGCAGCATGATGATCAAGGGCCCCACCGGCACCCTGTACTGGAAGCCCTATATCCAGGAAAACAAGTTGCTGAAATCGATGAAGAAGGGCATCAAGGAAGGCTTCAACATGATGGGCGACGCCGTTATGATGGATAAAGACGGCTTCATCTTCTTCCAGGCCCGGGAAGACGACATGATCAAGTCCTCCGGCTTCCGCCTGGCGCCCACCGAGATCGAAGACGCCATCATCCGGCACCCGGCGGTGCGGGATGACGCGGTGGTGGGTATTCCCGACGAGATCATGGGCCAAAAGGTGGTGGCCATGGTGGAATTGGAACCCGGTTACACCCCCTCCCAGGAGATGGCCAGCGAAATCATCAAGTCCGCCCTGGACCTGCTGGCCATGTATAAGCTGCCCCGGGAAGTGGTCTTTCTCGATTCCATCCCCCGGACTCCCACCGGCAAGATCATCAAAAAGGACCTGCGGAAGAACTATCCGGAAATGCCCAATAAGTTCACCCCCAAGGTGAAGTAATCCTTACCTCCCTCCGGGGGCGGGTTTTTTAGTAAGTCCGCCCCCGGAGCCCTATCCTTGACCTCCTCTGCCCGGCCCCGGCCGGGATTTTTCTTTTTGATTTTGCCTCCCCTTGTGATTTAATATACGCGGCTTGTGAAAAGGAGGGCAAAGCATTGCCAAATATAGTGGTGGTGGGCACCCAATGGGGGGACGAAGGCAAGGGGAAGATCGTCGATCTCTTGACCTCGCGGGCCCAGGTAGTGGTGCGTTATCAAGGCGGCAACAACGCCGGCCATACCCTGGTGGTGGACGGCGAAAAGTTCATTTTTCATCTGGTTCCCTCGGGCATCCTGCATCCCGGCACCCAGTGCCTCATCGGCAATGGCGTGGTTCTGGACCCCCAGGTCTTGCTGATGGAGATGGACCGGCTTAAGGAGCGGGGCTTTGTCATAGGGCCGGAGAACCTGCGCATCAGCGAACGGACCCAGGTGATCATGCCCTACCACCAGCGGATCGACGTGGCCCGGGAAGAGCAGAAGGGCGCTGGCAAGATCGGCACCACCGGCCGGGGCATCGGGCCCTGCTATGAAGACAAGGTGGCCCGGCGTGGCATCCGCATGGCGGAGCTCATCGACCCCGACGTCTTGGAGGCCAAGCTGGCGGATATCCTGCCAGAGAAGAATTTTTACCTGGAAAAGTTCCTGGGGGCCCAGCCTGTAAACGGGGAAGAGATCCTGGAGGCCTACCTGGCCATGGGAGCGCGGCTCAAGCCTTTGGTGGCCAACGTCTCGGTCCTCCTGGCCCAAGCGGTAGCTGCAGGCAAGAATATTCTTTTCGAAGGGGCCCAGGGAACCCACCTCGATATCGATCACGGCACCTACCCCTTTGTGACCTCCTCCAACCCGGTGGCTGGGGCTGCCTGCACCGGCGCCGGCGTGGGGCCCAATCAACTCCATCAGGTCCTGGGTATCGTCAAGGCCTATACCACCCGGGTGGGGGCCGGCCCCTTTCCCACCGAGTGCCTGGATAGCATCGGCGACCATTTGGTGGAATGCGGGGTGGAGTTCGGCTCCACCACCGGACGCCGGCGGCGCTGCGGCTGGCTGGACGCGGTGGTGCTCAGGGATGCCGCCCGCCTCAACGGACTCACGGGCCTGGCCGTCACCAAGCTGGACGTCCTCACCGGCGTAGACCCGGTGAAGATTTGTGTGGCCTACGATATGGATGGGGAGCGCCAGGAAACCATCCCTCCCACCATCCAGGGCCTGGGACGCTGCCGCCCGGTGTATGAGGAATTGCCGGGGTGGCGGCAAGATATCCGGGGGGTGCGGCGTTTCCAGGATCTGCCCGTGGCTACCAGGGATTATCTCCGGAGGCTGGAGAAACTGGTGGGCGTGCCCATCCAGATCGTCTCGGTGGGCCCGGACCGGGAAGAGACCATCGTAATCAATAACCCTCTTGGATAAAACCGCGCCGCTGCTCCCGGCGGGAATATGCAGCGCCGCCGCCCCCGGCGGCGCCTGCCTGCAGAATAGAACCGCCGAGGGCGGCGGTTCTACACAGACCGAGGCTCCTATTCCCAAATAACGCCTAAACGGGCTCCGTAATGCCCGGCAATCGATCCATAAAGCCCCGGCAAATTTTTTATAAGCAGACTTTACCTGGAAATGGTTTATGCTTATTAGAATCGGGACTGCAATTCCCCCAGGTTATGAAGATGGGCAACGACAGGGCGCAGACTCCCACGGCAGGCTCGTTTGTAAGATAATCTTTGACAGGAAAATCACAAATTATCCGGTTTCAATTTGTTGCCGGCGGGATAAGGTTAACGGAGGCACCCAAGAAACCCTTCCATAACTGTAAGGAAAATGGAGATGATCGAAATCCGCTTTCACGGCCGCGGCGGCCAGGGCGCGGTAACTTCGGTGGAGCTGCTGGCCCTGGCGGCCATTGGCGAAGGTAAGTTCGCCCAGGGCTTCCCCAGCTTCGGCCCGGAGCGCCGGGGCGCCCCGGTAATGGCCTTCTGCCGGGTGGATGACCGGCGCATCCGTCTGCGCTGCAAGATCCTGCAGCCGGATGTGGTGGTGGTGCTGGACCCCTCGCTGCTGAGGATTCAAAACCCCCCGGCGGACCTGAGGGAAAACGGCGTCATCGTCTTGAACACCCCCAAGAACGCCGCCGAAATCCGCCGGGAATACGGCTATCCGCATACCCTGGCCCTGGTGGACGCCAGCAAGATCGCTCGGGAGGTCCTGGGGGTGCCCATTGTCAACACTGCCATGATCGGGGCGTTGGTGCGGGCCACGGGGTTGGTGAAGTTGGAGTCCCTGGAGGCGCCCCTGAAGGAACGTTTCGGCCCCCTGGCGGTGAAGAATTTCAATGCCCTGAAAGTGGCCTTGGAGGCCACTACCATAGAGGAGCGCCAGCCGTGAGCAAAGCATGGGACCAGGTGACCTGGCAGGAAATGGAGATCGGCTCGGTCCTCACCGAGCCGGGGTCGGCCCGGGCTTACCGCACCGGGGAATGGCGGTCCATGTATCCGGTATGGGACAAGAAGCGCTGCATCCAGTGCGGGGTCTGCTGGACCGTGTGTCCCGAAGCCGGCATCTCCGAGGAACGCGGATGGCTATTTCGAGATGAACGACTATTGCAAAGGCTGCGGCATCTGCGCCAAAGAGTGCGTCACCGGTTGCATCAGCATGGCGCCGGAGGAGGGATAATGGGCCACCGAGTCGGCATGGAAGTCTCCATCGCGGTGAGCCATGCGGTGCAACTGGCCCGGGCCGAGGCTATCGCCGCCTATCCCATCACCCCCCAGACCCACATTGTGGAGCATCTCTCCTCCTTGGTGGCCAATGGCGAACTGGATGCGGATTTCGTCACCGTGGAGTCGGAGCACTCGGCCATGAGCGCCAGCGTCGGCGCCGCCGCCACCGGGGCCCGCACCTACACCGCCACCAGCTCCCAGGGTCTGGCCCTGATGCACGAGATCCTCTTCATCGCCTCGGGCATGCGGCTGCCCATCGTCATGACCGTGGCCAACCGGGCTTTATCGGCGCCCCTGAGCATCTGGAACGACCACGGCGACATCATGGCGGAGAAGGACATCGGCTGGATCCAGTTCTTCGTGGAGAACGGCCAGGATGCCTTCGACCACAGCGTCATGGCCTTCAAGATCGCCGAAGACCATCGGGTGCTGCTGCCCACCATCATTAACCTGGACGGCTTCATCCTGACCCACGTGGTGGAACCCCTGGAGATGCTGGACCAGGAGACGGTGGACCGGTTTCTGCCGCCGCTTACGCCTTATCTCAAGCTGGACCCCAAGAAGCCCGTGACCATGGGGGCCTTCGCCTTGCCGGAGCTCTTCACCGAAGCTAAGATGGCCCATCAGATGGCCCTGACCAATTCTTATGACACTATCCTGGAGGTTTGGCGGGAGTGGGGCGAGCTGACCGGGCGCCATTATCAACCGGTGGAGCGCTACCGCACCGAGGGCGCCAGGGTGCTGCTGCTTCTCATGGGGTCCCTGGCGGAAGTGGCGGAAGTGGCGGTGGATGAGATGCGAGAGGCGGGCCAGGCCGTGGGCCTGTTGAAGCCCAGGCTGTGGCGGCCTTTCCCCTTCGCGGATTTGCGGGCCGCCATGGCCGGAGCCGACCTGGTCATCGTCTGCGACCGGGCCATGTCCCTGGGTGGGGCGGCGGGGCCGGTGCTGGCGGAAGTGCGCAGCGCCCTCTATCCTCTGGCCCAGAGGCCCCAGGTGTTGGGCTATATCGTGGGACTGGGAGGCCGGGACGTGCAACCCCAGGTCTTCAAGGACATGGTGAGCCACGCCCTCAAGGAAATTGAGCAAGGACCCAGGGAAGAATTCTACCTGGTGGGAGTGAGAGGCTGATGGAAAAATTCGGTCACGCCCAGAGCCAAAAGTTCGATACTTACGCTTCCCGGTTGTTGCCCCGGGAAGAATTCTTCACCTCGGGGCACCGGTCCTGCCAGGGATGCGGCGAAGCCCTGGCGGTGCGTTGGGTGTGCAAGGCCATCGGCAAGGATGCCATCATCGCCCACGCCACCGGCTGCATGGAGATCGTCTCCTCGGGCCTGCCCCAAACGGCCTGGATGCACCCCTGGATCCACGTGGCCTTTGAGAACACCTCGGCGGTGGCCTCCGGCATCGAAGCCGCCTTGAAGGTCCTGGAGCGCAAAGGCAAACTCTCCGGCGCCATGCCCAAGGTGGTGGCCATGGGCGGTGACGGCGGCACCAGCGATATCGGTCTCCAGGCCCTCTCCGGGGCCCTGGAGCGAGGCACCAACTTCACCTACTTCTGCTGGGATAACGAAGCCTACATGAACACCGGCATCCAGAGGTCCAGCGCCACGCCCTACGGGGCCATGACCACCACCTCGCCGCCGGGCAAGATGAGCATCGGCCAGCGCAACTGGAAGAAGGACATGGTGGCCATCGCCGTGGCCCACGGCATCCCCTACGTGGCTACCGCCTCGCCCAGCTACCTCTTCGACCTTTACTTCAAGGTGAGGAAGGCCCTGGAAACCCCGGGCCCGGCCTACATCAGCGTCCTGTCGGTGTGCCCCACCGGCTGGCGCTCCGCCACCGACCTCAGCGTCCGCCTGGGCCGCCTGGCGGTGGAAACCGGTGTCTTTCCCCTCTATGAGGTGGTGGATGGCAAGTTTCGCCTCACCGTGGAGCCGCCCAAATTGCGGCCCGTCAAGGACTATCTCAAGCCCCAGGGCCGCTTCCGCCATCTGCGGGACCCGGAGATT
>CAWEWX010000076.1:0-4000 GCA_963812655.1 uncultured delta proteobacterium | reverse complement strand
ACCGGGTGGTGGAAGCTGCATGATGCCGCGGCCTGACGGAATAGAGGGAATCCTGGAAAAATTGATCCAGGGCGGGCGCCTCGACCGGCGGGCAGCCAACCGCCTCTGGGACCTGGACCTCCTCACCCTGGGGAGCGCCGCCGATCTGGTGCGCCGGCGCCTTCACCCCGAGTCCCGGGTCAGTTACGTCATCGACCGCAACATCAACTACACCAACATCTGTGTCTCCGGCTGCCGCTTCTGCGCCTTCTTTCGCCCCCCCGGGGCCCCGGACGGCTACGTCCTGGGCTGGGACGACCTGGCCGCCAAACTTAGGGAACTCAAGGACCACGGCGGCAGCGGGGTCCTCCTCCAGGGAGGGCTCAACCCGGGACTGGGGCCGTCATATTATGAAAGGCTAATCGGCTGTATCCGGGACTCCGGCCTGGCGGTGCATGGTTTTTCACCCCCGGAGCTGGTCTTTTGGGCCGGCCAGTGGGCCCTGACCCTGGAGGAAGTCATCCGCCTCCTGGTGGCCGCGGGCTTAAGCTCCATTCCCGGGGGCGGCGCCGAGATTCTGGTGGACCGGGTGCGCCGCCTGGCTTCCCCCCATAAGTGCGACAGCGCCCAGTGGCTGGAGGTCATGGCCACCGCCCATAAATTGGGGTTAAAGACCAGCGCCACCATGATGTTCGGGCATCTGGAGACCCGGGCCGAGCGCCTCGAGCACCTCCTCAAGATCCGGAAGTTGCAGGATGAAACCGGCGGCTTCACCGCCTTCATCCCCTGGACCTTCCAGCCCGGGTCCACCAGTTTGGGGGGCGAACCCCTGGGCGCAGTGGAATATTTGCGCACCCTGGCCATCTCCCGGCTGGTCTTGGACAACGTGCCCCACCTGCAGGTTTCCTGGGTGACCCAGGGACCCAAGGTGGCCCAGCTCGCCCTGAAATTCGGGGCCGACGACTTCGGCTCCACCATGTTGGAAGAAAACGTGGTGGCCGCCACCGGGGTGGGCTTCCGACTGCCCCGGGAGGAAATCGAAACCCTCATCCGCCAGGCCGGCTACCAGCCGCGGCTGAGAGACCATCGGTATAATTTGCTGTGAGTGAACTAGGGGGAGGGAAGGGCGGGTGGATCATCGGCGAGACGCCGCGTCCCTGTCCCCCTCGCCGATAAGGAAAGCCATGATGCCCGAAATCGCGGTCATCGGCCGGGTGGGGACGCATAAAGCCTTGGCAGGCCAGGGCCTGAAGCCGGACAAGACCGAGGTCTTCTCCACCCCTTACGGCGACAGCCGCCCGGTGCATTTCTTCCGGCACCAAGGCCTGGAGTTTGTGGTCCTCTCCCGCCACGGCGAAGCGGGCTATGAAATTTCCGCCCCCTTTATCAACGCCCGGGCCAACCTTTATGCCTTGAAGGACCTGGGAGTGGCCAAGGTCCTGGCCTGGGTGGCCCCGGGGTCCCTGCGGCAGGAACTGGCCCCCGGGGATCTGGTGGTCCCCGGGGATGTGCTGGATGAAGGACGGGGTGGCCCTCATACCTTTTTTACCGGGGTGGGCTGGGGTTTTATTCGGCATAACCCGCTGTTTTGCCCCGAACTTAGAGAAGCCTTGCTCAGGGGGCTGGCCGGGGCGCCCTTCACGGTCCACGGCCACGGGGTTTATCTGGCCACCACCGGGCCCCGTCTGGAGACGGCCGCGGAGATCCGCAAGTTCCGCCTCCTGGGGGGCGACCTGGTGGGCCAGACTCTGGCGCCGGAGGTCTTCCTGGCCCGGGAGCTGGAGCTCTGTTATGTCGCTCTCACTTACGTGGTGAACTATGCCGAGGGCCTCCTGGACCGGCCTTACCGGCCCGGGACGCTGTTCGAGGGGCTGGCCACCCCGGAGGAGATGTCCCGGGTGGCCGCGGTGGAAGCGGCCCTGCCGCAGTTGCTCCTGGGCCTCTTGCCAGGCCTGGCGGCCACCCCGCGGCAATGCCCCTGCCCCCGGCTGCTGGAGCGCTACCGCCTTCGGGGCGATCTCGGCCCGGACTGGCGCACCTGGGTGCGCTGAGAAATACCGGCAGGGCGGTTCTGCGGCCTGCCGGGCATGGACTCGAGGCTAAAGATGGTGATTACCGCGGCCTGCCGCTACCGGGAACAAGTATGATCGCCCACCTGGCTGCCTGGGTTCTGCCGGTGAACCGCCCCCCCATCCGCGATGGGGCGGTGCTGGTGCAGGGCGGGGTGGTCCGGGCGGTGGGCCCGGCCCGGGAGGTTTGTTCCTCTTTATTGTCTTCTTCGTCTTCTCCATCAGGGTCCGGAGTCCGGGGATTGATCTGCGACCACGGCTCAGGGGCCATCTTGCCGGGGCTGGTCAATTGCCACACCCACCTGGAGTTTTCCGCCCTGGCCGGGCGGATTCCGCCGCAGGAGCGTTGGCGGGATTGGCTGGAGGCGGCCCTGGCGGCCCGGGAGGCATTGGCCCCCGAGGAAGTTGACCAGGGCATTCTCCGGGGCCTGGAGGCCCTGCGCCGCAATGGCACCGCCCTGGTGGGCGAGGTCAGCAACACCGGCGCCTCCCTGAAGCACCTGGAGAACAGCGAACTGGCCTACCATCTATTTTACGAATGTTTGGGCTTCAACCTGCTGGAGCCCTTGGATCTGGGGGAATCGTTTCCCTTCCTGGCCGAGACGGGGGTGGCGGCCAGCCCCCGGGTCTCCGCCGCCGCCCATGCGCCCTACTCCGTTTCTGCGGCCCTGTTTCGGGCCATCAGCCGCTGGAACGACGCCGGCTGCCGCCCGCAAACGGTGCACCTGGGGGAATCCCGGGAGGAGCTGGCCTTGCTGGCGGAGGGCAACGGCTTTTTGCGAGACTTGCTCAAGCGGCGGGGACGGTGGCTTGATGACTTTCAGCCCCCGGGCGAGAGCCCGGCCGCCTATTTGCAGCATCTGGGCTTCCTGGGGCCTCGCACCCTGGCGGTGCACGGCGTCTGGCTAAAGGAGGGGGACTGGCGCCTGCTGGTGCAAAGCCGCACCTGGCTGGTCCTTTGCCCCCGGGCCAACCGCTACACCGGGGCGGGGCTGCCGCCGGTGGACCGGCTGCTTCAGGCCCGGGTCAACCTGGCCCTGGGCACCGACTCCCTGGCGGGCAACCGGGACCTGAATCTCTTCGGGGAGATTGACTGGCTCCAGCGGACTTTCCCCGCCTACCCCGGAGAGTTGTGGCTGCGCCTGGCCACCCTCAACGGCGCCCGAGCCCTGGGAAGGGACCGGGACCTGGGAAGTCTGGAGCCGGGGAAAAAGGCGGCTTTGGGGTTTATCCCCCTGGATAAGCCCGGAGAAGATTTCTGGCGGGAACTTTTCACGGCCGGGGCCGCAGGGAAATTTCGCTGGTTGGCTTAAAGGCGGTTTTCTGTTTTCAGTAAAAGATTAAAGACAAAGACTCAAAGTTATTGCAAAACCGGTCTTTCCTGTCATCCTGAACGAAGTGAAGGATCTCAATTACTCAATTATTTGAAAATACGAGATTCTTCGCTTCGCTCAGAATGACAACCTGTTCTAAAGGAGGTTTTGCAATTAGCTTCTCGGAGGCCGACATGCTTTCCCGGGCCCGTCTCGGTCGGATTGAGTACCTCAACGTTCTGCCCATCTATTTTGCCCTGGAGAACCTGCTGGGGGGGAACGGTTTTCAGATGGTGCGGGGCACCCCGGCGGAACTCAACGCGGCCATGCGCCGGGGGGAGGTGGACCTGGGCTCCATTTCCGCCCTGGAATACGGCCGCCACCCCGGGTCTTATCTGCTGCTGCCGGACCTCTCCATCAGCTCCCGGGGGCCGGTGGGCAGCGTCCTGCTCTTCAGCCGGGTGCCCTTTGGGGAGCTGCAGGGCCGGAGCATCCGGGTGAGCGCCGCCTCCGCCAGCGGCGCCGCCCTCCTTAAGGTGCTGCTGGCCGAGCTTTTCCGGGTGACCCCCCATTTTCACCGCGGTCCCCTGGCCGGCCGTTCCCTGGATGCGGCTGCCGCCGCCCTGGCCATCGGCGATG
>CAWEWX010000075.1:0-28429 GCA_963812655.1 uncultured delta proteobacterium | reverse complement strand
TGGGCCAAGTACTATGGCGCCTGGGGAACAACGTCGATCCCAAACGCGACGTGGTCTTCGCCGAAGGCCCGGTGGACGCCTTGGACCATGCCGCCCCTCTGGCCCAATACGGCTCCAAAATGGGCATCGACGCCACCCGCAAGTGGCCCGAGGAGGGTTTTACCCGCCCCTGGCCGCAGGTGATCGAAATGGACCCGGAAATCCAACGAAAGGTGGACGAGCTGTGGCCCAGACTGGGACTGAAGTAAACCGCTATGTGCTGGCCCTCACCGGGGCCTCGGGGATGATTTACGCCAGGGAACTCCTGGCCTATTTCGCCGGCCGGCCGGACCTGGAGCTGCACGCGGTGATCTCCGCTGCCGGGGAGCAGGTGCTGGCCCTGGAGCTGGGGCTGACCCCCGGGGAGCTGGCCCCCGGGGCGGTCTGGCACCGGGTGGACGACTTCACCGCCCCACTGGCCAGCGGTTCCTTCAGGGCCCGGGCCATGGTGGTGATCCCCTGCTCCATGGGGACCCTGGGGGCCATCGCCCAGGGAGCGGGCCGCAACCTGATCCACCGGGCCGGCGAGGTCTTCCTGAAGGAGCGGCGGTCCCTGATCCTGGTGGTGCGAGAAACGCCGCTGAGCCTTATTCACCTGAAGAACCTGACCCGGGTGGCCGCGGCCGGGGCTACCGTCATGCCGGCCTGTCCCGGCTTTTATCACCGGCCCGCCACCCTGGAGGATCTGGCCCGGCAGTTCGCCGGCCGCGTCCTGGACCTCCTGGGATTGGCGCACCAATTGGGGCCCCGCTGGGGGGAGAAATGAGGCCGGCACAGGCTAATAAAAAGCAGTAGCCAGTAGCCAGTGGCCAGTAGCCAGTGGTTGGTGGCGCCGCCGCCCCCGGCGGCGCGGGAACCTTTTCAGGACGGAAAACAGAAAACGGAAAACAGAAAACGGAAAACCATCCTTTCACATGCGCCAATTCCTGCAACACCTTTACGAATTATTGGAGATGATCAAGATCGGCCACAGCGTTCTGGCCCTGCCCTTTGCCTTCATGGGGGCCATGCTGGCGGCTCGGGGCCTGCCCGACGGCCGGACCAACTTCTATATCCTGGTGGCCATGGTAGGGGCGCGAGCCGCCGCCATGGCCTTCAACCGCCTGGCGGACGCTCCCTTGGACGCCCTCAATCCCCGCACCCGGGATCGGGCCTTGCCCGCAGCCCGGGTGAGCCGCCGGGCCGCCTGGATGCTGACGATCGGCAGCGCCCTGGTTTTCATGGGGGCCGCGGCCCAGCTCAACCGGCTCTGTCTGCTGCTCTCGCCCCTGGCCTTGTTGGTGATCCTGGGATACTCCCTCACCAAGCGTTTTACCTCCCTCTCCCACCTGGTGCTGGGTCTGAGCCTGGGCCTCGCCCCGCTGGGCGGCTGGCTGGCGGTGCGGGGGGGCGACCTGAGCCTCTCGGTGCTGGCTCTAGCCGCGGCAGTAATCTTTTGGGTGGCGGGCTTCGATATCCTCTACTCCCTCCAGGACGAGGACTTCGACCGCCGCCTGGGGCTCTCCTCCCTGCCGGCCAGGTTGGGGGCCACCGGCGCCAAGCGTCTGTCAGCCCTGTTTCACCTGGCCGCGGCCGCCTGCTTCGGCCTCACCGGCCTGCTGGCCGGTCTGGGCGCGGTCTATGCCGGGGCGGTGCTGCTCACCTCCCTGATACTGCTCTTCCAGCATGTCCTGCTCTCCAGCCGGGAGCCTTTGCGTCTGCCCCCGGCCTTCTTCACCCTC
The DNA here is from genome assembly GCA_963812655.1 of uncultured delta proteobacterium. Classification (GTDB taxonomy): domain Bacteria; phylum Desulfobacterota; class Desulfobaccia; order Desulfobaccales; family 0-14-0-80-60-11; genus JAPLJC01. Next base: position 26,669 of record CAWEWX010000075.1, on the reverse strand, counting down.
AACGGCCTGGTGGGGTTGGGCCTGGCCCTGGCCACCTGGCTGTCGCTGGCCGTTTAGGCACGGGCTCCCCATCTCTGGCCAATTACCAAAATCTCCCTTTCCCCAGTAGTGTCCAGCAAGTTTTTTGCTAAGATGCAGGCAGTAGAGAATTGTTTGAACTCAGGCATGCCCACCAGCTATCAATTGATGGAATTTACAAGCTATTTCCCTCTCCCCCCAATGGGGGGAGAGGGGATTTAGTTACATTTGTATATTATGTTGATATCGCTGAAATTACATAAGGTCTAGAGTTTAACTTCGCGATAGTGTAATCTTCTCCATGCGATCTTGTTGCAGGACACTACTGCCCTTTCCCTGGCCTCCAGGAGGGGGTGGCCTAGCACTTTTAAACGGCAGCGCTGCCGATTTCACTGCGGCCCTTGGGGGGCCGTTTTTTGTTTGTGGGGAAGCCCCTCCCGGAGAAGGGAAGCTGCGGCCCCGGGGCGCCAAGCAAACCCTGGTTGTCATCCGTGGGGCTGGGATGATATGGTGAGGCGAGCTTTGCCCGGGAGGGGCGAATCCTTTATAATGCAAATCCGGGAACCTGGTTAACGTCGATGTTTCTCCAGCAATTACTCAACGGCCTCACCAGCGGCAGCGTTTACGCCCTCATCGCCCTGGGCTACACCATGATCTATGGCATCCTGGGCCTGATCAATTTTGCCCAGGGAGAGATTTACATGTTCGGGGCCTTTGTGACGGTGTTGCTGCTGGCCGGCGGGCGGGTCCCTTTTCTCCTGGCCTGCGGCGCCGGGATGGCGGCCGCCGCCCTGCTGGGGGTGGCCCTGGAGCGCCTGGCCTTTCGGCCCTTGCGGGGCTCCCATCCCGTGGTGCCCCTGATCAGCGCCATTGGCGCCTCCATCTTTCTGCAGAGCCTGGCCTTGCTGTTATTCGGCCCCAACGACCGGCCCTTTCCGGTGCAATTCGCCTTCAGCAGCCTGAAGATCGCCGGGGCGACGGTATCCACCCTGCAGGCGGCCATCCTGGCCGCGGCCCTGGGCTTTATGGGGCTGTTGCTGGTCTTCGTGCGTTATACCAGGTATGGCAAGGCCATTGTCGCCTGCGCCCTGGATCGGGACACCGCCCGCCTCATGGGCATCAACGTCGACCGCATGGTGGCCCTGACCTTTCTGATCGGCTCGGCCCTGAGCGGCGCCGCCGGTATTATGATGGCCGTCTATTACAACGCCACCTACCCGCGCATGGGCCTGCTGCCCGGCCTCAAGGCCTTCAGCGCCGCCATCCTGGGAGGGGTGGGCAATATTCCCGGGGCCATCCTGGGAGGGCTGCTCCTGGGGGTGGCGGAGAGCCTCGGGGCCGCCTATATCTCTTCGGGTTACAAGGACGCCATCGCCTTCGCCATCATGATCCTGGTGCTGCTTCTCCGGCCCCAGGGGATCCTGAAGGGGCGGGGAGACTGATGCGATGACCGCCTATCTCTTGCATCTGTCCATCCTGGCCGGGATTTACATCATCCTCACGGTGAGCCTCAACCTGATTATCGGCTACGCCGGGCAGATTTCCCTGGGGCACGCCGCCTTCTTCGGCGTTGGCGCTTACGCCTCCGCCCTCCTGGCCCGGCAGGGGCACTTTCCCTTCCCCCTGGCGGCCCTGGGCGCCATGCTGGCCGCGGCAGGGAGCGGCCTGGCCCTGGGCCTGCCCACCTTGAGATTGAAGGAGGATTACCTGGCCATCGTCACCCTGGGATTCGGGGTGATTCTGGACCTGATGTTCCTCAATCTGGAAATCACCGGGGGGCCGGAGGGTCTGGCGGGCATCCCTTCTCCCAGCCTTTTCGGCCTGAGCTTCCGGCCTGCGGGCCGCTATCTCTTGCTGGTGGCAGTGGCGGTGGCCCTGGTCCTGATCCTGACCTGGCGCCTGGTGGAGTCCTATCACGGCCGGGCCTTGCGGGCCATCCGGGATGATGAGACCACCGCCAAGGTCATGGGGATCAACACCCCGGCCTACAAGGTGGCCATCTTCACGCTGGCCGCGGCCCTGGCCGGCCTGGCCGGTTCCCTGTACGCCCATTACATCACCTTCATCAACCCGGAATCCTTCGGTCTGCACACCTCCATCCTGATCCTGGCCATGGTGGTGCTGGGGGGCATGGGCTCCATGACGGGAGCGGTGCTGGGCGCGGTGATCCTGACGGCCCTGCCGGAGGTGCTGCGTCAGTTCCAGTCCTACCAGGACCTGGTCTACGGGGCGCTGCTGGTGGGTCTGCTGATTTTGAGGCCCGAAGGGTTGCTGGGCAGAGGCAAGTTGAGTTTGAAGTTTTTACAGAGGGAGAGCTGAGAAGCAGCTTGCGGTTTTCGGTTTTTTGTTTTTTGTATATGCAAAAAATCTCAAGTCATCCGGCAAAGCGGGCTTGAAAGCCCACCGGAAACCGCAAACCGAAAACCATTCTTTCTATGCTGACCTTAAAAAGTGTCCAGGCCGGATATGGCCGCCTGCCGGTGCTCAAGGGCGTCTCTCTGCACGTGCGGCCAGGCGAAGTGGTGACCCTGATCGGCGGCAACGGCGCCGGCAAGAGCACCATCCTGCGCACCATCTGCGGTTTGCTGCGGGCCCGCAAAGGGGTCCTGGAATTTGCCGGCCAGGACCTGACCCTGTTGACCCCGGAGCGCATTGTGGCCCTGGGCCTGGTCTTGGTGCCCGAGGGGCGCAGGGTCTTCCGGACCCTGAGCGTCACTGCCAACCTGGAGTTGGGGGCCTATACGCGGCCGGATAAAATCGAGGTGCGCCGGGACCTGGAGGAGCTGCGGCGGCGCTTCCCCATGCTGAAGGAACGGGCCCGCCAGGCGGCCGGCACCTTGAGCGGCGGCGAGCAGCAGATCCTGGCCATGGGCCGGGCCCTCATGGCCCGGCCCCGCCTCCTGATGCTGGATGAGCCGTCCATGGGGCTGGCCCCCCGCATGGTGACCCAGATTTACGAAATTCTGGCGGAATTGAAGAAAACCGGGACTACCCTTCTGTTGGTGGAGCAGAATGCCCGGGCCGCCCTGAAGGTGGCCGACCGGGGCTATGTCCTGGAGACCGGCCGCATCATCCTGGACGGGGCCGCCGCCGAACTGCGGGAAGACCCGGAGGTGCAGCGGGCTTACCTGGGCAAAGGTTATCGCGAGGTTTGGGAGTGAGCAGCAGCTCTCAGCTAACCGCGGGCAGAGAGTGCTCGGGTTTTAACTGGTAACTTGATGGGTTTATTAGTAATCAATAGCTTGACCAAAAACTTCGGGGGGGTCCAGGCCCTGAACCGGGTCTCCTTCGCGGTGGCCGCCGGCGAGATCCTGGGTCTCATAGGGCCCAACGGCGCCGGCAAGACCACCTGCTTCAATCTCATCAACGGCCTCATTCCCCCCACCGCCGGCAGTCTGATGCTGGCCGGCCGGGAACTGGTGGGGTTGCCGCCCTATCGGCGGGCGGCCCGGGGTCTGGCCCGCACCTTTCAGAATATCCAGCTTTTCGGGGGCATGACGGTGCTGGAAAATATCCTGGTCGGCCACCACTTGGGGCAGAAGGTGGGCATCCTGGAGGCCCTCCTGCCCTTGCCCCGGGTGCGGCGGGCCGGGACCCAGGCCCGGGCGCGTTGCCAGGAGCTGCTCCGCCTGGTGGGGCTGGAGATCAAGGGGCACTGGCCGGCGGAGTCTCTGGCCTACGGCGAACAGCGGCGCCTGGAGATCGCCCGGGCCATGGCCTTGGAGCCGCGCTTGCTGCTCCTGGACGAACCCGCCGCCGGCCTCAACCCCCGGGAGACCGAAGATCTTATGGTCCTGCTGGGGGAGCTGCGGCGCCTGGGGACTACCCTGCTGCTCATCGAGCACGACATGAGCCTGGTGATGGGCCTCTGTGATCGCATCGTAGTCCTGGACCACGGCGAGGTCATCGCCAGCGGCCTGCCCGGGGAAATCCGCCGGGACCCCAGGGTCATCGAGGCCTATTTGGGTAAGGAAGGAGAATGAGCGGTAAGCAGGCCGCAGTAGGGGCGGCAGCGGCGCCGGCTTTCAGCCGGTGATCGGGTCGCCCGCCTGGGGTGCGCGCTGCGCCCCCCCCAACAGGCTGCGCAGCCGCAAGAGCCACAGGTGAGCCAACCTGTGCCACCAATCGAAAACGGGGTTTTATTATGGCAGACTTCGACCCAGATGCGGAACGGATGGACCGCGGGGAACTGGCGCAATTGCAACTGGAGCGTTTACAGGCCACCCTCACCCGGGTCTATAAGAACGTCAAGTTCTACAAGAAGAAGTTCGATGAGGTGGGCTTTCTCCCGGAGGATTGCCAGTCCCTGGAAGACCTGGCCCGGCTTCCCTTCACCACGCGGCACGACCTGGCCCGGGCCTACCCCTACGAGATGTTCGCGGTGCCCTTGCGGGAGGTGGTGCGGATCCACTCTTCCACCGGCAGCCCCGGCAACCCCATCGTCATGGGCTATACCGCCCGGGACCTGCGCCACTGGGCCAGGCTGGCGGCCCGGGTCCTCACTGCCGCCGGGGTGGACCGCGACGATGTGGTCCAGGTGACCCTGAGTTACGGCCTCCTTACCAGCGCCTTCGGGGTTCACTATGGGGTGGAGCACCTGGGGGCCTCGGTGATTCCCGCCGGCCCCGGCGGCGCCGCCCGCCAGATCCAGGTGATGCGGGACTACCGCACCACGGTGCTGGCCGCTACCCCTTCCTATGCCCTGGTGCTGGCTGACCAGATGGAGGCTCAGGGGGTGGACCCCAAAGACCTGCACTTGAAGTTGGCCCTGCTGGCCGGGGAGCCCTGGACCGAAGCGGAGCGCTCCGAGATCGAAAACCGCCTCTATCTCACCGCCTTAGACCACTACGCCCTCTCCGAGGCCATGGGGCCAGGGGTGGCGGGGGAGTGCGCCGCCCGACCGCTGCCGGGCATGCACCTCAACGAAGACCATTTCCTCCCCGAGATAATTGACCCCAAGAGCGGCGCCATCCTTCCGGCCGGAGAGCTGGGGGAACTGGTGCTGACCACCATCACCCGGGAGGCCACTCCCTTGATCCGCTTCCGCACCGGGGATTTAGTGCGCCTTTATAACGATCCCTGTCCCTGTGGCCGCACCTTGGCCCGCATGAGCCGCATTGCCGGGCGCTGCGACGAAGTGGTGGTGGTCAAGGGCATCAACATCTTCCCGGCCCGGGTGGGTCAGATCCTGCGCGGCCTGCAAGAGGCAGAGCCCTGCTACCAACTGGTGGTGGGCCGGGAGGGCCATCTCGATTACCTGGAGGTCAGGATCGAGGTGCGGGAAGGCCTGTTCTTCGACAAGATGACGGTGCAGCGGGAGTTCTTGCAGCAGCTCACCCACAAGCTGGCCCAGGCCATTGGGGTCCAGCCCCGGGTCAAACTGGTGGAACCGGAATCCCTGGCCCGGGAGCAGGAGACTTCGCCCCTGGTGATTGATTTGAGAAAATGAGCGGTTGGCCGATAATGAAAAAAAGGCCGGAGACCTGGGCCGATAAGAGGTCTGATAAACCATGGAGCTAATTAAGGTTCTCTTACTTGCTTGCTTAATACCGGGCCTGGCCGCGGGCTGCCGCCCGGTGCCGGCGCCGCCGGCCAACCTGAGCCGGGATTGGGGAGAGAGGCGGACCTTCGATTATCAGGGGATCAAGATCAACTACTATGAGGCAGGGCAGGGGCCGCCCGTCCTGCTGCTGCACGGCTTCGGGGGCTGCGCCTACACCTGGCGGTATCTGATTCCGCCGCTGGCCGCGGCGCATCGGGTCTTGACCCTGGAACTCAAAGGCTACGGCCTCTCCGACAAACCCCGGGACGGCCATTACGCGGTGGCCGACCAGGCCGGGATAGTGGCCGCATTCATCCGCGGGCAAGACCTGCACGACCTGGTGATCATGGGCCACTCCATGGGCGGCGGGGTGGCCCTGATGACCTATCTCCAGTTGCAGCAGGACCACTCCGGACGGATTAACCAGCTGGTGCTCATCGACAGCGCCGGCTACCCGCAAAAGCTGCCCTGGTTCATCCGCCTGGCCAAGATTCCCGGGGCCAATGTCCTGGCAGCCCTGCTGCCACCCCGGTTTGCCGCGGCCCAGGTCCTGAAAAAATGTTATTATCATAAAGACCGGATCACCGAGGAACAGGTCGACACCTATGCCTATTACGGCAGCCTGCCGGGCGCCCAGGAGGCCATCAGCCAGACGGCGAAACAATTGGTGCTGAAGGATAAAGAGATGGAGGCGCTCATTGCCCAGTACAGGACCATCGAGGTGCCGGTCCTGATTATCTGGGGGGTGGAAGACGAGGTGGTGCCCCTGCACGTCGGCCTCTCGTTTAAGCGGGATATCCCCCACGCCCAACTGGTCCCTCTGTCCAAGTGCGGCCATATCCCCCCGGAGGAGGAACCCGAGGCCAGCCGGCAGGCGATTATGGATTTTTTAAAGAAGTAATCTTAAAGAAAATATCGATAGGGAATACCAATTATTAATAGGGAACAACATAAAAAAAATAAAAGTGGCACAGGCCTCCGGCCTGTGAATTCTTTTCAGTCAACCAGGCGCAACCTCCCCCATTGGCAACAGCCTGGCAGCATCTATTTTATTACCTGGCGGCTTAAATCGGACGGAACACTCTCTCCTGAAGAAAGAACTATTATTTTGAAATCCATTCTCTATTGGGATAAGGTGAAATGGATTGTCCATGCTGCTGTAGTCATGCCAAACCATGTCCATGCCATTAGTCAATCCCTAACTTTTTCTGATGGAGCCGCCATCAACTTGGCAGAAATTATCCGTAGTGTGAAAACCTTCAGCGCCAGGACTATTAATGCACAAAGAGGAATACCAGGTAGCTTATGGCAAGATGAGCGTTATGATAGAATAATCAGGGATGATGCAGAGTTGTTACAGAAATGGCAGTATTTAAGGAATAATCCGGTGGAGAGAGGGCTGGCTCAAAATCCCGAAGACTATCCCTGGCTCTATGAGAAAAGTTGAAAGACCACAGGCCGGAGGCCTGTGCCACTTTCCCTATTTTTTTAAAAATGTTTTATATTGGTGGCTTGATAAATTAACCATGGAGAATAAATTACCATATGCGACCCTCATGGGATGAATACTTCATGCTCATCGCCAAGTTGGTGAGCACCCGCAGCACCTGCAACAGCCGGGCCACCGGCGCGGTGCTGGTCAAGGACAAGCAGATACTGGCCACCGGCTACAACGGCTCCATGCCCGGCGCGCCCCATTGTATAGACCAGGTCATGCCCGACGGCTCCCCCTATTGCTACCGGCGAGCCATGAAGGTCCCCGACGTGGACAAATATAATTACTGCCGGGCCTCCCACGCCGAGGCCAACGCCATCGCCCAGGCAGCGCGCCATGGGGTTTCTGTGAAAGGAGCTACTCTTTATGTTACTCTCGAACCGTGTTATATTTGCATGAAGTTGCTCGCGACAGCTAATATAGAGAAAATTTATTTCGAGCTAGGGTATGAATCTATTACTGCACGAGGTTATCGCGAAACTATTACTTCACAACGATCCCGTGATAACTTTTGGACAAAAGAGGCTTTAAACGAAGGAGGATTTAAAGAGTATAAACAGCTTGAAGTTTCCAAAGAAACTATGTCTTTTATACTTCCAGACCTTACCGGTAAGACTTCCCAAAGAAGGCTTATGTTGAAGAAACCTTCTGTTGCAAATTTGCCAGAAAATCCGCTCCTTGTACTCTTACAAGATGCTTCACATACTTCAATTAATCAACTATGGGCGGCCGAATTTATTTCAAATGTTAATATTTCTGGTTCGGGAATCGCGGTTTTTGATGCCGGAAGAATTTTTGGAGGAGATTCAAATTATTACTACTTGGGTAATTTTAATATCAATAATGCTGGATTTATAAAGGCTGTAGTAAAAGTTACACATTTCGCAGGTCAACCATATTCTATTTTCGGGAATAGAAAGGAATTCAGTCTATCGTTGTCAGGAGAATTTAATTCTCCAGTGATGGAGCTGGGAGGATTTATAATAGGGGAACCCAAATTGAAAATGTTATTGCGCTTAACTTCGAAGGCAGAATTGCCCGGTACCCCACCTTTCCCGGAGCCGCACCGGGTGGGCGCCCTGGACCAGGATTAGCGGGACCGGGGCAGAGGCTGCCGGCCGGTGAAGCTGGCCGCGCTGCTTGGGGATCCGGGTTTCGTACGGAGAAGGTTTAGTCATGGAGGAAAAGAGGCCACCGAGGAGAGCACCGATGGCAAAAAGAAGCGCTCCGAAGGAGAGCGGCCCCCGGAAATCCAGGATGGCCGCGGCGCCGCCATCGCGGAGCCAAGCCTGGCCGCGGCGCCTGGGCCAGGAGATGACCGCCATGCTGCTGCTGGGATTGGCGGGCTTCTTCTTGCTGGCCCTGGGGAGCCACTCTCTGCAAGACCCCCAAGGGTTGCTGGCGGCCTGGAACCGGGGCGGGGTACAAAACGCCGGGGGCAAGACCGGGGCCGTGGCCGCGGCTTACGCCTGGTGGGGTCTGGGCCTGGCGGCCTTCTGGATTCCCCTGGCGCTGTTGGGACTGGCCTGGCAGTCGCACCGCCGGGGACTGGAAGAGCTGGGTTGGCGCCAGGCGGCCGCCTGTCTGGGGATGATCCTGTCTACCGCGGGGCTTCTTTCTCTGGTCCGCCCCTATTTTTCCGGGAACGAGGGACTGAGTCCCGGCGGCATCCTCGGGGAGTTGCTGGGCAGGGGACTGTTGGCGGTCTTGAACCGCCCGGGGGCGGCCCTGGCCCTGGCCTTAACTCTCCTGCTCAGCTTCATGGCGCTGACCAGGCTCTCTTATGTGGGGTTGATTGCTTATTTGGGTGGGATCATTGACGACCTCTGGCGGAAAATAGGGCGGCGGCGGCGGTGGCTGGGAGAGGCGGAGCCCCGATCCGGCCGGTCCCGCGCCAAACCCCAGGCCCCGGCCATCAGCCGCCACGGCGGCGAGACCGGGGAGACTTTAGCGCCGCCGCCGCTGACTTCGGTGGCCCCCGCCGTCCCAGCCAAGCCCAAGCCGGTGCCAGTGCCGGTGCCGGGCAAATTTACCCTGCCGCCCCTGGATCTCCTGGACCCCCCCAAACCCTGGAATTATCAGGTGCAGGAAGGGGCCATGGTGGACCAGTCCCGGAAACTGGAAGACACCCTGCGCCATTTCGGGGTGGAGGGCCGGGTCACCAACATCATGAACGGTCCGGTGGTGAGCCGCTTCGAATACGAGCCGGCCCTGGGGGTCAAGATCAGCAAGATCACCGGCCTGGCCGACGACCTGGCCCTGGCCCTGAAGGCCCTGTCCATCCGCATCGTGGCCCCGGTGCCGGGCAAGGGGGTCCTGGGCATCGAGATCCCCAACCCCAAACGCCAGGTGGTGGCTCTGCGGGAGATCCTGGCCGGCGCCGACTACCAGAAGTCAGCCTCCCGGCTCACCCTGGCCCTGGGCAAGGACATCATGGGGGCCCCGGTGGTCACCGACCTCGCCAGGATGCCCCACCTCCTCATCGCGGGAGCCACTGGCTCGGGCAAGAGCGTCGGCCTCAACGCCATGATCCTCAGCATCCTCTTCAAGGCTACCCCCGAGGAGGTGCGTTTCCTGCTCATCGACCCCAAGCGCATCGAACTGTCCCTCTACGAAGGCATCCCCCATCTCCTGCACCCGGTGGTCTTCAACCCCAAAGAGGCCACCATCGCCCTCCACTGGGCGGTGGGAGAAATGGAACGGCGCTACGCCCTGCTCTCCGACCTGAGCGCCCGCAATATCGAAGGCTATAACCAGAAGGCCCGGGTCAAAAAAGGCGACCCCCGGGTGGAGGAAGGGATTCTGCCCCGGTCGCTGCCCTACCTGGTGATCGTCATCGATGAATTGGCCGATCTGATGCTGGTCTCCTCCCGGGACACGGAGGAGTATCTGATCCGCCTGGCCCAAAAGGCCAGGGCGGCGGGCATCCATCTCATGGTGGCCACCCAGCGGCCCTCGGTGGACGTGATCACCGGCCTCATCAAGGCCAACTTCCCCGCCCGGGTTTCCTATCAGGTCTCGGCCCGGCCCGACTCTCGGGTCATCCTGGATGTCATGGGGGCGGAGCGCCTGCTGGGCATGGGGGACCTGCTGTTTCTGCCGCCGGGGACCTCCCGGCTGAAGCGCATCCACGGGCCCTTCGTCACCGAGGAGGAGGTCACCCGGGTGGCGGACTTCCTGAAGGTCCAGGCCACGCCGCACTATGAGGCGGGCATCACCGAACTCAAGGAGTTGGCAGAGGAAGTGGCGGAAAACGGCGAAAGAGACGAAAAATATGCCGATGCCGTGGAACTGGTGGCCGAGACCCGCAACGCCTCCATCTCCATGCTGCAGCGCCGCCTGCGGGTGGGCTACAACCGGGCGGCCCGCATCATCGAAACCATGGAAAAAGAGGGGCTCATCGGCCCCTCCGACGGCATCAAGGCCAGGGAGGTTTATATTCCCAGGCGGTGAGATATGAGCCGGGTCGGGAAGCCAGTGGCCCGACGCAGGGGCGACCAATTGGGTCGCCCGTCTAGAGCCACTTAATCAGGATGTTTAAGTTTAATCGGGCGGGCCTGCGGGCCCGCCTTTGTTTGTTATTCACAATATTTTTGACACGATTTTCATGTTTTATTTGTCAACCTTTTATATCCCAATGGTTTACAATTGGATCCTGGGGGTGATTTGAAGACGGGATGAGCCGTGATTAATTATTCCGATTGGCAAGAGATTTTTAGGGTGGAGTGGCCGGGGTTGTGGGCCCGGCTGGGGGAGGCGACGCAGACCCGGGAGCGCCATTTCGGCCGGCGGGTCAGTTTCTGCGTCATCCTCAACGCCAAAAGCGGGGCCTGCTCCGAAGACTGCGCCTTCTGTTCCCAGTCGGGCCGGGTTAAGGGCGACGCGCCCCGTTATCCCCTGCTGGCCAGGGAAAAACTGGTGGCCGCGGCTAAAGCTGCCGCGGCCGCCGGGGCCTCACGCTTTTCCATCGTCACTGCGGGGCGGGGGGTCAGCGCTCCCCGGGAGCAGGAGGCCATCATCGAGGCGGTGGCCGCCATCCGCCAGGCGGCGCCCCTCCAGGTGTGCGCCTCCCTGGGCATTGTGGGACGAGAGTTCCTCCGGGACCTGAAGGCCGCCGGGCTTTACCGCTACCACCACAACCTGGAGACCGCGGCTTCCCATTTTCCCAGAATCTGCAGCACGCACACCTACGGGGAGCGAGTCGCCACCATTGAGGCCGCCAAGGCCGCGGGCCTGAGCGTTTGCGCCGGGGGCATCCTGGGGCTGGGCGAGAGCGTGGCCCAGCGCTGGGAACTGGCCCAGGCCCTGGGGGATCTGGCAGTGGACGCCATTCCCCTGAACTTCTTGCACCCCCTGCCGGGCACGGCCCTGGCGGACCGGCCGAGACTGTCGCCGCTCACCGCCCTGCAGGCGGTGGCCGCCTTTCGCCTGGCATTTCCGGAGCGCTCCCTCATCATCTGCGGCGGCCGTCAGGTAACCCTGGGTTCCTTGAGCCCCCTGGTTTTTGCGGCCGGGGCCGACAGCCTGATGACCGGAGACTACCTCACTACCCGGGGCCGCCTGCCGGAGGAGGACCGCCAGGTGCTGGCTGATTTGGGGCTGGAGTTGGCGGGGAAATAAGGAATTTGGGGGGACGGGAGCTGAGGGCAGAAGTCCTTGGCCCCTCACCCAAACCCCGCACCCCCGATCCCTTATATTTTAGCCGAGGAAGTCGAGGCCAAAGGCCTCGCCTTCCTCGGCCCTTACACGGGTTGGGAGGGGGGCTTGGGGGGAGGGCAGGGCCGTTGGCCCTGGCCCTCCCCCCAAAAAAGACATCAATGAAATTACCATTCTTACCTAAATTCCGGGGCGTCTTGGTCACCGGCACCGACACCGATGTGGGCAAGACGGTGATCGCCGCCGGCCTGACCGCGGCCCTGCGGCGCCGGCAGGTTAAGGCCGTCTATTTTAAGCCCATCCAGAGCGGCTGCCCGGAAGACGGGGGCCGGCTGCTGCCCACCGATGCCGCCTTTGCCCGGGAACTGGCCGGTTTGCACGAGCCTCTGGAGCTGCTCACCCCCATAACTCTGCGGCTGCCCCTGGCCCCGGGGGTGGCCGCGGCCCGGGAGGGCAGGCCGGTGGACCTGGGCCGCATCGCCGCGGCCATCCGGGAGCTGGCCGGACGCTATGACTTCCTGGTGGTGGAAGGCGCCGGCGGGCTTTTTGTGCCCCTGATGGCTAACAATTTCCTGGTGCTGGACCTGGGGCGCTGGCTCAAGCTGCCGCTGCTAGTGGTGGCCCGGGCCGGCCTGGGCACCATCAACCACACCGCCCTGACGGTGGCGGCGGCCCGGCAGCATGGCCTGGAAGTGGCCGGGATTATCCTGAACCGGTACCCGGAATCTCCCGGCCTGGCGGAGCAGACCAACCCCGCGGTGATCGAGGCGCTGACCGCCAGCCCCATTCTGGCCCGGGTGCCGGAGGTGGGCAACCTTGAGCTGGCGGCGGGCCGGGAGGCATTGGTGGCGGCCCTGGCTGAAGTCTGCGGTAAACTCGCCTTGGCTGTCGCCTGAAAGCTGAGAGCTGCAAGCTATGCTGGATCAATTATCCCAAGAATTGGCATCCCTGGAAACCCAGGCCTTACGGCGGCGGCTGCAGGCGCTGGAGGAGGTGCTGCCCGGCGGCAAGGTGCGCCTGGCCGGGCAAGTTTTGCTGAACCTTTCCTCCAACGATTATCTGGGTCTGTCCCTGGACCCCCGGCTCATTGCCGCGGCCCAGGCGGCCGCGGCGCGCTGGGGGACGGGGGCCGGGGCCTCCCGGCTGGTGGCGGGCCACCTGGCCTTGCACCAGGCGGTGGAGGCGCGGCTGGCGGACTTCAAAGGGACCCAGGCCGCAGTGATCTTCAGCACCGGGTACATGGCCAACCTGGGAGTGATCGCAGCCCTAACGGGTCCCGGGGACGCGGTCTTCTGCGACCGCCTCAACCACGCCAGCATCTATGATGGCATCAAACTCTCCGGGGCTGTCCTGCACCGCTTCCCCCACCGGGATCTGAACCGGCTGGAAGAGCTGCTGCGCCAAGGCCAAGGAGCCAGGCGGCGCCTGATCATTACCGACTCCGTCTTTTCCGTGGACGGCGACCTGGCCCCCCTGGCGGAACTGGTGGCCTTAAAGGATCGCTTCGGAGCCGCCCTGATGATTGACGAAGCCCACGCCACCGGGGTCCTGGGAGGGAAGGGCGCCGGTCTGGCCGAAGCCCTGGGTCTGAGCGCGGGGGTTGAAGTCCATCTCGGGACCTTTTCCAAGGCCCTGGGGTCCCTGGGGGGCTACGTAGCCGGGGAGCAGCGGCTCATCGAGTACCTGCACAACCGGGCCCGCTCCTTCATCTATTCTACCGCCCTGGCGCCCCCGGTGCTGGGCGCCATAGAGGCGGCACTTGAGGTGGTGGCCCAGGAACCGCAGCCCCGGGCTTATCTCCAGGAAGAAGCGGAGAGATTTCGCCGGGGGCTGGCGCAGGCCGGCCTGGACACCCTCGGGAGCCAGACCCAGATCGTTCCGGTGCTGGTGGGGGATAATGGCCGAGCCCTGGAATTTGCCGCCCGCCTGCGGCAGCAGGGGCTGCTGGCGGTGGCCCTGCGGCCCCCCACGGTGCCTCCGGGCCGGGCCCGGGTTAGGTTTTCCCTATCCGCCGCGCATAGCCGGGAAGATTTGCAGCGGGCCCTTAACTCCATCATCGCCACGGCCCGGGCCATGGGGTTGGGGGCATGAGGACCCTGGTGCTGCTCCACGGCTGGGGGGCCTCCGGGCGCCTTTGGCGGGGAGTTGAGGCGGCGGCAGCCTGCGACTCTGCGCCCGCCGTCCTGACCCCGGAGATTCCCAGGTGGGAGGCGGGTTGGCTGGCGCAATATCTCCGCGGGCTGCCTCTTCAGGAAAGCGTCCTGGTGGGCTGGTCCCTGGGGGGCATGTTGCTGCTGGAGGCCCTGGCGCAGCTCCGGGGACCGGCGCCCGGCGCCACGGTTTTGGTGGCCGTGCCTCCGGTCTTCTGCCGGCGGCCGGACCACCCCTGGGGCCAGCCGGCGGCAATGCTCCGGGCCATGCGCCGGGCCCTGGGGAACGATTCCCGCCAGGTCCTGAACGACTTCGCCCTGGCCTGCCTGGCCCCGGGAGAGGCAGCCTTCCGGGAGGAGGCCGCGGCCGGCTTCGATTACCAGGCGGCCCCGGCTTTTTTGGCGCAGGGGCTAGATTATCTCAGGGATAAGGACCTGCGAGGCCTGCTGCCACTTACCCCAAAAACCACCAACCTTGGCGGCCGGGTGATCATCATCCAGGGAGAGCAAGACCGGATCGTGCCCCCGGCCCAGGGGCGGGATCTTCAGGAGCGCCTGCCGGGGTCGGAACTCCATCTGCTGGCGGCCGCGGGGCATATCCCCTTCCTCACCCAGACCGCGGCGGTCAACGGCATCTTGAGGGAATTGCTCAGGGTAGCTGCTCCATGAGTTGGACGAGACCTGCTCCTGCTTCGCAAAAGTCGGGACTGCACCGGCTGGAAGCCTGTGGCAGCAAAAGCGGAAACCGGAAACCACCTAAATGAACGGCAAGCAAGGTATTCGGCGGAACTTTGCCCGGCGGGCGGGGTCTTATGACCGTCATGCCGGAGTGCAGCGCCACATGGCCCGGGGATTGCTCTCCCTTCTGGAGGGCCGGCTGCCCAGGAGCGGACGAATTATGGAGATTGGCTGCGGCACCGGCCATTTTACCCAACTCCTCAAGCAAGTCAGCAACGGGGCCTCCCTGGTGGCCCTGGACCTGGATGCGGCCCTGGTGGCCGCGGCCCGCCGCCACCTGGGAGCGGCCTCCGGGGTAGCGTGGCTGGTGGCGGACGGCGAAACTTTGAGCCGGGGCCGCTTCGATGCCATCGTGGCCAATGCCGCCTTCCAGTGGCTTACCCGCCCGGCAGAGGCCCTGACGTCTTACTTCCGACTCCTCTCGCCCGGGGGGGTGCTGGCCTTCTCCACCCTCGGGCCCGGGACCTTCCGGGAGTTGGCGGACTCCCTGGGGCGGGCCGCAGCCGCGGTGCAGCTTAACACCCAGCCGCCCCTCCCCGCCCAAGGTTTCCTGGATGAGGCAGGCTGGTCCCGGATATTGGCCGCGGCCGGTTTCCGGCGGATTAAGCTGGTCCGGGAATGGGTCACCGCCATCTACCCCTCGGTGCCGGAATTTCTCAAGGCCCTCCAGGCTGTAGGGGCCACCAATCCCCAGCCCCGGCCGTTCTCCCCTCGCTTGTTCAGGGCCCTGTTACAGGCCTACCGGGACGGTTATGGGCAAAACGGCTCCATCCCGGTGAGTTATGAAATCATCTGGGCCCTGGCCGGCAAGTGAGGCAGCCGGTGAATTTTTTTTTAGGATGCCCTGCCAGGGAAAGTGTGGTTATCCTGGGAAGTTGCTGATTAATCCCGGGGCGCCTCAGGCCTGATGCAAACGGCAGGCCCAAAGAGCCTGCCGTTCCCGCCTAAAACGAAAATCAAAAACAGAAAACAGAAAACAGAAAACAGAAAACAGCCCTTACCGCGGCTGGACCCAGGTGGCCTGGGGGCCCTGGTCCCCCTCTTCCTGGCCGAAATTCACCTCCATCCCCGGAGTTAGCCTGGCGAAATCCCCCTTTTTCACGGCATTGGCATGGAAATAGACCTCCAGGCCGTCGTCGGTTTGGATGAAGCCGTAGTCCCGCTCCAGGAAGAGGCGGATGATCCGGCCGTGCCGGGTGAATTCTTCGTGGGCCTTGACTTTTTGTTGGCTGACGTGGGAGTGTTCCTCCAGGCGCCGGTCCAGGACCTCGAAGGCTTCCACCAGCAAGGGCAGGACGATTCCTCCCTGGCGATTCACGGTGATGACCTCCCCGGGCACGGTGACCACCAGGTGGACCTCGAAGGCGCCCAGGTGGTGGTGGGCGGTGCCGATGATTTCCGTCCGGGCATGCAGGATAGGCCCGGAATAGTGATTCTGTAGGCGGGCCAGTTCGGCTTCGATCTTCTCCCGCCACTCCGGCAAGATTTCCAGGTGCTGGCCTACGATATGCATATCCAGCGGCAGCATGATCCACCTCCTGAAGACGTGTCATCCGACCCTATTCTGTTAAGTTTTGCCGCCGGGCTTGTCAATGGCGGGAGGAAGCCGGGGAATCAGGGAATCATTTTATAACAATGGTTCAAAGTGGCGAAATAGTGGCAGGGCAGCTCTGGTCGTTCATAGGAGTTTTAAGGTGGGGCGGGCCTCCGTGCCCGCCACTTCAAATAATTTGCCGCCAACCCATGGATATTCCTCAATCTCAGGCCATACCTTAAACGGATTGTTGATTATATATTGAGCTTTTTCCAGCAGTTCAGCCTCATCTCGAACGATTCGATCGAAATATTCATCCTGCCAGACGCACTTCCTGCGGTTAAATTGGCGTTGGAGGCGATTAGCTGAAAAAGATTTCAATGAATGCACCACTTGCGACAATGTATATTTTTCGGCAGGTTTTACCAATGCATGAATATGATCGTGCATAACCACATAAGCAAGCAAATCATACTTATTACCATCGAAGTGTTCAACAGCCTCGGTTATAATATCTCGTTCCTGGGGGTTCAGTTCATATTGGGAAGGGTGGAGTCGCCAGGTTATGAAATAGATAGATTCTTTTAGCCGCCAATGAGGCAGCCTCCGCCTATAAATTTCAAGCTCGCCCTTTTTCAAAAAAAGCCCTTTTAAGGGCAGGCACGGAGGCCTGCCCCACCAATTAAAAGGCTATCTAGTAACTCAACTCAAGGAATGAACCTGTTAATACTTCGGTGCATTGACCGATAAAATTATTTCACAATTCAAGGCAAATTCCAATCTTTGAGAGCCGCGGGCAGCCGGTGCGGATATAATTAGGGAACCTTGCCTCAAATTTAGACGGACTTAACCGCGGCCAGGGAAAAGGGCAGCATAGTCGCAGGCGGCCGCCCCGGAAACCCAGGCGCGTGCGCCTGTCCCGGGAAGGAGCCTTTTCTGGCCCCGAAAAGAAGAAAACCTTGCCCACCTCCGTAAGATTTCGGGAGCGCCAGCGGTTTCTGGAGCAGGCCCGCAGCCTGGTGCGCCTGCCGGAGGCGGGAGCCGGGCCGCTGGATTACCTGTTGCCCGAGGCCCGCTGGCAGGAACTGCTGTGGCGCTCCTCCGACCAGGCAGCCTGGCTCATGGCCCTGTCTCAGGCCACGGGGGTCTATTTCTTTCCCTCCCGGGAATGGCCCCTCCGCTTCCTGCGGTTTCTCAGGCTGCTGAAGATCAAGCGGCTCCTGGAGGCCGGCGCCGGCCGGGGCTACCTCACCGCGGCCCTGGCTCCCCTCTGCCAGGAGGCGGGCCTCATTTTTCGGGCCGTGGACCGGGGCGATGGCGAATTTCAATCGGGGCTGCCGGTGCATCCCCGGGTGGAGCGGGGCGATGTCTTCGAGGCTATCCGGGATTTCCGCCCCGAAGTGGTGCTTTATGCCTGGCCGCCGCCAGGGCAGTCCCTGGTCCGGATTTGCCAGATGGATTTTCTGCATTATCTTATCATGGTGGGGGAGGCCGTCGGCGGCGCCACCGGGGATCCGGAGGACTGGCGGCGCCTGGCGCACCGGGCCTCACCTTCCTTGAGCCGCTGGAGCCGCGGCCGTACCGGTCCTGAGCGGCATCGGGTCACCGTTTTCTATGGCCGCGGCCGCCTCCCGGAAACCGCGGGTCAAAACCCCCAGGGTTAACTGCCAGATTAATTATAGAGGAACTCAAATGAAGAAAATCCTGTTGGACTGCTTCTTCAAGCCAGAATCGGTGGCGGTGATCGGGGCCAGTGAAAAAGAGGGCAGTTTCGGCTCAATCCTGGTGCAGAACCTGGTGCGGGGCGGATTTCCCGGGAGCATCTTTCCAGTTAACCGGAAATACCAGCAGATTCATGGCCTTACCGCCCATGCCGCCCTTACCGACCTGCCGGCCCCGGCGGACCTGGCCATCATTGCCATACCCATCAAAGATGTGCCGGAGATCATCAAGAAGTGCGGCCAGGCGGGAATACGGGCGGCCATCATCGTGTCCACCGGCGGCCGGGAAATCGGGCCGCAAGGGAAGGTGATCGAAGACGCCATCCACGAAGAGGCCGTCAAGGCGGGGGTGCGGTATTTGGGGCCCAACTCCATGGGGCTGCTCTGTCCTCCGGCTCGCCTCAACGCCAGCCTCGCCCTCCATATGCCTCCGGCGGGAAGCCTGGCGTTCATCTCCCAAAGCGGCGCCCTGTGCCGGTCCGTCCTGGGCTGGTCCACTCCGAAGAACATCGGCTTCAGCCACTTTATCAGCGTTGGCTCCATGACGGACCTGGACTTCGGCGACCTCATCGATTTTCTGGGCAACGAGGAAAAGGCCCGGGCTATCATTCTTTACATGGAAGGCCTGACCCAGCACCGCAAATTCATGAGCGCGGCCCGCTCCGTATCCCGGGTCAAGCCGATTATCGTGGTGAAGGCGGGGCGCAGCCAGGCCGGGGCCCGGGCCGCGGCCTCCCACACCGGGGCCATGGTGGGGGAGGACGCCGCCTATAGCGCCGCCTTTCGCCGGGCCGGCATCATCCGGGTGGATACCGTGGGCCAGTTGTTCGACTGCGCCGAGGCCCTGGGCAAGCTGAAGCTGCCTGCCGGCGGCGGGCTGGCGATCATCACCAATGCCGGGGGGCCGGGGGTTATGGCCGTGGACGCCCTGGACCGCTGGCGCATGGAGCCCGCGACCCTGGAACCCGAGACCCTGGCAAAACTGGAAGAAATCATGCCGGCTTACTGGAGCCGGGGCAACCCGGTGGACATCCTGGGCGACGCCTCGCCGGACCGCTATCTGCAAGTGGTGCGCCTGGCCTTGAAGGCCCCGGAGATTGCGGGCCTGGTGATCATCCTCTCCCCCCAGTCCCTCACCGACCCCGCCGGGGTGGCCCGGGCCCTGGCCCCGGAGTTGAAAGGCCAGGCGCGGCCGGTGTTTGCCGTGTGGATGGGTGGCGAAGAGGTGGCCGCAGGGGTGAAACTCCTCAACGCGGCCGGCATTCCCACCTTTGAGACCCCGGAACAGGCAGTAGATACTTTTATGGAGATGTATTTTTACTCCCGGCATCTCGGCTTATTACAAGAGACCCCCCCGCAGATGGCCCAGGACCTGAATATCAACACCAGGATGGCCCGGACCTTTATTGACCAATGCCTGGACCGCCAGGCGACCATCCTCACGGAGCTGGAGTCCAAGGCCATTCTCTCGGCTTACGGCATTCCCATGAACCGCACCGTGGCGGCGGCTTCCGGCCCGGAGGCGGTGAGCGCCGCCCGGGATCTGGGGTTCCCCGTGACCATGAAGATCAATTCTCCGGATATCCCCCACAAGGCCGAGGTGGGGGGGGTCCGCCTGTATATCCACAGCGAATCCGAAGTCCTGGCCGCGTTCCCTGAAATCATCGAGGAGGCTCGGACCCATAGACCCGCGGCCCGCATCCTGGGGGTCACCGTTCAGGAGCAGGAGAAGACCCCGGACTGCGAACTGCTCATCGGCAGCAAGCACGACCCGGATTTCGGTCCCCTGATCCTGTTCGGAGCCGGCGGCAGCCTGACTGAGGTGCTCCAGGATGTGATGGTGGACCTGCCGCCCCTCAACCTGTTGCTGGCCAGGAGGATGATCGAAAAGACCCGGGTTGCCAAGATGCTCCAGGGTTACCGGAACCTTCCTCCGGCTAACCTGGACCGGCTCAGCGAAATCCTGGTGCGGGTTTCTCAATTGGTGACGGATTTTCCCGAGATCAGCGAGTTGGACATCAACCCCCTGGCGGTGACCGGCGGCCGCTTTGTGGGCGTGGATGCCCGGCTGGTGCTGGCCCGCAGTGCCGTGCCGGCCCCCCGGCACCTCATCATAGCCCCATACCCCAACCAGTATGAGCGCCACTGGATGATGCGGGATGGCACCCCGGTGCTGCTGCGCCCGGTGAAGCCCGAAGACGAATCGCTGGTCTCCGATTTTTATAGCAAGTGTTCGGAGGAAACCATCTATTTTCGCTATTTCCGGCATATCAAGAAATGGACCCATGAGATGCTCATCCGCTTCACCCAGAATGATTACGACCGGGAGCTGGGGCTGATGGCCATAGGCCACCCGCCTGGTCCGGAAGTGATGCTGGGGGTGTCCCGCCTGGTGATGGAGGCCCACCGGGAGACCGCGGAGTTTGCCGTCATCGTGGCGGACCAATGGCAGGGTAAAGGCCTGGGCCCCAAACTGGTGGAAGAGGTCATCGGCATCGCCAAGGAAAACCAAGTGAAACTTTTGTGGGGCGAAGTCTTATCCAGCAACAAGACCATGCTGGACCTGGTGAAGCGCCTGGGTTTCACCTTGATTCGGCAGGTGGAGGCCCAGACCTTCCGGGTGGAGCTGCAACTTTAGCTGGCAGCCTGCGGCAATCCAATTCGCTAGCTAATTTATGCACTGTTTCAATTAGTTGTGGAAACGAACTGAAAAAAAGGAGCACATGTCCGAACGCTTCCCTTATATAGTGGAAGAGGAATGCATCGCCTGCGGCACTTGCGAAGAGCTGTGCCCGGAGGTCTTCAGACTCAACGAGGGTCTGGGATTTGCCCAGGTGGCCAACCCCAGCGGCGGCTCGGAAGATAAAATCCAGGAAGCCATTGACGCCTGTCCGGTGCAGTGCATCCATTGGACCGACCAGGGATAACCGCTTACCCGAGGTGAGATGCTGCCATTTCCCGGCAATTATGGTAAATATTTGAAGCAGGCGCCGCACTGGCGAGGATTACGGCAAAGTGAGAGGGGAAATGAACGAGACGCGTCATCTTTTCGGCACCGACGGGGTTCGGGGGGTGGCCAATATCCATCCCATGACCGCGGAGGTGGCCCTGCAGTTGGGAAGGGTCCTGGCTTACGTCATTAAATACGGCCCCGGGCGGAAAAACATCGTGGTGGGCAAGGACACCCGCATTTCCGGCTACCTCCTGGAGTATGCCATCAGCGCAGGCATCTGTTCCATGGGGGTGGATGTATTTCTTCTGGGTCCGCTGCCCACCCCGGGAATCGCCTTCATCACCTCCTCGATGCGAGCCGACGCCGGGGTGGTCATTTCCGCCTCCCACAATCCCTATCAGGACAACGGCATCAAGTTCTTTTCCGGAGATGGTTTCAAGCTGCCCGATGAGATAGAAGCCCACATGGAGAGGCTGATGACCGATCCGGAGGTAGAGGGGGCCCGGCCCACAGCCACCGAGATCGGCCAGGCCTTCCGCATTGACGATGCCCGGGGCCGCTATATCTCCTATCTGAAGAGCACCTTCCCCAGGGAACTGGAGCTGGACGGCCTCAAGATCGTGATCGATTGCGCCCATGGGGCCACCTACAAGGTGGCGCCGGAGGTCTTCGCCGAACTGGGGGCGGAGATCATCCCCATCGGAGTGCGGCCCAACGGCAAGAATATCAACCGCATGTGCGGCGCCACCCATCCTGAGATCATGGTCTCCCTGGTAAAGCGCTACCGGGCCGACCTGGGGATCGCTTTCGACGGTGACGGCGACCGCTGCATCGTGGCGGACCACACCGGCAGGGTGGCAGACGGCGACCATATTCTGGGCATCTGCGCCCTGGCTCTGCAGCGCCAGGGGAGGCTGCCTCACAAGACGGTGGTGGGCACGGTGATGACCAATCTGGGTCTGGAGGTGGCCCTGAAGAAGGCCGGCATAAAACTGGTGCGGTCCGCGGTGGGAGACCGTTACGTCTTGGAGGCCATGAAGAAAGGGGGCTATATCCTGGGGGGGGAACAATCCGGGCACCTGGTCTTCCTGAATTACGCCACCACCGGGGATGGCATTCTCACGGCGCTGCGGCTGCTGGCGGTGATGCTCCGGGAAAACAAGCCCCTGGCCGACCTGGCCTGCTTCATGGAGGACTATCCCCAGGTGCTCATCAATCTGGAGGTCCGGGAAAAACAGGATTTGCAAAGCCTGCGGCCGGCCAGGCAGGCGCTGCGAGAGGCGGAACGGCGCCTGGGTCCCCAGGGCCGCCTGCTGGTGCGCTACTCCGGCACCGAAGCGAAGCTGCGCATCATGACCGAAGGCGAAGATCGGCAACTGGTGGAACGGGTGGCCCAGAACCTGGCCCAGACCCTGGACGCCTTGCTGAACTGAGGAGAAAGGGCTCATGCTGCTGGTGATGGATGTGGGCAATACCAACACGGTTATCGGGGTCTATCAGGACGACCGGCTTCTCAGCGATTGGCGCATCCGCACCGAAAAAGAAGCCACCATCGATGAACTGGGCATCCTGCTGCGCAACCTCTTCCAGGCCCAGTGCCTGGACCTGGACCCCGGCACCGATCTGATCATCTCCTCGGTGGTGCCTCCCATGAACAATACCCTGGATGGCTTCTCCCAGCGCTACCTGAAGGTTCGGCCTCTGTGGGTGGGCCCTGGCATCAAGACCGGCATGCCCATCTGCTACGATAACCCCAAGGAAGTGGGCGCGGACCGCATCGTCAATGCGGTGGCCGCCTTTGAACAGGTGCACGGCGCCGTGGTGATCGTGGATTTCGGCACCGCCACCACCTTCGATGTGGTTTCCCAGCGAGGTGAGTATCAGGGCGGGGTCATCGCCCCGGGGGTGATGATCTCCTGTGAAGCCCTGTTCCTCAAGGCCTCCAAGCTGCCTCGGGTGGAGATCTTCGCCAAACCCAAGAGCATCATTGCCAAGGACACCATCAGCAGTATGAACGCCGGCATTATTTATGGCTACGCCGGGCTGGTGGACGGCATCGTGACCCGCATCAAGAAGGCCATGGAAGACCACCTGCCCCGGGTCATCGCCACCGGCGGCCTGGCCTGTCTCATTGCCTCGGAAACCCAAAGCATCGACCTGGTGGACGATTATCTCACTCTGAAGGGCCTGAAGATTATTTACGAAAGAAACCGCCCCCGCCGGGAAGAGCGCAGCAAGGGGATTGGCCAAGCCTAGCCTGTTAGATTTTTATGGGGGAAGGTCATGACGGACTCTGGAGAGCTGGACCCGGGCCGCGGCTACCTGGCCGCGAGCCGCTATCGCCGGGAGGACCTGGGAGAGGCGCGGCGGACCTATCCCCGGGCCCCCCTTTACAAGGAATACCCGGAAGCCCGGAGGCGCCTGGGCCTCGACCCCGAGGCGGGGCGCACCGTCGCGGACCTGTGGCAATGCCTGGGCCGGCGCCGCTCCCAGCGCGGTTATCAGGAGCGGCCTCTGACCCAGGGCGAACTGGCCGCCCTGCTCTGGGCCAGCCAGGGGGTAACCTATGCCAACCGCGGCTATCTCCTCCGGGCGGCGCCCTCAGCCGGGGCCCTCTACCCGGTGGAAACCTACCTGGCGGTACACCGGGTGGACGGGGTGGAGCCGGGGATCTGGCACTTCCAGGTGCCGGACTTTTCCCTGGAGCTGCTGCAGGCGGGGGACTTTCGTCATTCCTTGGTGGAGGCTGGACTCTCTCAAGGCTTCCTGGGCGCCGCCGGCGTGGTCTTCATCTGGACTGGGGTGCTCAACCGGGCCATGTGGAAATACCGGGAGCGGGCCATCCGCTACCTGTTCCTGGACGCCGGCCACATCTGCCAGAACCTGATGCTGGCCGCCACCGCTCTTAACCTGGGAGTCTGTCCGGTGGGGGCCTTCTTCGACGGGGAAGTGGAGCGCCTGGTCCAGGTGGACGGGGTCGAGGAAGCGGCCCTCTACCTGGCCGCGGTGGGACCGTTATGATATTTTTGGGTTTCCGATTAGAAAGGCAGGGGCGAGCTGCTGGGTAGCCAGCTAATCCCCCTGAAAAAAAAATCGCTGGAGGAGAACACCGTGGTGCGATGGCTAAGCATGATAATTTTGGCCGCTTGCCTGGCTCTGGGAGGGATGACGCCGGGCTGGGCCAGTGACGTTCAGGAAAAGGTCAAGGCATCCTCTGAGAAGGCCGCCAAGAATTACCTGCAGGAGGGGCTGCTGCAGGCCGGCGAGGGACGTGACGCCGAGGCGGCTGCCGCCTTCCGCCGGGCCCTGGCCATCAAGCCCGATTGGGCCGAGGCTCATAGCCTCTTGGGCAGCGCCCTGACCCGCGCCGGCGATCTGCGGGAGGCGGAGGCGGAACTGCGCAAGGCGGTGCAACTGAAGCCCGATTATGGCGAAGGCTGGTATTTTCTGGGGGAATTTCTCAAGAGCCGCGGCAAAGACCAGGAAGCCCAGGAGGCCTTTGCCAAGGCTAAGCAGTTTGCCCGTCCCCGGCATTAGGGCCGGGCGCGGCGCCGCCTCCTAAAAAAACTTCCTGGTTCCTTAAGGCCGGGGCCGATCAATTCAAGAAGACCACCAGGCGGCTTTTGCCATCGGCGGTGCGGTAGTAGATGAGGCTCTCCGCCAGGCGCTCCAAGGCATTGAGATGTGGGGCGTCCACGGGGGAAGCCATCCCCCCGGGGTTGCCCGGGGGGTGCTCCGGGGAATTTTTCGGGACTGCGTCGTCTTCGAACATCAGGCGCAATCTGGGGCCCTTCTCCTCCAATTCCACGGCGATGGAACCAGGTTCGCCGGGCTGATAGGCGTGATCCACCAGGTACCGGAAGATCAGTTTGGCCGCCAACTCCAGGGACCGGAGCCTGGCTGCCGGCAGGCCCCGGTCCTTACTCCACTGACTGATGAAGTCCTCCAGCAGTCTCAAGTTTTCCAGGCGATTAGTCAGGGTCAGACGGGAGGCGACCATGGCCGCGTAATTCCTAGCAAAAGGGTTTCCGGTTTTCGGCTAACAACCAGTCAAGCGATAGGCGCCGCTCGCGGCTGAGGCTCAACCGTATACAGGTCCCGGGCTCCAAGGGTTGATTCCCCAACCTGGATGATAGCCCGCATGAGCCGCTCCTTCCCGCCGCGACGCTTCAGCCGCGGGTTGATCGCCCCGATTTTCGGCTATTTTAACAGGTTTTGACAAAAGGATAGGGTTAAATCGCATACCTGACAATCGGGGTTCCCCTGATTGTGAGACAGTAAAAACCCTGATTTTCAGGCAGCGGGCCGCGGGGCCGGCCGGCGCCGACTTTCGCCGGGCGCCATTTCGCAGGGGCCTGATGGGGTATAAAGAAACTCCATTCCAACAACTAGTCAAAGTTTCCGTTGCCGCTTGGGCACCTGGCGCACCCCGGCCTGCTCCGCAGCAGGCGGCCGGAAGCGGTCCCGCTCGCTGAAGATGCAGCCACAGTACTGCTGCTTGTAAAGCCCCAGCTTTCCGGACTTGGCTCGGCCTTCGTCCCAGCCCTGGCGAAAATCCTCGTAGTAAAAGGGCACCCCCACCTCCTGGACCAGCAATTGCCCCAATTCCCTGATCAATTCATGGTTTTGAAATTTGCTGTAGAGGAGGGTGGAGGTGAAGGCGTCGAACTTGCCGCTCCGGGCTACCCGGGCCGTGACGCTGAGGCGCTGATAGTAGCAGAAGCGGCAGCGCTCCGCCTCCCGAAAGGCCAGGTTACGCAAGAATTCTTCCAGGGGATAGCTCCGGTCCCAGATCACCGGCAAGCGGACCTTGGCGGCAAAGGTCTCCAGGGTGGCGGCCCGGCGCAGATACTCCTGGTAGGGGTGGATGTTGGGGTTGGAAAAGAAGCCGCGCACCTGGTGGCCCTTTGCGGATAAGGCTGCCAACGGGTAGATGGCGCAAGGGGCGCAGCAGATGTGCAGCAAAATCTTCATGGACGTCAGGCTGGATATCCCATGACCCTTTTTACCGTTTGCCCCAGCTCGCCGATATTGGCCACCACCGTCACCCCGGCCCGGCTGAGGGCCGCCATCTTGTCCGCGGCCTTGCCGCTGCCTCCCGAGATGATGGCCCCGGCATGACCCATGCGTTTGCCCGGCGGCGCGGTCTGTCCGGCGATGAAGCCCACCACCGGCTTGGAGACGTGCCCGGAAATGAAGGCCGCGGCCTCCTCTTCGGCAACGCCGCCGATTTCCCCGATGAGCACCACTCCCTCGGTCTGGGGATCAGCCGCAAACAATTTTAGCATATCTATGAAATCGGTGCCAATAATCGGATCGCCGCCGATGCCCACGCAGGTGCTCTGGCCGATGCCCAGAAGGGTCATCTGATACACCGCTTCATAGGTGAGGGTGCCGCTGCGGGACACCAGGCCCAGGGGCCCGGGCTTATGGATATGGCCCGGCATGATGCCCACCTTGGCCTGGCCCGGGGAGATGATGCCCGGGCAGTTAGGGCCGATGAGGCGGCAGCCGCTGTCCTTGAGGACGGCCATGACCTTCACCATGTCCAGGGTGGGGATGCCCTCGGTGATGCACACCGCCAGCTTGACCCCGGCGGCCGCGGCCTCCAGGATGGCGTCGGCGGCAAAGGCCGGGGGCACGAAGATCAGGGAGGTGTTGGCCCCCGCCTCTTTGACCGCCTGGGCCACGGTGTTGAACACCGGGACGCCGTCCACCTGCTGGCCGCCCTTGCCCGGGGTCACCCCGGCCACGATCTTGGTGCCGTATTCGGCGCAGGCCCGGGCGTGGAAGGAACCTTCCTTGCCGGTAATCCCCTGCACCACCACGCGGGTGTCGTTATTTACCAGAACGCTCATATTT